>CAZHYS010000001.1:0-118918 GCA_964536975.1 uncultured Gammaproteobacteria bacterium
ATAAATGTTTTTGAAGGGGGCTTTTTTTGTTCTTAAATGTAAAATTGAATATAACTCCTTTCTATCTGAACTATTTGATAAATAAGAGTTTTAAAATGGTATGTTATGCGAATAATTGGTATAATTACGAAAGTAAGTATTATTTGTTAATTTTATCAAATCAAGCCCTATTATGCAAAGCTACTTGGAAGACGTCAAAAACGAGCTACGCCTTAGGAATTACAGCCCCAAAACCATTTCCAGCTACCTGGGTTGTCTGGGTGATTATTTTGACTTTTTGGGAGAAAACCCAAAGGAATTAAAAACAGAAAAAATAAAAGAATTTTTGCTCAAAAAACAGGAAAATAACTATGCACCACAAACAATCAATCTCTACCTTAACGCCATAAAATTCTTTTATCGTGAAGTACTCAAAAATTACACCAAAATAGACATTAAATTTGCCAAAAGGAATAAAAAACTGCCAATTGTTCTAAGCCGGGAAGAAATCGGCAAAATTATCAATACCATAAAAAATAACAAGCATCGGCTCATGATAGCCCTGTCTTACGGCGCCGGTTTGCGTGTCAGCGAAACGGTCGCACTTAAAATCAGAGATATCTTGATAGACGAGCTGATGATCCACATCAAAGACGCCAAGGGCAAAAAAGATAGAATGACTCTGATTCCGGAAAAATTAGTGTCCGAATTGCGCGTTTTGACCGCCGGCCGTGACGGAAGCGATTATCTGTTTGAAAGCGAAAGAGGTGGGCGATTGACTGAGCGTTCAGCGCAGGCCGTTTTTTACCGAGCGCTGCAGCAAGCGGAAATAAAAAAAGACGCCACTTTTCACAGTTTGCGCCATAGTTTCGCCACTCATCTGTTGGAAAACGGGGTAGACATCCGCTATGTCCAGGAGCTTTTGGGTCACCAAAATATACGTACCACGCAAATTTATACCCACATAACTAATCCGGGAATAAAGAATATCAAGAGTCCGCTTTAGGTTCTTTTGTCGCTTCGGCCTTGTCTTCGTCGGTTTCTTCCTCGCCGATTGTTTTCGGGTTGGGGGAGTAGAGCTTATTTTTTATTTTCCACTTGTCTACATATTGGCCGATGCCGTCACGATTGAATTTGTTTTTGGTTTTGACGCGAGATTGCGACCACTTAAGCAAGCTTTCAAAATGGATTTTATATACCCCACGGACAACAATATAAAGCACCTCCTGATCCTTGATGGCCCGGCGGATAGTTTTTTCGCTGATACCAAATAAGTTGGCAGCCTGCGAAATAGTAACGCGGATTGGTTGTTTTGACTCGGACGGGGGCATATCTATGAGAGAATTAGTCTAGGAATTAATGAATTCCTCTGCCGCACTGAAAAATTTGGAATAGGCAGAAGAAAAAATTTTATATTACTTAAGTTGTAAGATGTAATAGCGTTGTTGATATTTTAGCACTATTGCACTTTCCTCCCCCTTTCCAAGGGGGTCCGCAGGACGGGCAGAAGCGATGCGAAGCGAGCGTAGCTGAATGCGACCCATGGGAGCATTCAGCTCTGCCCCGGAACGGTAGGAGGGGGTAAATTAATTTATGATATTTACCTCAATTACCCCTCCCTAACCCTCCCCTTATAAAGGGGAGGGAACGGCTAATCGTAAACAAAGCTGGTAATTCTTACAATTAAAAATTGGAAATTTTTTCATATTATCCACACGGTACTCTAAATAAAAAGTCTAAAACCCCATTTTTCCCGAGATTTGTCTAGACATGTCTAGACAAATCTTATCATTTTTTAATTATTTAAGTCAAGCCAGCCGGCTCCGAAATACCCCGATTGCCCGGATTTTGCCTATTGCCAAAAGATTGTTTTTATACTATAATTACTTTTGTCTAATAAATTAACTGTAGCCGACTGTAACAAAAACTCACTTATTTCGTCATATATAATGAAGAATCCCTTCAATCAGAAGATTCTTTTTTTGAAAGTCAAAGCCCAGGATCCTGAAGCTTACGGCAAATTTTACGATTTATACGTCAAACGTATCTATCGTTTTATTTATTTTAAGGTAAACTCGGTTGCCGAGACCCAGGATCTTACTTCGGAAACCTTTCTTCGCGTGTGGCAGTCTATTAGAGAAGGCAAAGAAATCAGAAATCTCAACGCCTTCATTTATATCATCGCTCGCAATCTGGTGATTGATTTCTACCGGCGGAAGAACACTGACGCGGTGTCATTGGACGACGAAAACGCGCCGGAGATACCTGATAGCGGCAAGGACATCTTGCAGGAGCAGATGATAGATTCAGACTTGCAAGCGACGATAAAAGGCTTGGACAAATTAAAAGACGAATACAAAGAGGCGATCGTGTTGAAATATTTTGACGAGCTGTCAATTTCCGAGATTGCCGAAGTTCTCAACAAATCCAAAGGAGCGGTCAGGGTACTGTTGCATCGAGCGCTCAACACTCTCAAAGAAAATATCAATGACTAAGGAACTAATCAAAAATTTAAAACGAATCAGCGAGTTTGAGGCCGGCGGACGGCCGCAAGAGGATTGGATCGCGTCCAATCGGGAAATTTTGATGAGTCAGATCAAACCGCGGATGGAAAATGACCGAGTGGCCGATTATCAAGCAGGCGACCGGGTTTATTATTTCCAATATTTCAATAACATCTTCCGGCAGAGATTGTTGCGGCCGGCGCTGGCGGTGTTTGTGGTTGCCGGCATGATGCTCGGCTATAGCGCCACTCTGACTGTTGCCAGCGGCAGCATAGAAGGGGATGCCCTTTATTCGGTCAAGACTGCCCAGGAAAAAGTCCAGTTGGTTTTGGCTTTTTCCGAAGAGAAGGAAGCCAAGCTTCATATTGATTTTGCTTCCCGCCGCGCCGATGAATTGGATAAACTGGCGCAAAAAGACGAAGCAGTGGATAAAAAAGCGAAAAAAATTACCAAGACCGCTGAAAACTTGTCCAAGGAAGTCAGCTCCGCCAAAGAAAAACTCAATAAGGTCGGTATGGCCTCGGTGTCCGCGGCGGTAGCAATCGCCAAAGAAGTTGATAGCGGTTCGTTGGCCATAGAACAAAAAATCAGCGTCATCAAAAATAATTTGCCGGCGGATGTAAAAAATCAGATAGGCGATAGCCTAGATAAGGCGCTCGGCGTTGCCAAGGATACCGGCAATAGCGCTCTGAGCGTGATTGTTGACAAATATGTCAATGGCGAATCGGATATTGATAGCAGCGAGGTGGTCAGCCGGGTGGCGGAGAGAATCAAAACCGCTCAACAGGACATTGCCGCCGCGTCCGCGGCAGTCAGCCAGGCTACCAGTACGGCCGGCATTATCAGCGCCGGCAAGGCCTCTTCCACCATGTCTTTGACTTTTGTCGTTTCCACTTCTACAATAGAAAATGTCGCTTCAATGTCCCAACAGGCGCAAGAAGCGCTTAGTCAGGCGCAGAACTTGTTGGATCAGGGAAATCTGGTATCGGCCATGGAAAAGGTGGTTGAGACGAAAGACATCGTCATCGGCGCCACCTCCGGCGCGCGGGCGATTGTCAGTGATTTGCAGAATTCCGAAGCGGTCAGCAATGTCAAAGGCACCAGCACTGATATAAATGTGGAAAATAGCGGATCTTCGGGCAGCAGCGAAAGCACCAGTCAGATTTTGATAAAATAATTAATTTTGTTAATTAGTTATTTACATATAACTAATTAAGGGGTTCGTTAAATCGGGGCGAAATAAATCGCGGGTTCCCGTCCGTCAATGGGTCAAAGGTCGTCCTGCTTGTTTGGCAGGGGGCATTGCTCGGCGGGTTAGGAAACCCTCTTGGAATCAACTGGGTTTTAACTCGTAGGTTTATCCCGATCTTAGCGGCTCTTTAATAAGAATAATAAAAAATAAAGGTTAATATGAGAAAATTGTTAACTTTAAGCGTAGTAGTCGCGACGATTGCTTGGTCTCTTGGCCTGGCTGCTGTTGTGCCTTTGGCTTCAGCCGCCTATTCACCGTCAGCCGGTGATTTGGTCAAGACTGCCAGCAATCCGGCCGTCTATTACATTGACTCCGAAGGAGCGAGACATCTCTTCTCCAACGAAGTCACTTATTGGACTTGGTACAGCGGCACTTGGGCAACCCAGGGCATCAAGACCATCTCTCAAGATGATTTTGATGATTTGGAATTAGGCGGTAATGTTACCGCTCGCCCGGGCGTCAAACTGATCAAGTTTGAAAATAGCCCCAAGGCGTACGCTGTTACTCCTGGCGCTATTATCAGAAATTTGGAAGACGAGGCCGCGGCCAAAGCTCTTTATGGCGATAATTGGTACAAAAACATTATCACCATCCAGAACGCTTTTGAGACCAACTATGTCAAGGGCGATGCTTTGACCTCAAGCTCAGTCATGCCTGATGGTTCTTTGGTTAAATATGAAGGCAGCGAAGACATTTATTACATTGAAGACGGCAAGAAGAGATTGGTCACTGATGACGCCTTTGTCGCCAACAGCTTCAAAGACAGCGCGGTTATCACTATCGCGACTTCCATGACTTTTGACAGCGGTTCTTCAATTACCGGCGAAGAAGCCGAGCTCAGCACTGTGGCTGGTCCGGAATCTTCCACTCCGACGACTCCTTCCGGCACCTCTTTGTCAGTCTCTTTAGCGTCTGACACTCCGGCGTCCGGCTTGGCGGTTATCGGCGCGATTCGCGTTCCTTTCACCACTGTTTCTTTGACTGCTTCAGCTGATGGCGACATCACCGTTGACAGCATGACTGTGGAAAGAAAGAGCGCGGCCGTTGATGCCAACTTTTCTTCTTTGGCTTTGATTGATGCTTCTACCAATGTTCAAATCGGCACCAATCAGAATTTGAATGCCAGCTCCAAGGCAGTGTTCAGCAATGACATTGTCGTCAAGGCCGGCACCACCAAGAAGATCATCTTGGCTGGCAATATCGCTTCTTCCGGCTCTGTCGCCGGTCAGGTTCCTTCATTGGCTTTGTCCGCGATGGAGCTTAAAGGCGGCGCGACCGTGGTCGGCTCTTTGCCGATTACCGGTAATTACCAGACTGTCACTTCGTTGACTATCGGCGGCGTGACTGTCCAGCGCAGCTCTTACCAGAATAGCACTTCCACTGATGTCAAAGTCGGCACTGCCGGCTACATCGTGGCGGCTTATAAGATCAGCTCTAATTCCGTGGAAGGACAGAGAATCAAACAGATCAAATTCTATCAGAGCGGCACTGCCTCTTTGGATGATTTGACCAATTACAAATTGTTGGCCGACAATTCCGAGCAAATAAACGCCACCTTCACCAAGGACGGCAAATATTTGACCGCGGATTTCACCAACAGCTCTGTCTTGGTTGAAAAGGGCAAGAGCAAGGATTTCGTCTTGAAAGCCGACATTGAGAGCGGTTCTACCCGCACCATCAAGTTCGGTATTTATCGCACTACCGATGTTGTCGCCTCCGGCGATACCTTCGGCTACATGATGGAGCCGGCTTATAGCGGCGCTTCTTCCACTGCGACCAATCCGGTTCTGACCAACGACCAATTGACCGTTTCCACCGGCACCTTGAGAATTGAATCCTCCAACGCCGTTCCGGCGCAGGACGTTTCTTATGGTGACGCTCAGGCAATCGGTTCTTTCACCTTTGTCGTTCAGGGCGAACCGGTTGAAATCACTCAGCTCACTTTGACCAGCTCATCTTCCACGATGAACTCTACCAATATTGACAATGTCAAGTTGGTTGATTCCAAGGGCAACACCCTCTGGGGTCCGTCCACTATGACTGCCGGCGCGGTGACTTATACCGCCACCAATGAATTGCCGGTCGGTTCCAATGTGGTCAAGGTCGTGGCTGATTTGGAGAGCACTGGCGGTTTCGCTAATAACGAGACTTTCTACTTCTACATCACCGGTTCTTCAATCACCGCTACCGGAGCTGATACTCAAGACGCTGTCACTGCTACCCCGAGCGGCAGCATCAACAGCTATACCCAGACTTTCAAGCCGGGTAAATTGACTGTTACTGCCAATTCTTTGCCGGTTTCCGGCAATGTGTCTTTGGGCAGCAAGCAGGCTTTGTATGGTTCTTGGGTGTTTAGCGCCGTCGGTTCTGGCGAAGATGTCAAGATTACCGCGATTTCTTTGGCCAACCAGACCGCTACCACCACCAACTTGGACAGTTTGTCCTTGTATGACACTACCAACAAGACCGATTGCACCACTTTGTATCCGACTGCCACTCTTGATTCCACTTATGGTTGCAAATTGGAAGTGAAAGATGGCTACAGTGGCACCACCACTTGGACCCTCTCCACTCCGATTATTGTTGCCAAGGGCAAGACTGTCACTTTGGAACTTCGTGGCGATGTCCGCTCTACCGCGGCTACTTATCAAGGCCACAAGGACGGCTTTGTCGTCAGATATGACGGCTCTACTGTTCCTGTCACCGCTCTTGGTAAGGTCACCGGCAACACCATTACTCCGACCGGCAGCGCTTACAATAGCCAAACTCCGGCGATAATGACCATTGCCGGCGCTGGCTCGCTCACCATCAATGTGGCGGCTTCAAACCCGTCTTCAAAGATTGTGGCTGAAGGCCAGACTTATGAAGTCGGTCGGCTCAAATTGACCGCGACCAATGAAGCCATTAACGTCAGCCAATTGAATGTCTGTGTTGGCAACGGCGCCTTGACTGGCACCGCGACCGGCGACAATGGCGATGTCACCAATGTCAAGATTTACAAGTCTACTGACTTGTCAAACGCGATTGTTGACACCACTTTGAACGCGGCTTGCGAGCAGGTTGCTTTGGCTACCGACTTGAATGTTCCGACCGGTTCTTCCGGCGTGGAACTGGTGATCAAGGCTACCACCGCGAAAGTAGATAACGCTTCTATCGATGAGACCGGCGCTTCCAATGCCAGCTTTAAGATTGGCTTGGGCGGCACCAAGTACCTCACTGCTAAGGGCGCTACTTCCGGCTTGACTGTCAGCACTATCACCAACAGCAATGCCACTGGCACCGCTGTCATTCTGCACAAAGCGTATCCGTCCGTTACTGTCAATTCTTTGTCCAGCACTAAGCTGGTTGCTTCCGGCGGCGTGTTGTATGACTTCACTGTCAGCAACCCGACCAGCGAAGCGATCGCTATTTACCGGTTGAGTTTCCATGTTAACACCTCTACTGATGCCAACTTAATGGTGACCACTTCCGGTTTGCAGGCCAAGAGAACCGACTGGTCTACCTTCAAACAGGTAGCCGCGGACTACAGCGCTAATTCCAATTCACAGGGTGGCGATACTTATCCGACTTTCACCATGGTGGATCCGGATAGCTTGTCTACTGCCAAAGAATTGGTCATCGGTGCCGGCCAATCCGCTCAATTCCAATTGATCGGTCGGTCAGTCGCCGGCTTGGATTCAGACCTTGACGGTTCGGTCCAGGTGCGCCTCTTGGGCGATACTGCCAGCTCCACCTTGGCTACTGCTTATAGCAACGGTGCTCCGGCAGGCGCCTTCTCGGCTTTGGAACAGGGCAACTTTATCTGGTCTGACTTGTATTCCAGCGACACCAGCGCCATCACCACTTCCCAGTGGTACAATGGTTATCTGGTCAATGGTTTGCAGGCGACCTCCACGGTTGTCAACTTGACCGAGTAAATTCTGTTTTAATGGTTTTCTGTTGAAATAGAACGATCCCCGTCCCGAGCAATCGGGGCGGGGATTTGTGTTTGAAAAAAATTGTTAAATTGTCATGTTGTTATATTATTATTATGCCCCAAACCATAGAGGTAGTACCCAATGATTTTATAATTTAACAATCCGCCGCGGCGGAAATGGCAATCCCATTTTCATGTTGTCATCCCGACCCCTTCGACTACGCTCAGGGTAAAACTCCGTGGAGGGATCCCTCCGCTCGTCCGCTTGGGGCGTCCTCAGTCGGGATGACACATAGACGCAATCCCGAGTACTCGAGACGTCTCTACGGATTAGGACGGGGGCATTGTCGGAAACATCCCTCCCCCCATCCCCCCTTCAAACAAGGAGGGGGGAACTGCTACCCGCCCCTCATCCGATGGTTCGGCTTCGCTCACCACGAGCTTTATGAATGGTTCGGCTTCGCTCACCACAAGCTTTACGGACTTTAAGAACTTTATGATTTTTGTGGACTTTTTTCTTCCTTTTTGTTAAGCTTTAAGCATTAGAAATAACTATTTTTTTCAAAATGAAAAAGCGTTTTTTAATCATCTTTGTCATTATATTGGTTTTGGTCGCGCTAATAATCGCCGCTATTTGGGCGGTTTATACCGGTCGGCTTTTCTCCGGAGATATCTCCGGAGATGTTGAATTCAGCTTGGACGCGCCGGCGGACTATGCCAAATATAGCCAGTACAATCTCAAGCAAGAAAGCGTGGACACTCTTTTCAACCGTTTGAAAACTCTGCGTGATGAATTGGCCGTTGATCCGGAAGATTATGAAAAGCAATTGAGCTACGCCGGCCTGCTCAAGATTCTTCACGAGAATGACGCGGCGGAAAATAAATATCAGGAAATAATAGAGAAATTTCCCGATTTTGGCCCGGCTTATGCCGAACTGGCTGATTTGTATGTCTATCCTTTGGCGCGTTATGATGAGGCAATGGAATTATACAAGCAGGCAGTCGCCAAGTCTGCTTATCGCACTGATTATTATCGAGCGCTGGCGGATTTGTATATTAGCAAGTTTCCGGATAGAAAAAGCGAGATTGAACCGATGATGCTCGCCGGCATTGAAAAAATGCCTTCCAACGCGGAGAATTTTTACAGTTATTTGGGCGCGTTTTTCTATCAGGAGAAACAGTATGATAAGGCGATTGATTATTTCCAGAAGTGCGTAGAAATCAATCCTGACAATGAAATTTATTCGCAGACCATAAAAGAAATTAAGGCGGCGCAAAAATAAATAATCTTTTTCTCCCTTTACGCGCGTCCGCCTGGGGTGGAAAGGGGAGGGTAGGGTAGGGAGGGGTTTTCTCTTAACTCCCTATAAAGGCAGCTTGCCAAACCATGAACTTCAATTTTTTCAAGACCAAAGAATTTTTGTTTTTTTGCCTGATCATGATGGTGGCGGTTTTTTTTCGTTTTTTTCGTCTGACTGTTTTTGATCTTATTTCCGACGATGCTTTATATTCATTGCGCGCTTTTGCTTGGTTTGACTATCTGGGCGGGGGACAGACCACGCCGATTCAGTGGTTCGGAGATTTGCCGGGGTGGAGCAAGTGGTCGTTTCATGATGCTCCGCCACTGGTGTTTGCGATTCAGAATTTGTTTTTTAAGCTTTTCGGCCCGACCACTTTGGCGGCGAGATTGCCGTTTGCCTTGGCCGGGAGCGGAGCGGTGGCGGCGGTTTATTTTGCCGCCAAAAAAATCCGTGGATTGTCAGCGGCTGTTAGCTCGTCGGCGATAGCGGCAGTGTCCGCCTTGGCTGTTTGGATTTCCCGCGCCGGTTATCTGGAGGGGGTAGAGGTGCTTTTTATCGCGCTCGCGGTTTTGTCGTTTATTTTTTTCATTGCCGCCGGCCGGCCAAAGCATCTTTACGGATTTTTTATTTTTACCGGATTGTCCATTATGTCAAAATACACGGCAATTTTCCTTTTGCCGGCAATTTTGGTATATCTGGCGATTTTTAAGCGAAAATTATTCAGCCGCCAGGAATTTTGGCTGGGAGCTGTATTGTTTTTGCTGGTTTTGTCGCCGGTAATTGTTTATAATCTCAAGGTTTTTCAAGCGCGCGGTCATTTTGACGCCGCTTTGTCGTCCATGGTCGGGATGCACCCCCAAGATTTTAGCGGCATTTCCGAACGGGGAGTGAATTTTAATCTGCAAGATAATTTCGTGTCCATTTGCTCGTCTTTGTTTGATACAACTTCTTTGCCTTTGCTCATCGCTTTTGTTGCCGGTTTGTTATACCTCTTCATAAAAATTTCTCGCCGCCGCGCCAACAAGGGTGAAATATTTGTCGCGCTGAATCTTGGCTTTGCACTGCTGATGTTTTTATTCTCCGGTACCGGGCCAAGATTTTTTTCCATTATCATGCCTCTTTTTGCTCTGATATTCGGGTTTTTGGCCGCCGATATTTGGGATTTGGTCAAGGCAAAAAAAATCGCAATGTATATTGCGCTAACAGCATTTATTTTTTTAGTCGCGGTTGAAGGCGCTTATAGCGCCAATACCAATTTGACGGTCACGCCAGCCGGATCTTCGCCGCTATTTTATTCTTATGTCCATCTTTCATCTCGCGGATTCAATGAGCTGGATGAGTTTATTTCCCAAAAAGTTTTTGCCGATCGGCCGGCAAAAATGAAGATAGACAGTTTGGATGATTTGTCGTTTGATTTGCAAAGTTACGCTGGCCAAGAGGTGGTTCTGCTTGACGGCACCATCAATTGGTTTGCCTCGTTCTGGTATTTTGACAAGTATGCTTTGGTTTACCGCCTGCCGATTTTTGATTTTAGCAATCTCCTAATGATCACTCCCTCGGGTACCAATCCGATAAAGTTTTTGCAGGATTCCGGTGTGGCCGGGTTTTATTATATTTTTGCCGTTGATGATTCTGTTTTTGATAGCGTCAAAAAAAGTGACACCGCCTTGCGGAGCAATATGGAACTATTATCAAAAGACTTGGAACGAGTCGGCGTGCCGGTGTCTAGGACGATCAAAAACCGCTCCGGCGAAACGATTTTCAAGATTTATCATTATAAATTCAAATAAAATAAAATTATGACTTTTCCAAAAACTTTTGAAGCCTGGCTCAAGGTCGTCATCTGGCTTTGCCTGGCGGTGATAATTTTTTCTCCGCTTTATTTGAGCGGCAAGCTGTTTTTTCCGTTTATTGTCACCAAAACGGTCGCTTTCAATATTGCCGCAGAAGTAATGTTTTTTGCCTTCTTGCTTTTGGCGGCAAAAAATAGCGAGTATCGTCTCAAACTCAACTGGACCGTTTTGCTTTTTGCCGGCTATCTGGTCGCGATTTTTATTTCTTCACTCGTCGGGGATAGCTTTTACCGCAGTTTTTGGAGCAACAATGAGCGGAGCGAGGGGATTTTTTTACTTATTAACCTGTTTCTCTTTTTGCTCACTCTCATTGGTTTTTTCAAGAATATAAAAGACTGGCTGAAAATTTTTGATATCTTTTTTGCCGCCAGCGTTTTGGTCGCTCTGGTCGCTCTAGGACAGTATCTTGGTGTTGATTGGCTGCTCAAATCAAGCGGTGATGTCCGGTTGGCTGGTACCATTGGCAATGCCGGTTATATGGCTGGTTATTTGATTTTTAGTTTTTATTTGGGCTGGCTGTTGCTTTTTTACCGCCAGAATTGGTATCTTCGCGCTTACTATTTGGCTGGCATCGCTTTGTTTGTGTTTGTTGCCGTCAATACGCAAACCAGAGGCGGCATCTTGGCATTGATTGTGACCGGGCTGGCTTTTGTGGCGTTTTTGGCATTTTGGTTTTTCCAACGCGGTTCTTGGCCTCGGCGGCTGGCGCTGATTGCTTTGATAATTTTTGTTCTTCTTGGCGGTATTGTTTATCTGAATCGCAACTCGGCATTTGTCAAAAGCAACATCCTGCTCAATCGCGTCGTCAGTATCAACACCAAGTCCAACACCTCTGAAAATCGGTTGTGGACCTGGGGGAGCGCTTGGCAGGGGTTCAAGGAACGGCCGGTTCTCGGCTGGGGCTATGAGAATTTCTATCAGCCATTTGACAAATATTTCAATCCGAAAATTTATCGTCGGGCTTATTCGGTGGTCTGGTTTGACCGGGCGCATAACATCATTTTTGATCGGCTAATTACCGGCGGTTTGGTCGGCTTGGTGCTATATCTCTCTTTTCTGTTTTTGCCCCTCTGGTTTTTTTGGCGATATTTTTTTGACAAAAATAAAGAAAGCCGGCAGACATTTTTCATTCCGACAATTCTGTCACTAATTATCGTCGCTTACTTTATCCAGAACCTTTTCATCTTTGAGGCCCTGGCGATTTATATTCCGCTTTTTCTGTGTCTGGCTTTTGTCAGCTTGTTCACCCCTTCTTTCAAGCCGAAATTTTTGGAGCAGGGCAACTTTAAGGTCGGCGCGGCGGTTGTTTATGTGGTGATTTTTCTGTTGATGCTATTTGGCGGAAACATCAAACCGCTTCAAGCCAATTTGAAAATGACAAAGGTTTTGAGCCAAGGCGGGCTGTCCATTGAACAAAGAATGGCGCTAATTGACGAAGTCTTGGCGATGAATACTCTCGGCGATCAGGAATATCGCCGGCAGTATTATACTCTTTTTGAACAGTATCTCTCGGCTGGCAATATTGATAATCAGGCGGCGCTGAAAGTAGCCAAGGATCTCCAAGAGAAAATGGCCGATCAATTGGCGGAAAACCCTTATAGCGTTGCCAATTATATGGTGGCGATGCGAGTCAATAATTTTGTGTTTCTATTGACTGGCCAGCCGGCAGAACTGGAAAGAAGCATTGATTTTTATGAAAAGGCTTTGCCGCTTTCTCCCACTCGCCCCCAACTTTATTATGAAGGCGGTTATGCCTATCTATATTTGGGCGATTATCACACGCAGGCCGGCAATAGCGCCTCGGCTCTAAGCAGCTATGAGCTTGGCGTGGCGCAATTTGAGAAGGCGGTTTCCCTCAACCCCAAGAATTTTGAAAGTTATCGCCAACTGGCAGCCGCTTTGATACGCGCCGGCAAAATTGATCGGCTCAAAGAACTGTTTACTGATTATGAGGTCTTGCAGAGCCAAGTGGCCGGCGGATTTGACGCGGCGGAATTTTTTACCCAGGCGCTTTCAACCTCGGTCAGTGTCAAACAATATGATTGCGCGCTGTTTTTTGCACAGCAACTTGTCGCCATAGATGCGAATAACCCGCAATATTACATTCAACTCGCTTTTGCCCAGGCTTATCTCGGCAATGACACCGCGGCGATTTCCACCGCCCAAAAAGTCATCTCTATGGATGCAAATTACCGCCAAGAGGCGGAGGATTTCATTAGCAAGGTTAGAGCAGGGGAGTTTAAATAAAATAAAATTTTTAGATTTTAGCGTTATATACAAAGACGTCCCGAGACCTTGGGACGTCTTTGTTGTTGCCTGTAACAGATACCCAAGTATTAAGGGGGTAAATTCATTAATCGGCATTACGTAGAGACGGGGCATGCCCCGTCTCTACGATTTTATTTAAATCATCTTATTTTATGGATAATTCGGCTTCGCTCCCCACAAGTTTTATGGACTTTAAGACTTTATAGACCATAGACTGTTATAAACTTCCATCGTTTTTTCCACCATTATTTCTTTGGAAAATTTTTCTCTCACTGTTGCCGCCCCTGCCGCGCCCAGTTTTTTTGCCAAGTCCCGATCTTTTATCAATCGGGCGAGTTTGTCAGCCAATTCCCGGGGGTTTGCCGGTTCAGTCAATAATCCGTTTTGCTCATCTTGGATGATTTCCGGAATGCCGCCGACATCGGTGGTGACAACCGGCCGTTCCGCGGCCATGGCTTCCATAATGGAATAGGGCAGGCCTTCTTTTACTGATGAACAGGCATAAACATCAAAGGCTTTGAGGTATTGTGAAGCGCGGTTCTTTTTTCCGGCGAGGAGGATTTTACTCGTGAGGTCTTTCTCGACGATTGATTTTTCCAATTCCGGCCGTAGCTGGCCGTCGCCGATGATGATTAGGGTAACGGATAATGAGTAACGTGTAATCAGTAATTGAGTTGTTTTAATTAAATAGTCTAAACCCTTTGTCGGATAGAAATTAGCCACCGTGCCGATGATTATCTCGGAATCGGGAACCGAGAACTTGGAATTCGCGGTCAATTCTTTGAGAGCTTCTTCTCTTGATAAAAATTCGGTTTTGTCGGCGTCAAGGCCATTATGGATAGCGGCCAAATTTTTGTCCGGCGTTATTCTATGCTTCAGCGCTACTTGGCGATCAAATTCGGACACGCAAATTATCTTGTCTTTTAATTTTGCCGAAAACCTTTCCAGAAATAAAAAGATCCATCGTTTGATCTGATTCATCGGCTCATTGAATACCCAGCCGTGAGCGGTGTATACTATTCGGTGTTTGTTGCGGCGATAAAAGACGGAAGCGAAGGAGCCGATCACTCCGGCCATGGAGCTATTAAGATGGATAATGTCTGGCCTGATTTTCCTATATAAACCGGCCAACTCAAATACCGCCGCGATATCTTTAAAGAGCGAAATATTTCTAACCAAGTTTTTCAATTGATGAGTTTCTATGCCGACCTCGGTCAATTTTTCAATTAACATACTATCTTCACCTTGTCCTGTCGCCACCACAACCTCATGTCCCTGCAAACGAGCAAAAGTTGACAGATCAAAAACATATTTTTGCGCGCCGCCCCATTCCGTTTGAGTGATAATATATAATATTTTCATTTGTTTTGCAGTTTGTTTTTTAGTGGCAATCTCCGCTGTCATCCCGACCCCTTCGACTGCGCTCAGGGTAAACTCCGTGGAGGGATCCCTCCACTCGTCCGCTTGGGGCGTCCTCGGTCGGGATGACACGGGGGGCTCCCTGGATAATGCTTCGCTTTGCTCGGCTTTACATTTTGGTTTAAATATACAATAATATTAGAGTATATTTACCGAATAATCAAGCAGTAGTCCATGGCTATCTTATTAACCGGCATTGCCGGTTTTATCGGCTCTAATGTCGCCAAAAAACTTTTGTCCGCAGGAGTGGATGTAGTCGGCGTGGACAATTTTAACGATTATTACGATCCGAAAATCAAACGCGATCGCATTGCCAAATTTCTTGGCGACTATGATTTCAAAGTTTATGAGTGCGATATCGCCGACAAGGAAAAATTGCAGGGCGTTTTTGCCAATCATAAAATAGACAAGATTTGTCATCTGGCCGCCCAGGCCGGCGTCCGTTATTCTTTGGAAAATCCGGATGCTTATATTATGTCCAATATTGTCGGCACGAATAATATTTTTGAGTTGGCCAAAGATTATGGAATCAAGGAGGTGGTGTATGCGTCTTCTTCGTCAGTCTATGGCGGCAATACCAAAATTCCCTTTGCCGAGTCTGACGCGGTAGATAATCCGATTTCTCTTTATGCCGCGACCAAAAAGGCCAATGAGCTTCAGGCCCATGTTTATCATCATCTCTATGGCGTCAATTGCGTCGGACTGAGGTTTTTCACTGTCTATGGCCCGTGGGGGCGGCTGGATATGGCGCTATTCAAATTTACCAAGGCGATTTTGGCTGGCCGGCCGATAGACGTCTATAATAACGGCCAGCACAGGCGAGATTTTACTTATATTGACGACATTGTCGCCGGCATTGTCGCCGCCTTAAACCATTGCCAGGGATATGAAGTCTACAATTTGGGCAATAACAGGCCGGTTGATTTGGAATACTTCATTGGTCAGATAGAAGAGCAATTGGGCCAGAAGGCGATTAAGAATTATTTGCCGCTTCAAATCGGCGATGTGCCGGAAACTTACGCGGATATTGATAAGGCCAAAAACAAGCTGGGTTATGAGCCGAAAGTCGGCATTGAAGAGGGGATTAAGAATTTCATCGCCTGGTACAGGGAGTATTATCAGGGCAAATAGTAACCAGTAATTGGTAACGGGATTTTGGTTCGGAACTCGTAACTCGCGACTCGTAACTCGGAATAAAAATCCATAGAGACGCGATAAACTCGCGTCTATGTGTCATCCCGACCGAGGACGCCCCAAGCGGACGAGTGGAGGGATCCCTCCACGGAGTTTACCCTGAGCGCAGTCGAAGGGGTCGGGATGACAACACGAAAATTGGATTGCCACGTCCGCCGCAGCGGACTCGCAATGGTAGTGGTGGCGAAATTCAACAATATAACAGTATGACAATTTAACAATTATTTATTTTAAATTTAAAATTCCTAGAAATAATTTTTTTAACAATGCAGGACAAAAAAATCGGTTTTATCGGCCAGGGCTGGATCGGCAAAAATTACGCGGATAATTTTCAGGAGCGGGGATTTGAGGTGATTCGTTACGCGCTGGAAGAGCCGTATATCGGCAACAAAGAAAAAATAAAGGCTTGTGATATAGTTTTCATTGCCGTACCGACGCCGACGACCCCGGCCGGCTTTGACGATCATATTGTCCGCGAGGCAATCGCTTTGGTTGGGGCCGGCGCTACCGCCGTTATCAAATCAACGATTCTGCCCGGCACCACCGAGTCAATTCAAAAGCAATTTCCCGATATTTTTGTGATGCATTCGCCGGAATTTTTGACCGAGCGGACGGCCGCCTGGGACGTGGCCAATCCGGGACGCAATCTCGTCGGGATTCCCATTGACAATGACGATTATCGCCGCCAAGCGGAAGAATATTTGTCTGTTTTGCCGCCCGCGCCGCTATCAAAGGTAATCACTGCCCGCGAGGCCGAGCTGTTCAAATACATCCGCAATTGTTTTTTTTATACCAAAGTGATTTTTATGAACTTGGCTTATGATTTGGCGCAAAAGAATAATTGCCGCTGGGACGCCATTCATGAGATTATGAGCGCCGATCCGTGGATCGGCAATATGCACATTGATCCGGTTCACAAAAGCGGCCGCGGCGCGGGCGGGCATTGTTTCATCAAGGATATGGCGGCTTTTGCCAAAATGTATGAAGAGTTGATCGGTGACCCGGCTGGCAATCAGGTGCTGAAAAGTTTGCAAGAAAAAAACATTGATTTATTGCTAGGCACGAATAAGGATTTGGATTTGCTCGAGGGGGTATATGGTGAGAAAATAATTAATAAGTAAACTGATAATGTTCAAAAAAAATAAAACAGCAATACCCCTCATTTTATTGACGGTTTTTATTTTGACCGGCTGTCAGTTGCCCAAGGCCATTTCCGACAGTAATACGAATTCCGAGTCTGAAAAAAATGCTGCCGATTCAATAGCCAAACAATTAAGGATTGAGAATGAGGATAAGATCGTAGTGCCGTTTGATAAGGTGGAGGAAGTCAGTGATTACTTATTAGAAAAATATATTCAAACTGACAAATTTGTAAAAGAGCTGGATCCTAATTTGACGGCTACCACCAGCATTGAAGAATTTATTGATACTTATTACGATACGCCGGATCTAAAAGTTATGGCCGCTGGCGACGGAGTGCGTTATCGTCAACGAACAAATTTGACCAATGAAGAAGATAGAAAGAATGGACGGGAGTTGATGCAGATTAAAATTAGCGGCATTGACTCGGCGGATGGGATGAGTCGGGGAGAGTTGAAATTTGATATTGAACATTTAGAGAACATGGTTTCCGTAGACGATAAACATCCGATGATCGGGCTCGTCAAAGCTTCCCAGAGAAAAGAGTTTAAGGAGGCGTTAAGTGATTTGGGATTTAACCCCTATATTATGGAACAAGTTTTGGTTATAAATGATCATCGGCAGAGAATATACTTGCTTTATAATGGCGGAACATTTATCTCTATCAGCCTAGATTCAGCTACAGCAGAAAGAAACGGCCAGACTGCGCAATTCATTGAGATTGAGCCGGAATTGAATGAGGTGGTTTTTACCGAGGGCGATGATGCCAAGAGGGAGATGATGAAAGGGATTAATAAAAAGATAATTGACGATTTAATGGCTAAGTTTCCTTATCTTTATCGCGATTTGACGCCCAAGTATGAAAAGGGTTATAACGCGACTAAATAATATATTGTAAAAAAATAAAAAAAATACCGCGTCGTCCCCACGAAACAGGGAACGGCGCGGTTGCGTCTGGGTTAGATGTGGAGTCTTTCTCTCACAGCGGCAACAAGCCCGCTTGTTGAACAAGTTTCAAACCAGCCACCCCATGTGGCTAATTAATCATTATAGCACACTTATTAATCTTTGTCAATAGCGTGGGGGTTTTGACTTTTTTGCCAAAATATACGATAATAATAGGGATAATTATCAATTTTCTCTAAGACAAGAGGATATTTCCTTTTTTTATATGCCCAAAATTTTAATTTTTTCTCTGGCGTATCATCCGTTTGTCGGCGGCGCCGAAGTGGCAATCAAAGAAATCACTGATCGTCTTGGCGTAGATTTTTCCGCCGCAGGTGGATCCGCCTTGGGCGGGCAGTTTTCATTTGAGATGATTACTGCTAATCTGGACGGCAAACAAAAGAGCGAAGAGCAAATCGGCAACATAAAAGTCCATCGCCTTTGTTACGTAGCAAGCTACGTAACAAAATATTTATTCCCTTGGCTGGCTTATCGTCGCGCGATCAAATTGCACCGAGAAAATAATTACGATATGATTTGGGCGATGATGGCCAATCAAGCCGGGTGGGCGGCGTTAAAATTCAAAAAGAAATTTCCCGAAGTAAAATATTTGCTCACCTTGCAAGAAGGCGATAGCGAGTGGGACATCTGGTGGCGCACTTTTTTGATCCGGCCGATTTATAAAAATATTTATCGCCGCGCTGATCACATTCAGGCGATCAGCAATTTTTTAAAAAATCGTGCGCGCAATCTCGGAGCAAAGTGTCAGGTTGATATAGTGCCGAATGGGATTGAAATATCAAATTCAAAATATCAAGTTCCAAATAAATCACAAACTAAAAATTCCAAAAAAATAATCACCGTTTCCCGGCTGGTCAAAAAAAACGGCATTAAAAATTTGATTGATGCTTTCGTAATCTTGAATAAAAACCATCAGCCATCAGCTATAAGCCAT
This sequence comes from uncultured Gammaproteobacteria bacterium, assembly GCA_964536975.1. GTDB lineage: Bacteria > Patescibacteriota > Patescibacteriia > 2-01-FULL-39-33 > 2-01-FULL-39-33 > JAKQDP01. The sequence goes on from CAZHYS010000001.1 coordinate 18,727, forward strand.
AAGCTAATCATCGTCGGCGACGGACCTCTTCGTCCAGACTTAGAAAAATTAACGAGAGATCTTGAAATAGATAAACAGACTGAATTCGTCGGCAATATTCCCAATCAGGAGGTTTATAAACATTTAGCCCGGGCCGATGTTTTTGTCCGCCCGTCGCTGTCCGAGGGATTGGGCAATGCTTTTTTGGAAGCAATGGCAGTCGGCGTGCCCGTCATTGCCACACCGGTCGGCGGCATTCCTGATTTTCTAAAAGACGGCGACCCAGCCGACGCTAAAGCTATGGCTGGTAAAACTGGTTGGTTTTGTAAGGTAAAAGACCCGGCGAGTATCGCGGAAAAAATAGCTTATATTTTGGACGAGAAAAATAAAGACGAAGTGGCGCGAGTGGTTGAGAACGCGCGAAAAATGGTTGAGGAAAAATACAATTGGAATAACATAGCAATCAGTATGGGGAGGATTTTTAATCAGTTAACGAGCAAATCATGAAAATCTTAATTACCGGCGCGGGCGGAATGCTGGGGAGCGCGATGATTCCGGTTTTGCGCGACGAGGAGGGACATGAAGTATATCCGACCGACAAAAACTCCGAAGAAGGAATAGAGCTTTTGGATGTGCGCGATTATGAACAGGTCTTGGCTTGGGCGGAGAAGGTGAGGCCTGATTTTATTTTTCACTTGGCGGCGGAGACGAGCTTGGAAGTTTGCGAAAACGATCCGCATTACGCCTTTGCCACCAATACTGTCGGCACGCACAACGTTGCTCTGGTTTGCCGGAAACTTGGCATCAAAATGGTCTACATTTGCACGGCTGGAATTTTTGACGGCGAAAAGGATGGTTTTTACAATGAATTTGATCAAGCTGTCCCGTTGTCGGTCTATGGCCAGTCAAAACTGGAAGGCGAAAAAATAGTGCGGGAACTTTTGGATCATTTTTTTGTCTGCCGGCCCGGCTGGATGATTGGCGGCGGCAAGAAAGACAAAAAATTTGTCGGCCAGATATTGAAGCAAATCAGAAACGGCACCCAAGAGCTTCATGTGGTTGATGACAAATTCGGCACGCCGACTTATACCAAAGATTTTTGCCGCAATCTTGCCCGGCTTATCAAAACGGATTTTTACGGCGTTTATCATATGGTTTGTCGCGGTTCGGCCAGCCGCTATGACGTGGCCTGCGAAATAGTCAAATCTCTCAATCGGCCGGACATCATGGTCCGGAGCGTCCATTCGGATTATTTTGCCAAAGATTATCCGGTCAATCGTCCCAAATCGGAAGTGTTGGATAATCTGATGCTGGAGCTTCGCGGCCTCAATTTGATGCGCAATTGGCGGGAAATAATCAGTGAATACATTCAGGAACATTTTGGCGATATGATAAACCGCCAGGCAGCCGAGCCGACCAGAAGGACAGCTGGCAAAAAAGTCGTCATCCTGGGTGGCGGATTGTCCGGTTTGGCTTGCGCTTACAAATTATTGCAAAACGGAGCGGAAGTGACGATAGTAGAAAAAGAAAAAGAAGTCGGCGGTTTGGCTCGCACCATCAAATACAAAGATTTTTACTTTGATTTTTCCGCTCATCGTTTTCTGGGCAAAGACAAGGAGCTGATTGAGGAGATGAAAATTTTGATGGAAGGAAATCTCAAGAGGTGCGCGAAACGTTCGCGGATCCTGATGTGGGGTCACTGGCTCAATTATCCGTTTGAGCTCGCCAACCTGATGATTTATATGCCGAAATTTCTGGCGTTAAGGGCAGTGGCGGACTATGTTTATTCTTTGATCAAAAGAAGATTCCGGCCGACAAAAATAGTATCCTTCAAGGATTGGTTTATCGCCAGCTTCGGCTATACTCTGTACACGACCAATTGCGAGCCGTACGCCACCAAGCATTGGCGCCGTGATCCGTCACAAATCGCTTCCGAGTGGGGCGAAGCGCGCTCGCCGGCCGATTTCAATTTGAAAACAATTATCAAGGATCTGTTATTGAAAAAACGCGCCAGCAAATTGGAAGAAGGCAATCCTTATCCCGACGCTGATTCGTTTTATTATCCGATTCGCGGCGGCTGCGGCTCCATTCCCAAGCGCTTCGCCGAGGAGATCAAGAATTTGGGTGGCAAGATAATCACCGACGCGGAAGTCATCAAAGTGAACAATCAGTCCGATGACTCTTATGTTGTCTATCGGCAGAACGGCCAGCCGGTCAAAGAAGACGCCGATGTAATCGTCTCTACTATTCCGGTCAGCAATTTGGTCAAGGTGTTGAGTCCGGAAGTCCCGCCAGAGATTTATGATCGCCTGTCCCAGCTCAAATATCTCAATACTATTTTTATCAACGTCATTATCAATCGTCCTCGGGTCAGCGACGATTCTTGGCTGTATTTCCCCCAGTCGTCGGACGAAGTGTTGTTTGTCCGGGCGGTGGAAATGAAAAACTGGAGCGAAGATTTGGCGCCGGCAGACAAGACCGGCTTGTGCTTGGATGTTTCTTGCGTGGAGACAGAATCGATTTGGCAAGAAAATAATGATCGTGAGCTGGTGGCCAAAGCCCGGGAAGGACTTTTGAAGACAAAGATTATTTCCCGGCCAGAAGAAATGGAGGAGGGCATCGTTATCAAGGTGCCTTATACTTATCCGATTTATGATTTGACCTATTCGGAAAATTTGAAAGCGGTCATTGATCATTTAGAAGATAATGGCCGTCTGAAATTATTGGGTCGGACCGGCAAATTCAGCTACACCAATATGGATGATAATGTCAAAGACGGTTTTAAATTGGCGCGGGAAATAATCGCTAACGGAAACTGATGGACAAAAAAGTTTTATTAATCTGTCCGCACTCTGCTTTGGAAATTTTCAAAGAATCCAAAATCAGTTTTGCTGTTCCAAAAATTCCTTATGTCTCATTGGCTTCTTTGGCCGCGGTGCTGTTGCGAGCCGGAATAAGAGTGAAGATTCTTGATCTGAGCATTTCTTCCCGGCCGATTGACAGTTTAAAAAAAGAGTTGGCTGCTTTTTGCCCCGATTATGCCGGCGTTTCTTTTACTACCGGTTTGTACCAAGAAGCGATGGCAATCGCCAAGATTATCAAAGAGAGCAGCCTAGCGACGATGACTATCGCCGGCGGAGTTCACCCGACGATTTTTCCCGGCGAAGTAGTGAAAGAAGGCGATTTTGATTATGCGGTTTTTGGCGAGGGCGAAGAGACCCTTTTGGAACTTGTCTCCGGCAAAAACCCCCAACAGATACTTGGGTTGGCTTATAAAAATCAAACCGGAGAAATTGTCGTCAATAATCCGCGGCCGCTTTTGGAAGACCTAAACTCCCTGCCTTTTCCTGCTTATTATCTGTACAACCCCAAGAATTATTATGCCCCGCGCATTACTTCTCGCCAGAGCCCGGTGGCAGCGATTGAAACCAGCCGCGGCTGCGTCGGCAATTGCAGCTTTTGCAATAAAATGACTTTTGGCCGGACAGTCAGAATGAAGACTGCCGAGCGAGTGGTGGACGAGATGGAAATGATGCTTAATCTTGGCTACAAAGAAATTCACATTTGGGACGATTGTTTTTCTTCTAATCTTGATCATCCCAAAAGAATTTGCGATGAGATTATTCGCCGGCAGCTCAAAATCTGCTGGAATGTCTACAACGGTATTAGAGTGGATCGGATTGATGAAGAATTGGCAAGAAAGCTGAAACAGGCCGGTTGTTATCGGGTCAGTTTTGGCATTGAATCAGGCAGCCAGGAGATATTAAACAATATCAGAAAAGGCGTGACACTGGAACAGATCAGGCAAGCGGTCAAATCGGCCAAGAGCGCCGGTTTGGAGGTGGTGGGATTTTTTATGATCGGTCTGCCCGGCGAAACAAAAGAGACTATTGAAAAGACCATCCGTTTTGCCATTGAATTGGATGTTGATTTGCCAAAAGTGGCGATTACTACGCCACTGCCGGGAACGGATTTATTCAGACAGTGGCAAGAGGCCGGCCTGATCCATTCTCATAATTGGTCTGATTATGTTTTTCATGGCGTCAAAAGAGTGGCCGCTCATCCGAATTTGAGCGCGGAAGATTTGTTCAATCTGTACAATCTTTTCTGGCGGCGGGTGTATTTGCGGCCGAAGTTTATTTGGCGGCGTTTTTGGCGCGGCCTAAAAACTGGCGATATCTTTTTTGATGTTTATTATTTTTTAAAAATGCTATTCAAATTCGGTTGGTAAAAACTATGCTGGGGATGATCAAAAAGCACAAATTAATTTTTATCTTGGCGGCCGTGTCGCTCGTCGCGCATCTTTTCTTTTTCTTTTTGCTGCTTGCGAATTACGGTTCTAATTTTTCTTTCGCGACTAATGTTGACGCTGAAGAATTTTTTTATCTGGGGAAGAATTTATTTGAAAATCATGTATTTTCCAATCAAACGTCCGCGCCGTTTTATCTCAACAGTTTTCGGACAGTCGGCTATCCGGTGTATCTGGCTTTTTTTCGGCTTTTTTCTTCCTCGCCGCTTTTGCCGATATTTTTTCAGAATCTTGTCGGCATCTTATCGGTTTTGATAGTTTTTCAAATCGGCCAAATAGTCATCAAAGATAAACGGGTCGCTTTCCTAGCCGGGTTGCTGTTTGCTCTTGATCCCCTGAGTAATTACTGGGCGAACATAATGGAGCCGGATACGATTTTGGTATTTTTGTTTTTGACGGCGGTTTATTTGTTCTTTCGGTATGTTTATAGCGGTAAGACGAAAAATTTATATTTTGCCGCGGCCGTTTTGGGCTTGGCGACTCTAGTCAAGCCGGTGGCGTCTTATTTGCCGCCACTTTTTTTCGCTTATTTGGCGGTTGTTTTTTTTCGGAAACTGTCATTGGCGCGCCTAATAAAAACAGCGCTGTTTTTCGCGTTGATTTATTTTGTTGTAATTTCGCCTTGGCTGGCGAGAAATTGGCTTCAGTTGGGAGTTTTTGATTTGACTTCGTTGCCGGGAGTGAATTTTTATTATTATGCCGGTGCCGTTAAGCAGACGCCGGAATTGCAAAGTTATATCGCTGAAGTGAAAGAAAAATACGGCTGGGCCGGGCAGAGCCATGATGGGCATCGGGATATTCGGGCGGAAAAAGAATTAACGCGACTTTCTTTGGCGGCAATCGCTCAAAATCCGGCTCCTTATCTTAAAGCGCATTTGATCGGTTTCTTTCAATACCATCTTTACGACGGCCATCGAGAGGCCTATTTCAATAAGCACCAATTGGCAATGTTGTGGTTTAATCTGTCGGGAGCCGATGACCGCTTGGATATTTCTAATAATATCTTGAAAGGAGATTTTTCTTTTGTCGGAAAAATGTTTTCTTTAAAACGCCCGTATAATTTGTTGTTCATGGTTTGCACCTTTGTCTTTGGTGTTTTTTATGTTTTTGTTTTTCGCGGGTTATACTTGGCTTATCGTCGCCGCCGGGAGCTGGTTTTGCCTTTTTTGTTTTTTTTGGCGATTTTTTATTACATTGCTTCCGTTGCCGGCCCGTGGGGCTCGGTCGTCCGTTATCGTTTGCCGGCTTGGCCGGGGATGCTGATCGTTTTTTCTTACGCGTTTTTTGTTGTTTTGGATAATTATAGAATAAAAAAAGAAAATTATTACCGGGAAAAAAATAAAATCGTCATCGCCAGCGGCACTTATTTGCCAGAGGTTTCCGGCCAGTCCACTTTTGTCTCCGGCTTGGTCAAAAATCTGCCGGCGGATATGGCCTGGTCGGTAGTTGCTTATGGCGGCAAAAAAGAAAGTCAGCGTGGAAAGATTTTTATTGTTTCGCGCAATTTTTGGCGGTACCTTAATTATTGGCGGACAATCAGAAGACAGGCGAGCGCTGCCAAGATTATTTTTGCGCAGGATTTAGTGTCATCCGGTTTGCCGGCGGCGCTGGCCAAGCGCCAGGGCCAAAAATTAGTCATCAGAATAGGCGGTGACTTTTTGTGGGAGAAAATGGTCAATTCCGGCCGGAGCGAGGTGCCGTTCAGCCAATATTACGACCAGCCGAAAAGTTTGGCGGAAAAAATTTATTTGCTGATTTATCGCTTTGTGATGTGGCGGGCGGATAAGATTATTTTTAACAGTGAATGGCAAAAGGGGATTTACCAAAGATATTTTAATCTGCCGACAGAAAAAGTAACGGTTTTAGAAAACCCGGTTGTTTTGGAAAATGTGAAAAAGAGTGAACATAAGATCGGGACGGAAATTATTTTTGCCGGCCGGTTCATTCCGCTCAAGAATTTGAAAAGATTAATAGAAGCGTTTAGACAAATAGAGACGGACAAAAAATTAGTTTTGATCGGCGATGGGCCGCAAAAAGACGAATTAGAGAAATTAGCGGCGAAAGATAGCCGGATCTCTATAGAACCAAAAATTTGGCAATCCCTTTTATTTGATCGGCTTGGCAAGAGTTATTTACTGGTTTTGCCTTCTTTGTCGGAAATGAACCCTCACATTGCCCTGGAGGCTTTGGGCCGGAGGAAACCGGTATTATTGACGAAAGAAAATGGACTTTCTGGTGACATAAGGAAATATTTTAAATTAATTGACCCCACCTCCATTAAGGAGATTAAAGAAAGTATAGAATATTTTTTGAATCAAGAAAATTATGATGAGTATGTCGGCAGCATAAATAATAAATATCCTGTTGGAAAATTTGCGGAATATTTAGCAATTTTCAAAAATTTATGAATATAGTCAATATCGGCACAGACAAAACCCTGGTTGGCGGGAGACGGCTGGGCGATGCCATCAAGCGCCACCGGAAGTATGGCGAGTTTGTTGACCATTTGGATATCATTGTCTACACCAACAAAAAAGAAGGATTAAGAGAATTTCCCATTTCGGAAAATGTCGTCGGCCATCCGACCAACTCTTGCTGCAAATTTTGGTTTTTCTTTGACGCGATAAGAATTTTTAAGGAAATAAATAAAAAACATAAAATTGATTTGATTCAATGCCAGGATCCGTTTTTGCCGGCGCTCTCCGGCTGGCGCCTCAAGAAAAAATTCGGCGTTAAATTGCAAATTAATTTTCATGGCGATTTTTGGGCCAATCCGAGCTGGCTTAAGGAACGGAAAATCAATTTTATTTTTTTATTTATTTCTAAGCTTACCGTTCCCCGTGCCGACGCCATCCGGGTAATGAGCGCCGGGCAGAAAGAAAAGTTAATCAAAGCGGGGATAGACGAGAAAAAAATTAGGATAATTTCTACGCCGGTGGATTTGGAGAAGTTCATGAAACATGGAACACATAACATGGAACAAAAAAAAGAGCGGATAGTTTTACATATCGGGAGAGATGATGAGGTGAAGGATTACGATACGCTAGTTAGGGCATTTAAAATAGTAAAAGCAAAGACGCCGGACACAAAATTTGTTCAGGCTGGCGCTAATGACGAACTCCGAAAGGCAATAGACAAAGATAGTTTTCAGGAGATCGTCTCAAAAGGCAATGTCGATCATCAAGATTTGCTGGATTTATACCATCAATCGAATATTTTCGTTTTGTCCTCCACTTCCGAAAGCTTTGGCAAGGTGCTGGTGGAAGCCAATGCCTGCGGCAAGCCGGTGGTGTCCACGGCAACGACCGGCGCCAAGGAAATTATTGAAGACGGCGTCAACGGTTTTTTGGTGCCAATCGGCGATTATGAGGCGCTCGCGGATAAGATCATCTATTTATTGGAACACCCGGACGAGGCAAAAAAAATGGGCGAGAAAGGCAGAGAAATAGTAAGAGAAAGATTCAGCGACAATACGGACAGAATAGTCAAATTTTGGCAGGATATTATTGTCGGTAATTTATAATAATTGTCAGCGTTATTTTCAGTTAGCCGTTCCCTCCCCTTTATAAGGGGTCCGAAGGACGGGCAGAAGCGATGCGAAGCGAGCGTAGATAATCGCGACCATTGGGAGCGATTAGCTCTGCCCAGGAACGGGTTAGGGAGGGGTAGGGGGAGGTAAAAATACATTATTTATGAAAACAGCAATTTCCATCGCGACTTACAACGAAAAAGAAAATATTGAAAAATTGATTCGGCAGATTTTTACTTTGTCACCGCCGGATTTGTCGGTGATTATTATTGATGATAATTCGCCTGATGGCACGGCGGAAATCGTCGCCAGCTTTAAAGAAGAATTTACTGGCTTGCGTCTGATCCGGCGGCCGAGCAAGCTCGGCTACGGCAGCGCCCATATCGCCGGATTCAAGCGGGCGATGGCAGAGGGCGCGGAAGTTATTGTTTCCATGGACGCGGATTTTTCCCATCAGCCGGAAAAAATCAACGACCTGGTTCAAGCGATTGCCGCGGGCAATGATGTGGCTGTGGGTTCGCGTAAAATTCCCGGGGGGAAAATAATCGGTTGGAACTGGTGGCGGAAATTCGCCAGCGCCAGCGCGATGCTGGTATCAAAAGCCGTTCTGGGCATAAAGACGAATGATTTGACCAGCGGCTTCCGCGCTTATCGCCGCTCGGTATTTGATAAGATAAATTTGGACGCTATCAGCAGCGATGGTTATTCCTTTTTGGAAGAATTGATTTATCTGATTGAAAAAGCGGAACTGAAAGTGAAAGAAGTGCCGATTACTTTTGTTGATCGCCAACTGGGCAGATCCAAGCTATCCAGGAAAGAAATCGTAAAATTTTTCGTCACTATATTTAGAATCAAATTTAAGCTCAAGTAACATTTACCGATATGGACAATTATATGCCTGATAACAAACAAATGCCCGCTTCAGGCGGAAAGGTATTAATGATTACCAGAAAAGTTGATCCCAATGATGCCCTCGCCGGTTTTGCTTATAATTGGGTGAAAAAAATCGGCGAGAATTTGGATGAATTGCATGTCATCTCGTGGCAATCGGGCGATGCCAGTGGCTTGCCGGACAATATTAAAGTGTTTTTCTTGCCTGCAAATAAAATCGCCAAAATTTTAGTTTTGCAAAAATTGTTATTAAAAATTTTGCCAAAAGTTGACGGCGTATTTTGCCACATGAATCCGGAATACACGATTTTAGCCGGACCGCTCGCAAAAATTTTTAGAAAAAGAATTGTCAGTTGGTATACTCATCGAGCCGTGACTTGGCGCCGCCGCTGGCTGGAATTTTTTGCCGATGCAATCGTTACCGCCTCAGCGGAAAGTTTTCGTGAGGCAAAATATCCCGAGAAAGTTAAAGTGATCGGCCATGGCATTGATACGGAATTATTTTGCCCGACCGATAAAATATCCTCCGAAATATTTAAAATTATTTCTGTAGGCCGGATTTCTCCGACTAAAGATTATGAATCAATCATTAAAGCGCTTAATTCAGTTGGCAATAGCCAAGCCAGGTTGAAAATAATCGGCGATGTTATTTTGCAGTTACAGCAGCAATATTTAGACAGCCTGAAACAGATGGTTGTTGGTATGAACTTATACGACCGGGTAGATTTTGTCGGCTGGGTGGCCAACAAAGAAATGCCTCCTTATTATCAGACGGCTGATTTATTTATCAATATGAGCGGTACCGGCAGTTTAGACAAGGCGGTATTGGAAGCGATGGCCTGCGAATGTCTGGTTTTAACTTCCAATGAGGCGTTTAAGGGCATGCTACCAGCGGAATTAATCGTGGAGAAAAACAATCCGGAAATGTTGGCGGAAAAAATAAAATGGCTGATGGCCTTGCCGGCCGAAGAAAAAACCAAATTGCGCCGACAACTAAGGGATGAAGTAGTCAAAAATCATAACCTTGATAATCTGGCAAAGAAAATAGTCAGTCAATTTTTATAAATCAAATATGGATGTGGCAAACACCGCCGCTGGCGGAAAAAATAAAATTCTTCTTATCTACCCTCGCTTTCACAAGGTTGATTTTGACGCCAAGAGCTATCCGCTCGGTCTTTTATCTTTGGGCATGATTTTGAAGGAACAAGGTTATGAGGTAAAGCTGATAGATTTTTTGGTGGAGACTGATCCTTGGTCTATTTTTACCGCCGAGCTAAGTGAAGATGTCTTAGCCGTCGGCCTATCGGTAATGACGCCGCAGATTCCCGAAGCGCTGGCAGTGAGCGCGGCTGTTAGAAAATTTGACAAGAATCTGCCGGTTGTCTGGGGCGGTATTCATCCGACGCTTTTTCCTGACGATACCATTGTTCATCCGGACATTGATTATCTGATCGTCGGCGAGGGAGAAATTTCTTTTTCCAAGCTGATTGGATTTTTTCAGGGGCGGGGGACAGTGGAAGACATCGGCGGCTTGGTTTATAAGAAGGGCGAGGAGATAATCAAGAATCCGGAGCGGGAACTTATGAACCTTGATGACTTGCCGACTCTTGATTATAATTTGCTGTCGCCCAAAGTAAGGCAATTTGATTCTACTATTTTAAACACCAGCCGCGGCTGCCCCTATCGCTGCACTTTTTGCGTCAATATCTGCCTCCACAATCGGGCTTGGCGGTTTGCGCGGGCGGAGAAAGTGATTGGCGAGTTGAAATATCTGATTAATGATTTGGGGTACAAAAAAATAAAATTTCAAGAAGATAATTTTTTTGTTTCCAAAAAAAGAGTGGAAGAAATCTTGGTCGGCATCAAGGAAAATAATCTGCAATTCGTCTGGCTGGCCAATTGCCGGGTCAATTATTTCCGGCCCGATTACATCAATGATGATTTTTTACAAGCATTGCGAACGGCCGGCTGTTATAAATTAATGTTTGGCGCCGAATCCGGTTCCCAGCGAGTTTTGGACTGGCTCAAAAAAGACATCACCGTTGAACAAATAGTCAACTCCGCTCAAATGTGCCAACAGCACGGAATGCGAGCCAATTATTCTTTTATGTGCGCCTTGCCGACCGAGACGAAAGAAGAGCGATTGGCGACTTTGAAGCTTATTGATCGGTTGTTGGCGGTCGGCGATTGCATTGAAATCATCCCGCCCCAGCCGTATCGGCCGTATCCGGGCGACGAGTTAGCGCGATATTGCGAGAGCTTGGGTTATCATTTTCCGAAAAAATTGGAAGACTGGCCGAACATCGTAGCCAAATCCATGGATAGCAGTTCCAGCAATCTGGAAGATTTTCCCTGGCTGGAAAATCCGGACGAAATCCGTCTTCAGCGCGTGGTCGCCACCATTGCCACCAATCGCAAGACGCTCAAGGATTATTTGCGGCGCTATCCGTTTTTTCTCGCTCCGGCGATCGCGCCATTTTATTTTTTGGAAAAGCTGCGGTGGCGGTATAAGTATTTCGGCTGGCCATTGGAGTATTCTTTATTCATCAAGGCTTATTGGCAGACGCAGAAATTAAGAAAAAGATTATTTATCAAAAAATGAAAATTTGTTATTTTGGCATTTATAATCCTGACTATAGCCGCAATCACGTGATCATTCGCGGCCTGTTGGCCAATGGCATTGAAGTGGTGGAATGCCGGACGCAGAAAACGGGGCTGCTGAAATATTGGGACTTGCTGCAAAAATATCGCCGCTTGGCGAAGGATTTTGATTTTATTATCGTCGGCTTTCCCGGCAATCAAGCGGCGGTGTTGGCGAAGCTTATTTCTTCCAAGCCGGTTATCTTGGACGCTTTTTTATCTTTTTATGATTCCATGATTTTTGACCGCCGCGCTCATTCCCGTTTTGGTCCGTTCGCCGCCTACTACTGGTGCCTTGATTTTGCCGGTTGTTTTTTTGCCGACGCGATTCTTTTGGACACTCAAGCTCATATTGATTATTTCGTAGATAAGTTTAAAATAAAGAAAGAAAAGTTCAGCCGGATTTTTGTCGGTTCTGACGATCAGCTTTTTTTCCCCGCTCCCGCCGAGTCGCCGGCCGGACAATTCATTGTTCATTTCCATGGCTATTTTTTGCCGCTTCAAGGAATTGAAATTATCATCGCCGCCGCCAAAATCCTGGAAAAAGAGGGCATTCAATTTAATTTGATCGGCCGGGGCAAAACCTATGATCAGATCAGGAAAATCGCCGACGAGTTGCAAGTAAAAAATATTTCCTTCATCAATCCCGTGCCTTATGAAAAATTGCGGGATTACATTGTCGCGGCCGATGTTTGCCTGGGCGTGTTCGGCCGGACCGCCAAGGCCGGACGAGTCATTCCCAATAAGGTTTTTGAAGCCTTGGCCTGCCGCCGACCGGTTATTACCGCCGACCAGCCCGTTATTGGCGAGTTGCTGCAAGACGGCAAGGAGGTGCTGTTGTGCCGTCCTTATGACGCCGCTGACTTGGCGGAAAAAATCTTATTATTGAAAAACAATCGGGAACTGGCGGCCACGATTGCCGCCGCCGGCCACGAGCTTTTTAAGCGGGAGCTGACGCCGAAAGAATTGGTAAAAAAATTATTAATTGAATTAAATGACAAGTTCCATTTCTAAATATTATAATGAAATCCGCACCGACTACGGCATCAATTCTTTGCGGCGGAAAAAGATCATCTCTCTTTTGGCTGATTGCTCTTCCGCCCGGATTTTAGATGCCGGCTGCGCCTCCGGCTATCTGGCCAAGGAAATAAAAGCGCGCGGCCACTATGTGGCGGGATTGGATATTTCCAGCCGTTATGAGGCGGAGCTGAAAGCGGCGCTGGATGAATTTTTGGTTCTTAATGTTGACGAAGATGGCTGGCCGGAGCAGTGGACAGGCAATGGCTTTGACATCATCGTGGCGGCCGAGATAATTGAGCATCTTTTTGATCCGGAAAGCTTCTTGAATCATTTGAAAAAGATTTTGAAGCCGAACGGCAGCATTATTTTGAGCACCCCCAATTTTTTAGTTTGGAACAATCGGTTGCGCCTGTTGGCCGGCCGTTACGGCGCTAAAGAGATTTTTTTTGATCGGGGACACATTCGGCTTTTCAGTTATCGGGGCATCGTTGAGCTGGTTGAAAAATGCGGCTTCCGGATTGAACGGCAGGATAATATTTGGTATCCCAATTGGCTGGAGAAGTACCGCCGGTTTTTGCCGGAGAATCTTTTTGTTTTTCAGTCCATTTTCGAAATTAAACTGAAATAAGCTATGTCCAAAATAGAAAAAAGTTCGGATATTGTCTTAATCTTGCCGCCACGGCGCTTCAAGGAGCATCGTTATTCTTTGGGCATAATGTATTTGTCCGGTTATTTGCGCGATTATGGCTATGACAACACGATTTTAGAAAGCAAGATCCTTGGCGGCAAAGATTATGAGTACGACCGGCAGAAAGCGAGAGGAGAAATTATTGAGACAACCATTCGGCTTAATCCTAAAGTAATCGGCTTTACCGCCACCACTATCGAAATCAGTGAAGTAGTTTGGCTTAATCAGGAAATCAGAAAGAAAGTCAACGGCTATTCCATTATCGGCGGTTCTCATGTCACGGCCTCGCCCGAGGCGGTGCTTCAATTGGGTTTTGACATTGCCGTTATCGGCGAAGGGGAATTAACTACTTTGGAGTTGGTCAAAGAATTGGAAAAGGACAGCCCGGATTTGGAAAGCATTCCCGGCATCGCTTGGCGGGACAAAAATTCCGGGCAGATCAGAATAAATAAGCCCCGCGAGCTGATGGACATCTCGGAACTATCTTTGCCGGCTTATGACAAAATCAATATGGATTATCATACTCGCGTCTGGGATGATGTTATTCGCGGCATTCCCATCCGTTCGGTGATGATAATGGGTTCTCGGGGCTGCCCCTATGGCTGCACTTTTTGCGCCTGCAACAAGGTCTTTGGCCGGCGAGTTCGCTATCGTAGCATTGACAATATTAAACGGGAAATAATCCTGCTCAAAGAAAAATACGGTGTGGAGGGGATTTGGTTCGCTGATGATACTCTTACGGTGGATTATGATTATGTGAAAAAGATTTGCGCCCTGATGCGAGAACTCAAAATGTTTTGGGGCGCGCAGTCGCGGGTGGACTTGACCAAGGAAGAAATTGTCAAGGAAATGAGGCAAAGCGGCTGTTTGCAATTGGATTTTGGCATTGAATCCGGCTCCCAGCATGTTTTGGATGATATTATCAATAAGAGAATAAAATTATCAGATGTGGAGGAGGCTTTCCGTCTGTGCAAAAAATACGGCATTCGCACCGAGGCGAGTTTTATGGTCGGACTGCCGACTGAAACCAGGGAAGAAATGGAAGCCACCTTTAAGTTTGCCCAAAAAATAAAATCCGATCATTATTCTTTCAGCATCTTCACGCCCTTGCCCGGAACGAAGCTGTATGAGGATTATTTCCAGGACAAATTAACTTTGGCTGATTTTGAAGAGATCAGTTTTCATCATACGGAAGAAAAATTCAATCGATCAAAGGTAGCCACCGCGGAATTGGAGCGGCTTTTCAGCCAATGGCGGAAAAAGCTGTTTGAGGGGGTCAAATCCCGCGGTTTGGCCAATTCCTTTCGGATTTTTCAGGTCTGGGCGGTTTTGGGCAACAAGCGAGAGCGGGCGGGGTTTATTTCTTTCAAGCTTTTTCGAGCCGTTCGTTATTATCTTAATAAATTAGGCTTTAATTTTTCCATTGATTGATATGAAGATTATTTATATCGCCAACTCCCGCATCCCCACCGAGAAGGCGCATGGGCATCAAATTATGAAAATGTGCGAGACCTTCTCCGCTTTGGGGGCGGATTTGGAGTTGGTTGTTCCGCGTCGGGTCAGCCGTGATTTTTCGGGAAAAAATCCGTTCGCTTATTACGGAATAAAAGAAAATTTTGTCATTAGGAAATTGAATATCATTGATCCTTATTGGCTGATGAGATTTCCGGGCGGAATTTATCTCAAGGTGCAGGCGGCTTTCTTTATGATTGGCCTGTTTTTTTATTTTTTATTCAAACGCGGCAGGAAGGACTGCGTTATTTATACGCGCGATGAGCATCTTTTGCCGCTGTTGCTGTTTTTTTCCTCCCAAGTGGTTTGGGAGGCGCATGCTTTGCCCAGGAATAAGAATTATTACCTTTCTTCTTGGCGGAAATGTTCTTTGCTTGTTTGCCTGACCAAGCAAATGAAAAATGATTTGGCGGAGCTGGGAATCACGGAGGATAAAATTCATGTTTCGCCGGATGCGGTTGATTTGGATGTTTTTGGTATAGAGATATCTCCGGAGGAGGCGCGAAAGAAAGTCGGCTTGCCCATTGATCGGATTATCTTGGGTTATACCGGCAGTTTCAAGACCAAGGGGATGGACAAGGGGATTAAAGATATCATCGGAGCGTTAAAAATTATCGGCGGCAAAAACATTCTTTTTGTCGCTGTCGGCGGAAACGAAGACGACCTGGCCGAATATGGCCGCTTAGCCGCCGCGGCCGGGGTTGCCGGCCAAGTGAAACTATTAAGCAAGGTGGAGCAAAAACAATTGGCGGTTTTTCAGCAAGCCTTTGACATGCTATTGATGCCGTTTCCTCGGACCAGGCATTACCTTTACTATATGTCGCCCTTGAAAATGTTTGAATATATGGCAGCAAAGCGGCCGATTATCGCTTCGGATCTGCCGACCATCAGGGAGGTTTTGGATGAGGCGAATTGCATTTTCGTCCGTCCGGACGATCCAGCCGATTTGGCCGAAAAAATTTCGGCGGTTGCGGCTAATCCGGGGGAATTTGAAAAAAATAGCCAAGAAGCGTATAATAAGGTTGAAGATTATACTTGGGAAAAGCGGGCTCAAGATATTTTAAATTTGCTCAAATGATCAAAAAATATTTTTATTCTTTGCGGAGGATATTTTATCGCTTGCCGTTGGCTTGGCGTTTTGTTTTGGTCGCAGCCGTTTTGGCGGTTTTCTTAGTTTTTAGCCAGTTTTCTTTAGTTTTGGTTCGTGACGGAAAAATGGCTGCCATCAGGACGCCGCTGGGACGGGCGCTTTTGACGCCCTATCACGCCGTAAAGAAGATTCCGGATCTTTGGTATGTTTTTTATTTTTTCAAGCATAGCGACTTGCCGGTCTACGAGCTGACAATAGATTCCAAAGATTTGAAGTTTTTAAATGAAAATTTGCCGGAAGCTTACGCCGAAGGCAGCCGGCTCACCGAAGAATACCGCCAGCCGGTATCGGCGGTTTTCAGCTATCAGGGCAAGGAGTACAAAGTGAAAGTCAATTATCGCGGTTATGTCGGCAATCATTGGGCCAATCCCAAAAAATCCTGGGACATTGATTTTAAGAAAGGCAATTCCTTCAATGGTTTGGACGGCCTCAAATTGATTATCCCGGAAGATCGGGGAATTGTTTTGGAATATCTCAATCATTATCGGGCGAAGAAAATGGGGCTTTATCCGCTTCAGAGTTATTTTGCGGTATTAAAGGTGAACGGCCGCAACAATGGCGTTTATTTTGTCAATGAGCCTTGGGATAAGGAATATTTGGCGAAGTATGAATTGTTGGATGAAACTGACATGTTTGCTTATGATGACAATTGGGAAAGAACGGATCGGGAGTTTGATTCTTTTGAACAATTGGCGCTCTACGAAAAGCAAGCTGACAATCCTTTTGATCCATTTTCCAGTTTTTCGCCGCTGGACAAATTTTTTGATTTGGTTAATAACCGGCCGGCGGATGTCTTTGCCAAAGAAATAGTAAAAATCGTGGATCTTGACAGTTTTTTGAATTGGCAAGCGATGCACATTTTGGGCAACAGCCCGCACAATGTTTATCGGAATATCAGATTTTTTGTTAATCGCGAGACCGGCAAACTGGTTTTTGTCCCCTGGGATGTCAATATCGTTGACCCGGATTCCGGACTGGAAAAAGTTACCAGTGATTTTTACGGCAAAATGATGCTGGTTGATGACTTCGCCTTTAAGCGGAATAAGATTTTATGGAATTATGTCAGCGCTGAAAATAATTTGGCCGATGATTTGAAATATTATGACGAGGCTTTTAAAGAGATTAAGCCGGCTCTCGCTCGGGATCGGCTGAAAGTGGAAAGCACCTGGTGGTTTTTTCGGAGTTATCGCGAAATCAGAGAACAGCTAATCGCTAATTTTGAAAATGTTAAAAATATTTTGAGCGATGCCCGGGCGGCGGCGGTTGTGTATTGGCAAAACGGCGCGCCGGTTTATTTTGATGTTGCCAATGACAAGGCGCCGGAAATTTCGTTAAAAACGGTGGCGCTGGAAGGCGTTAACCAGCCGATTAGTTTCGAAATTTACGCCGACACCAACAGCGACGGCCTCTTTGACGCCGGTGATAAGATGTTGAAGGCTTCCGCTATAACCGAAGATAATAAATCCGCTGTTGAGCTGGCCGATCAGATTATAAGCGCCAAGAGAACAATCAACCAATCCAATCAAGCGGGAGTTTGGGACACGATTGCTTATTCGCCAGGCAGCCGCCGATTTTTTATCAAAATAAAAGATGCCGGTGAAATCAAAGATTTGAAGATAGAGCTGGCCAACGCGCTGTCCGGCGCCAAGGTTGAGCCGAAGGTTCAAAATATCAACAATGACAGCTATCAATATCTCTCTCTGATTGATCAGTCAGTGGCTGATTTTATCAGTCAGAATTATTCTTTTCAAAAAACCGGCGAGAATGAGCTACTGCTGCCCGCCGGCAATTATGTTTTTATCAGGGATGTAATCATTCCTCAAAAGACGAGGCTTACCATTGCCGCCGGCGCCAAAATTAATTTGGGTTCGGGCGTGTCTATCATCAGCTACAGCCCGGTGAAAATTGCCGGCCGGCCGGAATCGCCGGTAATTTTTGACGCGATTGATCCGGATGCCCCTTGGGGAAGCTTCGGCATCAGCGAGGCGCCGCAAGAAAGCGAGATCAATTACGCGATTTTTAAGAATGGCCGTGACGACCACATCAATGGCGTTTATTACAGCGGCATGGTATCAATTTATCTTTCGGACGTGGTGGTTGTCGGCTGCCAATTTTCCGGCGCCAACGCCGACGATGCCATTAATTTTAAAAAGAGCAAAGTGCGTGTCGTCAAGTCAGTCTTTTCCGACAACAGCGCCGACGCGATTGATTTTGATTACATCAAAGACGGGTCGGTTTCGGAAAGCGAATTTTTTAGAAACGGCAATGATGCCATTGATTTGAGCGGCTCATCCGTGCGGATAGAAAATAATTATATTGAAAAATCCGGCGATAAATGCATCAGCATCGGCGAACAATCCATTGGTCCGGTTATTTATAATAATATTTTAAACGGTTGCAACATCGGCATTGAAGTTAAAGACGGTTCGGAAGTTTTCGCCAGCAATAACGTCATTGTAAATAATAGCATCGGCATCAACGGTTATCGCAAAAAAGCGATTTTCCCTAATGGTTTTATTCAAGTTTACAACACCATCGTTTGGGGTAACAAGGAGTTGACCAAGGCCGACGATACCATTGCTATTGATTTTTTTAATTCCGATTTGAGCCAAACCGATGGCCAAAATGGCAATTTTAGCGCTGAACCGCCTTTTGGCAACCCAAGCCGGAAAGACTTTACAATTAGGGCCGAAAATGGTAATATTTTATTTGCCAGCGGCGGCGAAGTTTCTATTCTTAAAGAAAAATTAGGCCTAGAGCAGAACCAAGCCCCGGTCGGTTTAAACAGGTAATTTATGGCTAAACCCACCCTTCATTTTCAGCGTTACGAATTTAAATATTTTTTGCCCAAAAGCAAGGCCGACAAGATTATTCCCGCTCTTCTTAGCTATATGGAATGGGATCCCTACATCAAGGGCTCGGGTAGGGATTATTATCCGGTTTTGTCGCTTTATTTTGACAGTCCGGATTTTGGCTGTTTTTGGGACAAAGAAAGCGGCATTGCTGACAGGAAAAAGCTGCGTTTTCGTTTTTATCAGCAGGAGGTCGAAGGAGCCCCGATTTTTTTGGAGATAAAAAGGAAAAAAGACGCTTTGATAATCAAGGATCGGATAAAAATAGAGCCGGCTGATTGTGATGGGAATAAACTGGATGATAAATTAAGAACGCTTTTTTCGGCGGATCCGGACAATGATTTTTTGCGGGAGCTTATTTGGTTCAAGCGGCGCAATGTCCTGCGGCCAAAGATTTTTGTTTCTTATAACCGTAAAGCGCTGGTGGGCAAGATAGACAAAAAGTTTCGCGTTACCTTTGATTATGATATCAAAGCGGCCGTTTCCAAGAGCATAAATTACGACGGCCGTTTGCGGGAAATTTATCCTGATGGCGTAGTATTGGAAGTGAAGTATAATAATGTTTTGCCTTTTTGGTTTCAGGAAATTATTCAGAAGTACCAGCTGGAGCGTTTGGCTTTTTCCAAATATTGCAATGCGGTGCGGCGCTTAGTGCCGGACTTTGATGATAATAATTATTCTCTAAAATTAAAATAAATACCTAAAACTATGATCTCCGATCTATTTAATCTGTCTTTTGGATCGCACACCCTAAATTGGCAGGCCATTATCGGCAGCATTGTTTTGTCATTCGTTCTTTCTTTGATCGTTGCCATCGCCTACAAGAATACCCATCGGGGCCTTTCTTATTCGCAGTCTTTTACCACGGCGTTGATTTTCATCGGTACCTTGGTGGCGATTATAATTATGGTTATCGGCAATAGCTTGGCTGCCGCTTTTGGCGCTTTCGGCGTGTTTTCCATGGTTCGTTTTCGGACGGCGATCAAAGATACTAAGGATGTTGTTTTTATTTTACTGGTGGTCGCGATCGGCCTGGCGGTCGGAACAATGAATTATTTTATTGCCATTGTCGCCACGCTATTTTCCATCGGCGCGATTTATGCCTTATCCAGGCTGAATTTTGGTTCAATTAGAAAGTATGATTTTGTCTTGACTTTTACCGCCGAAGTCAGTAATTTTTCCAATGATAAAATGCGGGAAGTTTTTAATCAGTATCTTAAGAGTGATAATTTGTTGAATGTGACCGCCAAAGAAGGCGGACGGTTTATTGATTACGGCTTCAATGTCAAATTCATCAAGACTGACGAGATGCAAAAATTTGTTGCCGCCTTAAGTCAAATTCCGGGTGTGAGCGACTTGGAGGTGATTAGCGCCAAAAATGATATTGAATATTAAAATGGCTTTTTTGAAAAATATATATTTCCGGTTGGTCTCTCTTTTTTTCCGTCTTGGCGCCCATAAGCGTCTGCCCGTTTTGCTTTATCATTCAATTGCTGATGACGGCGGCCGTCTTTCTATGAGCGCGGCGGAATTTGAGAAGCAGCTGGCTTGGCTCAAGGCAAACGGCTATCAGTCCGTCTTGCCGGATCAAGTGGATGGATTTTTGCAGTCCAAAAAAATTCCCGCTCGTCGAGTGGTGATTTCTTTTGATGACGGCTTCAAGGATAATTATCACACGGCCTTGCCCCTTTTGGAAAAATACGGGTTTAGAGCCGCTTTTTTTATCGCCGCCAAATTCGTCGGCGGCAAAGCGGATTATTGCCGGGATTCTCTTGACCGAAACAGGCCGATGATGAGCGCGGAAGAAATAAAGGATTTAAAAGCGCGCGGACATTTTGTCGGCAATCATTTCTATTCCCATCGCAATTTAAGCGAGCTGGCTGCCGCGGAAGTTGCCGCCGAATTTGAAGCGGGGGAGAATTTTTTATCAAACTTATTATCAGCCGGAGAAGCGGCCAAGTTTGTCGCTTATCCGCGCAATCGCCTTAATGATACGGTGCTGGCAGTAATGAAAGAGCGGGGGGTGAGGCTCGCTTTCGCCGGCCAGCCGGGGCTGGTAGACAAAAATTCCTCGTCTCTGATGTTGCCCAGGATTGAACCTGGATCCGGTAAGCCATTGGCTGTTTTCAAAGCCGAGTTGGCCCCAGGCCATTATTGGTTGAAAAATATTTTTAATTTTTTCAGGAAAAATTTCGGCCGGGGCGGGTTTTATTTTTTTTCTATTCTGGTTTTTCTTAGAATTATATTTTTGTTTATTTCCTTGGCCGGTTGGCCGGCCGGAACCGGCTTAGCCGATTCGTGGTGGACGACCTATGGCGGCGATGAACTGGGCTATTATAATTCCGCCGCCGCCCTTTTGCGGGGGGAATTCTTGCCCAAAGCGCATCCCTTGGGTTACCCTCTTTTTTTGGCGCCCTTCATAAAATTTTTCAATTTCGATTCCTTCCTGGCGCTTTCTTCCTTCAATGTGTTTTTTGGCGGAGTCATTTTGTCTGTTTTGGCTGCCGGCCTGGTTTACTTATTGGGTTTAAGGATTTTGAAAAATAAATTTTCAGCTTATTTGCTTTCCCTGTTATTCTGTATTTATCCTTATTTTTTCTTTTTTATCTTCAAGGTGTTTTCCGGCCACGACGCGGTTATGAACCAATTTGTCAGCAGTCGTTTCGGCCAGTTGATGTTTTATTTCGTCGCCTCTGACCCTTGGTCTCTTATTTTAATGTTGATTTCTCTGCTTTGGTTCCTGGATATCTTTAAAAATAAGAAAGAAGCGGGAAATTTCGGCCTGGGGTTTGTTTCTTCCTGGGCGGCGATTTCCAGGATTCAAAACGCCGCTATTTTGCCTTTATATTTTTTATTTTTTATTCTTGCCAAAAGGTATCGATCCGCGGCCGTATTTTTTGCCGGTTCTTTGCCGCTATTGTTTTTTCAAGCCTGGGCGAACCTGGCCGGACAGGGGTCATTATGGAGCACCGTCTACGGCCTCAAAAAGGGCTCTGATTTGTCAATCCCAATGATTAGTTGGTTTTATCCCCTAAGAGTGATAAAATACCCCTTAGACCATGGGCCGCTCCTGTTGGTAATTTTAGTGGTTTTTTTAGCTCTGATTTTTTTGGGCGGTCGCCGGTTGATAAAAAGAGACCGTTTATCCGGGTGGATTATTATTGCTTATCTTTTATCTAATTCCATTCCCTTATTGCTTTTGGAGCCGACCATGAGGAACCCCCGTTATTTTTTACCGGTGATTCCGGTGGTTTTTCTTCTGTTGTTTGTCGGTTTGGAAAATTTATCAATATTTTTAAAAGAAAAAATATGGCTGACAAAAAAATAAAATTCAGTGTCATTATTCCGGTTTTTAATGAGAGTGAGATAATCGGCCGCGTCATTGGCGAGCTGGGTTCTTTTTTGGAGAGTAATTATTCGGGGGATTACGAAATTATCGCCGTCAACGACGGTTCGCGCGACGAATCATTGATGGTCTTGGAAAAGATAACTGCCTCTAATTTTTATTTTTTGAACAACATCTACAATAAAGGCTATGGCTCGTCCTTGAAGCGGGGCGCCAAGGAGGCGAGGGGTGAATGGCTGGTTTTTTATGACGGTGACGGCCAGCACACTCCCTTGGAATTGAAAAAATTGCTTGATAATCTTGATAACTGCGATATGGCCGTCGGGGCGCGGAAGAAATACAATGGCCCGAAGTGGCGTCAGCCGGGAAAAAGGTTTATCTCCGCTTTGTCCAACTATTTGGTGAAATTCAAAATCCCGGATATTAATTCCGGCTTGCGGGTTGTCCGTAAGGAATGTTTTGACCGTTTTTCCCATCTTTATCCCAAAGGATTTTCTTTGAGCACGACCATCACCCTGGCCTTTCTGAAAGAGGGTTATACGGTTAAATATATTCCTGTTAATGTTGAAAGCCGGGTGGGGAAGAGTTCGGTGAAAATCGCCGACGGGTTTAATACGGTCAACTTAATCGTCAAATTGATAATGCTTTTTGCCCCATTAAGGATTTTTTTTCCCGCTTTTGTCGTTGTTTTTATCCTGTGCCTGGTCTCTTTATTTGTTGATTTGTTTGTTTACAGCTTTAATTTGAGCGAAAGCACGCTCATTCTTTTACTTAGCTCGATTTTGTTTTTATTTCTAGGTTTGATCGCCGATCAAATCGCCTCGCTCCGGCGGGAAATTAAGTCATAACCGTCGCAGAAAGAATAAATTTAGCTTATGAAAATTTTAGGCATTCACAATGGTCATGACGCCGGCGCCGCCCTGATTGAAGACGGCCGAGTTTTGGCGGCGGTCAACGAAGAGCGGATGAACCGGAAAAAGATGTATTGGGGCGATCCGGTCTTGGCGATTGAAGAAGTTTTGCGGATTTCCAAAGTTAATCCGAAAGATATTGATTTTGTCGCTGTTTCCGGCATTACCAAGGGGGGCGGAATCAGCCCTGAGTTTGATCGAGTCAAGCCGATTAAAAAACTCGCCGACTATCTTTCTTTCATTCCATTTTTTAGAGGCCACTTGATAAAAAATATTTATTGCTTTATTTTTTCCCGCCTAAGGAATGAAAAAAGCTTAACGGTGATAATCAGGGAAAAAATAAATTCTTCAGCGCCGTTGGAGTTTATTGAACATCATGAGAGCCATGCCGCCGGAGCTTATTATTTTTCTCAATTCGGCGATAAACCGGAAGAAGATATTTTGATCGTTACGGTTGATTCGGCCGGCGACGGATTATGTGCCACCATTTCGGTCGTGGAAAACGGACTAGTCAAGAGAAAAAATGAAACGGTTTTTTTCCATTCTCCGGGAGCGATTTATTCTTATGTCACGCATAATCTTGGCTTCAAATATGGCCGGCATGAGGGGAAGATAACCGGCTTGGCCGCTTATGGCGATTCGGCTAAAACAGTCGGCATTTTCAGGAATATCTTATCAGTGGATAAGGAAAAATTGGAATTTCGTTCGCGATTGGGGTGCTGGGGGAGACCCGGAGCGAGACGGCTCCATCTTTTGATGCAAGCGAAGAAGCGGGAAGATATCGCGGCCGGCGTTCAGAAAATAATTGAAGAGGTGACGGCCGATTTGGTTGAGGCGGCGGCCAATCGTTATAATAAAAAATTTGTTTGCTTAGCCGGCGGATTATTCGCCAATGTCAAGCTCAATCAGCGGATTTTGGAAATACCGAAAGTGAAAGATATTTATATCCATCAAAATATGGGCGATGGCGGCCAGGCGTTGGGCGCGGCTGTTTCCCTTTATGCCAAAAATAAAAATGGAATAAAACCGCTGGCCCTGAGCCATGTATATTTGGGCTCTGATTATGGCGACAGCGCGATCGTTGAGGCGCTTCAGGCCAGCAGTTTGGTTTTCAAAAAAGCGGATGACATTCATCGTCAAGTAGCGGAATTGCTAGCGGCGGGAAAAATTGTTGCCCGTTTTGCCGGCGCGATGGAGTATGGCCCGCGAGCGCTGGGCCATCGCAGCATTCTTTATCAAACCAGCGACAAGACAGTCAATGATTGGCTTAATAAGAAGTTAAAGAGAACGGAGTTTATGCCCTTCGCCCCGATTATTTTAAGAGAACGGGCAAATGAATATTTTGAAAATTTTGATCAGGACTGCTCCCACGCCGCCGATTTTATGACCGTCACTTATAATGTTTCCAAACAATGCGACGCTGATTCCCCGGCTATTACCCATATTGATAAAACCGCCCGGCCGCAAACCGTTGATGCTGAAAATAATCATGATTCTTATCGCATCCTGGAAGAATATGAAAGGTTGACGGGCAAGCCGATACTTATCAATACCAGTTTTAACATGCACGAGGAGCCGATTGTCCGGACGCCGTCAGAGGCGATAGAAGCTTTTAGGGCAAGCGGATTGGATGTCTTGGCCATTGGCGACTATTTGGTTCTCGCCGCTGAAAATAAAATAAAATAATGGCTGGAAATTACAAAAAAATATTTTCTCAATTTTTTTCTTATTCCTTGGCGATTATTATTTTTTTAATCCTAGTCAGGATTGTTTGGCATGATTGGCAAGAGATAACCAACTATAGTTTTATCTTCAATCCATTTAATTTACTTTTTGCTTTAATTTTTGGAATACTCAATGTCTACGCCTTGGCCGCGCTGTGGCGTTACCTTTTTGGGATCGTTGAAAAGGGGACTGTCTTGAGCGGTTGGGCCGGTTTTCGTATTTTTTTCTATGCTTGGTTTTCCCGTTATTTACCCGGCCGGTTCTGGGCTCCGCTAAGCAAAATTTATATCGGCGCCAAAGAGGGTGTAGGCAAAAAATCGCTTGGCCTTGCTTCTGTTTTGGAGCTTTTGCTCTCCACGGCCAGCCAATTTATCTTGGTCTGGATTATTCTGGTTTTTATTTTCCGCGATCGCTTTCCGATTTTTTATTATACCATCGCCTTCGTCGCCGGCATGATAGCGATGATTTTTCTGCTTCATCCTCGCGTCCTGTCCTCAATTATCAATTTCGGGTTGAAAAAAATAAAGAAGAATCAGATTGACGTAAAGAATTTTCCCGGCTATGGCGGATTAGTCAAGGTGACGGCATTATATTTTCTGCCGAACTTTTTTGTGGCCCTGTCTTTTGTTTTTTTGGCTCGGTCATTTTATGATTTTACTTTTTCCCAGTCTATTTTTATGGTTGCTTCTTTTATTTTGGCTAATTTTTTGTCAAAGGTGGCTTTTTTTGTGCCGGTCGGCATCGGAGTCAGGGAGGGGCTTCTGGTCGCCATCCTGCAATTTTTTCTTCCGCTTTCCCTGGCGACGATGGTTTCCCTTTTATCTCGGGTTTGGTTTATTGCCCTTGATTGCCTGATTCTTGGCGGTGTTTTCTTGGCAGATAGATATTTTGTTGTTAAAAAATAATTTTAAATATGGCCTATCTATTGAAAATATTTTTTAAAAAAGGGCTCAAGGAGCCGGGCAAGATTGTCGCCAACCTGAAGAATGTTTACCGTAATTTTTTTGTTGGCACGATGGTTGTTTCCTATCCCAAAACCGGCCGAACCTGGTTCCGGGTAATGCTGGGGAAATTTTTGGCGGACACCTACGCGCTTGATTCTGGTTTGCTGCTAAAAACTTATGAGCTTTCCCGAGCCGCCAAATTAGCGCCGATTAATTTTTCCCACGGCGGACGGTTTAATTTGATGGATGGCGGAGATTGGAAAAAGCTGCGGTTTAATCGGCGGTTATACCGGAATAAAAAAGTGATTTTTATTATCCGCGATATCAGGGATACGCTGGTCTCTTCCTTTTTTCAAGAGAGCAAGCGCAACAAGGTATACGGCGGCGATATTAAGGATTTCTTGCGGGATGATAATTTGGGCATCAAAAAAATCATTTCTTTTTACCGCCTTTGGTTCAAGAATCAAAATCAGCCGAAAGCGTTTCTGCTTTTGCGATACGAGGAGATGAGAAAAAATCCGGCTCTATCTCTCCGCCAGGCGGCGGAATTCATCGGTGTCGGCAATATCAGCGAAGAGAATATCGCGGCGGCGGTTGATTTTGCTTCTTTTGAAAATATGAAAAAAATGGAATCCCAGAGCGAGTTCAATGACAGTATGCTAAAGACCGGCCAGAGCGGTGACAGTGAAGCGTCCAAGGTGAGAAAAGGGAAAATCGGCGGTTTCAAAGAATATTTGGATGAAGACGACTTGCGTTTTATTGACGAGGCCTTAAGAGAACAGGCGGCGGAGGATTGCGATTGGTATTTTTATCAAGAAAATAATCACGATGAATCAAATGGAACAGACAAATTATAATACCTTTTCTTCGTCCTTGGCGCAGAAAGAATATGATAAATCATATCTCAAGGATTATGAGAAGATTGTTTTGAAAAAATATTTTCGGCCGGGGATGAAGGTGCTGGATCTTGGTTGCGGTGCCGGTCGGACAACGCAATTTATTAAGGATTTTGGCTGTGAAGTGATTGGAGTAGATATTTCCAGGGAGCTTATTGATTTGGCCAAGGTCAGATATCCGAATATTGATTTTCGCGTCGGCAACGCCGCTGCTCTTGATTTTTCGCCCGATTGCTTTGATATTGTTTTCTTTTCTTTTAACGGGATTGATTACCTCTATCCCAGGGAAAGGCGGTTGGCGGCGGTTGGCGATATTGGGAGAGTCTTGAAAAAAGGCGGGTTGTTTATTTATTCGTCTCATAACAAATTCAATCTGCCTCGCAATGGTTTTGCCGTTAAGACTTTTTTGGAAAATATTTTTACGCTTAAAATATTTGGCGACTATCGGCTTGAACGGCATGCCATGGGTGATTTGGTTACTTATTATGGCAGTGTTCAAAGCGAAAATAGCGACTTAAAAAAAAAGAACTTTTTGCTGCTTGAAGCGATTGGAGTGGGCCGTTTTCGTAAAATAAAAAACAGATTTTTACTTTCTTTTTTTTCCAAACACATAATGTATATCGCTAAAAAATCATGATTTTTGAAAAGAAAAAATTATTTTGGCGCTCCATTCGTTATATTTTAGAACCCTGGCCCGACTGGGAAGCTCTGAAAAAGAAATATTCGGCTATTTTTATTTTGAGCTATGACAAAAAAGAATTGGCCGGTTTTTCCGTCAAGGAGAAACAAACGCCGGTAATCTATTTGGACAAAAGCCTGGAAGAAATTTTTCACGACTTCAATGATACGACCAGGAACGAAATCAGAAAAACTCTGGACGATAAGATAAAAGATTTGAGGTTTGTCAGCGACGATTCCGATTTGGCGGCTAATTACCGCCTTAGCCGAGATTTTGAAAAAAGCCAAGGCCGCCGGCCCGATCCCATCAGCCAATATCGCGGTTGCAAGATTTTTTCCGCGTATTACCGGGATGAATTAATTTCCAGTGTCATTTGTTTTGACGCGGATAGGGTATTGCGAGCCAAGGCCATTTGTTCCAGGCGCTTGACGGTTGAGGACAAAGAAAAATATAAGATAATTTCCCACGCGACTAGGCGGCTTATTTATGAAATTTGCCGCTTTGGCTGGGAAAATGGCTATGAACTGGTCGATCTCGGCTCGGTTAATTTCAACAAGCCGAATTTGGCGAAATTTAAAATGAGCTTCACCAGCGACCTGAAGCCGGAGCATACTTATACCTGGAAGAGCCGACAATTTTTAATTTATGAGCGAATGACAAAATTTTTTAAAAAAATAAAATCACTCCCGATTAAATTGTTGAATATCAGGAAGAAGAAATTTGTAAAAGACGCCGCTGTCCTTCAGGTTGGCTCATTTTTTTCCACCGGACTTTCTTTCTTGGCGTCAATCGTTTATGCGCGAATCTTAGGCATTGACGGTTACGCTGATTACTCCTTGATTTTCATTTTTGTGGGCGTAATCAGCATTTTTATGGATTGGGGAACCAACCAGACTACGATTATGTTTTTGGCCGAAGCCTATGCCCAGGGCGACCGGAAGAAGTTTCTTGATGTCTTGTCGTATTATATAAAATTGACTCTGGCTATTTCTCTGGTTGTCGGCGTGGCGATAGTGGCTGTTTCGCCGCTACTCACCGGCCGTTTTTACAATAGCCGGGAAATCGGCAATCTTGCCAGAGTGATTATTTTGTCGGATGTTTTGAAGGTTTTCTTTGGCATGTATACCATTGTTCTTCAGGCGGTTAGAAGAATAAAAAAGCTTACAGTGGTTGAAAATATAAATAAGATATTTTATGTCGCCATACCGGCAACCCTGGTTATTTTTGGTTTTGGGTTGCGGGGATTGGTTTGGGGCCATTTATTGAACGCGGCGATTTTTGCCGTTTTCGCCTGGGTGGCTTATGCCCGGCTATGCCGTCAGGATAATTTTTTGCCGGCGTGGCGCAAGATTATCTCTAATCGAGTAGAAATAAAAAGATTCATTTATTTTTTTAAATTCGGTTTCCTGATTGCCGTGGATAAGAATTTGGGAAGTTTGTATTCAACCTTGCCATTGTTCTTCCTTGGTATGTTTAATAAAGAAGCTGTCGCCTGGGTCAAAATCGCCATTGCTTATGCCGGCCTTCCCCTGATGCTCATTGGTCCCATTTCCCGCCTCCTAATGGTCCAGTTGCCAAAATCAAAAGTTTACAGTCTGGCAATTTTGAAGCGCGATTTTATTCGCTCGGCCTTAGGCAGCGTGGCCATTTGTTTTGTCGTCGCCGTAATGTTGATGCCCTTGGCTCAATTTTTAGTTCCCTTGGTCTATGGCCAAGAATATTTGCCGGCGGTTAATTTTTCCTATTTATTTTTAGTTGCTTCAATCGTGACGGCGCTTGGTGTTGGCAGTGGCTCTCTTTTTAGGGTTTTGCATCTAATGAAAAAATCCATCGCCATCAACATTGCTTTACTTGCCGCCGGCTCGGCAATCACCATTTATTTTTTAATAGAGTTGCCTTTATCTTTGTCCATTTGTGCTGTTGCGTTGTGGTTGCCCTTGGCGACATTGGTGGTTTTCACTTATTTGACCAGAAAATTAAATAAAATGATAAAAGCCGGCCAAGAAGAAGTCATTCACTAATTAAGTTTTTTTGATTATGCCCGAAGCGATACTTATTAACCGACCGCTACACCTGGATAAAAGATTGCCGATCCCCAGTCGAAAATGGCAGCCTTTGGATTTGCTTTACGTTGGCACTTTTTTGAAAAATAACGGCCTGACGGTGGAAATTATTGACGCCAGGGCGCTTGATTATTCGGTGGCAGATATAAAAAGAATATTAGCCCAAAAGCAGCCGAAAATTGTTTTAATCGCCAGCGATCCCTATGATCTTTATCAATGCCCCAGTATTTTAATGGATAGCTTTTATCAAACCATTGAAGCGGTTCAGCAGACGCCGTCAGTCAAGCATATTTTAGCAATCGGTCCGCAAGCCGCCATATTTGATCAGGAATTATTAAACAAGACTGCCCTTGGCTATATCATCAAAGGCAACAACCCAATCGCCGCCGCTAATTTGATTCTTGATTTAAGCAAGAATCAACTTGATGATTTGGCCGGTAAATATGCCAATTTGAGCTGCAAAAAAATAGACGGGACTGTAAATATCGGCGTCCTGCAGAATCTGGAGGATTTGGATAAATTGCCGATCGGGGATTATTCCTTATTGCCGATGGAAAAATATAGCCCGCGGATGGAATTTTTTCGGCCGGATAATTTTTCCATAATGTTTACCAGTTGCGGTTGTCCTTATAATTGCAAGTTTTGCTTCAAGGAATTAATCGGTTCAAAAGTAAATTCAATGAGCTTGCCGAGATTTAAGCAGGAGCTGGATGTTTTGGTTGGGGAGTATTTCATAAAGAATATTTATTTTATTGACGACTTTTTTACCTTTGATCGCGAACGTGTCAAGCAGATCTGCCGGATAATCAAAGAAGAGAACGCCGATATCCAATGGGGGTGTCAAACTCGGCCGGAAAGAGTGGATGAGGAGTTGTTAAAAATAATGAAGGACAGCGGCTGCATTTATATCTCTTACGGCATTGAGAGCGGCAGCCAGGCGATTGTTTCCTCCAGCGGCAAGGGGTTAAATCTTGAAGAAGCCGCCAAGAATTATAAGCTGACAAAAAAAATCGGCATTGAGGCTCACAGCAATATGATGTATGGCTATCCCGAGGAAACAGCCAAGGATTTCAACCAGACCATTGATTTGCAGATCGAGCTCAACGATTTTTCCTTTCCTTGCGGTCTTTGCTTTTTTCCCCAAACAAAATATTATAACGAGCTGCTGCCGGGGAAAAGCCCGGAAGAGGCGCGAAAAATATCGGTTGATTTGGGACTAAGCCGGTTAACGCGCGAGACCATTGAGGCGGGATTGGCAAAGTTGGTTTTCTTTAAAAGGATTAGGGAGAAAAAAATAGATTTCAAAACTTTTTATTTTTTGTTAAAATATATTTTTCCGGCATTGGTTAAAAAAACTAAACAGCTTATTAAAAAATAAAGTTATGTATATTCCCCAACCGGATAGGATTCTGCTAAAAGAACAAATCAAGAAATACGCGCGCCATATTCATGGCCGGGTGCTGGATGTCGGCGCCGGCGGTTTTAGCCGTTATCAAAATTTTTTTGATTACAGCCAGTATGTTAAAATGGATGTTTTTGAAGACAAAAATATTGACGTGGTCGGATCGGCGGATGATATTCCTTTTGTCGACGAGAGCTTTGACTCAATTATTTCAACCCAAGTCCTAGAAGACGTTAAGGATATTTTCAAATCAGCGCGAGAATTTTATAGGGTTTTAAAACCGGGCGGCACCGCTTTGATTACCACTACCTTTCTGGTTTCGGTCTGCGATGAGCCGGATAATTTTTGGCGCTTTACCGGTTATGGCTTGGAATACTTATACAAGAATACCGGGTTTGAGATTGTAGCCAAAGAAAGACGGGGCGGATTTTTTTCCGTCCGGGCGCAAAGCAATCTGCGCTATCTGATTGAGAGGCTTAATTTGTATTCTCATCGGTGGACAAAAGTTTTTAATCCGGTATTTAAAGCATACGGTTTGATTGCCATTTGGTTGGACAAAATTGATCGCAGT
The DNA here is from genome assembly GCA_964536975.1 of uncultured Gammaproteobacteria bacterium. Lineage (GTDB taxonomy): Bacteria > Patescibacteriota > Patescibacteriia > 2-01-FULL-39-33 > 2-01-FULL-39-33 > JAKQDP01. The sequence continues at coordinate 49,834 of CAZHYS010000001.1, forward strand.
CCCGTTAACCAGAAATTTTCGCTTGGCTGGGGGATTGTAATAAGAAAACCGGAGTTAAAATAAAATATTTTGTGACAAATTCAAAAATAATTTTTACCACCAGTTGGGACGACGGCCATGTCCTGGATTTGAGATTGGCTGATTTGCTTGACCGTTACGGCATCAAGGGCACTTTTTATATCGCTCGCGAAACCAAGGATCGTTTGAGCGAGAACGATATAAAAAATATCGCCGCTCGCCATGAAATCGGCGCGCATACCATCACCCACCGCAATTTAAATGAGATTTCTATTACTGAAGCAGGGCAGGAAATTAATGAGTCAAAAGAATGGCTGGAGGGGGTTGTCGGATCCGCGCCAAAAGTTTTTTGTTATCCGCGAGGGAGCTACAACGAGGAAGTGAAAAAAATAGTTCAAGCGGCAGGATTTGTCGGCGCGAGGACAGTTGAAAGAAATATCGGTTCCGGCGGTGATAACTTCGCCCTGCCGGTCACTTTGCAGGTTTATCCTTTTCCTTGGCGGATGAGGGATAGCCGCCGTCTCCATCTGTCGCGGCATCTTTGGGAACCGCTTTTTGGCCACCGGAGCCAGATTAAAAATCTTTCCTTGCCAATGACAAGCTGGCTAAATTGGAACGCGCTGGCGGAAAATATTTTATTATCACCAAATAATGGCAGCTATTTCCACTTATGGGGACACTCATGGGAGATTGAGAAGTACGACCTTTGGGAGAAATTGGAAAAATTTTTACAGTTTGCCGCCAACCGGAAAGAAATTATTTTTTTGACCAACAGTGAAACAGTAGAATATTATGAAAATTTTAATTCTTAGCGACGGTTTTCCGCCGGCTGGCGGCGGTGGAGCCGAAATAATCGCCCTTCGTTTTTCCCAAGGCCTGATCGCTTCCGGCCATGAGGTAAAAGTTTTTTCCACTTGCCAGCAGCCAGCGGCGGCGGGGCAAACTGTTGTTGATGGCGTTGAGGTGATTCGTCATTATTGCGATTATGATTTACGTTGGCGCGGTATTGTAGCCTTGAAAAACAAAAGATGCCTCAAGCCACTAAACAATTTATTGGCTGATTATCGGCCGGATATCGTCCACGCTCATAATGTCCACGCGTATATTTCTTACGCTTCTTTGAAGTTGGCCAAAAAAAAAGGAGCCAAGGTTTTTCTGACCGCTCATGACGTTGACGCTTTCCATCAGGACAAGTTTTTTTCTTTCATTGACCAGTTGAATCCGTCTGTTCCAAAGACTTTTAATTATCGTTTGGGTTTTTGGGAAAGTCTGCGGCAGTTGAAAAAAACAAAAAATCCTTTGCGTAATTTGATGGTTAGACATTATCTGTCTTTTGTTGACAAAATTTTTTCGGTCAGTGAGGCGCTCAAGGAGGCCTTGACGCAAAATGGCATCAAAAATACAGAAGTGGTTTATAACGGTTTCGCGCCGATGTCGCTGGTCAAAAATGCTAGGGAAACAGTTGGCGTTAAGTATGGTTTGGGAGTGGGGACAGGCATAATATTTATGGCGGGCCGTTTCGGTAGTTTGAAGGGCGGCAATTTATTGGTGCCGTTAATAAAAGCGCTTAAAGAGCGGGGAAACGACTTTGTGATGGCGGTGGCAGCCAAAAAAGGCGGCTACAGTGAAAAAATAATGGCTCAAGCAGAAAAAGAAGGCTTGTCTCATCAGTTGCTTTTTACTGGCTGGCTTCATGAGGACGCCTTGGCCGAATGGTATTCGGCCTGCGATATTTGTCTGGTCCCTTCGGTTTGCTTTGATTCTTTCCCCAATAATAATCTAGAGGCGATGGCTTATGGCAAGCCGGTAGTCGGCACTTGTTTTGGTGGAACCAGAGAGGCGGTTGTTGATGGACAAACTGGCTTCATTGTCAATCCTTATGACATAGAAAAAATGGCCGAGATAATAAGCGGAATTTTGGTGGATAAAAATAAGGCGCGCCAGTTGGGTGCGGCCGGGTACCAGAGATGGAAAGATAATTTTACCCTTGATAAACAAGTAGCTCGGACACTGGAGTTTTACTCTAATTCGTAATTTTTCAGATAGTCAGTGGCGGCCTTTTGCCAAGTGAAATTTTCAGCGAATTTTTTAGCCGCCGTGCCCATGCTTTTTTTCTTTTCTTCATCTGTCAAGATGGAGATTATTTTTTCTGCCAGAATTTCGGCGTTATTTTGTTCTATTAGGTAGCCAGTTTGATTATCAATGATTGCGTCTTCGGCACCGCAATTTTTTGAGCCGATTGCCGGCACGCCAAATAAACCCGCTTCAATATAGCTGAGGCCGAAACCTTCAAAGTGCCGGCCGTCATTAATTGACGGCATGATATAAAGCGACGCATGACGATAAATCTCCGCCAGTTTGTCATCACCGATGTCACTAAACCAAATGACGTCATCAGCGAGACCATTGTCGTCGATTATTTGTTGCAATTTCTCGCGGTATGGTTTGTTGAATTGGTAGCCGACGATAACATACTTAAGAAAGGGGATTACTTTTTTAACCGCCGTCAAAGCGGTCAGTGAGATATGGTATCCCTTTCTCGGCTTGACATCACCAACAGTCAAAAGATAATTTTCTGGCAAGTTTAATTCGGAAGAAGATAAAGACAGGATGTTATTTTCCACTCCCAAGTGAACCACAGCGATATTGTTCAGCTCAAATTTTTGGCGAACCCTTTCCGCGGTATATCGGCTGATAGCAAAGATTTTTTGCGAGTTCCTAAGGGATTTTTTCATCAGCCACGACAGAAAAAAATTTTTTCCCGGGGTGATACTGTATGTGCCAATGGCGCTTATAAAAAATTTTTTGCCCTTGCCAACGGTTGCCAACCAAGCGATAATGCCATAAGGATAAACATCTAAAGCGTGTACAACATCAAATGATTTGGCGACTTTTCTGATCACCAAAGCATTTTTAAGCAGTGCCACAATTGATCGCCAACTTTTTCCAGTCGCCAAAGCAAAATCGCCACTGTTATCTTCGGCGGCGATTTTTACTTCCTGGCTGGTTTGTTTTTTTAATTCAGCGGATATTTTAGCTGAATATCTGGCCCAGCCGCCATAGCCATCGCGAATTGAATAGGTGATAATCAATATTTTCATAATCCATCTGCGATTTAAGTTGCCGCTCCGCCGAACGGTCGGCTGCGGTAATTTTATATTTACTGTCCTTTGCCACCCAAAACAACCTTGATGGTTTTGAGCATTATACTGGTATCGAGAAAGAGGGAACGATTTTTCAGATAATACAAATCGTATTTTATTTTTTCCAGGGTTTCCTCTTTTGAACCGCCATAGCTGGGGCCGTTCAGCTGCGCCCAGCCGGTTAGCCCCGGTTTCACCAGTAGCCGTTCCCGATAGAAGGGGATTTCCTTTTCCAGTATTTCAATAAACTCCGGCCGTTCCGGACGCGGGCCGACAAAACTCATTTCGCCGCGCAAGACATTAAGAAGCTGCGGAATTTCATCAATTCTTGTTTTGCGCATCAGCCGGCCGAAGCGGGTGATGCGGGGGTCGTCCTTGATCGCCCATTGTGGCCCGTTTTTCTCCGCGCCAACAATCATGGAGCGGAATTTTACCGCCAAAAACGGCTGGCCATTTTTGCCTGTGCGGACTTGTTTGAATAATACCGGTCCAGAGCCGTCAAATTTGATTAATAGAGCAATAAACGGTAGAAATGGAGAGGTAGCAATAAGTCCCAGGGATGCTAAAATAATATCAAAAAATCTTTTTATAATTTCGTAATTTTTTTTGGAATGTTCTGAGAGATTTTCCAGGAACCAGCCGTGTTCGATATTTTCAATAGGAATTTTATTGGTTACCTGTTCATAGAGTCCGCTGATATTGCAGACGGTAATGCCCAAAGCAAAGCAGCCGAATATTTTTTTTATCACCTCCTGGTTGTTTTTAAACTCATCCTCGCCAGCCAGAATATCAATATTATTTTTCCGGCAGTATACTTCCAGATTGTCTGGTAGGGTAGGAATGATTTCCGCGCTGTAACCCAATTGCGGCCTTTTTTGAATTTCCGCCGCCAGAAGCTTGGCCAGTGGCGAATCGCCGACAATCAGAACTTTATTGGTGATGGCCGTTGATTTTATAAAGTTGTAAAAAATTGTTCGCCAGCCGAATAGTAGAATTAAAGAAGCGGCCACCTGGATTATTAATACTCGTTGTGGCCTGATACTATCCAGAAACGGCGTGAAGAAATAAAACATTGCCACCGCAATAAATAAATTTACGGCAAACAACTTAATAATAGTATTAGCCAGATTGCTGGCATTATAACTTATCTTCAAATCATAAAAATCATTAATAAAGAACACTATTAGCCAGACAATAAAAACCAAAGAAAACGGCTTTAGATGCCTGTCCCAATTGCCGCTTAGGCTGTCTGATCCGTAACGTAGGATTAGGGTCAGCCACAAAGCCAAATAAAGGAAAATAACGTCCCCGATTAGCAAGATTATTTTTTTTGTTTTGATGATAAAATCGGACATAGTAAAAAAAGTAATTATTTAAAGGATACAATAAAATTGAAAAAAAATCAAGTTTTTTCGTCACTTCCTTTTTCGGGTTTTTTGTGATAAAATTGCCAAGTAATGCGTATTACTTTTAATATGGGCAATTATAATTTTAATTATCTGAGCAGTTTGGAGGCGGAGAGCATCTATATCATCAGGGAGGCCTGGGCGGAATTTAAGAATCCGGTTATGCTTTATTCAATCGGCAAAGATTCTTCGGTTCTTGTCCATCTGGCCAAGAAAGCTTTTTTTCCGGCGCCGCTTCCCTTTCCCCTGCTTCATATTGATACCGGTTTTAAGTTTAGAGAAATGATTGAATTTCGGGACTGCTATACCAAGAAAATCGGCGCCAAGCTTATTGTTTATCAGAACCGTGAATCCAGAGCGCTGGATTTTAAAGCTGAAGACGCGGCGACAGACAGCTATATTTATTACAAGAAAACCAAACCGCTCTTGGAAGCGATTGCTCATTATGGCTTTGATGCCGCTATTGGCGGTTCGCGGCGTGAAGAAGAAAAATCTCGCGCCAAAGAAAGGATCTTTTCTGTCCGGCGGGAGCAAGGAGGTTGGGACCCCAAAAATCAGCGGCCGGAATTATGGAATTTGTACAATCCATGTCTCTCCGCCGGCGAGACAATGCGGGTCTTTCCTTTATCTAATTGGACGGAAGCCGACATCTGGGCTTATATTAAACAAGAGAATATAGAAGTGGTCCCCCTTTATTTTTCCCAGGTCAGAAAAGTCGTTAAAAGAAACGGCATTTATATTCGGCTAGATGAGTTTACCCAGCCACGAGAAGGGGAAGAGGTATTGGAAATGGAGTGTCGCTATCGGACTCTTGGCTGCTCGCCTTCTACTGGAGCGGTACCATCAACGGCAAAAAATTTAGATGATATTTTAGATGAAGTTTTGGCGGCCGAAAATTCTGAACGAGAAACAAGAGCGATTGACGCAACTTCCGCGGCAGCAATGGAGGAAAAGAAAAAAGAAGGATATTTCTAAAATCAATGAATCAAATTACAAATTCAGACAAAGAAATTTTGCGGTTAGTCATCGCCGGCAGCGTTGATGATGGCAAGTCCACCCTGATCGGGAGATTATTTTTTGATTTGGATGAGATTTATAATGATCAACTGAATTCATTGCGAGAGTTGAGTCGGAAGCAGGGATTTGATGGATTAGATTTTTCCTTGTTTACCGATGGTTTGTCCGCCGAACAAGAGCAAAAAATTACCATTGATGTGGCTTATCGTTATTTTTCTACTGATCGGCGCCGTTATATTATTGCTGATGTTCCGGGCCACGAACAATACACCCGTAACATGATCACAGGGGCATCCAATGCCAATCTGGCTTTGATTTTGGTTGATGCCAGAAAAGGATTGTTGCCGCAGTCGCGCCGCCATTTATCAATCGCCGCCCTGTTGGGAATAAAGCATATTTTAGTAGTGATAAACAAAATGGACTTGGTTGGTTATCAAGAAAGCCGCTTTATTGAAATCAGGGAAGGTTTCTCTGATTATGCGGCTAAGCTAGGAATTTCTGATTTACAGTTCACCCCCATTTCCGCCACTACTGGCGAGATGGTTGTCAATCGAGGAGAGAATATGGGCTGGTATCAGGGACCGACGGTATTAAGCTATTTGGAAAACGTTTCTATCGCTGGTGACTATAACTTAATTGATTTTCGTTTTTCAATTCAGGGAGTAGTGCGCCCCAATCAAGATTTTCGCGGTTATCTCGGCCGAGTCTTGAGTGGTGAGATAAAAATCGGAGAAGAAATATTGATTTTGCCTTCCAGCCGCCGGACAAAAATCAAATCAATTATTTATGACGAAAAAGATCAGTCAGATGCGGTTGTGCCGCAATCAGTTTTATTGTCTTTTACCGATGAGGTTGACGCTAGTCGCGGCGATGTTGTGGCGCGGATTAATAATTTACCCGATGTCGCCAGTGAATTTGACGCTGATATCTTTTGGCTTTCATCAATGCCGCTTGATCCAGCCAGAAGCTATCTAATAAAACATTGTGCCATTAAGACCCGTTGTGTGGCGGAAAAAATCTATTATCGTCTTAATATCGAAACTCTGCATCGGGAAAACGCCGACAGATTGGAGATGAATGAAATTGGGAAGTTAAAGATAAAAACCGTCCAGCCGCTCGTCTTTGATGCTTACAAGCAAAATCGCCAAACCGGCTGTTTCATTTTGATAGATGAGATTAGCGGTGAAACAGTAGCGGCGGGAATAATTATCAAAAAAACCGTTTCTGCCAGCTCCTCGGCCGAGTCATTGGTTTCTAATTTATCATGGAAGGCGGATCATGACGGAGCGGTGATATGGTTTACCGGTTTGTCTGGATCCGGCAAGAGCACGATTGCTGATGAAACTTATCAGCGTCTAAAATCATCCGGCTATAAGGCAGAACGGCTTGATGGCGATTTATTGAGAGAATTTTTATGTCGCGATCTTGGTTTTTCTAAGGAAGACCGCGACAAAAACATTGAACGGGCAGCTTTTATCGCCGGCCTTTTGGCTAAACACGGGATTATTGTGCTGGCAACATTCATTTCACCTTATTATAAACATCGATCCTTGGCGAGGCAATTGGCCAGTGAAAAATTTTTGGAGATTTTTGTTGACACCTCATTAGCCGAATGTGAACGGCGCGACGTCAAGGGGCTTTATCAAAAAGCCAAGCGCGGCGAGATAGAAAATTTTACCGGCGTTAGTGATGTTTATGAAGCGCCGAAAAATCCTGACTTAGTGTTGGCGACGGAAAAATCATCTTTGGCTGAATGCGTGGAAAAGACACTCCTTCTATTAAAGGAGAGGGGAATTATCAAATAATGCTGGCTCTCTTTTTTTTGACAACCGCGGACGGCTAAATTGACAACAACTCATTATATTTTCCGGTCTTGACAAAAATTGACCGAAAATTGTTTTAAAATTATAATTAAATCAGTAAGCATCTGATCAGGACTAATATCTAAATGAAAAAATATCTTTTATTTTTTTTATTGTTGCTGTCGGTAGTTTTTTTGCCGACACTGGAGGCGGCGGCCTATGTGCCTTCCGACCCGCTTTATCCGTCGCAGGCGTATCTAAGTCAGATTTACGCTCCTTCGGCCTGGGAAGAGGCGCGAGGCAAGGGAGTGGTGGTGGCGGTTTTGGACTCTGGCGTTGATGTTGATCATCCTGATCTGGAGTTTAATATCTGGAAGAATTCCGATGAGAAGGCCGGCGACGGAATTGACAATGACAATAACGGTTATATTGATGATATAAATGGTTGGGATTTTGTTGCCGAAGCCGCCGATCCTCGGCCCAAGCTTGACGAAGGATATTCTATGGCTGGTGTCAACCATGGCACAGCGATCGCCGGACTAATTGGCGCGGTGGCCAATAACGGCAAAGGCATTGCTGGTGTCGCTTTTTATTCCAAGATAATGCCGATCAGAATTTTGGGCAGTGATGGCACTGGCGATGTCGCCAATCTGATCAAAGCCATTCGTTATGCCGTCAACAATGGCGCCGATATTATTAACCTAAGTCTAGTGGGCTATGACTACAGTGCCGAATTGCAGGAGGCGGTTATCTGGGCGAAGAACAAGGGCGTTTTAATTGTTGCTTCGGCCGGCAATAGCAGCGAGAATGGGGGAATAGATTTGGACAATCAGCCGGCTTATCCGGCTTGCTATGGTGATAATCAGACAAATAATTTGGTTATCGCGGTTTCAGCGGTTGATGGGGCGGACAAAAAATCATCCTTCACCAACTATGGCCATTGCATTGATGTCAGTGCGCCCGGCCAGAGCTTGGTGAGTTTGGCTCATTATGACCCGGCCAATGGTTTTAACAATTATTATTCTTATGATTGGCAGGGGACGTCTTTTTCCGCCGCGTTAGTTTCCGGCCTGGCCGCGCTTATTAAGTCAAAAGATCTTTCCTTATCGCCAGCCGAGATCGCGGAAATATTATTGCTTGGCACCGACGATATCTATACTTGGAATCCAAGCTTTATGGACGAGTTGGGAACCGGCCGAATAAATGCCGGCTTGGCGCTCGGCAGCGACTTGATTTCTGGTAACGGTTATCTGGCCAAACTGGCAAGCGGGCCGGCAGTATATTTTGTAGACGGCCGAGGTCAACGGCACCTTTTTTCCAACGAGGCGACTTATTGGAGTTGGCATCAGGGCTCTTGGTCAAAACAGGATATCAAAACTATTTCCCAAGATGAGTTTGACAGTTTGGAGGCTGGTGTCAATATTACCGTCCGCCCGGGAACCAATTTGATCAGATTTGAAAACAGTCCGCGGGTGTACGCCGTCGGGACAGAAAGAGATATCTATTATCTTGATACGGAAATGGCAGCGCGTCTCTACGGCGCCGATTATCTCTCCCGCACGGTTGTCGTTCAGAATGCCTTTGAGACAGATTATGATAGAATGGGTCAATGGTTGAATATTTTTTATCCACCCGCGACGATTATTGCCGTTGGCTCTGATCGGTATTATATTGACGGATTGACAAGGCGGCCGGTCAGTGAAGCGATTTTTACGGCCAATAAATTTGATGCTAATTATGTGATTGGCGACCCGGACGACTCTTTTAATTATCAGAATGGCTTGGATTTGGGAATATTGCCGACTTATGAAATATAGTTTAAGACAAATATTTTTTTTCCTGCTTGGCTGGATCCTGCTTAGGCAATTTGTCAAATTTTGCCTGGTTGGCTTTACTAATCTATTGGTTGATTTTTCAATTTATTGGTTGTTGACTAGGGTTTTTGACTGTTTTTATATTGTCGCGGCAATACTTTCTTTTCTAGTGGCGGTAACTTGGAGTTTTTTTATCAATCGCCGCTGGACCTTTCGGCATTTTTGCGGTGACATCAAAATTCAATATCTAAAATTTTTTACCGCCAATCTGATCAGTCTGGGCTTAAATTTGCTTATTTTTTACGCGCTGGTGGAATACGGCCAGCTGAATGATTTATTAGCTAAGCTTATCGTGGCAATAATTGTCGCTTTTTTCAATTTTGCCATCAATCGTTTTTGGACCTTCCGTCGGGAAAATCCTTGATTTTTCCGGTTGTTTTTGGTCGGTTTTTTTGGTACAATGTTGATAACTTTTTAAGATTAATTTAACTTTTATTTATGCCCAAAGAAGTGATTTTTGACAAGAAAAATATCTTAGTGGCTGGCGGCGCGGGATTCATCGGCTCTCACCTTTGTGATGAATTGGTCAATGGAAACAAGGTAATCTGCTTGGACAATTTATTGACTGGCGATGACGCTAATATCGCCCATTTGCTTCAAAATCCCGATTTCAAATTCATCAACCACGATATTACGGTGTCAATTGACCTAGCCAAGCAGCCCGAGCTCCGCGACTTTAAAGTGGAATTTCAAGGATTGCAGGAGATTTACTTTTTGGCATCGCCGGCTTCTCCGCGAGACTATGAGCGTTATCCGATAGAGACAATGGCCGCCAATTCTCTCGGCTTGAAAAATGCTTTGGATATGGCGGTAAAATACAAAGCGCAGTTTTTGTATGTTTCCGGCCCGGCGGTTTATGGAGCGCCAGAAAGCAAAAAGCCGATCCGGGAAGATTATGTCGGCCGAGTTGACCAATTATCCGCTCGCGCTTGCTACGCCGAAGCGCAGAGATTTGGCGAAACGCTGGTCAATAACTATCGCCTCAAAGAGAACATTGACGCCAAAATAGTCAGGGTGTCCAATTGTTATGGTCCGCGAATGCGTTTGGATGACGGCCGGCTTATTCCTGACATTGTCCGGCTGGCGGTCAAGGGTGAGCCAATAAATTTGGCCGGTCGAGCCAAGGATAAAGGCGCTTATTTTTTCATTTCTGATCTTATTAGGGCGCTAATCAAGGCGATGGAAGTCCCCGAATGGGGGCCGTTTAATTTGGCTTCAGAGTGGGAAATGACAATGAAGGAAGTCGCGGAAAAAATCATTAAGACAGCCGGATCCGTTTCGGTCATAAGTTATCAAGAGTCAGGCGATACGTCTGTTCAGCCGATGCTGGATATTTCCACCGCCAAAGAAAAACTCGGCTGGTTTCCGGTAGTCTTGTTTGACGAGGGAATAAAGGCGACAGTGGATTATTTGAGCGCTCAAAAAGATATTTTGCGGCCGAAAGAATAATTTTTTAATTTTTTTACTTCCCAAAATGCCCCCGATCACCGGGGGCGTTTTGGGATTAGTTGGGTTGTTTTTTATCTTTAAAAATGTCATAATTCAGTTATGAAAACACTGGTTATAATACCCGCCAAAGATGAAGCGGAAAAAATTTTTTCAGTCGTTGAAGGAGTTCATCAAAACGGTTTTGAAGTCTTGGTCGTGGATGACGGCTCTTGCGATAACACCGGTGAATTGGCCAAGTCTGCCGGAGCAAGAGTGGTCCGCCATCCCATCAATCGCGGCCAGGGCGCGGCAATAAAAACAGGAATTGATTATGCCTTGAAAATGGATTATGATGCGGCGGTTTTTTTTGATGCCGACGGCCAAATGACGGCAGCGGAGATAAGTAAAATCCTTATTCCTCTTGAAAAAGGCAGTCAGGTGGCGCTGGGATCGCGTTTTTTGGGCTTAGCCGAAAACATTCCCTGGTCCAAGTGGCTGACTTTGCGTCTGGCTTTGATTTTTACCCGGCTCAACACCGGCCTCCGGCTTACTGATACCCACAATGGTTTTCAAGCTTGGTGCCGCGATGCGCTTTTAAAAATCAATTTGACTCAAGATCGCCAGGCCTATGCCTCGCAGCTACTTCAAGAAATTGCTCGCAATAAAATAGCTTATCAGGAAGTGCCAGTTACTATTGTTTACACCGATTATTCCAAGCGTAAAGGGCAGAGCATTTTCAATGCTTTCAATATTTTGTGGGATTTAATCATAAAAAAATAATTTTATGCTCATCCAGTTGATTTTGGTCGCGGCAATCATTCTTATTATTCTCCGGCTCATAATTCAGCTTAAGCGCCAAAGAATCTCTGGCGGAGAATTTGCCGGCTGGATTATCATCTGGCTGGCGGCAGCAGTAGTCATTTTGTTCCCGGATATAACCAGTTTTTTGGCGATAAAAGTCGGCGTTACCCGCGGCGTAGATTTGGTGATCTATGTTTCGGTGGTATTGGTATTTTATTTGCTATTTAAGCTGTTGATGCGGATTGAAAAAATAGAAAGGGATATTACCGAACTGTGCCGCCGGATCGCCTTGGGTGATAAAGAAAAAAAAGATTGACTATGTGTCCTATTTGCTTGGGCCAATCAAAGCTTTATCTTGATTACCAAAAAATCAGCAAGGGTGATTATCGTCTCTGGCGATGTGAAAAATGCGGCTTGATTTATACCGAGCCGTTGCCGTCACCCGGCTTCCTGGCGGATTTTTATCAGACTTATGACAGTTTTGGCGCTCAAGACAATTATTATAGAGATTTAAAAAATTATGGTAAAACGCGAGCGGGTCGGGAATTGACCCAAGAATTTTCCCGATTAGCCAAGCAGTATGGCTTCCATCGCGACCGGAAAATTTTGGACTTGGGGAGTGGCGGCGGAATGTTTTTGGACATCGCTACCCGGGCAGGGTTTACGGCATTGGGAGTAGAAGTCAGCTATCCGGCCGCGGAATTCGCTATAAATAATTTTGGCGTGGACTGCATGGTTGGCGATGTCTCGTCGTTTGAAACAGCAGAAAAATTTGGCGCGGTGTTCATGTGGGATTTATTGGAGCATTTGCCGCGGCCAGATGAACTTTTGGTCAAAATCAGCGGCTGGCTCGATCGGGGCGGCTATCTGATTTTTGAAACGCCAAACAGTGAAGCATTGATAAATAAAATTATAATTTTGTTGTTAAAATTAGGCATTACTTGGCCGGCTGGCTGGATGTTCGGCTATCATCATTTGTTTTGGCATTCGCGGCAGTCGTTGGAATTGATGCTGACGCGTTGTCATTTTGAAATTTTGGAAGTAAGATTATCAAATACTTTGCCGGAACGGATCTTTCCTTGGAGCTTGAAATTTTTTCTTCCTCGCTTGGCTCTTATCGCCGTAAACGCGGCCGCCGCGGTAGTCGGCCGAAAAAATAAGATATTAATAATCGCCAGAAAAAGTGAAAACTAATCCCAAAATTACTATTGTTATTGTCACCCACAATGCCAGGCACTATATCCAAGATTGTTTGGAGAGTGTCTGGCATCAGAATTATCCGTCAGCTGCGGTCAGGGTAGTGGTGGTGGATAATGATTCATCTGATAGCACGGTCGGGTTTATCCGCGAGGTTTTTCCGTGGGTTAAAGTGATAGAAAATCGGACCAACCGCGGCTTTGCCGAGGCCAATAATCAGGGATATTTTTTGGCGTTGAAGAACGGCTCGGAGTATCTGGCTCTCCTCAATCAAGATACAATCGTCTCCCGCGACTGGCTGAGGCGATTGGTTGACGCGATATCCTCGCGGCCAAAAATTGCCGGTGTTCAGCCGAAAATCCTGCTTCATCCCGAAACTAGCCTGATCAACAGCTTTGGCAATAGTTTGCATTTTTTAGGATTCGCTTATTGCAATAAATACCGCCAGCCGGACAAGGAACGGGAAACGGCGCCGTTTGAAGTGTCTTACCTTTCCGGCGCCGCTTGCCTTTTGAAAATGTCTACGCTCAGAGAAACCGGCCTATTTGATGAGCGGCTGTTTATGTATCATGAGGATGTTGATCTTGGTTGGCGCCTGCGTCTTTATGGCCAGCGGCTGCTGGTTGATCCATTGGCAGTCGTTTATCACAAATATTCCTTTAGTAAAGCCAAGTACAAGTTCTATTACATGGAACGTAACCGGCTAGTTGTGACTTTGGAGATTTATCATTTGGCGACGCTGATTTTGTTTTTTCCGGCGTGGTTGGCGATGGAGGCGGGGATTATCGCTTTGGCCGTTAAAAACGGTTGGTGGAGAGAAAAACTTAAAGGTTATCGCTGGGTAATATTTCATTGGCCGTCCATCCTGAGCCGGCGGCTGGATTATCAATTCAAATTGCGCCGCGTCAAGGATCGGGAGATTTTGCGATTATTCACCGGCTCAATTAAGTTTCAGGAAGTCAGTTATTGGCCGTTGACTTTGGTTATTAATCCACTGATGGAGCTTTATTTCTGGCTGGCAAAAAAAATAATTTTTTGGTAACTTGTCTTTCAGGTAGGCTTGGTTGTGGACTAAACAAAAAACAACCCCGAATATTCGGGGTTGTTTTGTATCATGATTAATTTTCGTATCCGGTAAAATTTTCTTTTTTTATTCTTTCCGGCGGCACGCCGATTTCAACCAAGGCGCCAACAGCGGCCTCAACCATGGCCGCCGGTCCGGCGATCATATAGCAATCAGATCGCGTGTTGGTCCGATTACTGATGAGATTGGCGCTGATTTTTCTTTTTTCTCCCGGCCAATTTTTTTCTTCGGTCATTGTAAAAACAATTTCTATGTTTGGGTTGTTTTTTGCTAACTCGGTCAATTCGTCAAAAAAGGCGGTTGATCCTCGGTTGCGGTTGGAATAAATCAAGACGATTCGGTGGCCGGTTTTTTCGGCCGCGACATATTTTATCATACTCATAAAAGGCGTGATGCCGATTCCGCCGGCGATAAATGCCAGTCGGCAGCCGGTTTCGGCGGGTAGGATAAAATCTCCGCCAACATTACCAACTTCCACTTCTTCGCCCAAGGCCATTTCCGCCAAGGTTTTTTTGAATCCGCTGCCAGTCAACCGGGTGGCGATGGTTATTAAGCCGCTTTCTTGCGGTGTGGAAACAATTGAAAAAATTCTATTATTGCCGCGCGAGTCGGAGTATTTCAATTGCGGTATTGTCATAGTCAGATATTGTCCGGGCAAAAAAGACAAGGTTTCTTTTGCGCCAAAACTCGCCGCCAATGTATCGCGGGCGATAATTTTTTTGTCTTTGAGTATTGCTATCATATTAGGCAGTAAAGCCCCTAATAGCGTTGCCGATGAAATAACTGGCGACAATCACCAAAATAGCAATGATAAGATGCTCGGCAATTACTGGCAGGGGATGGTGATGATTATTTTTGGCCATCAGATAGTTGGCGATTATTAGGACCAGAATTCCCCAACCAATGCAGATGCCGACCGCTATTGGCAGAGAAAAGGCAAGAATTGGCACGACAAAAGTCAAGGCAAAAATAAATTTTGCCAAGAAAGTGAAAATAGTTGCTTGCCAGATTTCTTTGGCCGAGTGGACATTTTCTGCTTCTTCGGATACATGGATGCCCAGCGCGTCCGATAGAGCGTCGGACACGGCGATGATGATAATGCCGCCAATGACGACCAGCGCCGACTGAGTGCCGGAATTAAGTCCGACAATAAGTCCCAGGGTTGTGATAATGCCGGAGGTAAGCCCGAAGCCCACTCCTTTTTTGACGGAGAGATTCATGGGAATTTTTGGTTAAGTAAATTATAATAACCTATTTTTTTGCAAGAAGCTTTTTATCGCCAGAAATATCTTTTTGTGTCCTTGAGAATTAGAATGCAGGCCGTCATCCAAGTCATCAATAGTCAAAAGATCAAAAATTTCCAAAAAATAGACTTGGTTTTTCTCGGAAAGCTCTTTCAGTTTTTGGTTGTATAAAGAAAGATGTTTGTTAAAATAGTGATAATCCGTTTCCCAGGGAATCGGCGCGGCCTTTGATTCGTCAACTTTTTTACAGCCGCAAAAAACTATTTTATCGGTAAACTTTTTTGACTTATCTATGAGCTGCTGGATATTCTTTTCAAATTCCTCAGCGGCGACCATTTGCCGGTTTTGCGATTTTATGAAGATGGAGTCATTGTCGCCGATTGAAAAAATAATAACCGCCGGCTGCCTAGCTTCTGCTTCCACATCAAACCTGGCCAATAATTCTCTGGTCGTATCTCCGGAGACGCCAAGATTGTAGACAAACATGTCTTTGTCTTGGGAATCAATAAATAATCGCAAACGATTGACCCAGCCGCCTTTTTCTTTGTCCCACGCGCCCCAGGTTGAGCTGGCGCCAAAAATGCAAATATTCTGTTCCATGCGATAGTATTACTTTAATAAATATCCGAATATTTTTTTCTTTCCCAATCAGTCACTTGTGTAGCAAATTCATTCCACTCTTTATTTTTGACATAGAGATATTTTTCCAACAAATCTCGGCCAAGCACCTTTTCAATCAGCGGATCTCTCGCCATCTCGCCGAGCGCTTCTTTGAGCGAAGTCGGCAAAGTGTCAATATTTTTCCGACTCAAATCGTCGCCGTCAAAATCATAAACATTTTCTTCTACTGCTTCCGGCGCTGCTGATTTTTCTCGGATTCCTTCCAGGCCGCTGGCAATCATCACGGCGAAGGCCAGATAGGGATTGCAAGTCGGGTCGGGACAGCGCAATTCTATCCGGGCGGCATCTTGCTTGTCGGCGTGAAAGCGGGGGACGCGGATAAGCGCCGAGCGGTTCATTCCCGCCCAAGTGATATACACCGGCGCTTCAAAGCCGGAAACCAGCCGCTTGTAGGAATTGACCGTCGGGCACAAAATGGCGCTCATTGCTTTGATGTGCTTCATCTGTCCGGCGATAAAGCGGTAGGCGGTTTCCGACAGCCGGTATTTGTTGTCTTTATTATAGAACAAATTCTGGTTTTTTTCTTTGTCAAACAGGCTCTGATGGATGTGCATGCCCGAGCCGGCCGCGTTCATGATCGGCTTGGGAATAAAAGTCGCTTTAAGACCGTGCCGCTGGGCAATTTTTTTGACCGTGTATTTCAGCGTCAGAACTTTGTCGGCGATATTCAGCGCGTTGCCATATTTGAAATCTATCTCGTATTGCCCTTGGCCGACCTCGTGGTGGGAAGTCTCCACTTCAATGCCGAATTGTTGCAAGGCGGAGGCAACCTCTTTAATGAATTTATAGCCCTCATGGGAAGAAAAATCAAAATAGCCGCTGTAATCAATCGGCGCGTCTTGGCCGCCATCATCCTTAAACAAATAAAACTCCGCCTCCGGGCCGACCTTCGCTTCGTATCCAGCCGCTGTCGCGTCGGCGATGATTTTTTTCAGAATAAAACGCGGGTCGCCGGCAAACGGCTGTCCGTCCGGGCTATAAATGTCACAGATTATTCGCGCGGTTTTGCCGTTTTCCGCCAGCCAGGGCACGGGCGAATAAGTGGCCAGATCCGGTTTCAAAAATAAATCGCTTTCTTGAATGCGGGCAAATCCTTCTACTGACGAGCCATCAAACCAGACGCCGTTTTCAATGGCGTTTTTGGCGCCGGCCGCCGGGATGATTATTTCTTTGACGACTCCCAATAAATCGGTAAATTGCAGGGTAATGAATTCAATTCCATCCTCCTTAAGACGAGACAAGATTTCTTCAGTGCTCATACTTTGACGAAAATGTTTTAAAAATATTATACTTAAACCATACTAATCTTACTTTAATGGAAGCAAAAAATCAACTTCCCCGGGTCGCCATTGTCGTTTGCGCTTGGCCGCCCCAGGGCGGCGGTATCGGCAATAATGCCTACTATCACGCTAAGCGCCTGCCTGCCCTCGGCTACCGGACGACGGTATTCACGCCGGATTTTCCCAAGATCAAAAAACTCAAAGCGGAAAGATTTTCGCTGGAATATCTGCCGGTCGTTCTGCCGCTCGGTAAGGCGGGGTTTCTTTTTTCGCTAATGAAAAAATTGGCGGATTTTGACATCATTCATCTTTACTATCCGTTTTTTGGCACTGACCTGATCGTTTGGTGGTTTAAGATTTTTAATCGCCGGCCAAAATTGGTACTGCATTATGAAATGGATCCGGTCGGCCGCGGCGGCAAGAAGATTCTTTTTTGGATTTATATCAAATTATTTCTCGGAGTAGTCGTAAAAGCCAGCGACGCGGTCGGTGTTCTGTCGTGGGACAATGCCAGGAATTCTTATCTCAAAAAATATCTCAAGAAATATCCGCGGAAATTCGTTCATCTGCCCAACGGCGTGGATGTTAATATCTTTCGACCCGGCCTGAAATATTCAGCGCTCAAAGATGGGCTGGGCATTGCCGCCGGGGAAAAAGTGATTGCTTTTGCCGGCGGCTTGGGGCGACTTCATTTTTTCAAGGGCGTGGATGTCTTGTTGCGGGCGTTTAAAAAATTGCCCGGCCGGAGAAACAAATTGCTCATCATCGGCGATGGCGATAAGCGGGCTGATTACGAAAATTTGGCGCGAGAGCTCGGCTTGGCTGATCGGGTGATTTTTACCGGCTGGGTGGCCAATGAAGATTTGCCTGGCTACTACAATCTGGCGGATGTTTTTGTCCTGCCGTCTACGGCGCGGACAGAAAGCTTTGGTATTGTCGCGGCCGAAGCCCAGGCCTGCGGCGTGCCGGCGATTGTCAGTGATTGGCCGGGAGCACGGGAGACGATTATTGACGGTCAGACCGGCCTTTTGGCTCGGCCGAAAGACGAAGACGACTTGGCGGCCAAGATTTCCCGATTGCTGGCCGACAAAGATTTGCGGCGGGAAATGTCTCTGGCCGGCCGTCGGCGAGTGGAGGAGTCGTATGATTGGGACAAAGTGATCAAAAAGATAGACGAGGTTTATAGAAAATTATTGAACTAATAGGCCGTACCCTCCCCTTTTACAACCTGCCTGCCGGTAGGCAGGGGGGAGGGTCAGGGAGGGGTAATTGAGGTAAGATTAAAAGGAAACCAAAAGAGCAAAATATTATTTATAATCATAAAAATTTGAAGTCATATGATATCTTCTAGTATTAATTTCAAAGCATTGATTTTATGGCTGACCGCGGTCGTTTGGATGGGATTGATTTTTTATCTTTCCTCCATTCCCAGTTTTCCGGTGGATTTGACGGACGAAGGATATGATATCACTTCTTCCATTGTCCATGTGGTGATTTATTTTGTCTTGGCTTGGCTGTTTATTGCCGCTTTGCGGTCGTCCGGCGTCAGAGCCGGCCGCGCTTTTTTTGGCGGATTTCTTTTGGCCATTGTTTACGGCGCGACAGACGAATGGCACCAGTCTTTTGTTATTGGCCGCGAAGCGCACTTGAGCGATTGGCTGCTGGACGTCGCTGGCGCTTATATAATTTTGAGTTTTTATACCTATCGCCACCGCCGGAAAAATCAGTTAAAATCGCATTGACATTTTCCTCTTTTGGCGTTAAGATATGGCGATTGGGAGGAAATGTTCCTTTCACTACGCAATATGGGAAACAATCACTATCCGCTTGGCGCGGCTGGTGAGGTAACAGGGAAAATAGGAGGATAGGTTCTATGTCCGAGGGAAAAGATGGTGCAAGTAACGCGCAGGGAAATCAAGATGGAAGATTGGCTCCGGCAGAATACATTAAGGGTATCTTTGCGCAGTTTGAGCAAGAACCACAAGATGAAAGGAGAAAGATCTCCAGTTTATTGGTTGGTGCCATTGGAGACAAAAGAGCAGCACAGGAGGAGGCGTTGGCCGCCATGCAGGCGGCTTGCTTCGTTGATGTGTTTCAGTTGTTGGTTAAGGAGGGGGTTCTAAACAAAATCCACTCGGAACGGGATCCGGTCGGGGAATGTGATGAACCGGGTTGGCGTGCCCACTACCTGCTGACTCATGGCAGAATTCCGGTATTTCCTCTTGAGGAAAGGTTTACGGGCCGGGAGCACGACGAAAGCGAGTTCAAACAGCCACGATGGCTGCAGATAGTGATGGATGAATTGCGAGGTAGGGATTGGGATCCTTCCATTCTGGTTTATGTTTTTGCCGAATCTGGTATCGGCAATCATCGCATGGTTGATTTATGCGTCGCCGACCCGAGACAGCCGGCCACGGAACAACCAGGGAAGCAAGAAGGAGAATGACAATGCCAACTAGAGAATTGCTAAAAGTGGTAGCTCGGGGGGCATCTCGACCCGCCAGTACCAGAAGAAGCAGAAGGCCGGTCAAAGACATTGACCCGGCTGTTACGACTAGTCAGTACTTTTGGCCATTTTTTAGTCCTGATGCGGCCGCGCAGTTTCCTAGTAATCTGGAAGTCAACGACAAGATCAATATGCTTGAGTGGCTATTGGCCATCGCCAAAGCCATGCGGGAAAAGACCGAGACGGGATATCGGGCCGATAAGCCCTTAACCATCATCAACCCAAGTCTCGGTGGCGTGGGACGAATTCCGGAATCGGTTAAGGAAATTCTCCAAGCCAGCGGTTGGCCAGTGGAGGAGAAAGAAGGTGGAGAATATACCACCCACATTATCTTGACGCCGATCGGCTTGGCTGAACCAAAACAACAAGAGGAGAAAGGAGATGGAGTATGAGTGGGACTATTAACTCAAAGCCCAATCTGCCAACGGAACTATTTCCGGCGTCGTGGGTTGTCCGTAACAGTGGGGCGGAGGGCTGCAAAATTATCGTGGACATTTTGGCCATACTATGGATTCTCGCTGAGAGGTTGCTGTATGAGGCAACCCAGGACTACAAAGGAGAAAAGCCTGTCCGTCTCCCGCCTCTCCCGGATGACATGTCAAAACTGTGGGATCAGCTGAACATCCCGACGCTGTTTGCTCAGCGATTCGGCTGGTTCGCGGAAATGCAAGAGGACGGCAGCATTCTCTTGACGCCGATAACGATCGAGCCAGAGGATTTGGAGCCATGACGATCGGCTCCGCTTTAGATATTCGCCCCGACGCGCAGTTTGCGTCGGGGTTCTTTTTTATAAAATTTTAATCTGTGATTTTTCACCCTTGACTATTTGCTGTATTTTTGTTAAACTAAGAAGTTGAAAGTCGTTCCTTAAACCATGGATGGAACATTATTGGGAGGGCCTGATTATGTCGAGAAGAATGATTGTTTGTTCCGATGAAGATCGCCAAACGATTGGGATCAGTGATCTTTTGGCAATCAACTTTGACGGCGGGTTAGTCGTTTTTCAAGGTCAGCGTTGGCGAGTCAAAGTTCGTCCGCCCGGAAGCGATAAGGGGAGCTGGCAGCATGTCGCTTTTTTCTTTGATGAGGAGAAGGCGAATGAATGTCGCGATTGGATTAATCGTTTGGATCCCCATTGGGAGGCCGAGGTGGTGGAATTGGGAAAAACCGCGCGGGAAATCGCCGGACACAATAGTAATCGGAAAGGAGAGAGGTGTCATGTCGGATAAGAAAAGATTTCGGAGGGTGTTGATCGTTGGTCGGGTCGTGGATGGCGACGAAAAGCTACTCGAGGTGGTTAAGTCGTCTCTGGGTGAATGGTATAAGACTCGTTTTCTCGAAGTCCTTTTGCTTGCGGTTTTGCAGGCAGAGAGAAAAGAGGTAGATTGCGTCGTTTTGTCCTTGATTGAGTCACCTTGGACAACACGTGAACGGCAAGTTATTATACCAACCTTTAAGTGTTTTGACTCAGGTGCACCCGAAGAGGCTTTGCCGGACAACGGTCTTCGGGCGGCGATCGCGGTCAGGTCCATTAACCCGAGCTTGCCGATCGTACTGATCGTGCCGACAGAGGAGATCGCGGCCGAGCTGAAAGAGTATTGCGACGGCAATTCAATCCAACTCTTTGCCAAGCCATTTGATCCGAAGGTGTTAGCCAAAGCGATTGAAAGAGAGACAGAGCGCGGGGAGACCTTCAACCTTCATCTTTCAGATGGACTTTGGGGCCTTTCTTACCACGCTGCTACTGATCACGGGACACGAATTTTGGACGAACTTCCTCCCGGTCGGCATGTCGCCTTGAGGGTTCCCGATCCATTCGGCCAAGGCGATGCGTGTTTGGTGGTACCCGGGTCTGACTGGTTCTTGCCAGAGGCAATGCTCCAGTTCTACGCCGATGGTAACATTGGATTCGCCGGGGCGTATCCTCTTGTGGAAATCAAACCGGCGAAAACAGTATGACGTCGTTGACTGTCGGCGCGCAAGCGAACGCGTGCCGGCAGTTTTTTTGTTTGTCATATCCAATTATAATTTAATAAAACTTTCAATCTCCAATAATTGTATTTTTGCATCCCTATGCGACCATTAATAAATATTGTGCTAATTTTATGCGAAAGCGAGCGCTAAAAATTTTCGCAAGCGAAGCGTCAGAAAATTTTAGCGAGCGAAGCATAAAATTTAGCCATGATTTATTACCGGTCGCGACTTTTGCGCCACTTTTCTAGAAAAGTGGCATAAAAAAATAATTTATTTTTAAAATAAGATCGCCACGTCTACCACGGCACCCATATCCACCACAGGCGGACATGCCCTCATATTCCATTTCCTAATTCCTAACTCCCTCCCCATTTCTCTTTTCTTCCAAAATAAGTTAAAATAGCCGTATGAAAATCGTTGTTATTCATCCAATTTTTCAGCCGGAAACTCGCGGCGGCGCCGAGGTCGCCGTTGATAATATTGTCAACGGTCTTCTTGCCGCCGGCCACAATGTCGTCGTAATTTGCGTTGGCCGGAAAGACGTTTCCGAAATCTCGGCTAATTATTTTCCCGATCAAAATGAAAGTTTGACGGTTTACCGTATCAAGCCGTTTAATCTTTTCAATTTTTTGGATATCAATTCCCAGCCGGCTTGGCGCCGTTTGCCCTGGCACATTATTGATATGTTCAATATCAATCAGGCGTGGCGAGTCAAAGATATTTTATGCCAAGAAAATCCGGATTTGGTATTGACGCACAATCTCAAGGGCCTCGGCTACCTGATTCCTCGCGCCATTAAAAAATTAAAATTAAAACACGCCCATACCATTCACGATATGCAATTGTTGCATCCGTCCGGCCTGCTCGTAGAGACGGGGCATGCCCCGTCTCTACCAGTGGCCATTTATCGCTGGTTTTGCCGCTGGCTATTTGGTTCGCCGGAGACAGTGGCGTTTCCTTCCGAGTATATCAAAGCGGTTTACGAGCGTTACGGTTTTTTCAAAAAATCTTATAAGGTAGTCATCGGCAATCCGATTCAATTTCCAATTTTTAATTTAAAATTTTCAAAAAAAACCGAAATTCTAAATTCTAAATTTCAAATTCTTTTCCTCGGTCAGGTGGAGGCCTACAAAGGCATTTTTGAGCTCATTGAGGCGCTAAAAGGGGTAACGGGCGATTGGGCACTGAATGTCGTGGGCGATGGCAAGGCCTTGCCAAAGGCCAAAATTTTGGCCCAGGAGGCCACTCCTGATGCCCTTTCTGGGGCTCTGGCTGGCCCCAGGATCAAGTTTTGGGGGCGCCTTGGCCAATCAGAGCTGGAGGAGAAAATCTGGCCGCGAACAAATATTTTGGTCAACCCCAGCCTCACTAATGAAAGTTTTGGCATGGTGGTGGTTGAAGCGTATGCCCATGGCGTGCCGGCGCTGGTTTCGGGTAGGGGCGCTCTGCCGGAATTGGTGCGAGAAGGGGAGACAGGGTTTGTTGTTTCTTCCTCCCCCTTTAAAAGAGGGAGGCTGGGAGGGGGTGATTCCGCAGAATCATGGCGGGAGAAAATAGATTGGTGTTTGACGCACCGCCGCGAGATAGAGGGGATGAGAGAGAAATGTATAAAAGAAGCGGAGAAGTATAAATTGGAAAATTATTTGAATAGATTATTAAATTATATCAATAATTAAAATAACGCTCCGACAAAAACTGTTGTCGGAGCGTTTCCTCTTGCGCGCGAATGTGCTATGCTTTTTTTCGCCGTTTGGCGACTGCCAATCCGGCGAGACCCAGACCGAGCAGTGTCATCGTCGCCGGCTCGGGGACGATTGAGGCCGGGCCCGTGGCAGTGATGGAGATATGACTGACCCTATCTGCCATTAGTAGCGGGTCGTCGTAGATAATTGGCGACTCTTGTCCGTAGTAGTTGATATTGAAGTCAACTGTCCACCCGGGCAACGATGACGAGACGGAATCCAAATGGTAGTCCAGCCGGTATCCTCCCCAGATATCGTCCGGGTGGTTATATTCAAATACCCGCGCCGTGATCTCATCAAACTCCGCCGTCCTTCCGGCCAGTAGTCCCCAAATCTCATTATCACGAAACTCCAGCAGGCCGTTCCCAAGAGTCACATCATATGTCCTGGTGCCGGCCACATCTGATACGAGTTCAATGTCGATCAAGTCGGCAGTAAAATCATAGTCGGCGCTTTGGATTCCCATCCCCACCGACTCTCGGACGGAGTAGAACCACTCGCCCGAATCAATATTACCTCCGCCATAGCCGGCCCCTGACCAGTGGTAGGTGATCATATCCGCGGACGCGATGCCGCAGAAAATAGTCATGACCGCCGTGGTTGCAAAGAACATACTGCTTCTCATCCAAAAACCTCCTTATTTTGGTTGTTTCTCGGTTTCAGTATTGCGGTATAATAATAGCATGTTATTATAATCCTGTCAAGCATTTTTAAAATAAATGATTTATTTTTTTGACATTTTATATTTATATGGTATAATACATTTACCATTAGATTTTATTAATATGGAACAAAAATTTAAACAAATTCACTTGGCCTACAGAACCGATCGCGGCATGGATGTCGTCTCCGGCGTCTTTTCTTATGGTTTGGCCAAGGCAGTGTTTAAATTTTGAATAATTCCCAACTTCAAATAATCAAAAACTTCCTCGGCCAGACCGCCGAGTTTTTTGTTTTTCGCCGGTCGGGATTGCACCTTACAACCGTCCTTGCAAGTCGCAAGGGCCAAACAGCAGGAGGAAGTGACATGGATACGAAACAGGCGCAAAGAAATGTGGCGTTGTATTACTTTTTTCAGCTTCTGCGGGAGCCGTTGTTCTGGGGACCGATTCTAATAAGTTATATCATGGCGGTTTCGCGAATGACGCTGTCGGAGATTTACGCGATGGAGGCGATCTGTCTGGTCGGAATAATGCTTTTGGAAGTGCCTTCCGGCGCGCTGGCCGATTTGCTCGGCCGCCGCCGGACCATCTTTATCGGCTCGGCGTTGTTTATCGCCGACAATCTGGTTTTTGCCTTGGCCGATAGCAAGCTGATGATTTGGTCAGCTAATCTGATTTGGGTCGTCGGTTTTTCTCTGGTATCCGGCGCGGACAGCTCACTGCTTTATGACAGCCTGAAAGTGCTGGGACAAGAAGACGATTACAAAAAGATAGAAGGCCGTTCCACTGCCTATCGTTTTTTGCTAGCGGCGGCGTGTTCGGTTTTTGTCGGCTATCTGACCAGTTACAGCTGGCGCTTGCCGGTCGGATTGGGAGTTGTTTTTATCGCCGCCAATTGTCTAGTGACTTGGTTTTTTGTTGAGCCGCCATTTGCCGGCGGCAAGAAATACAGCGCCGCCGGACATTGGCAATTGATGAAGTTGAGTGTGTTATTTGTCGCTAATCATCGCCCGGTCAAATGGGTGATCGTTTTTTCGGTTCTGGTGGGGGTGGTGTCCAAGATTTGGTTTTTCACCTACAACCCCTATTTTGAACTAGTCGGATTGCCGCTTCATTATTACGGCTGGTTGTTTTTCGGGCTCAATTTGGTCGCGGCGTTTTTTTGCCATCAGGCCGATCGCTTGTATAGAAGGCTGGGCGACTTCGGCAGTATCGTGATGATGCTCTCGGCAGTCAGTTTGCCGATTTTGGCGATGGGCCTTGTCGTCTCTAAGCCGCTGGCGCTGTTGGTGATTATGCAGAATGTGGCGCGCGGTTATTACAACCCGTTCATTGGCCACTTTCTCCATCGTTATCTGGACTCGGCCAATCGGGCGACGGTCGTCTCTATTAAGTCGGCAGTCCGCGGCTTGGGGGAATTCGTCATGCTCGGCGCTTTCGGGCTCTTGCTCAAGGCAGTATCATTGCCGGTCGGGTTGGAAATTTTGGGAGGAATTTCCCTGGCCGGCGGCGTTTGGCTGATTGTTTCGTATCGACGGATTTTCGTTGATACAACCGATTAAAATCCGTTCGCGCCGCTCAAGTCTCATCGGAGATTTGGGCGGCTTTTTTATTGCTGTTAAAGTGGAAATTAAGAGAATCAGTCTTGGGATAAGTGCCGAAAGTTAAAAAATAATTTTTTAATAAAAAAATAAACCCCCGCTCCGATTCTTTCCCGAGACAGTCGAGAAAGTCGGAGCGGGGCGTGGAGTGGGGGCAGTTATTCGTGGCCGCCATGGCGTTTGAGGAAATTGACGACCCGGGCAAGATAGGCATCGGTTCCAGTGAAGAATAATCCGGGGTTGGCGGCAGTATTGACAGCCAGCGCAAGAGGCGTTTTACCGTTCGTAGTCCGGCTGTTGATTGGGATGCCGGCCTTTACCAGCATTCTTGAAGCCGCCAATTTGCAACTTTCGGCGGCGGCATGAAGGGCGTTATAGCCGCGGCCATCTTTGGCTTGCAACTCTGCGCCGCTACGCAACAAAATGCGCATTGCTTTTGTTTGGTTGCATCTAGCCGCGAAGTGAAGCAGTGTCTCTTTTCGGTTGGTGTCGCCATTGACGACAGTGGCATTGACGTCGGCTCCGTGTTTAATCAGCAGGCGCAGAGTGCTCTGGTCATGATTGGCTATCGCGCATTGGAGGAGTTGGCCAGAGTTTTTGACTTTAGCGCCACACGCGATGAGCCGGCGGCAGAAGTCGGTTTTTTTCTTAGACACGGCGTAGCCGAGCAGGGTTGTTGCCGCCGGAGCATAAAGGTTGGTCATCAGCGGTACGATGTTGTCGTTGATGTTATCCAAACAAAACGGCAAAATCGCCTCAAATGACTCATTGTCTCCGCGCTCAATTGCCATCATCAAAATATGGGCGGGTGTGTTGCCGGTCAGTTTCTCCACGGCTTTTTGGAGACACTGATACTGTACGACCTTCTCGATAAGTATGGCGATCTTGTCAAGAAGCTCCTCCTTAATAGGTGGCTTTTTTTTGGTTGTCTTCATTTCCCTTCTTCCTCCTTTACCAAGGGTTTGGCCAGTCGGCCGTTATTCCCAAGTAATGAAAAAGTGCGAAAAATTCTGTCCCAAGCTTACCAAGAATATCAGTTTTTGTCAATCTTTTGACTTATTGAGCCAAGAAGACTAAAATAATAAAGAAGTTAAATGTTTTACATTATGGAACTCCTTCTTATTATTCTGACCGCAGTTTTGATTGCCGGCGTCATCGGTTTGTTTTTATTTTTTAATAAAAAATTTGCCGAGCTCACCGGCGCCAAAAAAGACGATCAATCGTTTTTGATGCTTCAAGAGCGGATCAAAGAGCTCAATCAGACAATGGACAACAAACTGGCTGAGTCAACCCGGCAGATTCAGATGCATTTCGGCCAGAGCGCCAAAATCATTGAGTCGGTGACCGAGAAGCTCACCAAACTGGATGAGACCAATCGTCAGGTGGTCAACTTTGCTGATCAACTCCAGCGTTTGCAGGATATTCTCAAAAATCCCAAACAGCGCGGCATTTTCGGCGAGTATCAATTGGAGATGCTGCTCAAAAACGCTTTTCAGCCCAATCAGTACAAGATGCAATATTCGCTCGGCAAAGATTCCAAGACCGGCCAGGATTTGATCGTTGATGCTGTTTTGTTTCTCGGCGATAAGGTCATTCCGATTGATTCCAAATTTTCTCTGGAAAATTACAACAAGATAATAGAAGAGAATGATCCGGCCAAGCGCGAGCAATTGGAGTTGGCGTTCAAAAACGATCTCAAAAAGAGGATTGACGAAACCGCCAAGTACATCCGGCCGGACAAGGGGACGCTGGATTTCGCTTTTATGTTTATTCCGGCGGAGGGAATCTTTTATGATCTGCTCATCAACAAAGTCGGCGTCATCAAGGTGAACACTCGTGATTTGATTGACTATGCCGTCAATGAGAAAAAGGTCCATATCGTCTCGCCGACTACTTTTTATGTGACGCTCCAATCGCTCTGGCATGGCATGCGCGCCTTCCAGATCCAGGAGCAGACCAAGGAAATTTTGAAAAACGTCGGCCAATTGGACAAACATTTGAAATCTTACGAAGAATTTTTGCAGAAGCTCGGCGGGCATTTGGGGACGACGGTCAATATGTACAACAGCGCGTATCAAGAATTCAAAAAAATAGACAAAGATGTGGTTCGCCTGGTCGGCGGTGACAGCAAGGTTGACCCGTTGCAGATTGACAAGCCGCAGGCGTAATTGTTTTCGCGTCGCTTATCATGCCGCTTAACGCCGCGCCAATGACGATAAAAAACACAAAACCGACAATCATTTTGACGCTTTTTGTCGTCGCCAGTTTTTGTTTATTTTTGCTTCTCAATATCCGCGCGCCGCTCAAAATCCAGGGTGACGGCGTTTTTTATTATTCTTGGCTTCATTCGGCGGCGTGGGACAAAGATTTGGATTTTTCCAATCAGTTGGCGCATTTTGCCGACTATGATTTTTTCAGCCGGAAATTCACCGAAGAAAATGTTAGGACTGCCATCGGAATGACCCCCAATCCGTATGCGCTTGGGACAGCCATAATGTGGTTGCCCTTTGTCGCTGTCGCGCATTTTTTGACTTTATTTTGGCCGGGAGATTTTTTGACCGATGGTTATTCTTATTTTTATGTCTTGGCGGTGAACTTTGCCTCGTGGTTTTATGGTCTAGCGGCTCTGTGGCTATTGTGGCGGATGCTGAAAAATTTTTTTAGCGAGCGAGCGGCGCTACTGTCATCTCTGTCATTGTGGCTGGCGACGCCCTGGGTGTATTATCAATTTTTTGAGCCGTCAATGTCGCATTCGGCCTCGTTGTTTCTGTCAGCGGCCTGGCTTTGGCTGCTGGTAGAATTGTGGCGGGGGAGACGAATCGGAAAATTGAGATTCGTCACGATAGTTTTTCTGCTGGTCGCCGTCCGCTGGCAGAATGTTTTATTTCTCATCGCTTTTTTGCCGTTTGCCGGCCGATTATCCAAACCGCAAATTCCTTCGCCGACGCAGGATTTTATTTGGCCGCGATTGGGGGAGTCAGGGCAATGGAAATCGGCAATCAAGGATTTGATAATTTTGTTATTGCCGCTCGTGGCGTTTATTTTTCTGCAAGCGGCTGTCTGGAAAACGATTTATGGCGAATATTTTTTGGTCCCGCAAGGGCATACTTTTGTCCGGCCGGAGTTTCACGGGCTTTATACTTTGTTTTCTACTGACCGCGGCTTGCTGTTGTGGTCGCCGGTGCTAGTCGCGGCTTTTGTCGGCCTGGCTTGGCTGTGGCAAAAATCAAAATTTTGGACAATCATCGTTTTTTCGGTTTTCGCGTTGCAGTGGCTGATAAACAGCTCGCTCAATGACTTGGGCGGAGGCGACGCTTTTGGCGGCCGGCGGTTTATTGAGACTTTGCCGTTTTTGGCTTTACCTCTCTCGGCTTTGTTGGACCGATTCAAAAAGATATATCTTCCGGCGGTTGCCGTAGTGATCATCTTGATCTTTTGGAATCTGCTTCTCATTCAAAATTATCGGCTGGGCAATATTCCCCATTCGGGGGAATTTGAAATCAGGCGATCTTTAATTGATGCATTGTCTCTTGACAATTGAATTTCGCCACCTTTGTCATTGCGAGTCCGCCGCGGCGGATATGGCAATCCCATATTGATTAAGAGTAACCATTCTAAAAACATGGGATCGCCACAGTCGTCCGCTTTCGTATTAACAAAATCGTCCTCCCTCGCGATGACACAGTCTTTCGGGTTACCGACTATTCCGAGTTCCGTAGAGACGTCCCGAGCGTTCGGGGCGTCTCTACAATTATTACTGATTACTTGTTACTTATTACGGTTTCATAGACTTTATGAACTTTACGGACTTTATAGACTTTTGACTACTAAAATTCCATGTTATGCGTTACGTGATTTCCGAGTTACGAGTCGCGAGTTCCGGGTTGCGGATAGACGCGATAAATCGCGTCTCTACAAATCCCTACATCCTAATTCCTAATTCCTAATCCCTGTGCTATAATATACTCATTATGGAAGGTGAAATCAAAAAATTTTTACGCCGTTTGTCACAGGAATTTTTTTTGTTCGCGCCGCAGAAAAACGGCCGGATTTTAAAGATCAAAGAAGTCCGCGACATTGACGATATTGATTGGTCGGGAGCGATTCCGCAAAACACTTGGAAGGAGCTATTTTTGCCGGCGAGAGAAAAACTTTTTGACATCTCGGCCGATCGGCTTGTTTCAGCTGGAAAGAGCGGGCCGAAAGTTGCCGCTATTGGGGTCAATGTCGTTGACCTCAAAGCAATTACCTTGTTTGAGTTGGTATTTAGCCGCGATGTTTATTATCAGGCGCGTCGGCGCAATACTCTGATTGTCGGTTATAGCTCATCGTGGCCCAATGATTACAAAAAATACAAAGTCTTCAGCCACAATTTTGAAGAGGATATTTTGGAACACTTGATTTTTGATATTTTTATCGCTCATTTTGCCGACGGCCGATTGAAGATTTATTCCGGTTCGGAAAAGGGCCAGCGGGCGCTGGAATCTGGCGGCATCAAAAATTATGAACACATAGAATTTGCCGGACCGATTTCCGAAAAGGGTCCGGACAAAAGGATGTTGCTGCTCAAGAAAAAAATGGAATCGTCAGAAGGCAGAAAAGTTTGGGATGAATTAGGCAAGACTTGCATCGCTTGCGGCAAATGTTCCATCGCTTGTCCGACTTGTTTCTGCTTTGACTTGGAAGACAAAATGGATCCGGACAATTCCGGCCGGAATAGAAAATGGGGCAACTGTTTTTATAATGATTTTTCACTGGTGGCCGGCGGCGGCAAAGAGCTGGACACAGTCAAGAAAAAAATATTTTTTTGGTATTTTCACAAGTTCGTCCGCATTCCTTTTGAATATATGATTCCCGGCTGTGTCGGCTGCGGCCGGTGCAGCCGCGCCTGCCCGGTCGGGATAAAGATAGAAGAAGTGTTAAAGAAAATTTAAAGCTAAAAATGAAAAATGCAAAATAACAGCGCAAAATTTAAAATTGATCTGAAAAAGAGGTCATATCTATATGCTTTGGATATCATAAAATTTTTAGACAATTTAGATAAAAAAGATTTTTTCGTTGAGGTGATTATTAAACAACTTTTAAGAAGTGCTACAAGTATCGGCGCCAATATTATTGAGGCCCAAGCCGGAAGCAGTAAGAAAGATTTTACTAATTTTTTCAGTTATGCCTTAAAATCAGCAAATGAAAGTAAATTTTGGCTGGCTCTGCTTAGGGATTCAGCCAAGTCTAAGAGAAATGAAGTAGATGATTTGCTGGCGGAGACAAACGAAATAGCAAATATTCTCGGTTCCAGTATTTTGACTTTGAAAGGCAAAAGGTGATTTATATTTTAAGTTTTTATTTTTAATTTTTCATTTTGCGTTTTTCGCTTTACGCTTTCCGCTTTACGTCTTACGTTTTTATGCTCAACATCTACCAACCCCATCAAGCCAAGATCGTTTCGGCGGTTCAAGAATCAATTGACACTTGTCTTTTTAGATTCAAATTTGTTGACCTTGGCGTCCAGGACGATTTCCGTTTTTTGCCCGGCCAATTTGTCCAAATCGGTTTGCCCGGTTGGGGAGAATGTCCGATTAGCATTTGTTCATCGTCTGCCGATAGCGAAGATTTTTTTGAATTGGCCATTAGGGATGTCGGGACACTCACTCACAAATTGAATAGCTTGAGGGCCGGCGATATCGTTGATGTGCGCGGGCCGTTTGGCAATGGTTTTGACGCGGACTTATTCAAAGGCAAGCCGCTACTGCTCATTGGCGGCGGTTGCGGTTTTATTCCTTTGCGGTCGCTAATAATTGATCATCTTCATAGTCGGCTGAAGAATACCAGCCTGCAGATTCTTTATGGTTGCGCCAGTGAAAGCACGATGCTGTTTAAAAAAGATCACGCCGCTTGGAATCGGCGCGCCGAGCTGAAAGTCATCTTGGAGCATCCATCAAAGGAATGGAGGGGCGAGCGGGGATTGGTCACGGACCTAATCGGCAAAATAAAAATTACCAGCGATACGGTCGCGGTGCTGGTCGGGCCGCCGGTAATGTACAAATTCGTCATCAAAGAACTCAAAAAAAAGAAAATCAGCGCGGAAAATATTTTTGTGTCGCTGGAAAAAAGAATGTATTGCGGCGTCGGCGTTTGCCAGCATTGCGCCATTGGTCCGTTTTATGTCTGTAAAGATGGCCCGGTTTTCCGGTGGTTAGATATTGAAAAGTATTATAGTCAATAAAGTCAAAAGTCAAAAGTCTATAAAGTCCGTAAAGTCCATAAAGTCAAATTGACAAATTGTTATATTGTTAAATTGTCCGCTGCCGTTTTAAAATTAAAAATTGTTTTGAAATTTTAAATTTAAAATTGGAAATTTTATTAGACATTAGAAATTAGACATTAGAAATTTTATTAGTCCCTAATCGCTAAATGCTACTTGCTATACGCCATAAGCCATAAGCTATTCGCTATTTGCCATAAGCCATTCCTATGTGTCTTACTATCCCTCTCCAAATCAAAAATATTTCCAACGGCCGGGCCGAGCTGTCCGATGGCCGTCTGGTTGTCGCGCCGTTAATCTCTGATTTGAAAAAAGGGGATTGGGTGCTCCACACTGGCGATTTTTTGATAAAAAAAATAGAGGCCGAAGAAGCTCGGGAGATTCTGGAACTGATTGATTCGTATCCCGGAATTAATTTGGATGAATTTCCGCCGAAGTTCAAAAATATTTTGGAGTCAACCGCCGAGCGGGAATTGTCCGCGCAGGAGATTGAATACTTGCTCGGCATTGAAGACGAGCAGCTGCTCCGGGCGATTTATTCCCAAGCCAATACGATTAGAAAATTGAGCATCAAGGATCATATTTGCATCCACGGCATTATTGAGTTTTCCAATCATTGCCGCAACAACTGTTTGTATTGCGGATTGCGGAGTGACAATGATATCCGGCGTTATCGGATGAGCGTGGAGGAGATTGTTGATCGGGCGGTTTGGGCGGCCGAAGATAAGGGCTATAAAATTCTGGTACTGCAGTCGGGTGAGGACGAATATTATGATGAAGAAAGATTATTGCAAATCGTGAGAGGCATCAAATCCCGTTGCCGAGTATTTATCTATTTGAGCATCGGCGACAAGCCAATGGAGACTTACGCCAAATTGAAAGTAGCGGGCGCGAGCGGGGTATTGTATCGGTTTGAAACTTCCAATAGCGAATTGTATGCAAAATTGCATCCAGGCGACAACTTGGCGGAGCGACTGGACAACATCAGAAAAATGAAAGCGCTCGGCTACATCATTTCTTCCGGGCCGATCATCGGTTTGCCCGGCCAGACCATTAAGGATTTGGCGAATGATGTGGAGCTGATGCGGGGGTTGGGCGTATTTATGCCGTCAATGGGGCCGTTTATTCCGGCCGGCGGGACGCCGCTGGAGCAGGCAAAGAGCGGTGATTTTGAACTGTCGCTCAAAATGATCGCGGTGACGCGGCTGGCAATGCCCAAGGCGCGGATTCCGGTGACGACGGCGATGGAGACAATCGGCCCGGCCGATGCCCGCCATTTGGCGTTTATGGCCGGCGCTAATAGCGTGATGTTCAATCTGACGCCGGAAAAATACCGCAAGGATTATTTTATTTATAACAACAAATTTTTTGATCGTGAAAGAAGATACGAGAAATGGGCACTATTTAAGGGAGAGCTTAGTTATAAAATGTTGGAAGACGAGATTGGAGTGAAAATATAGTTAAAATAATGATAAAATTAAAGGGATTCCTCCGCTTTCGGTCGGAATGACAATGGGAACAGTAAATCATAAAGAATGTTTGTAATTTTTACAATATGAAATTGAAAAGTAAAATCAAAAAACCGCGGATTGCGATTATCGGCCTTACTTCGTGCGAGGGTTGCCAATTTGTGATGCTGGATCAGGGCAAGAAATTTTTGGATTGGCTGGACAAAGTGGAAATGGAGGAGTTCCGTTTGATAGAGGACGAGCCAATGTTGGCGTCGCATTACGATATTTGTTTTGTGGAAGGCAATCCTGTCACTCGCGCCAACATCAAATTGCTCAAAGAGATGCGGCAGAAATCGGACAAACTAGTGGTAGTTGGCAATTGCGCCGCCTTGGGCGGGGTGTGGGAGCTCAAAAATTACGCTTCCAAAACCAAAGCGATCAGGGCGGTGTACAAAAAATTGAAAGTCCCGAATCCCGACATCAAAGAAGTGGACAATTTTGTCAAAGTGGATTATGTCATTCCCGGCTGTCCGATTGACGGGGATGAATTTATTGAGCTGGCCAATCAGCTTTTGGCCAAGAAGACTTTCCGTCTCTCGCAAAATCCGGTTTGCGATGAATGTCAAAAAGCCGGTTATGAGTGCCTGCTCCAAAAAGGTGAGATTTGTCTCGGAC
Source organism: uncultured Gammaproteobacteria bacterium (assembly GCA_964536975.1). Lineage (GTDB taxonomy): Bacteria > Patescibacteriota > Patescibacteriia > 2-01-FULL-39-33 > 2-01-FULL-39-33 > JAKQDP01. The sequence goes on from CAZHYS010000001.1 coordinate 83,682, forward strand.
CGATTACGCTCGGCGGTTGTCATGCGGTCTGCTTGAAATCAAAACAGGCCTGCTGGGGTTGTCGCGGGTTGTTTGATGGCGCGCAAGTGGAAAATTTTATGGAATATCTGCTGAAAAATTTTTCTCGCGAACAAGTCTATCGGGTAATGGAGGTATTTGGCGCGCGCGATACGATTTTGAAGCGATTGAAAGAAATGCAGGCGGGAGAGGATGAAAAATCAAAAATAAAATTTAAAAAATAATTCACGTCAGTACGCGCGTACTGACGTTCGTACTGACGTCAAATATATGATAAAATACATTAGAAAGCTGCAAAAAGCGAGCACCCACAGCTACGTTATCACAATTCCCAAGGAGTTGATAGAAAAGTTTCGTTGGAAAGAAAGACAGAAATTGGAAATCGCTTGCGACGGCAAAACCGCCAAATTGACAATTAAGGATTGGCGTAAAAAATAATCGGCAAAAATATGTCGGTAGAAATCTTAGAACAGCCGCAAATAGATCGGCTGGATTTGGAGCATCGGGATTACCTCCAGCGCGAAGTGATGCGGCAAATGCTCGGAGAAGAGCCGGGTTATGAAACTCAGCTTGACTGGGTACTTAAATACGGCAAAAAAGTCAGTGATTTGATTGATTTTCACGAGCATGACGAAATTAGGGGCTTGGCCATGGATGGCAATTATGAAGAGGCGGCGCAGAGATTAATTGAGTTGTTGGATTGATGGGGGATGGAATACTGGGATCGTAGGCAGTAATCAGTAATTGGTAACGGGATTTTGGTTCGGAACTCGTAACTCGCGACTCGTAACTCGGAATAGTCCGTGATGTGGAGTACTGCGTCATCCCGAGCGAAGTCGAGGGATCCCTCCACGGAGTTTACCCTGAGCGTAGTCGAAGGGATCGGGATGACAAAATGGAAATGGGATTGCTTCGTCCGCTTGAGGCGTCCTCGCAATGACAGTGCTAAGCGGATTGGAAATTTATTGTAAATTTTAAATTGAAAACTTGTGGTGAACGAAGCTGAACCATTAAAAATTTGTAGCTATGCGCATCCAAATTAATCATATTGGCAAGATGTCCGCCTTCGCTCCGTTGAGCTTTGGCGAGACGAATATTTAGATAATTAATTATTTTTTTAAAATTTGTAGCTATGCGCATCCAAATTAATCATATTGGCAAGATGTCCGCCTTCGCTCCGTTGAGCTTTGGCGAGACGAATATTTAGATAATTAATTATTTTTTTAAAATTTGTAGCTATGCGCATCCAAATTAATCATATTGGCAAGATGGAGGGGCACGCTGATTTTGTGGCCGAGATTTTGCGTGGCGATGTAAAATCAGCCAAAATCATCACCACCGAAGGCGCGCGGCTGATTGAAGGCATCTTGATCGGTCGGCATTTTTCCGAGGCGCCGATAATCACCTCTCGCATTTGTGGCATTTGTCCGGTCGTCCACAAATTGTCATCAATCAAAGCGATTGAAAACGCCTTTGACATTACGCCCAGAGAACAAATCGTCAAACTCCGCAAATTGATCAATTTGGCGCAAGTCATCCATAGTCACGCGCTTCATCTTTTCTTCTTGTCTTTGCCGGATTTTTTTGACATTGAAAACGATCTCAACTTTGTCAAAAAATATCCTCGCGAAACAGGGTGCGCCATCAAGACGAGGGATTGGGCGCTCAAAATCATTGAGGTCGTCGGCGGCCGGGCCGTTCATCCGATTGCCTGCGAGGTCGGCGGTTTCAAAGTTTGGCCGGAAAAAAACGAATTGAAAAATCTAGCCGATCAATACGAAACGATTTTGAAAAATGCTTTGAGTCTGGTCAATTTTGCCATCACGATAAAATATCCGAGGTTTCGCCGGCCAACCGCGTTTGTCAGCTTGACAAACAAAGACGAGTACGCGCTGTACGACGGCGATGTCAAAATAACAGAACCGGACGGCGGGAGCCGGATAATCAAAGCGGAAAGATATACCAAAAATATCAAAGAGATAGAGGAGCCGTATCGGGCGGCTAAGTCGGCGACTTTAGACGGCAAGCCGTTTATGGTCGGCGCTTTGGCGCGAATAAACAATAATCGCGACCAGCTCAATCCGTTGGCCAAGGGATTGCTCAAAGGATTAAATTGGAGATTTCCGCAGTACAACACTTTTGAAAACATTACCGCTCAGGCGATTGAAATAGTCCATTGCATTGAAGAGGCAAAGAAGATTTTGGATGATTTGGTGTCTGACTCCTCCACCTTACGGAGGGGGAGGCTGGGAGGGGGTAAAACGCAAAAGGAAGAACAGCTATCATTGGATGTCATCGCCGGCGCCAATCCACTCGGCCGGGAAGCAATAGGCGTAGACGCGATTGAAGCGCCGCGGGGCACCTTGTATCATTATTACAAGATCGATAAGAATGGCTATATCGCTGATTGCAACATTATCACGCCGACCGTTTCTTATCTGAAAAATTTGGAAGCGGATGTTTTGGCCTATCTCCCCAACGTGATGAAACTGCCTACCAAAAAACGGGCGATCAAAATCCGTGGCCTTATCCGCGCTTACGATCCGTGTATTGCGTGTGCGACACACTGAAATGGCATATGGCTAATAGCTTATAGCATATAGCTTATAGCTTATAGCTTATAGCTTATAGCTTATAGCATATAGCATATAACATATAGCTTATAGCATATAGCATATGGTATATAATGAATAAATTATAATGATACTTCATGTTTAGGTTTGAAAGTTTGGAAATATGGCAGGAAGCCATTAAATTTTCTAATTTAATTTATAATATAACAGGAAAGTTTCCCAAAGAAGAATTATTTGGATTGGCCAGTCAATTAAATAGAGCGGCGGTTTCGGTTTCTGCAAATATAGCCGAAGGATCAGCAGCTGCCTCGGTAAAAGAATTTACTATGTTTCTTGGCTTTTCAATCCGCTCGGGAGTTGAAGTTATTTCGGAATTATTTATCGCAAAGGAGAGGGGATATATTAAAGATCAAGAATTTCAAGAATTATATTCTATCGGGGAAATATTAATAAAAAGAATAACTTTTTTCAAAAACAATTTAAAAAAATAGGCAGATGTCATGTGTTATGAGCCATATGCCATTAGCCATAAGCTAATTTTATGCACGATTTCCATCTCGCCGACCAAATCTACAAGACGATTATGGATTACGCGGCGAAAAACAACCTGAAAAAAATCACCAAAGCGACGATTGAACTCGGCTCAATTGTGGAGCATGGCGAAGAAATTTTGCCGGAGAATTTGGTTTTTAACATTAAGATGTTGGCCGAAGGCGGACTAGCGGAAGGCCTGGAAGTGTCTGTCGCCAAAATCGCCGGCGACAGTTGGATACTTAAGGAGATAGAAGGAGAATAGGAATGAAGTTTCTAATTTCTAATGTCTAATTTCTAATAAAATTCAAATTTTTAAATTTTATTTGTTTTTTTGTAGTTTTTGATTTTGAATTTTATGCGGCTATCTTAATCTATGTTATAATATGTTCAGATGAAAATAAAATCCATTCGCCAAGTTAAGAATCTGCGAGGCAAGCGCGTACTCATTCGCGTTGATTTCAACGTGCCGCTTGGCGCCAATGGCAAAGTTGATCCCGAAGAAGAGTACCGGATCATTCAGAGCTTGCCGACGATAAAATATTTGATCAAGAAAAAAGCCAAAGTAATCATCATGGCTCATTTGGGCCGGCCGGATGGCAGGGTGGTGGAAAAATTCCGCTTGGATCCGGTGGCGGCTCGCTTGGCGCGGCTATTGGGTAAAAGCATTTACAAAAGCGACATCGTCATCGGCAAGGATGTGGAAAAAAAGATTGCCGAGATGAAAAAGGGCGACGTCTTGATGCTGGAGAATGTCCGGTTTGATCGTCGCGAAGAGACGGGAAACAAGACCTTTGCCAGACAGCTGGCTAAGCTTGGTGATATTTTCGTCAACGACGGGTTTGCTGTATCTCATCGCGAGCATGTTTCAGTGGCGACAATCCAAAATTATCTCCCTAGCTACGGCGGTTTCCTTTTGGAACAAGAAATTGATAACTTGAGCGGAGTTTTTGATCGATCGCCCAAGCCGCTGGTGGCCGTTATCGGCGGCGCCAAAATTTCCACCAAAATAAAAGTCATCGGCAGATTTTTGGATTCGGCTGATTATGTCCTCCTCGGCGGCGCGCTGGCCAACACTGTTCTAAAAGCGCTTGGCGTGGCTGTCGGCAAATCAATGATTGAGCCCAAGATGGTAGATGAAATAAGAAAAATAAAATTGACTGATGATCAGTTGCGCGTGCCGGTGGACGGAATTTTCGCGTCCAGCTTCAAGGCCATCAAGGGCCGAATTGACGCGCTCGGCGATATCCGCAAAAACGAGGTGATTTTGGATATCGGGCCGGATACGATAGAATTATATCGGCATATCATCAGTCAAGCCAAGACGATCGTGTGGAACGGGCCGATGGGACTGGTTGAAACGCCGTTTTTTGCCCGCGGCACCAGGGAGCTGATCAAGATTTTGGCCGCTTCCAAAGCCAAGACTATCGTCGGCGGCGGCGAGACAGTGCAACTGATTCGGAAAATGGGTTTGGAAAAAAAGTTTACCTTTATTTCCACCGGCGGCGGCGCGATGCTGGAATTTTTGGAAGGGAAGAAGCTACCAGGGCTTAAAAAAATAGTTTCTTGATAAAATTTTTAATTTTTATTTTTCAATCCGTCACCGTGGATAATTATCAGTTTTTAAAAAATAATTATTGTTTAATTGTCCCCACCACAGGCGGGCAGGCGCCGCGGCGGATTGTAAAATTGTTTGGTACCCCCAATTATAGAAGCGGCATAAAAACAATATAACAATATAGCCATTTAGCAACTTTTATTATAACAACTAAATAATAAATTAACAGACTCCTATGAATGAAAATTTTTCCGGTGGTACCCCCAAGTATCACGTCAAATTGGTTTTTTCAGTGTTCGCGATAATCGTGATGATCTTTTTGTCCGCTTATCTCGTCAGCCTGACGCGAAACGCCTGGGAAAATTACAATTATATCGGTAAGAGTCCCGAATACCAGGATCGGGTCAGTGTTTCCGGCCTTGGCGAGGTGACTGCCAAACCGGATGTGGCGTTGGTAAATGTCGGCATTATCACCCAGAAGTCAACTGTGGAAGAAGCGCAGACGGAAAATAACAACAAAATGAACGCGATTATCACCGAGCTAAAGGGCCAGTACAAGATTGCCGAAGAAGATATTAAAACCAGTTATTATCAGATTAACCCTCGTTATGATTGGACCGAAGGTCGCCAAAGGATAATTGGTTATGAAGTTAGCCAGTCAGTGGAGGTGAAGGTGCGGAATTTTGACAATATCGGCAAGATTGTTTCCATGGCCGGTGAAAAAGGCGCCAATAGCGTCAGTGGTCCGAATTTTACTATTGATGATCCGGAAGTTTACAAAGCTGAAGCAAGAAAAGAGGCGATCGCTCAAGCCAAGGAAAAGGCCAAGTCATTGGCCGATGAAGTCGGTATCAATCTTGGTCGGATAGTCGGCTTTTCCGAGGATATGGCCACGCCGTCATATTATGCCGGCGATTACGCTTACGGAATGGGTAGTTCAGTGGAGGAAAAAGCACTTTCTTCGGCGGTGCCGCAAGCAGATATCCAATCCGGCAGCCAGGAGGTCAAGGTCAATGTGTATATCACTTACGAGATTGGGAAATAGTTTTTCAAACCAACTTTTAAAAACAGTCCGCCGCGGCGGACTGTTTTTAAAATCCAATGCTTTTGTGTTATAATAAATCTGCTATTTTTATCCTAGTGGATATTTTTTAATATTATAAATAAATAAGTAAAAAATCGTTTATGTCAAAGATCAAGTCAATCAAGGGTCGGGAAATATTGGATTCTCGGGGTAATCCGACTGTAGAAGTGGAAGTGGTCTTGTCGAGTGGCAAGAAGGCCTGGGCGGCAGTACCCAGTGGCGCCTCCACTGGCAGCTATGAAGCACTGGAGCTTCGTGATGGCGATAAAAAAAGATACGGTGGCAAGGGAGTCTTGAAAGCGGTCAAAAATATCAATGAAAAAATAGCCCCCAAACTGAAAGGAATGGAAGTGGCCAAACAAAGGGAAATTGATAAAATGATGCTTGATCTTGATGGCACGGAAAACAAATCAAAATTGGGCGCCAACGCCATTTTGGGCGTATCATTGGCAGTGGCGCGAGCCGCGGCGATTGACGCCAAAAAGCCGCTTTATGCTTATCTCAATAAGAAATTCTGGTCCAAGAAAAAGATGTCTTTTCCGGTGCCGATGATGAATATTATGAATGGCGGCGCTCATGCCGGCTGGTCCATTGATATCCAGGAGTTTATGGTCACCCCTCAGCAGAATAATGTCAAAGAAGCAGTGCGTTGCGGCGCGGAAATTTTTCACGCTTTGAAAAAGATTTTGAAAGACAAGGGCTATCAGACCACGGTTGGCGATGAGGGCGGTTATGCGCCGAAATTGCCCGGCAATGAACAGGCGCTCAAGGTGATCTTGGAGGCGATTGCCGCTGCTGGCTATAAAGCAGGCAAAGACGTCAAAATCGCCATTGATGCCGCTTCCTCAGAATTCCATAAGGACGGCGTTTATGATATGGTGGCGGACAAGAAAAAGAGAAGCGCCGCGGATATGGTGGCAATGTATGGCGATTGGATTACTCGTTATCCGATTGAGTCATTGGAAGACGGCTTAGCTGAAGATGATTGGGACGGTTGGAAGACCTTGACCGGCAAGCTCGGCAAAAAAATCGCTTTGGTCGGCGATGACTTGTTTGTGACCAATGTCAAGAGATTGAAAAAGGGCATAGAACAGGAAGTCGGCAATGCCATTCTGATAAAATTGAACCAAATCGGCAGCTTGACTGAAACTGTGGAAGCGATCAAGCTGGCGCAGGAGCATGGTTACAAGATCGCTGTGTCGCACAGGAGCGGCGAAACGGTTGATGACTTTATTTCTGATCTGTCTGTCGCTTGCGGCGCCGAGTATATCAAGACTGGCTCGCTTTGCCGCAGCGAACGCATCGCCAAATACAATCGGCTGATGGAAATTTGGGATGAAATAAAGTAAGGCCGCATGGAAAAATATTGTTTTTTAAATGGTCGGACCGTGTCTTTGAAAAACGCGAAAATACCGATAGATGACATCGGCGTTTTGCGCGCTTATGGCGTTTTTGATTTTCTTCGCACTTATCATGGTCGGCTGTTTCTTTTTCGTGAACATTGGCAACGGTTTTGCCGATCGGCCAAGACATTGGGTGTAAAAATTCCGACTTCGGAGGCGCAGACCAAGAAGATAGTTTATGATTTGATGAAGAAAAATGAGCTGTCAGATGCGACTGCCCGTCTGGTCTTGACTGGCGGCTCAAGTCGAGATGGCATGCATTTTGGCGATAGCCAGCCGAACTTTTTCATTCTGCTTGGCAAAATTCCGCCGCGAAAAGAGAAGGATTATATCAATGGCGTGGAATTATTACCGGTAGAACATCAACGGGAATTTCCGATCGCCAAATCAAATAGTTATTTGACCTCCATAAAATTCAAAAATTTTCCCCATTCAGATAAAATATTGGATTTGCTGTATTGCGACGATGGAAAAATCTTGGAGGGATCGACTTGCAATTTCTTTCTGATCAAGGGAAATAATTTGATCACAGCCAAGGATGGCATTTTGTCTGGTGTAACGAGAAATTTTGTCATCAAGCTGGCCAAGAAGAAAATGAAGGTGAAGGAAAGAGAGGTCTTGTTTGAAGAATTAAAACAGGCCGATGAGACGTTTATTACTACCACCACCAAAGAAATCCTGCCTGTGGTCAAAGTGGGAAAAGTCAAAGTCGGCTCTGGGAAAGTAGGTGAGAAGACAAAAATGTTGATGGGATTGTTTAGAGAAGCGGTTGGATAGAAAATTGTAATTATTAATTAGAAATTAGGATTTAGAAATTAGAAATTTAATGAGTAATTATTTTTTTTAAAATCCAATGTCTTATAAAATCAGAAATAATTCAGAAACAAAAAAGGTTGTCCTGCTCATCCTTGACGGCTGGGGTTTGGGCGAGCAAAACGAAGGCAATCCGATTTATCTTGCCAAGACGCCTTTCATTGACTCGCTTTATCGCGATTATCCCTGGACAACTATTTGCGCCTCCGGCAAATGCTCCGGTTTGCCGCCGAATCAAGTCGGCAACAGTGAAGCCGGACATATCAATCTTGGCGCGGGCCGGATAGTTGATCAGGACGTGGTTAAGATTTCCAAACAGATAAATACCGGCGAGTTTTTCAAAAATCCTGCCTTTTTGGCGGCGATAAATCACGCCCGCAAAAATAGAGCCGCCATTCATCTGATGGGGATGCTGTCTAACGGCCAGAGTCCGCATAGCGACCCCGATCATTTGCTGGCGCTACTCACGTTATTGAGAACCAAGAGAGTAAAAGATATTTATTTGCATCTTTTTACTGACGGCCGCGATTCGCCGCCGCGTTCTTCGCTCAAATCAATGATGGCACTAGAAAGATTTTTGAAGCCAAATGAAGTCATTGCCACGGTAATAGGCCGGTTTTACGCTATGGACAGGAAGAAGTCCTGGGAGCGGACGCTGTGGGCGTATGACGCGATGACATCCGGCCGGGGTCATGTTGGCAAAAGCCCGCAAGCCGGCATCACGCGAGCATACAACGCCAATGTGACTGATGAATTTATTGAGCCGGTCGTGATATATAAGAGAGGCAAGGCGGTGCGGCGGATAAAAGATGGCGATAGCGTGATTTTTTTCAATTTGCGGAGCGACCGCGCCAGACAGCTGGCCAAACCGTTTGTGCAAAAAGAATTTGAAAAGAAAAATCCCGGCGCGCCCAAGCGCAAAGAAGTTTTGCAGGATGTTTCTTTTGTCGCCATGACTGATTTTGGTCCGGACTTGGACAGTATCCTGACGGCTTACCCTTCGGAGGATTTACGCAATACTTTGCCGATGTTGCTTCATGACAAACGCCAGCTTTATATCGCTGAGAGCGAAAAATACGCCCACGTCACTTTCTTTTTCAATGGCGGTTACGCTGATCCCGTGGCGGGCGAGAGGAGAGTCAAGATTCCTTCGCCGAAGGTGAAGTCTTATGATCAAACGCCGGCAATGTCTATGCCCAAAGTCGCCCAAAAACTAATTGCCAGCCTCAAAACCAGTGATTTTATCTGCGCTAACTTTGCTTGTCCGGACATGGTCGGGCATACCGGCAACATTAAAGCAGGAATAAAAACCGCCGAAGCAGTTGACAAATACGTCAAAAAAGTGGCTCAAGCTTGCATCAGAAATAAGGCTATCTTGATTATTACCGCCGATCATGGTAATCTTGAGCTTATGCTGAATATTGAAACAAACGAAATAATTACCGAGCACACGACCAATCCGGTGCCGCTAATTATTATTGATAAAAAGTTTAAAAACAAAAGGATAAAACGGGGCTATCTCGGCGATATCGCGCCGACTATTTTGGATATTTTTGATATTGCTAAATCGGCTGAAATGACCAGAAGGAGCCTGCTTTAATCTATGGAAAAAGAACGTCCCAAACCGGTAGTTCTCATTATTCTTGACGGCTGGGGTATTGCGCCGCCTTCCCGGAGCAATGCCATTTCTTTGGCCAAGACCCCGGCTATTGATAATCTTATCAAGACTTATCCGGCTATGACGCTTCAGGCCTCCGGTGAAGCGGTTGGTTTGTCATGGGGAGAAATGGGCAACAGCGAAGTCGGCCATTTGAATATCGGCTCCGGCCGGTTGGTTTATCAGAATTTGCCGCGGATCAATAAAGCGATCACCGACGGCGATTTTTTTGACAACAAAAAATTTCTCGCCGCCATTGAACATGTCCGAAAAAACAGTTCCAATCTCCACCTCGTCGGATTGGTATCTTCCGGCGGAGTACATTCATCAATTGATCATTTGTACGCCTTATTTGAGTTTTGCCGCAAAGAAAAATTGAAAGACAAGGTTTTTCTCCACGCTATTTTGGATGGCCGCGACATGCCGTATAACTCCGGCGCTGATTTCATCAAAGAAGCGGCCGCCCGACTCAATGATTTGAAAGTGGGCCGCATCGCTTCTGTTTCCGGCCGTTTCTATGCTATGGACCGAGATAATCACTGGGAGCGCATTTCTCTCGCCTACAATGCCATGGTTCGGGGAGAGGCGGAAAGCCGTTTTGCTGATCCGGTAGAAGCGGTCCGGACGTCTTATGAAAAGAAAATTTATGATGAGGAATTTGTTCCGGCCGTTATCACCGAAAACGGCCAGCCAGTCGGGCGGATTAAGTCCGGTGACGCGGTGATTTTTTTCAATTTTCGCGCTGACCGCGCCCGAGAGCTGACCAAAACTTTTGTCTTGCCCGGTTTTTCCAAATTTCCGCGGGAGTATTTGCGGAATTTGTATTTTGTGACAATGACCGAATACGAAGATGATCTGCCGGTGGAGGCGGCCTTTCCGCCGGAAACGATTGACACGCCCTTGGCCAAGGTTATCGCCGATGCCGGTTTGACCCAGCTCCATATCGCCGAGACGGAAAAATACACCCATGTCACATTTTTTTTAAATGGCGGGACAGAGACGGCATTTGCCGGCGAGGAAAGGATCTTGGTGCCTTCTCCTCGGATAAAATCCTACGCTGAAAAGCCGGAAATGGCCGCTCGGGAAATCACTCAAAAAGTAGCCAAAGAAATTATTGATGATAAATACGATTTTATCGCGATTAATTTTGCCAATGGCGACATGGTCAGTCACACTGGCGATCTCAAAGCGACCGTCAAAGCCTGCGAGGTGGTTGATGATAGCGTGAAAAAAATCGTGGAGGCGGTTTTGGCTCATGACGGAGTGGCGATTATTACTTCTGATCACGGCAATGCCGAGGAGTTGATCAATATGCAGTCCGGCAATATTGACAAGGAGCATAGCACCTATCCGGTGCCGTTTATTGTGGTCGGCAAACAATGGGAAGGCCGGACTGCCGGCAGTGTGGACAGTCCGAATTCTGATTTGAGCTTGGTCAAGCCGTCAGGCCTCCTGTCCGATATCGCGCCGACAATTCTGAAAGTCATGAATCTGCCCAAACCCGAAGAAATGACTGGCAAAAGCTTGATCTAAGGCCGGTTTTGGCCGATTGTCTCGGCTTTTCGCCCCCTTTCGACGGGGTTGTTTTTTTTGGGAAAAAATGTTATTTTAATTATATTATGAAAAAGATTTTTTCCAGCCGAACACTTGATTTTATTCCGGCGATGACGGTTTGGCTGACCCTTGTTGGCGTAGTGATTTTGTCATTTATCCGTCCATTATGGGCGATTTATTTTGTTATTATCTTTGTAGTTTACTGGATTACCAGATTATTTTATATGATGGTTTGGCTGTTTATTTCTTGGTTTAGATATTACCGCGACCATCGGATAAACTGGAGCGATAAATTAAAAACTCTGCCCAAGGATTATTGCGAGTATTACCACGTCGTCACTTATCCGACTTATAAAGAGCCATATGAAGTGGTTCGTCGATCATTTCAAAAACTGGCTGAGACAGATTATCCCAAAGACCGGATGATCATCGCTTTGGGCGGCGAGGAGCGTGATCGGGATAATTTTTTGCTTGTTGCCGAAAAAATCAAAGCTGAATTTGAAGATAAATTTTTCAAATTGCTTATCACTGTTCATCCGCCGGCGCCGGACGAGCTTCCCGGCAAAGGTTCCAATGTCAATTATATGGAACGCAATCTCCAGCGGGAGCTTGACGCCCTCGGCCTGGATTATGGCAAAGTGATCGTCTCTTGTTTTGATATTGAGACCTTGCCGCACCCGCAGTATTTTTCCTATTTGACTTATAAATACCTCACTCATCCCAATCCGGAGCGGGCAAGTTATCAGCCCCTCATTCTGTACAACAATAATATTTGGGAATCAAATCCGATTATCCGTGTCGTGGCGTCATCAACGACCTTTTGGCTATTGACCGATTTGTCTCGGCCGGAGAGGTTGCTCACTTTTTCTTCGCACAGCATGAGCTTTAAGATGCTGTCCGATGTCGGCTTTCATGACAAAACGATTGTGACTGAAGATTCGCGGATCTGTTTGCAGGGTCTGGTCAAGTATGACGGCGATTACGAAGTGGTGCCGATGTTTATCACTCTTTCAATGGACACGGTTTATATCGGATCTTTTTGGAAGAGCCTGTTTGACCAATACAAGCAGATGCGGCGCTGGGCGTGGGGCGTGGAACATTTCCCTTGGATGTGGAAGAATTTTTTCGGGGCGGAAGCCAATCGGAAGATTCCGCTCAAGAAACGGCTGTTTTATTTCTGGAATCAGTTTGAAGGGATGTATTCTTGGGCGACTGCGCCGCTTCTTATCGCCATTGTCGGCCGTCTGCCTCTATGGCTGGCGTCTGATACTGATAGGGCGACGGCGTTTTTTCAAAACGCGCCATACACTTTGGAAAATTTGATGATGGTCGGCATGGTCGGATTAATAATTAACTCAATCCTTTACACTTTTATGTTGCCGACTCGGCCGAAGGGTTATCGCTGGTATAATTATTTGATTATGATGGCGCAATGGGTGATGTTCCCCGTGACAATGGTGATATTCGGTTCTATTCCGTCAATAGACGCCCAGACGCGGCTAATGCTCGGCGGGAAACATCGCCTCGGTTTCTGGGTGACGAATAAGAAAGCTTGAATTAATTTTCAATTTTCAATTTAAAATTTACAATAAATTTTCAATCTGCTTTCATGTTGTCATCCCGACCCCTTCGACTACGCTCAGGGTAAACTCCGTGGAGGGATCCCTCCACTCGTCCGCTTGGAGGCGTCCTCGGCCGGAATGACACAGTATCCCGAATTCCGAGTCGCTAGTCCCGGGTCCCGTTACTGGTTACTCGTCACTAATTGTCTTGCATTATTCGTATTATTAGTCCGCCTCGGGCGGATTCGTATATTAGCATCGTATTCCATTCCATTAGTATCATTAGTATAAATTAGTATATTAGCATTGTATTTAGTATATTAGCATCGTATACCGTGAAACTACCAAAAGTCACAATTCAAATCGTCACCTGGAATAGTCTGAAATTTTTGCCGTTTTGCCTCAAAGCGATTTTCAATCAGACTTATCGCGATTTTCAGGTACTCGTGATTGATAATAATTCCCAAGACGGAACAGTTGATTTTTTGCGCCGGAATTATCCCGAGGTGACGGTTTTTCAGAACAAAAAAAATCTCGGTTTTGCCAAGGCCAACAATCAAGGCATCAAGCTGTTCAACTCGTCTTTTGTCGTGGTTTGCAATCCTGATATCGTGATGGCGGAGACTTGGCTGGAAAAAATAATGGCCCAGGCCGAAAAAAAGCAGTACGAAGAATGCGGCAGCTTCGGCGGAACGCTATTAAAGCTCCGGGCGATTAATTCTGATTTGGGCGAATTTGAGCAAACCAGCGCCATTGATTCGCGCGGACTGGTGATTTTCAAAAGCCATCGCATCGCCGAGATCGGCGCTGGCCAAAAAGATGACAAGATTGGCGATAGCGAGGTATTCGGCCACTCCGGCGCGCTAGTGATGTATCGGCGCTCGGCGCTGGAAGATTGCCTCTACCGATCCAAAAGAAATCCGACCGGCGAATATTTTGACGAAGATTTTTTCTTTTACAAAGAAGACGCGGATTTGGCTTGGCGGCTTCGTTTGGCCGGCTTCAAGTCGCTGTTTGTCGCCGGCGCCCGCGCTTATCATATCCGTTCTTTGGCGGAAAACAACGCCAAGACAACAGGGGAGATTGTCAAAAACCGGCGCCAGCAGTCGGCCCTGGCTCGCCGGCACTCCTATCGCAATCATTTGTTTGTCTTGATAAAGAACGAATCTTGGAAAAATTTATTGAGATATTTCCCGTTTATTTTTTTCTATGAATTAAAAAAAATAATTTATATCCTGATTTTTGAGTGGACCACTTTGCCGGCGATAGGCGATTTTTTCCGCCTGCTGCCGCGGATGCTTAAAAAACGCCGGAACAATCTGAAGCAGGCGCGAGTCAGTCCGCAAGAAATCAGAAAATGGATAAAATAAAAGCAAGCCGTTCCATTCTTCCCTCTCCTTGTCTGAAGGAGGGGGTAGGGGGAGGTCCAAGGGAATTAAATAATTTATGGAAATTTCAATTATTATCAATAATTACAAAACCAGAGGACTACTCAAGCAGTGTTTGAAGGGGATTTATCTTTATCCGCCAAAAGTTGGGTTTGAAGTAATAGTGGTGGACAATAATTCCGGCGATGGCAGCGCGGAGATGGTCAAAGAAAAGTTTCCCCAAGTGAAGCTGATAGAAGCCAAGGCCAATCTCGGCCATCACAAAGGCAACAATCTCGGCATCAGGAATTCCTCGGGAAAATATATTTTGATTTTGAATACTGACATCGCCATTTTGGATCATTCTATTGATCGGATTTATGATTTCATGGAAGCTAATCCTGAAGCGGCCTTGGTCGGTCCCAAACTCAAAAATCCCGATGGCTCCATCCAGATGTCATGCCTAAGGTTTCCTGGCAAATTCGTGCCTATTTACCGCCGGACATTGCTCGGCCGTCTGCCCTTTGCCAGGCGGGAAATAGACAGTTATCTGATGACTGATTTTGATCACAGCCAGACTATCGCTGTAGATTGGATTTTGGGCGCGTTCGCGATGGTGCGCCGATCAGCGATTGATCGCGCCGGACTGATGGACGAAGATTTATTTTTATATTTTGGCGACGTCGCCTGGTGCAAGAAATTTCGCCAGCTGGGATACAAAGTTTATTATTTTGTGGATGCTGATATTGTCCATTACCATAAGCGCGAATCGGCGCAAAGTGGATTTTTTTCAAAAATATTCTGGATTCATATTTTTGACTGGTTCAAGTATTTGAAAAAATATTCTTAAAAGCAAATGCTTTGGTTTCATCGGAAAAATAAATTGGAAGAAATGGAGGATCTCCTTTCTGATTTTCGCCGCCATTCCAAAAAAACTGGCGGCCTCCGGCAATGGCTGGCTGTTTTTCTAATGGCGCTGTTTGTGGTTTTTTTGGTGATTTTTTTGCCGCTTGGCTATCAGTCAATCAAAGCGGCTGACAGCATCCTAGTCATCAAAAAGAGCCAGACGGAAATCGTTGCTCTTGCTGGCGCCGGTGACTGGCGAGGAGCTGCGGCCGCGGCCGGCCGCGCTAGCGGAGAAATCGCCATACTCCGTTCTTCATTGGGCCGGGTCGGCGTGATTGGCTATTTCCCCCCGGCTGGAAACGTATTGTCTGAAACCGACAAAATGCTCGCTGGTGCCGATAAATTGGTTGGCGGCTGGCAGAAGATATTCACCGCTTTTGACGAGGCCGGTCTCACGCTCGGCGGGGATGATTTTCTGGGAAAGCTGAACGCGAGCAAGGCGGGCATTCTCTCGGCCCAAGCGGATATTGCCGAAGCGGAAAAGATTTTGGCCGAGGTCAATCTGCGTCGGCTGAAAGGATTTTTCGATCTCAAATTGTCCGGCACCCAAGAGTTGTTATCCCAATTGGCCAAGGCCAGCGAGGTATCATTGCCGCTAGCGGCCAATTTGCCCGATCTTCTTGGCTATGGCCGGGAAAAAACATATCTATTGGTTTTTGAAAATAATATGGAAATGCGCCCGACGGGCGGGTTTATCGGTTCTTATGGCGTGGTCACCGTCAAAGACGGACAGATCAAAAGTTTTTTTACCGATGATGTTTACAATTTGGATCGCTTTTCCGAGGGCAAATTAAATATCGCCGCGCCATGGCCGATGCTCGCTTACAACAAGCAGAAAAATTGGTATTTGCGTGACGCCAATTGGTCGCCGGATTGGCCAACGGCCGCGGAGCAGATCGCTTGGTTTTATCATCAAGAAGCCGCTTTTGCCGGCCGGCCGGATTACCGATTTGACGGCGTGATTGCTCTTACGCCAGAAGTGACGGCGGATATTCTGGCGGTTCTGGGGCCGATTATGATAAATGACCTTGAATTCTCGGCTGATAATTTCGCCTGGGATTTGGAGAAATTCGTGGAGTTTGATTATCTGCAGGCGGGAATCGGCAAACGCGATCGCAAGGACATTATCGGCGATTTGGCCGAAGTAATTTTGGATAAAGTTTATTCTTTGCCGGCCAAAGACGCATTGAAAATATTTTTGGCGCTGGAAAATAATATTCGGGAGAAGCAGATCTTGGTTTATCTTTTTGATGATGATTTGCGGGAACAATTTGCCGGTTACGACTGGACCGGTGAGGTCAAAGATTCCGACAGTGATTATCTGTTGGCGATAGATAGCAACTTGGCGGCCCTAAAGACTGACAAGGCAATGGATAAATCAATCGCTTATCGTCTGCGTCTGGATGAAAACGGCAATTTGATCGGTCGCGCGGAGTTGACTTATGCGCATCAGGAGGACTATCAAAAGGATTTAATCTCCCGTTATCGCGACTATCTGCGGCTTTATGTTCCTGGCGGCAGCTGGTTTTTGCGCGCGGCGATTGTTGAGGATGGCCAGGAGCGTGAACTGGACTTGACTAGTGACGCGCAAATCGGCGAAGAGCTGGGCAAGCGTTATCTGGCGCTGTTTTTTACGGTGGAACCGAAGAGTACGAAAAAAATAATTATTGAATACCGCCTGCCGGAAAATATTCAAGCGGATTATCAGGCTAGGGTGTATAAATTAATTGTTCAGAAGCAGGCGGGCACAATTGGACACAACTTAAAAATTGATTTAAACTTTACTAATCCCGTTGCTTCGTATTATTCCGATGTGCCGCCGGCGAAATTTTTTGGCCAGGACATCGGCTGGGAGACGGATTTGTCGGTGGATCGGGAATTTCTAATTAAGTTTTAATCTTAGCCAAAGCAGTATGTTTTTGAGGCGAATCGGCATAGATTTGGGTACCACCAACGTTTTGGTCCATGTGCCCAAAAAAGGCATTCTCATCAACGAGCCATCGGTGGTGGCAGTTTCTAATATTGACAAAAAAATCATCGCTGTCGGCGCCGAAGCCAAAGAGATGCTCGGTCGTACGCCGGACACGATTATCGCCCGAAAGCCGCTCAAGGACGGCGTGATTGCCGATTATAAGACGACCGAGGCGATGCTTCGGTATTTTATCAATAAAGCGCTCGGCGGCGTCAGGCTATTTCGGCCGGAGGTGATGGTAGCGGTGCCGGCGGGTATTACCTCTACCGAACGGCGAGCAGTGGTGGATGCGACCATTGCCGCTGGCGCCAAGGCCGCCTATATCATTAAGGAGCCGATTGTCGCCGCCATTGGCGCCAATATTCCGATTGGATCAGCGTCTGGCCACATGATTATTGATATCGGTGGCGGCACCTCCGAAGTAGCGGTGATTTCTTTGGGCGGCATTGTTTCGTCAACTTCGGTAAGAATTGGCGGCAATAGATTTGACGCTGATATTGCCGAACATGTCCGAAGGAAATATTCGCTGGCCATAGGCGAACGGACGGCTGAGGAAATAAAAATCTGCATCGGTTCGGCTCTGTATTTGGAAGAAAAAATGTATATGGATGTCCGCGGCCGCGACATGGTCACGGGCCTGCCCAAGACCGTGACAGTTTCATCTGATGATGTGACAGAAGCCATTCAAAATGACTTGGAGGGGATAGTCGCTGCCGTCAAAACCGTTTTCCATAAGACTCCGCCGGAATTATCGGCGGATGTGATTGACAAGGGGATTGTGATGTCGGGCGGTTCTAGTCTGCTTCGCAATATTGAAAAACTTATTGCCCAAGCGACGGGAGTGTCCGCTTATGTGGCCGACGATGCCCTATATTGCGTTGTCAAAGGCACCGGCATCGCGCTGGACAATTTGGAAAGCTATAAGCGGAGCATTTTGGCGACGAAGTAGGGATCACGGAACAATGGGGTTGTAATCGGTAATAATCGTAGAGACGCGATTCATCGCGTCTAAAAGTAACCAGTAATGAGTAACCGGTAACGGGATTTTGGTTCGGAACTCGTAATCCGTAACTCGGAACTCGGAATAGAAATCCGTAGAGACGCGATAAGCTCGCGTCTGTGTAGAGACGTCCCGAATGCTCGGGATGACAAAAAAAGAAAATGGAATTGCTTCGTCCGCTTGGGGTGGACTCGCAATGACACTGTAATTTGACAATTTTTTTGTAAACAAAAACGTCTCACCAAGAGCCTGCGGATCAGGATTGGTGAGACGACAATCTCGGCCGAGCCGAGAAGTTATTGATGGGGTGCGGGAACTGCGGAAGGGATTTCTCCTTCCACAGCGGTGGGCGTCAACTCTTGTTGCGGCGCCTGCATCTGGATGGTCGCGTGCAGGCACTGCGAAACCATCTGTTTGCAGACTTCCTCGCGCCTCTCTTCGGGAATGTTGTGGCGGATAGCCCACTTTTCCACCTCCCAGGCGACGATCGTCGGATCGCGGAACAGGCGCAGGACATCCACTATTTCCGCCGGCTCACCCGAAAGGAAACGATCAACCTGACCGTCCACAAACGACTTCGGGTCTGCGACTTCGGTAGCATCAGCAGCGGTGGGCGAGTGGTCTGGCTTCGGTATCGCGAAGCAAGCAACCCCAAATACGATCCCAACGATCAAACAGCGCCGATTTGCTTTCTTGTGTCCCGCTGCCTCATGGTAGACCGCCGCCACAAAAAACGTAAAGCAGAGTGCAAAAAGCTCGAGTATCAGTAACGGGGTTCCCAGTATATCACTAACCATTGGTTTCTCCTTCCAATCGGCCTTTTTTGGCCAGTTAAGCCCCAAATTGACTTATTGATGTACTATCTATAATTATAGCATACTTACAATATTTTGTCAATAGCAGCGTAATGGGCCAATAGCTGATATTTTGTTTAAAATAATGGAAAAAGTAAGAAAAAATTGAAATTTATAATTGGAAATTTTATTAGGTATTAGAAATTAGGAATTAGAAATTTTTTACCCCCTCTAACCCCTAACCCCTAACCCCTAACCCCTAACCCCTAACCGCTAATCGCTATCCCATGACCATCGCCATTGACGCTTCCCGCGCCAACAAAATTCACAAAACCGGAACAGAGTGGTATTCCTACCACATCATCCAAGAACTCAAAAAAATCATCCCCGCCGATTGTCGGGTAATTTTGTATACCAATGAAAAATTATCAGGCGGGCTGGAACAAATGCCGAATGGCAATTGGCAAGAAAGAGATTTATCTTGGCCGCCGAAATATCTATGGACGCAGATCCGCTTGTGGTGGGAGCTTATTATCAATCCGCCGGATGTTTTGTTTGTGCCGGCGCATACCATTCCGTTTTTGCCGATCAGATCAAAAACCAGAGTCATTGTGACGGTTCATGATGTCGGCTTCAAGCGTTTCCCGGAGCTGTACAAGCCGATTCAGATTTGGTATCACGATTGGACGATGAAAAAAATCCGCCGGCGCGCTCAAATCATTATTACCGATTCGGAATTTTCCCGTCGGGAGATTATGGAGCTTTACCAAATTCCAGTCGAAAAAATAAAAGTGGTTTATCTCGGCTATGACGAACAGAAATATTTTTTCCGCGCTGATTCTGACGCTGATACTTTCAAAAAATATAATCTAACCAAGCCGTACCTGCTTTATATCGGCCGGCTGGAAAAAAAGAAAAATATCGGCAATTTGGTCGCGGCGTTCGCGATGCTGAAAGATAAAAATCCTGATTTGAAATTGGCGCTCGTCGGCAATGCCGGCAATGATTTTGAAGCAATAAAAAATATTATTGAAAAAAATCGTCTTCAAGATGAAATCATTATGCCGGGCTATGTGCCGGAAGACGACTTGCCGGCGCTTATCCGTCAAGCTGAAGTTTTTCTTTTTGTCACTTTGTATGAAGGTTTTGGCTTGCCGATTATCCAGGCGATGGCCTGCGGCACGCCGGTTGTCGCATCGGATCGGGATCCTCATCGCGAAATAGGCGGCGCGGCGGCATTGTATGCCGACCCGGCTGATTCAATGGCGATTGCCGAACGAGTCGGAGAAGTTATTGGTGACCGGGATTTGCATCGGGAGATTTCTTCTCGAGGCGTTGTTCGGGCGCGGGATTTTTCCTGGGCCAAGACCGCGGCCGGCATTTGGGAATTATTGAAGTAGGTTTTCGTAGTTTTTAATCTTTGAACATCGTAGAGACGGGGTATGCCCCGTCTTTGTAGGACGATAAATACATTTGGCAAAAACACCGATTTTGTGTTAGAATTCAAGATATATGAAGAACGGAAAAACGGATTTTTGCTGGGAAACATGCGGCCACGATAATGTGGTCAGTTTTTTGCAGTCATCGGCCGCCAGCGGTAAAATTTCTCATGCTTATTTGTTCGTTGGCCCGGCCGGTCTCGGCAAATATACGGTCGCCCAGAAATTCGTCGGTTCTATTTTGTGTCAGGGGCAGAACAGCGCGAGGCCGTGTGGCGATTGTTTTTGTTGCCATCAGCTTGAGCGAGGCGTTCATCCTGACGTCTACGAAGTTTTCCGTCAGACGGATGAGAAGACCGGCAAATTGAAAAAAAATATCTCCATCGATCAGGTGCGGGACTTGAAAAACCGTCTCCAGCAAGGCAGCATGCTCAACAGCTACAAAGTGGCGATTATTGACGGCGCTCAAGCGCTCACGGCCGCCGCGGCCAACGGATTATTGAAACTACTTGAAGAGCCCACGCCAAAGACAGTCATTATTCTTATCGCTGATAGCGTCGCCAATTTGCCTCCCACCATTGCCTCCCGTTGCCAGCAACTGAATTTTTTTCCAGTGGATACGCGCCGGATAGAAGATTTTCTTCGGGAAAAGACCGATTCCGCCGTCGCTCAAAAAATCGCCCGATTGTCTTACGGCCGGCCGGGAGTGGCGATGTCGTTTTTGGAGAACAAATCATTATTGACTGACTATGACGACAATATCAAAAAGTTTTTTACTTTGCTTGGCGCTGATTTGAGCGGCCGTTTCAAACTGGTTGATAAGCTGGTCGGCTTTGCCGCCGGCGATGAGACGCAAAATGCCGAGCGAGTCAAAAAGCTTTTGGCCGACTGGCAGCTATTAATCAGAGATTTTTTGCTTATCTCTAGCGATAATGAATTTTTGGTGGCCAACGCGGAATATTTGCCCCAGATCAAAAAAAATTCCGGCAATTTTGATTTTGCAAAGATAAAAAATACGCTTTTGGCAATGAACCGAGCGATGATCGGCTTTGATTACAATGTTAATTCCAAATTAATCTTGGAAAATTTAATTATAAATTTATGAGCAGGAAAATTTCCTTGTTTTTCGTCCTAGCGTCGGCGCTTTTTGTCGCCGCCGGCTGTACTTTTACTCTCGGCGGTTCCGACAGTCAGAAAATCGACGGCGGTGTTTGGAAGTCGGCTGACGGCGGCCAGACTTGGACGCAGACGGTGGCAGTGCCGCTTACCGGCGGCAAAGTCGCCAGCATTGCCGATGTGGATGTCAACAAGATAGTTTTTGATCCCCAGGATCACAACACGATTTATCTGGCGACGGAAAGCGACGGCATTGTTTATACGTATAATGGCGGTATCAGCTGGCAGAAATTTTCAGCTCTCAATACCGGCAAAATAAGAGGCATCGCTGTTGATCCGGTGTTCAAATGCACTCTTTATGTCATCACTGGCAATAAGCTGTATAAGTCCAATGACTGCGGCCGGTTTTGGGACAATGTTTACTTCCATCAGAACAGCGATGTTGCTCTGACTAGTATAGCGGTTGATCACGCCAATAAAGATATTGTCTATATGGGCACTAGTGACGGCGAAGTGCTCAAAAGCGCCGATGGCGGCACGACCTGGAAGACCGCCAATTATGTCAAAGGCGGAATAATCATGGATGTCATTATTGATCCCAATAATCATAGCATTGTTTATGCCGCGACTGACGATCGAGGGATTTACAAATCAACCGACGGCGGAGCAAATTGGGTTTCCCTGTCGGACAGAGTTAAAGGATTTTCCGGCGCCAGTAAGTATATCAAGATGGTGGCGGACAAGGCGACCAGTGGCGGCCTGATCCATATTTCCAAATACGGCATGTTGAGGAGTATAGATGGCGGCGAGACCTGGACGGCAGTGGAGCTTTTGCCGGCGCCCAAAAACACCAGCATTTATGCTTTGGCGGTCAATCCGAAGAATAGCAACGAGATTTATTATTCCACCACCAGCAGTTTGGTCAAGAGCATAGACGGCGGCAAGAGCTGGTCATCGCAGAAATTGCCTTTCGCCAGATTGGCCAACTCCATTGCCATTGATTTTCAAGATACCAATATTGTCTATTTGGGAGCGTTTAAAGCTAAAAATTAAAATATAAAAATATGAGCATTGTTTCCAATCACGCGACTGACTTTGATAAAGCAGTCGGCCACTTCAAGGAGGATATTGCCACCTTAAAAACCGGTCGCGCCAATCCGGCAATTCTGGACAATGTCCGAGTGGAGGCCTATGGCGCGCCGTCGCCGCTCAATCAGCTTTCCTCTATTTCCGTCCCGGAAGCGCGCTCAATCCTTATCCAGCCTTGGGATAAAAATGTCGTCAAAGACATCGAAAAGGCGCTTCGGGAAGCATCGTTGGATTTGGGGATTGTCAATGAGGGCGACAAGATTAGAATCACCATTCCGCAAATGACCGAAGAATCAAGGAAAGATATTGTCAAAATTCTTCATCAAAAAGAAGAGCAGGCGAAAATCGCCGTTCGGAGCATCCGCGAGGACATCAAAGAAGAAATTTTGGCGGCGGAAAAAAACAAGGAATTCGGCGAAGACGAAAAATTCTCTTTGATTGAAGAGCTGGACAAGAAAGTAGGCGAGTACAATGACAGAATCAAAGCGATTGCCGCCGACAAAGAAAAAGAAATAATGACTGTTTAAAAAATCAAATCCTTATCCAATGACGATAATTATTTTCATCGCCGTTTTGTCGGTAATGGTTTTTGCCCACGAGATCGGGCATTTTTGGACTGCGCGCAAACTCGGTGTTCGGGTGGACGAATTCGGTTTTGGCCTGCCGCCGCGGATTGTCGGCGTCAAGAAGAAAGACGGCAAATTCAAAATAGTTTGGGGTAATCGGGCGGAGCCGGAGAACGAGCCGACGCTTTATTCATTTAATTGGCTGCCTATTGGCGGCTTTGTCAAAATCAAAGGAGAAAACGGCGAATTGGCGGAAGAGAGTGACAGTTTTGGCCACAAAAAAATTTGGCAACGGATAGTAATATTGGTGGCGGGCGTCACTATGAATGTAATATTGTGTATGGTGTTGTTGGCTTGGGGCTTTGGTCTCGGCATGCCGACAGATATCAGCGGCGGCGATATCCGAGGCGCCAATATTACCAATCGGAGCATTCAAATTGTTCAGGTGTTGGATGATTTACCGGCGGCCGCCGCCGGAATTCAGGCTGGCGATATAATTTCCACTGTTGATGGCCGGCAATTTGAGAATATAAGCGGCATTCAAGAATATTTGGCGGACAAAGCCGGACAAACCGTTTCTTTTGCCGTCAAACGAGGGGAAGAAAATTTATCTTTTGACATCGGGGTGACAAAATTTAATGACAGTGTCGGCATCGGCGTCGCGCTTAGCGAGACCGCGATTGTCAGTTATCCGTGGTATTTGGCTATTTGGCAAGGTGTAAAATCAACCTTTATTTGGCTGGCGGCAATTATTATGGCTTTTGTCGCGCTGATAAAAAATTTAATCATCGGACAACCAACTGGCGCCGATGTGGCTGGTCCAGTCGGAATAGCAGTATTGACCGGACAATTCGCCCGGCTTGGATTCGTGTATTTGCTCCAATTCACCGCGCTTTTATCGCTCAATCTGGCGGTCATTAATATCCTGCCGTTTCCGGCCTTGGACGGCGGTCGGGTCTTGTTTTTGTTGATAGAGAAAATGCGTGGCCGAGCCGTCAAAAAAGAATGGGAAAATTTGGTCCATAATATTGGTTTCATTTTGCTAATGGTGCTGGCGCTATGGCTGACCCTGGGCGATGTCCGGCAGTATGGCGGCCGGATTTTTGCCGGCCTGAAAAATATTTTCGGCTTATGAGGATAACAGTCTTGGACAATTTAAATCCGCTGGCGGTCGTCCGGCGCGCCGGCTACGGCCAAGTGCGCGATGGCAGTCCGGAGGAGAGTTATGCCCGCCGTCTCGGCGGCGGTTTTTATCCGCGCTTTCATATTTATATCAATGGCCGGGAAATAAATTTGCATTTGGATCAAAAGCAGGCGAGTTATCAGGGCCAGAAGAAACATAGTGGCGAATACGAAGGAGAGACGGTGGAGCGTGAAGCGATGAGAATAAAAGAGGTGATGGAAATGATGTTTTCAGAGGAGCAGGCGGCCCCGCCAGTCACCGAACCTCGAGACGGATTTTGGGGTTTTTTGAGAAAATAAAATCTTTGACAAAACCACCAAAAAATGAAAAGATATTATCATAATTTATACCAAATCTATGAAACAATCCACGCTTTTTACTAAGACCCAAAAACAACCGCCAAAAGACGCGGTTAGCGCTTCTCACAAATTTTTGTCCCAGGGCGGATTCATAGACATGCTGATGGCTGGCGTGTATACCTATTTGCCGCTCGGCTGGCGGGTAATCAATAAGATTTCTACGATTGTCCGGGAAGAAATGGATGCCACCGGCGCGCAAGAAATGCTGATGCCGGCGCTTCAGCCGAAAAATATTTGGGACGAGACCGGCCGGTGGGCCAGCTTGGCGGAAATAATGTATCAATTCAAGGATCGTGGCAATAAAGACAATGGCCTCGGCGCTACTCACGAAGAAGTTATTTATGATTTGGTTCGTCGCAATATCAGCTCTTATCGCGAATTGCCGTTTGCCATCTATCAGATCCAAAATAAGTTCCGCAATGAACTGCGCGCCAAGGGTGGCATTATGCGCGGCCGGGAATTCATGATGAAGGATTTATACAGTTTTCACTTGTCCCAAGAAGGTTTGGACAAGTATTATCAAGGGATGATTGAGGCATATAAGAGAGTCTATAATCGCTGCGGCTTGGAGGTAAAAGTGGTGGAAGCGTCCGGCGGCATCTTTACCAAAAATTATTCCCATGAGTTTCAGGTGATTTCCGAAGCCGGCGAGGACAAAATCGTTTATTGTCCAGCTTGTGATTATGGTCAAAACAGTGAAATTTCAAAATTGAAAGCTGGCGACGCCTGCCCGAAATGCGGCGCCAAACTCCAGGAGGGCAAAAGCATTGAAGCGGGTAATATTTTTCAGTTTGGCGATAAGTATGCCAAAGATATGAATGGCTATGCCACCGATGAAAAGGGTGAACGCCGGCCGATTCTGATGGCGAGCTATGGCATCGGCATTTCCCGTTTGGTCGCCACCATTGTGGAGATATATCATGATGACAAGGGAATCATTTGGCCAGAAACAGTGTCGCCGTTTAAAGTCCATTTGTTGTCTCTGGGCGAGAATGAACAAGCAGAAAAGATTTACGATCAATTAAAGAAAAATGGCGTGGAGGTTTTGTATGATGATCGGGATATCTCGGTCGGCGCCAAACTGGCTGATGCCGATCTCATCGGCATTCCGTGGCGCGCCATTGTCAGCAAGAAGACCGCCGGCAAGGTGGAACTCAAAAAACGCGACGCCAAGGAAACAAAATTAGTAACCGCAAGTGATCTAATCAAGTCAATTTAAAAAAAATAATTAAAATTTTGCAAGCCTATGAAAATTTGGATGAAGCGGAAGGCAAAATGAGTTACAAAATTTTTATTGTTTGAGTCCGTCCGCCGCGGCGGACGGACGAGTTTAAAAATTTTGTTAGAATTTTGCCTTTAAGCGCCAAATTTTCATCAGCTTGCGATTTTTGCGGCACTTTTTCTAAAAAAGTGCCAAAAAAAGAACATGTTCAAAAAATTTTTCAGCAAAATAAATAAAGGCCTTGGCATTGATCTGGGCAGTACCAAGACTATGATTTATCAGCAGGATCGTGGCATTGTCGTCAATGAATCATCGGTTGTGTCGGTCAATACTCGGACTGATCAGATTTTGGCGGTCGGCGATGAAGCCAGAAAAATGCTCGGCAAAACTCCGCCCCACATCATCGCCAGCAAGCCACTGGAATACGGCATAATTTCCGATTTTGAGGTGACAGAAAAAATGATCCATTACTTTATTGATCGTTTGTACGCCGGGAAAATGTCTTTTTCCGCCCG
This sequence comes from uncultured Gammaproteobacteria bacterium, assembly GCA_964536975.1. Lineage (GTDB taxonomy): Bacteria > Patescibacteriota > Patescibacteriia > 2-01-FULL-39-33 > 2-01-FULL-39-33 > JAKQDP01. The sequence continues at coordinate 109,963 of CAZHYS010000001.1, forward strand.
CCCGCGAGCCATTGTCGGGATTCCTTTGGACGTAACCGAGGTAGAGAAAAAAGCGGTGGAAGATGTCGTGTTATCGGCTGGCGCGTCGCAGGTTTTTTTGGTGGAAAACATCATGGCGGCGGCCATCGGCGCTCGGATTCCGATTCAGGATCCGACCGGCAACATGATTGTCAATTTGGGTGGCGGATTGGTGGAGGTGGCGGTTATTTCTCTTAATGGCATTGTCAACTGGAAGATTTCCAAAACCGCCGGTTTGGAATTGGATCGCGATATCATTAGATTCGCGCGCGAAGAATTCAACCTGGTTTTGGGAGAAATGGTCGCCGAAGACATCAAGAAAAAAATCGGTTCGGCAGTCGGCCTGGATGAGCCGTTAGAGATGGAGATGCGCGGTCGGGAAATAGTTTCCGGTTTGCCGCGGGAAGTGATTGTTGATGACGGACAGGTTAGGACGGCCTTATCCAAATCAATTCGGAATATCTTGGATATTATCAAATCAACATTGGAAACGACTCCGCCGGAGTTGGTTGCTGACATTTATCAGAAAGGCATTATCTTGACCGGCGGAACAGCTCTGCTCAAAGGCATAGATCAATACATCTCCAAAAACATCGGTATTCCTGTCCACATTGCCGACGATCCCCAGACTTGCGTAGTTCGGGGCATGGGCATTATGTTGGATAATGAAGCGCTACTCAAAGATATCGTCGTGCCCTCTTCCCAATAATCATTTTTTTAGTCAATGAAAAGAATCATAAAATTGTCCGCGGCGGCGCTGGTCTTCATTTTATTTCTGGCTATTTTCCATTATGCTGGCTGGTTGCGGCCAGTGGAGGGGGCGGCGGTAAAAATAATCGGTCCGGTTCAGGGCGGTGTTTATTCTTTGGCCGGCGGCATAAAATCATTTTCTACTTCCTGGATTAAGAAGCGGGATCTTTTGGCGGAAAATGAGGAACTAAAACGGGAGTTGGCAAAATATCAAGTGGATCAAGCTAGAGTCAATAGCTTGACCCAAGAAAACGAGCTTCTCAAAAAAGAATTGAATTTTATTGAAGAGACGAAGGCGAAAACCGTTTCTGCCAAAATTGTCACTGGTATTTCTGATTCGCTTTCTCGGTCGGTAGTAATAAGTCGCGGCAGTAAGGATGGGATCGTAAAGGGATTGGCGGTTGTTTCCAATGATGGAATTTTAATCGGGAAAATCCATGAAGTCGGCGATTCTTTTAGCAAAGTGCTGCTACTGACTGATAATAATAGCAAAGTCGCGGCCACCATTCAAAATCAAAGCCAAACCGCCGGCCTGGTAGAGGGCCAGTTCGGTCTAAGTCTGTCTATGACAAATATTCCGCAAGATCAGGAGATTAAGGACGGCGATTTGGTGGTCACCTCTGGTCTGGAGGGGGATATTCCCAAAGGGCTACTAATCGCCAAAGTTGAATCAGTCAGTCAGATGGAGAACGAGATTTTTAAAACTGCCATTTTGAGTCCGATAATTTCTTTTGACGACTTGAGCTATCTACTAGTCATAATTCCTTGATTTTATGTGGAGGAAGGCAATAATTTTTTTGATCGGAATACTGCTGGTCACGACGATCCAGATTTCTTTTTTGGGACGCTTTTCACTCGCTGTTTCCTGGTTAAATTTGTTTATTTTGTTTTTGGTTTTACTTGTTAGCCTGGTCGATTTTTCTTGGACGCTATTTTTCGTTTTGGTGGCCGGTCCGCTGTTGGACATTTATTCCAACCTTCCTTTTGGCGTTTTTTCACTCTGTTTTTTATTTACAGCCCTTTTTTTGGAAGCGCTTCTGCTTAATTTTTTTACCAATCGATCGTTTTATTCCTTTGTCTTTCTCGGTCTGTCCGCTACGATTATCTATCATATCACGCTTTATTGTCTGGTCGGCTTGTTGTATTTGGTCGGCTTGAGCGATTTTTTCTTCGGTTGGAGCTCGGCAATCGATGTCGTCTTTCAGCTGGTGACAATTTCAATTCTTTTGGCTTTTTCGTTTTTTACCATTGATGCTTTATCCAATAGATTCAAACCGAATTTTATAAATTCATGAGAAGGACTAATCCGTTTTTTATCACCGAGAATATCAGCAGCGGCAAGAAAAGCTCTCTTCATTGGGTGGAAGAAAGCTACAACCCCGGCCTGTTTGCCAAATCATCGTCGCAGAGAAGTTTTCTCGGCTTGTCGCTTCCTCAACGAAAATTGAGGATTTTTTTGATTTGTCTTTTGGCTTTGGTCGCGGCGCTGGCGGTAAAAAGTTTTTATTTGCAGATTATCAAGGGCGATCATTATTTTTCTCTGGCGGAGAGCAATCGTATTCGGACCAGTTATAGCCGAGCCCAGCGGGGGATTATCTATGATCGGGAAGGTAAAACATTGGTTAAAAATGTCTCCGGTTTCTCTCTTTTGATTACGCCGGTCAATCTGCCGACGAGTGAAGAAAGCAAAAAAAATGTTTTGGCCAAGGTGGCGGCAATCGCCCAAATTTCTGAAGCGGAAATAAGCCAGAAAATTTCCGATCAACGCTATTATTTTCAGCCGATTGTCGTCAAAACCGGCATCCCGTACGAGCAGGCGATGTTGCTCAAGGTTTTGAGCATTGATTTACCCGGTGTCAGTTTGGAAGTTGACGCCTGGCGGAATTATATTTTTAATTTCAGTTCGTCTCATCTTTTGGGTTATGTCGGCAAAATTAGCCCGGAAGAATATGAGGCGGAAGAGGGTCGATATCTTTTGAGTGATAACATCGGCAAGACCGGCTTGGAAAAGTATTATGAAGAGTATCTGCGCGGCCGGCACGGCGAAAAAAGAGTAGAGGTCGATGCTCTGGGGCAAGAGAAAAAAATCTTATCGCATTCTTTGCCAGTTGCCGGTAGCGATGTCATATTGGCGCTTGATGCCGATTTGCAGAACAAAATTTATGAGGTGTTGGAAAAACGTTTGGGCAAAAGCAAGGCGGCAAGCGTGATTGTTTCTGATCCGCGGAACGGGGAAGTATTGGCACTGGTGGATTATCCCAGCTATGACAATAATTTGTTCGCGCTCGGTATCAGCCAAGATGATTATGCGGCGCTTTTAAACGATGAGCGCAAGCCGCTTTTTTCTCGCAGTGTGGCCGGCGAATATCCATCTGGTTCTACCATTAAGCTGGTATTTTCCAGCGCCGCTCTTCAAGAGGGAGTAGTCAATCGCCAGACTACGGTCAGCAGCGTTGGCGGAATTTGGGTCGGCAAATGGTTTTTTCCCGACTGGCGCGCTGGCGGGCATGGCATCACCAATGTCATCAAAGCGATTTCTGACTCGGTCAATACTTTTTTTTATTATATTGGCGGCGGCTATGGCGATTTTCAGGGTTTGGGAATCGATCGGATGGTAAAATATCTTGATTTGTTCGGACTCGGTAATAAGACGGGCATTGATTTGCCCAACGAAAAATCCGGTTTGGTGCCGACACCGGAATGGAAACAGCAGACAAAAAATGAAATTTGGTACATCGGCGACACTTATCACTTGGCCATTGGCCAGGGTGATCTCTTGGTGACGCCGCTCCAAGTTAATAGTTTTACTGGCGCGGTTGCCAACGGCGGCACTCTTTATCGTCCTCGTTTGGCCAAAGAAATAGTCAATCCCGATAGCAGTCACCAAGCGATCGGGGTAGAGGTGATTATGGATAATTTTATTAATCCCGATAATTTAAAAATCGTCCGCGAAGGTATGCGTCAGACAGTGACTGGCGGGTCGGCCCGGAGCCTGATGTCCTTGCCAGTGGCAGTGGCCGGCAAGACCGGTACTGCTCAATGGAATAGTAACAAGCAGAATCATGCGTGGTTTACCGGCTTTGCTCCATATGATAATCCGAGTTTTTGTATTACGGTCTTGGTGGAGGAAGGTGGAGAAGGCAGCTCAATTTCTGTTCCCATTGCCGGCGAAATCATAAGATATTGGTTTGGAGAGCAGGTGGTTAGTAATCCGTAATCAGCAGTCGGTAATGATTGCAGAGACGCCCCCGGCGGAGCGTCTCTATTGATCTATGCAGATAAAGTGTTGGGCTTGTCAGCTCTACACCAGGCAGCAAGGAGGGCCGCCTTTTTTACTTTTCCCCTTGACAGCTTTTTTTAAATGTAATATCCTATGTATTATCAATTATAAAAATAAAATCAAATTATGAGCGAGAATTACATCTCCATAGAGGGTCTGGAAAAAACAAAAAAGGAATTGGAACGCCTCAAAACCGAAGAGCGGCCGGAAGTGATTGATCGCATCGCCAGAGCTAGGGAATTGGGTGATTTGTCAGAGAATGCCGAGTATCACGAAGCCAGAGAGAAGCAGAGTTTCATTGAGGGACGAATCCAAGAATTGGAACAATTGATAAAAAACGCGGTAGTCATTGAAAGCAAGAAGAATTCCAAAATCATATCTATTGGCGCTACCGTTCACGCGACTTGCGACAATGGCCTCAAAATGAAATATACCATCGTTGGACCGGCTGAAGCCGACCCAAGCGGCGGTAAAATTTCCCACGAATCGCCGATGGGGCAGGCTTTTATTGGCAAGGAAGTCGGCCATGAATTTGAACTGACTGTTCCGGCTGGAAAAATAAAATGCAAAATAGACAAGATTGAATAGATAAGATTTATTGTTCACCCTGTCTTTTGACTAAATGTTCCTATAATAAAAATTCCTTCCCGATTTTGGGAAGGAATTTTTTGTTGGAAGTCAAAATTTACCAGCCACCTCCTCCGCCACCTCCTCCGCCGCCGCCGGAAAACCCGCCTCCGCCTGCTCCCGATGACGAACCGGCAGACAAGCTCGCGTTCATTGTGGCTGTCAATTGGGAAATGGATTTGTTGAAATTTTCAAAATTGAAATCTCCAGAAGCCGCTCCAACAAACCAGATTGGATGATAGCTGTTAAAGTATTCTTGGCCGTATATTTCTTTCATTTTTTTAGCCCACAAATTGGCAATGTTAAAAACGATGGCATAGGGCAGAAATTTTTCAAAGATGTTTTCCCGTTCGTAAAATTCCTGGCGGTATCTTTCCGCGGTTTTCATGTATAAACGAAATCCTTTGGTCCGCCAAGCCGCCTCCGCGCCTTTGGGCGTGGTTTTGGGCATAATCAGAGAGAAAACAAGAAAGATTATGGCGGAGACGATCATTGACGCCGCTAAAATTGTCAGGCCGAGGGAAAAATCCCCTTGGAATATCAGTAGCGCCAAGCCGGCAGTCAGAAACAGGGAATAAATCCAAGCCAGTTTTTTTTCGTATTTAAATCCGTCCGCCTCAAAAAATCCGTCTTTCGTCATCTGATCACGACTTCTTTTCTTGATAGTCGGCAATTCTTTATAAAATTTATTGATCAGATCTTTCACTTTTTTTGTTTCGCCTTTTCTTTGGAGATCAAAAATAGCGATAATAACTTCGCGCTCGCCGATTTTGAGTGATTCAATGTCGTCATTAAGCAGGATCAGGGTGTAGTTTCTTTTTTTTGTTTCTTCTATTTTCAGATATCCTTTTATCGCCAAATCAACGATAGTGGCCGTAATCGCCCGTGAATTTATCCGGCCGGAGCCGAGCAGCATTTTGGCTTCCAGAGGCGATAGTCCATAGGGCGGTTCATATTCGGCAATAACAGTTTTGTTTAGTTGGGGATCGCGGCCCTTTTTCCGCCAAATGAAGTAAATAATCGCAAAGACAAGAGGCGGAATTATCAGGTAAATAAAATTCAGATAAAATCCGTATTTTTCCCAGAAAGTAAATCGGTAGGGAGTGATGATTCCCTTGGGAAAGACAATAGAGATAGTGATGCCTTCTCCCTTTTTCAGTGTCCTGTTACTCTCCACAATGAGGGAATTTTTTTCTCGATCCCAATGGTAATCAGTTAGGATAGCGTCCTTTTGGCCGGATGATCCGCTATATAAGTTGATATCGGTATTATTTTGGTTTATCTCCGCTGGCAGAATTATCTCTGCTGTATACTTGTCAGTTTCTATTTCCCAAAAGTTGCCATTTAAATTCCAGTACAATTCGTCAAACTGGCTATTATTGAACCGGATAGCATTTTTGTAGCGGTATCTGATGAGATAATCATTTTCGCCTTGGACAGTTCGATTGGGGTCGCCGATTTTTAGCGTCAGAGAATTGTTTCTGGAGTCGGAAATTTTTTGATAATGCCGAGCTTGGCCGGAAAAATCAGTGACAGTAATATTATCTAATGGCATGGAGACTTTTTTGCCGCCGGTGAGGAAGTAAGCGGTCGGCAGAATGCGGAAGATCCCGTGTTTGTCGGGCAAATTCCCGCAATCGGCGATTATTTTTTCGCTGATATCCAGAGTAGAATCTTTATTGACGATGATTTCACTGTGGAATTCTTTCAAATACCAGTCAGTAATATCTTGTCGATTTCGGGCCAAAACAAAACTCGGCAACAGGAATAAAATAATCGTAATCCCGATGAAAATATTTTTTTTCATTTTTTCGGCGGATTATTTCTGTCTCTGAAATTCGAGTAGGAATTTTTTACTAGATGTCCAAGTTCTGGACGCTCTTGGCGTGGGTTTGGATAAATCTCTTGCGCGGCGCGACATCGCTGCCCATCAGGACATCAAATACCTCGTCGGCTTTCTCAGCATCTTCAATGGTGATGCGTTTGAGTTTGCGTTTCTCAGGATCCATGGTCGTATCCCAAAGCTGATCCGGGTTCATTTCGCCCAGACCTTTGTAGCGCTGGATATTGAGTTTGATTTCATTGGGGTTGGCATTTTCTTCGCCGGTTTCTTCGCCCGTCTCTTCCTCGCCGGCTTCAGTGGTTTTTTCTTCAATTTTTATTTTAACACCGGATTTTTTGGCCACGGCGGTTTTGGCGGCGATCATTTCAGTCCTAACGCGTTCTAATTCTTCGTCGCTATATACCCAGCGGACATCGCTGCCAGCCTGGACGCGATACAGCGGCGGCTGGGCGATATAAACATGTCCTTGATGAATAAGATCGGGAAAGTGGCGATAAAACAAAGTAAGTAATAGCGTTCGGATATGGGCGCCATCAACATCGGCATCAGTCATAATCACTATTTTGTCGTAGCGCAGGTCTTCAATGGTGAATTGTTCGCCAATGTTAGTGCCCAGAGCGATTATCAATGCTTTGATTTCATTGTTGGCGAGCATTTTGTCCAGTCGCGCTCTTTCTACATTGAGAATTTTGCCGCGCAAGGGGAGAATGGCCTGGGTTTCGCGGTTGCGGCCTTGTTTGGCGCTGCCGCCGGCCGAGTCTCCCTCCACAATGAATATCTCGGAAATTTTCGGATCACTGGATGAGCAGTCGGCCAATTTGCCCGGTAGAGCGAATCCTTCCAGTACTCCCTTTCTCAAAACGGTTTCGCGGGCAGCGCGGGCGGCGACCCTGGCGCGGGCGGCCAAGATACATTTGCCGATAATGCCCTCGGCATCTTTGGGGCTTTCTTCTAAAAATGTTTCCAGTGCTTCACTGGTGACTTTGTCCACCGCGCTTCTGGCTTCCACATTGCCGAGCTTGGCTTTAGTCTGGCCTTCAAATTGAGGATCGGGAATTTTGATGGAAATCACGGCGATGAGCCCTTCGCGGACATCTTCGGAGGTCAGATTGGCGTCCTTTTCTTTGAGATAACCTTTTTTGCGGGCGAAATTATTGAGTGTTCTAGTAAGCGCGGTCCTAAAACCAACGACATGCATACCGCCCTCGGGGTTGTAGATATTATTGGCAAAAGCCAGGAGCGTCTCGTTGTATTCATTGATGTAACGGATGGCCACCTCCACATTTATTCCTTCGTGTTCTTTTTCAATATAAAAGACGTTCTCGTGTTTTTGTTCGCCATGTTGGCTGATATGCTTGATGTAGGATTTGATGCCGCCTTCAAAATAAAAAGTATAGCAGAGATGCTTGCTTTTGTCCTTATCTCGTTCGTCGCAGACGATTATTCTGACGCCTTTGGTGAGGTATGCTTGCTGGCGCAAATGTTCCAAGACGGTTTTGAGCTGGAATTCAGTGACGGTAAAAATGGAGTCGTCCGGCTGAAAAGTGATTTTGGTGCCAGTGCCCTTGGCGCTGCCGATATCTTTGACCGGCTTTTGCGGCTTGCCGCAAGAGTATTCTTGCATCCAGAGTTTGCCGTCTCTTTTGACTTCCGCTTTAAGGTATTTGGACAGGGCGTTGACGACGGAAACGCCGACACCGTGCAGACCGCCGGATACTTTGTAGCCGCCGCTGCCGAATTTGCCGCCGGCGTGGAGGGTAGACAAAACCGTTTGCAGGGTAGAAACTTTGGTCACTTTGTGTTTTTCCACCGGAATGCCGCGGCCATTATCTTCCTCGGAAACCATGCCATTGGCGAGAAGCTTGACTTTAATGGTGTCGCAGTATCCGGCCATGGCTTCGTCAATGCTATTGTCCACTACTTCCCAAATCAAATGATGTAGTCCGGCTTCGGCAGTGTTTCCTATGTACATGCCCGGCCTTTTTCTGACCGGATCAAGGCCTTCCAGAACCTGAATTTGATCGGCGCCGTAATTGCCGGCGGCTTTGGCTTTTGCGGGTGCTGTCTTGGGCATAAACTATTTTGAAATTTAGAAATTAGAAACTGAGGATTTTGTCGGAAAATTCTCAATTTTTAAGCTCCAATTCTGGCCGTAAAACAGGGGATATTTGGGAGATTCTCCCCGTGTTGCCACTGTGTTATTTTAGCATATTTGAGGGGGTTTAACAAGGAGAAATAAGTTATAAAGTCTAAAGTCAAAAGTCTATAAAGTCCGTAAAGTCCATAAAGTCAAATTGACAAATTGTCCGCCGCGGCGGATTGTTGGGTGCTATCTCTATGGTTGGGACATAACAACAATATAACAATGAGACAATTTAACAATTGCCGTTTTAAAATTAAAAATTGTTTTGAAATTTTAAATTTAAAATTGGAAATTT
>CAZHYS010000002.1:0-84805 GCA_964536975.1 uncultured Gammaproteobacteria bacterium
CCAAGAGCGTGGCGCCGACAGTCTCTTTTGTCTCCGAGACAGACGGACAGGTTGATAACCAGCCGGCCAAATTCATTGAAGCTGATGTATTAATGCAAAATGTTGATTTTAAGGTTTTTTTACTGATAATTTTAAAAGGGGATAAATATTACGTCCTTTCCGGCAATACAACCGCGGAAAAATGGCCTGATAATCAAAGCATTTTCTTAAATGTGGCAGAAAGCCTGAAGTTTAAATAATCTTCTTTAGATAATATTTTAATTGAATAAGTTTTCTATTATCAAAAACACACCCTTATCGGGTGTGTTTTTTTAATATTTTTATAGTTATAGATAGAGTCTAGTCTACTGGTAGTCCAGTTTTTTAAATTGACAGCTTATTTGACATAATTGTATTTTTTTGATATTATATTATTGCCATAATATGAAACGAAAAAGGAAGGAGATGTTTCCATGGCAAGCAAAAAAATCACAGTACTTTATCGCAAGGGCGGAAAATGGTCCGATCAGGAAGTGGGCAGATTGGTGGGCGGCCTTTTAATCGAAGTATGCTCACGAGGGGATTTTCCCGAATATCTCTTGCTATTGGGCCATTTCAGTAAAGAACAGACGCTGAAAGTGCTCATGGGCGGAGAAGCATACACGGCGACTCAGGTAACTAGTACGGATAGTCCGGATTTGCCGTTTGTCCCCGGCTGGTGATTCGCAGCGGTCGTAAGAAATAATTAGAGCCTGACCAGCTCTTTTTTGTTTGTTTTTTTCTCTTTAATTCGCCAACGCCAATACCCCTCCCATCAAGTTTTTTACCACCGAATTCCTCTGCGCCAGAGAGTAACAATGCATCGCCACGATAATCAGGTCATTCTTTTTGACGGCCGCATTTCTTTGCGCCTCTATTAGGTAGCCGGTTTTGGCGGCGATTGGTCCCATCGCCAATAGACTGACATTTCGGTTGCTAACTGTCACTTTCCTTGTCGTCCCGTCAGCTTGGGCGACGTAAAAAACATAATTATTCCCTAATGTAGCGTCATTTATCCGCGGATCAGCGAAGGCGGCATTGGCGATTCTGGCAAATTCCTCGGCAGTGGAGATGTTATCAGCTGATAGTCCGCTCATTTCCGTAAATTTAGTTTTTTCCAATCCCAGCGACTCGGCTTTTTCATTCATCTTTGTCACAAATTCTTCCCGGCTTAACCCGCTGTTATCGGCTAGAATAACCGCCGCTTGATTGGAAGACGCCGAAAGCATTCCTACCCACAGGTCTTTTATCTTGATCCGATCGCCGGCTTTCAAATCTATTTCGCTAGTCGTGCCACAGGCTTGCAGGGTACAGGGATAATCTATTTCTTCTTTGGTAATAACTATTTCTTTGTCCCAGTCCGGATCAGTGTTCAAAAAAACTAAAGCGGTCATCAATTTGGTCAGCGAGGCCAAAGGTAAAATTGTTTCACTGTTGGTATTGGAAGACAAGATGTTCAAACCATCGTATTTGGCATAAGCAATGCCGTAAAAAGCCGGATCGTAGGTCATCTGGACGCTGTTCATCGCGAGTTGCCGTAAAACACTGCCACCGGCAGAAATCCCGATAATTTTGCCGGCTTTGTAAAATTTGTCAAAAGTAGTGATACCGTACATTACGCCGTCAGCCCGATTCAAAAAGAAAACCGTGCTGGAGCTTTCCGGAGAGATGATTATTTGCCCGCCGTATTTTGTCATCAACGCCGCTGGCGTTTTTTGTTTGGAATTTTTGGCTAATTGGGAAAATTCTTTGGCCGTTGGTGTGACGCCCAGCGTCTCAATTAGCAGTTTTAAATCATCGTCATTGCGCAAATACCAGCGTTCTTTATTTGTCGGGCTGACATACCATAATTTGTTATAACTGTCATTTTGTAAAACCAATCGACCAATCAGGTCGTTGGCAGTGACAGTTTTGGCTTTAGTTTTGGCAAAAATTTCGGTCGGCAAACCAATAGAGAGAATAATAGCCAACAAAAATAGTAATAAAAGTTTTTTCATATGCCCTTATTTTACCACACATGCAGGGTCAAGGCAAAGACAGTTATTTTTTTGCCTGTTATTCTGGTATAATTGCAGTATGCTAAGCAAAATACCGGAAAAAGAATTAAAAATTCTCAAGAAGCTGAATACTCCCGTCAAGATTCAGGATTTTTTGGATGAGATGAAAATAAATTTTGAGCCGAACGGCGATACGTGCCTGCCGCCGCTTATGGTATTGAAGCAAAAGACCTGTCATTGCATTGAAGCGGCGATTTTGGCCGGTTTGGCGCTGCGACTTGCCGGCCGGCCGCCTTTGCTCGTGGATTTGCTGGCCAATAAGAATGATTTTGATCATGTGGTGGCGGTTTTCCAGCAGAATGGCAAGTGGGGTGCGATTTCCAAAACCAATCACGCGGCCTTGCGTTATCGCGAGCCGATTTATAAATCAATCAGAGAGTTGGTAATGAGCTATTTTCATGAGTACTTGGATGATTTCGGCCGAAAAAATCTGCGAAGCTACTCTTTGCCGGTGAATCTCAAGCGGTTTGATAAATTGGGCTGGATGACGACCAAGGAAGATGTTTTTTACATTCCTGAATATCTGGTGGAGGTGAAGCATTTTCCGCTATTGAATCAAAAACAAATAAGAAATCTACGGCGCGCCGATCCTTTTGAAATTAAGATCGGCAAAATAACTGAGTGGAAAAAATAGAGTCGGCTGATTGGAATAACAAATATTAAGATTATAAAAAGTATTACGCAGTGGCAGTACTTTTTATTTCAAACTTATTTTACTCTTTTTGCTTTGGTTCGTTCGTTTTCCGTCAGGCATTTTTTGCGCAGGCGGATGTTTTTCGGGGTGATTTCCAGATATTCATCATCATTCATTATGCTCATTCCGCGTTCCAGGGTCAATTCCAGGGGCGGCGTGAGGCGAATGGCCTCGTCAGAGCCGGAAGCGCGCATATTTGTCAATTGCTTGCCTTTGATGGGGTTGACGGTCATATCTTCGCCCTTGGCGGTATTGCCGATGACCATGCCTTCATAGACATCGGTATTAGCCTCAACATACAGTTGGCCGCGGTTTTGCAGATTGTATAGGGAGAAGCCGAGCGCTTTGCCGGTTGCCATGGAAATCATTGATCCAAGCTCGGTTTTTTCAATGTTACCGGCATATGGTTTGAAGCCGATGACTCGCGAATAGATGATTCCTTCGCCGCGGGTATCCACGATAAAGTCATTACGATAGCCCAAAAGGCCGCGGGTCGGTATCTCAAAAACCAGTTTCGTCTGGCCGTGTTCGGGCGCCATTTCCAGCAAGTTGCCTCGCCGCCGCGACAGCCTTTCGATCACCGCGCCGGACATTTCATTGGGTACATTAATGGTCACTTCTTCAAACGGCTCGGATTTGACGCCGTTTATTTCTTTGATGATGACGTGAGGCTGGGAAATTTGCAATTCATAACCCTCCCGCCGCATATTTTCAAGAAGAATAGCGATATGCATTTCTCCGCGGCCGCAGACATTATAATATTCGGAAGTGGAAAAATCAATTTTTAAGCCCACGTTCACTTCCAGTTCTTTTTCTAGTCTTTCTTTGAGTTGGATATTGGTGACGAATTTACCGTCTCGTCCGGCAAATGGGGAATTATTGACATAAAAATTGAGCGATATGGTCGGCTCATCAATGCTGATAGCCGGCAGCGCTTCTTGGTTTTCATTTTCGCAGATTGTCTCGCCGATGAAAATATCCGGCAAACCGGCAATCATCACAATGTCGCCGGCTGACGCTTCAGCAACCTCCTCCCGCTCCACGCCCCGAAAGGTGAACAGCTTGGTGACTTTACCTTTTCTAATCGTACCATCAACATTTTTAATAATTACATTCTGCGCCTGCCGGATTTTTCCATTATAGATGCGGGCAATTGCCAAACGGCCGAGAAAATTATCATAGCCGAGATTGAACGGCTGGACAAGTAATGGCTCGTCAATCGCTTTCTGATCAGAGGCCGGCGGCACCAATTCCAAAATAGCGTCCAATAGGGGAGTGAGGTCATCGGAATGATCGTTATAATTGCGCTTGGCGATGCCTTCTCGGGCGACCGCGTAAAGCGTGGTAAAATCAAGCTGTTCATCATTGGCGCCCAAATCCAAAAATAGTTCGTATACCAATTCCTGCACCATATCCGGCCGCGCCGCCGGCTTGTCTATTTTGTTGATGACAACAATCGGCTTAAGGCCGAGATCAAGAGATTTTTTTAGAACGAATTTTGTTTGCGGCATCGGACCTTCCTGCGCGTCCACTACCAAAACAACTGAATCAATAGAACGAAGCACCCGTTCCACCTCCGAGCCAAAATCCGCGTGTCCCGGCGTGTCTACGATGTTGATTTTCGTGCCCTTGTAAAAAACGGAAGTATTTTTGGAATAAATAGTAATGCCGCGCTCTTGTTCTAGAGCGTTGTTGTCCATACTGACATTCCCGTCGGTCATGCCGGTCTGTTTCATTAGGTTGTCGGTCAGCGCCGTTTTGCCGTGGTCAACGTGGGCAATAATGGCGATATTTCTGATTACCATATAAAAAAGAAATTAAAGCCGCTCTCGGAGCGGCTACCATTGATAACGCTTTGATAATAACATATTTAAAGGGGAAAGTCAAATAAAGGGGGATTGTTATATTGTTAAATTGTAAAATTGTTGGGTAGAGACGTTGCGCCGCAACGTCTCTACGGAACTCGGAAAATCACATAACACACAACACGAAATATAGAACATTAACGGGTTGATTTTAAATAACAAATATGGGATAATCATTATAAATAAAACAGATATTTTAGGCGGGCAGAAACAAAGGAAGGAGGAAAAGCCATGTTCCCATTTCGCGATTTATGGGGGATAAGGCAGCTTGAGGCGTTTCTTATGCAGCCGGGTGAGCGTGTTTGCCGGGATTGCGGAGAAACGTTCAGGTTGCTTAGGATGTTTTTTGGTCGAGACGATGAGAGCACTATTTGCGGTAGGTGCATGATGAAACGTCGGCCCGATCTTTATCCAGGAGCGTTGGCGAAAACAGACACGACCGCTAGGCGCTAACACATCGTTCTTTTCTCAGAGAAGGCCATAGTTCAAGGCCTTCTCTGTCCACCTAAAATATTTTATTTGATAAAAAGAAAAAATAATCTATGTCAACCATTGAAAATCTGCAGTCGGAAATAGATGAAATAAAAAGGCGCAACCAACGCGTTGAGGCGGACAAGGCGTGGGAAACAAGTTGGACCAGAAAGATAATTATTTCTGTTTTTACTTATATCGTTATCGTGGTGTTTTTCTTTTTTGCCAAGCTGTCAAATCCATTTGCCAACGCTATTGTTCCGGCAGTGGCCTTCATTCTCTCTACTTTGACTGTGCCGCTAGTCAAAAAATGGTGGTTGGCGACTCGCAAATATAAAAATAAAAAATAATCTTCAATATGCTATTAATTGTCGCTATAATTCTAATTGTCTTAGTGGTGGTGGTCACTGTAATAATGGGCGTCAAAGACGATCAGAAAAAATAAAAATCACAAAAAAAAGAAACGGGCTCCCCTCGATAGAGGAGCCCGTTTGTTATCCGGCTCAGTTGGTTGCCGCCGAAACCTCTTCAAAGCACTGCAGGAAGAGATTTCCGTCGACGATTACGCCGCCGCGGGGGTTCAACTCACAACAGAGGCGAACGCCACCGTCGGAAAGCGGCCGGCGATCCACTGTGAATCGAATGGCTTGGCCGATTTCTCGGATCCAGTAGCTCTTGCTGGAATCCAGCACCGCTTGGCGTTTTACCAGGCGGTTGCCGACCCAAACAATCCCGGCGCAATCCTTGGGACGGAATGCTTTTCCGTCCGCATGATCGATTATCTCCCGGGATCCTTCAAAGCTACACGTTGCCGGGACACTGTTTTTCACCATCTTTACTTTTCCTTCCTTTTTTTTCTTCTGTTTTTGCCTCAAAATAGGCATTTACAGTATACACCAAAAAAACAATTCTGTCAAGTCTAATACAATAATAGCCCCAAATAGTTACTGGATTTATCCCAAAAATCCGGCTATAATACAATCAATGAATCAAAAATTAGCCAAAAATACCACCTTATTCACCGTTGCCCTGGCCATTCAAAAGGCCTTGTCTTTTGTTTATTTTATTTTTGTTGCCAGAATGATCGGAGTGGAGAACACTGGCAAGTTATCTTTTGCTTTGAGCTTTACCACTATTTTTGCGATGATAATGGATTTTGGCTTGAGCCAGGTGCTTATCCGTGAAAGCGCGCGCGATCAAAAAGAATCACAAAGATATTTATCCAACACTATTGGCTGGAAACTGATTTTGTCGCTGGTAGTTTATGGGGCGGTGGCCCTATCCGTCAATCTGATGAATTATCCGCCGATTACCAAACAACTGGTATACATCTCCGGCATAGTGATGCTGATTGATTCATTTGCGCTAAGTTTTTTTTCAGTTTTGCGCGGCTATCAGAATTTGAAGTTTGAAAGCATAGGAGTAATCATTAATCAGGCGGCGATAATGGTCTGCGGCCTTGTCGTGCTCTGGCTGGATTTAGGACTATTGGCGCTAATCAGCGTCTATCTGATCGGCAGTTGTCTGAACTTCGCCATTTCCGCCGGCGCGCTCAAACTAAGATATCATTTGCCGTTTAGAATTTCTTTTGACTTTGAATTTTTCAAATCAATGATGATACTGGCGCTGCCGTTTGGCGTAGCCGCTTTTTTTATTCGGGTTTATTCATCCATTGACACCATAATGCTATCCAAATTGGCTGATGACCGAGCCGTGGGGCTTTATAGCGTCGCTTACAAAATCACTTTTGCCTTGCAGTTTATCGGCGTGGCTTTTTCCGCCAGCATTTATCCGGCCTTTTGCCATTATTACCGCAATAGCAAGGATTTGTTGAGCAAGACTTTTACCAAGTCCATTTATTATCTACTCGTCTTATCAATGCCGTTATCAGTGGGGACGATAATTTTGGCCGACAAATTAGTCGGCCCGGTTTTCGGTCAGGAATACGCGCCAGCCGTTCCGGCTTTACAGTTAATGATGGCGGCGTTGGTTTTTATTTTTTTGTGCTTCCCTGGCGGCGCAATTTTGAATGCTTGCGACAAACAGGCGAGAAACACTGTCAATCTGGCTATTATTGCCATATTCAGCACAATTGCCAATCTGATTCTCATTCCCATTTGGAGTTATGTTGGTTCGGCTTTGGCCACCCTGCTTAGCTACGCGCTATTGTTTTTTTTGGGTATTATTATTGTTGATAAAATTACTGTTTACGACAAAAAATATTTATTGATCGCCGTGATGAAAATCACCGTCAGTTGTCTGGCAATGGGTTTGGTTGTCTGGCTACTCAAGGATGCCTGGCATTTCTTGTTGGTTATTCCGCTGGGTGCGGCGGCTTATTTTGTTGTTCTTTATTTGATTGGCGGATTTACCAAAGATGATGTTTTTCAGCTTAAAACACTACTCAAAAAAAATAATGCTTAGCGTCGTTATTCCGACCTACAATCGAGCCAAGTATCTGGGGCGGGCATTGGACAGCTTGCGGGAGCAGGATTTTCCGCCGGCTGATTTTGAGGTGGTCATTATTGATGACGGCAGCAATGATAACACGGCCAGGCTGGTTGAAAATTACGATGGCTTAGATTGCCGATATTTTCGGCAGGAGCATTCGGGCGTGTCGGCGGCGAGAAATCTCGGAATTGAAAAATCCGCTGGCGAGATAATCGTTTTTTTTGATGATGATGCCAGAGCGGACAAAGACTGGTTGGCCAATATCGCGCGGATAATGGCGACGGAAAATATCATCACTGGCCAAGTCAAGCCATTGGCAAATAATCTATGGCGATATTTTGCCCCGCATTATTATCAAGGAGATGAGCCGACAACGTCGCCGGTACTACTAGAAGGCAACTGCGCTGTTCGGCGGGAAGTGTTTCAGAAAATCGGCAATTTTGACGCCAATCTTGATTACGGCCACGAAGGCGAAGAATTCATCGCGCGCGCCAGTCAAGAATATCAAATAATGTACTATCCGGACGTCGTTATTTTTCATGATTACGCCTTTGGTTTGATTAATTATTTGAAAAAACAATTCAAATTCGGCGAGAAAACGGCTTACTTGGAAACAAAGGGCCAAACCAGCGAAAAAAAAGCGGCAATAGAAAATAGGTTGCTAAACCAAGCCGGCTTGATGACGAAATTGGCGATAAAGATAGTCGCCAACTTTGGCCGGCTGGCGCACGGTTTTGGCCGATTGACCGGCCGGGCGAAGTATCGCCATAAGATATAAATTATGATCAGTGTAATAATACCGGTATACAACGCCGAAAAAACTTTGAAACAATGCTTGGAGAGCATTTTTAGGCAAACAAACAGCGAGATAGAAATCATCGCTGTTAATGACGGTTCAATTGATGACTCGTTGGCGATTTTACGGCAATATGCTGATCGGATAAAAATCATTAATCAATCAAATGCCGGCGCGCCAACGGCCAGAAATGCCGGCTTCAAGGAAAGTCGGGGAGAGCAGGTGATATTCTGTGATGCCGATGTCATAATGTCGCCCAAAATGCTGGAAAAAATGTCAGTTGCCTTGGACGAAAATCCGGCGGCCGCTTATGCTTATTCATCGTTTAGATTCGGATTTAAAAAATTTCGGTTGTGGCCGTTTGATGCCATAAAATTGCGGCAAATGCCGTATATTCACACCACCTCACTGATTCGCCGCGAATTTTTCTCTGGTTTTGATGAGAGCTTGAAAAAATTTCAAGACTGGGATTTATGGTTGACGATTTTGGAGCGGGGCGGCGAGGGCGTGTGGCTTGATGAGGTGCTGTTTGCCGTCAAAAGCGGCGGCACTATGAGCGCCTGGCTGCCAAAAATATCTTATCGTTTGCCGTGGTTGAAAACCGTCCGGCAATATGACGAGGCCAAAGAAATAATCAAGAAGAAGCACAAAATAATATGATGCGGTTGCAGAAGTTTTTATCCCAAGCTGGCGTGGCTTCGCGGCGCAAAGCCGAGGAGCTTATTTTGGCTGGCAAGGTAAAAGTCAATGGACAAAAAATTACTGAATTGGGGACAAAGGTTGATGAAAAAACCGATCAAGTGGAATACGCCGGCCGGATTATCAGATCAGAAAGCAAAAAAGTTTATATCGCCGTCAATAAGCCGGTTGATTATGTTTGCAGCGTCTCTGACAAGCAGGGTAAATCAGTTTTGGAACTAGTAGATATTTCCGATCGGATTTATCCGGTCGGCCGATTGGACAAGGATTCTTCCGGACTGATTATCCTGACTAATGATGGCGATTTTGCCAACCAATTGGCGCATCCCCGTTACGGTTCGGAAAAAGAGTACGCTGTATTGTTGAATAAAAAATTTGCTCAACATGACGCTGATAAAATCGCTCGCGGGATTATTCTTGATGGCAAAAAGCTTCAGCCGGTTAAGACAGTCGCGGTCAATGGTTTCACTGTAAGATTAGTCTTGCGGGAAGGCGTCAACCGGCAGATTAGACGAATGCTGGGGCAACTCGGTTATAGAGTATTGGAATTGAAACGGATTAGAATCGGCCATCTGTCTCTTGGTAATCTCAAAGAAGGGGAGTGGAAAAAAATAAAACCAACTGATTTATGACGCCAAAAATATCAATCATTATTGTGTCTTGGAACGTCCGCGACCTGCTGAAAAAATGCTTAGAAAGCATTTTTAGTCAGCCGCTATCGGCGGCCGGTTCGTTGGAAGTTTTTGTCGTGGACAATAATTCCAGCGACGGAACGGCTGAAATGGTAAAAAAAGATTTTTCGGAAGTAAAGTTGATGGCCAATAGCAGCAACTCTGGCTTTGCCCGAGCGAATAATCAAGCGATCAGTCTGGCGGCAGGGGATTATATTCTGCTTTTGAATCCGGATACGGAAATTTTTCCCGACACCATCGCCAAATCAATTGAGTTTATGGCTGGCCATCCGGAATGCGGCGTGATGGGCTGCAAAATATTAAACCCCGATGGCACTGTCCAGCCGTCGGTCAGGCGATTACCGACCGTTTGGCCGATATTTCTAATGCTGATAAAAGCGCCAAAAATTTTTCGGCGGTTGAAGGCGATTGATAGATATCTGGCGACAGACTTTAATTACGGACAAGAGCAGGAAGCGGAGCAGGTGATGGGCGCGTTTATGATGACCAAAAAAGCAGTCTTCGATAAAGTCGGACTTTTGGATGAAAAGTTTTTTATTTGGTTTGAGGAGGTAGATTTTTGCCGGCGGGTCAGCCAAGCGGGGTACAAAATTTTTTACACGCCGGACGCGAAAATAATCCACCATGGCGGAGCCAGTTTTGCCCAACAGAAAGCGATCAAAAAACAGTGGCTGTTTTTCAAAAGCGCGTTTTATTATTTTTGGAAGAAGATTTTTTAATATTGGATTGCCACACTCCCGCTGGTCGCTCGCAATGACACCATTTCAAGCATTTAATACCCGCAATGACAGCGGTGGCAGAATTTAACAATATAACGATTCAACAATTATTCATTTATGCCCTTATTTATAATATTTTCAATCATCGCTGTTGGTTTTGGCTGGCTGTATCTTTTTTGTCAGCCAAAGTTTTCTTTTGATAAGCTGCTATTCGCTCTCTGGTCACTATCGATCGGCATCGCCCAGCTCCGCCTTAGCCCGTATGAGGCGCCTTGGACGATAAAATTTTGGGTACTAATCTTATTGTTCTTTGTTGTTTTTTATTTTGTTTACAGATTTGCCGACAAATTTTGGCAGAAAAAAATTCCTATCAGCGCCAAGACAGGGGAGACGAGTTCAAAAATATTCGTCGTTATCCTATCCGGCTTGACGTTTATCAGTATTATTGCCAATATTTATATTTTTTCTCGTTTTGGCACTCTGCCGATTCTTTCCACTATTCCCGATAAAATGCGTTTTATTATTAATCGTGAAGTCTTTGGCCTGTGGGAATACGCCGCCCTCTTGCCGCGGATTTTTGTTCCGCTGGCGTTTGTTTTTTTACTGACTGCTTCAGTAAAAACAAAATCAACGAAGATATTTGCCGGCGTGATAATCATCATCGGTCTGATCATTCTGTCGCTTTATGCTTCGCGGGTGACTCTGGTTTTTGTCCTCCTGCTCTGCTTCTTCTCTTATTTGATTTCAAAAATCAAAGAGGCAGATTACAAAAAAATAATCGCCGCCGCCGCGCTGACAGCGCTAATGGTGCTAATAATCGCCGTGTCCATTCCGGCAATTCGGCAATATATCACTTATCGGGATTATTACACTGATATAGAATACGACCCCTTCACTTATCTGGCGGATCTTTCTGATCTCAAAATTCCGGCCAGCTTGAATTTTGTCATTCCGATTTATCTCATTCCGGCGTTTAATCTGCAAGCGATGATGCGGGCGACTGATTTTTTTCCACCGGCCGGCGCGTATTTTGGCGTTTACAGTTTGTCAGTTTTTCCGATTTTTGACGATGTCATAATACCATGGAAAGCATTGTTTTTGCCGTGGTGGGTGACGGCGACTTTCTTGTTCAGTTTTTGGGTGGATTTCGGCTGGTTGGGAATAGCGCTGGCCGCCGCAATCTGGGGGATTCTACTCTCCCTTATCTACCAATGGGCGATTCGTCGGCCGAATATTGTTTCAGTAATGATGTTTGCTTATTTTTGCTTTGTCGTTATAATGAGCATATATACGAATTATCTGACACGGGAAGAATTTTACTTGGATGTTTTCGTGATTCTTGTTTTGGGATTAATTATTAATTTATCAAGAAAAAAGTTGACATAAATCAAGAAGCCGGGCGTGATCGTCGCCCGGCTTTTGACTTTTCATATTATTATATAGGTTGTGTGTCATTTCAAAATTTTATCAACTGCCTCCCGATAGCCGCGCAAAAAATCTTGGCCATTGGTTTTGTTTTTTCCTTCCAGTTGGACCGCGCCGACTATAATTGATCCATTGCCGGCGCCAACCGCCAATTGTCCCGATGATTCAAAAATCATTCCCGGCTCCTTGCGGTCGCTGATTATTCTTACCGGCGGAAAAATCTTTATCCGGCGGCCGCTTAGCTCCGCCCAGGTTCCCGGCCAAGGATAATAAGCGCGGATTTGCCGGCTGATTTCTTCAGCTGTTTTTTGCCAGTCAATCCTTGCATCCTCTCTTTTTATTGGTCGGCAAAAAGTCGCCATATTGTCGTCTTGCGCTTGCGGCGCGATTTTACCGGCCAGATATTTTTTTGTAGTATCAAGCAATAACTCCCGGCCGATCTCAGCCATTTTTTGATGCAAGGATTCGTTTGTTTCTTCTCCAGTCAAAGCGATTTGTTCTTGGGCTAGAATCGGGCCGTGATCCATTCTTTCATCCATCAGCATAATGGTCACGCCAGAGACATCGTCACCAGCCAAAATTGCCGCCTGAACCGGCGAAGCGCCGCGGTGGCGAGGCAAAAGGGAAGGATGGACGTTGATATTGCCGCGGGGAAAAATATCCAGAATCACCTGTGGAATAATCAATCCATACGCTACCACCACCATGATGTCAGCGCCGAGAGTTTTAAGTTCGTCGGCGAGCTCAAGGTTGTCTTTGAGTGTTTCCGGCTGGAAAATTTTAAACCCATGTTTTATCGCCAGCTCCTTGATCGGCGGGGGAGTAAGAGTTTGTTTGCGGCCGGCCGGTTTGTCCGGCTGGGTGATAATGCCGACAATTTCAAAATCAGCGTCTGACGCCAATTTTTCCAAAAAAGGCACGGCAAATTCCGGCGTGCCCGCAAAGACAATTTTTGTTTTATTATTCATCAGTATCAAATTTTCTGATTTTTTTCGCTTTATCAATAAATAAAATTCCGTCCAGATGGTCAATTTCGTGCTGGGCGATGCGCGCCAACATCGCTTCAGCCTTGAGTATATGTTTTTTGCCGGCTTCATCAGTGAATTCCACGGCTATTTTTTTATGGCGTTTGACTTCTCCGGCCAATCCGGGCAAGGACAAGCAGCCCTCTTCGCCCCATTCTTTGGCAAAAGATTTTTTGATAATCCGGGGATTGATCATCGCGTAAGTTTCGCCTTCAAATTGAATCACGACAATGCGGATATTTTCACCGATCTGCGGCGCGGCCAACCCGACTCCATCGGCCACCAGCATAGTGTCAATCATTTGCGGAATAAGCCGTTGGATTTTTTCTACGCCAACATCAGTCACTGGTTGTGACTTTTGGCGCAAAATTGGGTTTGGATGGGTGATAATCTTCAACATAATCGTCTATTATATTATGCCACACAATAATTGTCAAGGCAAAATAATTGCCTGATTCAAGAAGAAATGTTAAATTTTATTATATGGCAACAAATATCGGCCCCCAAAAAATAGAAGACCTTCTGATCGCCAAAATCAACAAGCGTCCTCCGGCTTATGAATGGCAGGATTTAGCTTTGCGAATAATCGGTGAACTGAATATTCCCGGGTTTAAGAAAGCCGCTGTTTTCAAGGTGTGCCGAGACAATCACAAGCAAATAATCCTCAAAGCGCTGAATGATACCAAGGAATTATGCGAATCAGGAGCTAGATGGCGTTACTTCTTCAAGATATTGGGTAAAAAAGATGATAAAAAATAGGGACTTGACTTTTTTTCCTAAGTGTGCTAAAATTAATATACAAGGTAAATATCGTACCTTTCTATCCCATTGCGGTCGGCAGTCGGGATGCCGGCGCCAATCGCGGGCTTAATGGGCATAAGGAGTGGCTCGATTCCTCTTTCCCGTTTCTCCTTCCTTGGGGAGTTGAGCCACTCCAATTTAGTAGTTCCCCAAGGTGAGCCTCCTCTCGAACGGCCATTCGGGGGAGACTTCCTCGCTGAAGATGGCGGCTGTGTCTAGCAAGCTTCACAGCCGCCATCACATATGCCTTGTGCCGCTGGCAAAGCCAGCTCCCGAATGGGACGACGGAAACAGGCCCACGTCGTCCCTCTTTTTTTACCAAAAAATCCTGTCCCGAGTCCTCGGGACAGGATTTTCTTCTATTTTAAAAAGCTACAACTTAAATTGGCCAACCAGATAACCGACGCCAAACGGCGCTTCATAACTCAAGACTTCAAAATTGAAATTAATATTGTTTAATGCTCCGAGTAAAATAAAAATCGATCTTAATCCGCATTCTGCCGCTCGTTCTGCTAAATCTTGATCAAAATTGACAACGCTTTGACTGTCGCCGTTTTTCAATAATTCAATCAGTTTCTCATCAAACTCTTTGCCCGCCGGATTAAAGGGTAGAGGAGCGTTCTCAGTCAAACAGTGAGAAAGATCGCCGGAAGCGATTATCGCCACCCGCTTATCAGAGTTCATTATCGCTTCTTTGAGATTTTTGCCAAATTCAAAATGCGCCCGGCTATCCAAAAGCGAAAAGTAAATCGGAATTATCTTCACATCTTTGAGGTGTCGGGCGAGGTAAAACATCGGCACGCCGACTCCATGATCCAATTCTGATTCGGAAATGATATTGATGGGGGACTTGGCTTCAATTTTCTCTTTGTTGGAGGAAATTAGAACCGTATCGCCGTTAAGCTCCAATTGGGTGGAAAAATCTCCGAATGATTCAAAGTTTATCCGGTACTTATCGCAGATATTAATAGTGAAATAATCCGGATGGATTTCTCCATGCGGCGAAATAACTACCAAAATATCTGGCTTGGCAGCGTACAATTCGCGCTCCAGCCGCTCAAACGCCTCTTTGGTTTTGGCTATTTGTTTCAAATTATCCTTACCGATGGATGGTATTGCTATCGGCGGATGGGGCACGATCGCGGCAAATACGAGGGACATAGAAGATTAGTTAAAAAGTTTATAAAGTCGAATTAATTTGAGCCAAGAGTCCAAAGTCAGCCATGTTTTGACTTTATAAACGGTTCGGCTTCGCTCACCACAAGCTTTACGAACTTTATAGACTTTCGACTCCATGGATTTTAGACTATTTTTCTACCAATCCCCGGTGATGGTTTGGCCGAGGGGGTGAACATCCAGTGTTCCTTGGGAAACAGTAATTACGTTGCTCCATTTGTAATTCATTTTCAAGAATATGTCGCCATTGAAAATAGGCAGACGCTTGCCTTCAGAGATGACATAAACCGTGTTAATTCCCTTGACTTTTATCAATTCGCCATCCGGCAGAGTGACCGGATTGCCGGAACGATATTTGTCCAGCTCCGCCGAATCAACTGCTTTTACCGTCAATCCCTGAAAATTAAAATTTTGGATTTCTTTATTTACTACCAAATGGCGACGATTGCTATTGACATAATATATCTCCTTTGTTTTTTTGTCTTGTAATAACGCGCCGGCTGGATAGATTGTATATTTAGTGATATTTGGCCCGTTTTCATATTGCGACAGCTCGTCATCAGAGACGGAAATTACTTCATCCTCCATAAAGCCAAGTGATTTAAAAACTTCCGCGCTTTCAATTCTTCTCTTGGTGTCGTCAATAATCATAAAGATATCGCCGACCGGATTTTTTAGCAAAGAATAATTAAGATATTTTATCGGTACTCCGTCATCATAAGAATTCAAATCTTCTTGGGATACCTCTACTACTTTGTCTTCATCAAATCGCGAAGCAAAAACCGCTTGAGAAGCAATCTCCCGTTTTTTACCATTTTCAATCAGATAAGTTTTGGAATCGTTGGCCAAGCGAAGCAGCGATCCATCCGGCCATTTTTTGCCGAAATATTTATTCCAGAGATTCCAAAACAGCTGATTACCGTGGATATGGGGAGTGTAATTATACAAACCCGCGGTCGCGGTGCTTTTGGGGGTTACTTTTACTCCGTCGATATTGTAGGTTTTTCCCGGTTGGTAGTTGAATTCCGTGATGTTGTCCATATAATAACGAGTCTGCGCCGCCGCGGAATTGACCTGTTTATAAAAACCTTGCCAGCGAGAATCGCATCCGCCGCCATCCGGACAACCATAGCCGGTCGCCCAGTCGTATTGGCTTTGTTTGGGTGACGAATCGGTCAATAGGCTCATTTCTTTCTGGACCAAAACCATCAGATACTTGGGATTTATCAGCCAGCGTTGAGCCACCTCAAAAAAAGTCTGGGTAGCAGTCTTGAAATTTCCTTCTTTGTCAATAGTGATATAACTTTTGAGCGTGCCTTCGCGTTTGGCCAAAAAACGATCAATGTCATCCAAAGTCATGCTGCGGTAGTTGTTCATTTCATTGTCGGAAATGAGATAATCGGGATCAAATTCGGCGGCCAGCGATTGGCCGGCAAAAATAAAAAATAAAGCAACGGAAATAAGAAGGGGATAGCGTAATTTCATGATATGAATAATAATTATTTTTAAAATCTTCTTCTGTTAATTAATTATAGCATACGACGCAAGAAATGGCATCATCATCAGATATTTCCCAAAACTATATTCTTTAGCCCCATTTTTTGTCCGATTTGCCGCGCCTTTATTAGAGTCGTTTTGGGTGTCGGCGCTTGATCGGCAAATTTGTAGGTCGGATAAAAAGCGTTTAGATGCCAGGGCGTGTCCGGACTTAATTTTTCCAAAATAAATGCGGCAATTTGTTCCAATTCTTCTGTTGAATCATTGACTCCCGGCACTATTAAAGTGGTGATTTCCAAATGAACGCCAAATCGCCTAATGGCAATCAAATTTTCCAAAATTGGCCCTAATTTCGCGCCGGCGATTTCAAGATAACTCTTCGGCCGGAAAAATTTCAAATCAATATTGGCGGCATCCAAAAACGGCAAAATGTCATTTAGCAACTCATTTGACATATAGCCATTTGACACCCAAATATTTTTTAGCCCCTTTTGCCGCGCCAGGGTCATTATGTCCAAAGCAAATTCGGCAAAAATAGTCGGTTCGGAATAAGTGTAAGAAATTGACGGACAACCGGCGGCAATCGCAGCCGATACGATTTCCGCTGGCTCTGTTTCCGGCAACTTTTCAAATTCCAAAAAATTTTTTCCGTCAAGTTGGGAAATTTGGGCGTTCTGGCAATAAAGGCAGCGCAAATTGCAACCAAAACAGGCGATGGAATAAGTAAAGGTGCCGGGCAGAAAATAATTAAGCGGCTTCTTTTCAATCGGATCATTTTGTCTAGCGACAATTTTACCGTAATTAAGTGAATACAAAATTCCGTCAATATTTCTTCTGACGCCACAAAGGCCGGTTCGATCCACATCAATGATGCAAAAGTGCCGGCATAGTTTGCAATGGATTTGCCGATTAGATGTTTTGTTGTAATATCTAGCTCGTCTCATACATCTTTATCATAATTAAAAAGATAAAAAAAATACAGCCAAAATGACGGCTGAAAAAAAGCGCGGCCAGACGACGTGCATTCGTCTGACCGCTTGGGATTTCCGGATGAGCCAGTGGCTCGCCCGGGTGGTCGCGAAAATAAGTTGGAGGCGACGGATTGGGGGATTGGAGGGCTCCGTCGCCTCCCGGTGCGGAAATCCAGCCTTCCACCGTGGGGGGCCGGAGAAGGCTGCTTGAAAGAACAATTTAGGGCGTCCTCGCCGCGCCGGTAGTCGCGGCGAGGACTATTCGCGCTTTCGGGACAAGAAAGTGCGAGGGGTAGCTTTTTGGCCGGCAGATCAGGAGAGAGAGAATAATGTTTATGATACGAGACCATAATAGAGATAAACTCTCTCCCTGTGCTGCCGGGCAGCCAAGAGATTCTCCTCTTAGCAAGGAGAACCGTCCGTTAGATATTATATATCATAAGTCTAAATTTGTCAAGCCCCTAATAAATTATTTCCCAAATAAGCTATTTTTGCTAAAATATAAGGCATGGAACAATAAAGCTAAAGGAACATGCGCATAGAAGAGAATTATTCCAAAATAGACTACCCTCAGCTATACCGGGGCGATAGGAATCGCCGCCGGCCGGCCAAAACCATTAGATTCTTCTTGTCGTTGCTGTTTGCCGCGGCCATTATTTTGGCATTAGCCATTTTGACAGTAAAGCTGGCGGTCGGGCCGATTATGAAACAGGTTGAATCTTTACCCGGTGATTTCCCGTCGGGATTGGATTTCTACGAATTAAGCCAAGCGCAAATAAAAATCCAAAACCCAGCCAGCCGAAAAAAAATTATTTCTTTGGTAGGAAAATTTCCCGATTGGCTGATTGAACCAATAATCAAAAAGATTTCCCCTGATTTGCGACAAGAATTGGAAAAAACATTTGGTGGCTCGTCTTCCGGCATTGACCCGGGACAGCTTAGCGCCGAAGAATTTAAAAATATTCTCAACCGATCGGAATTGGAAAAAATAAAAAACCTTTCCTTGTCCTGGGTCGGACTAGAAAAAACCAAGGAAGATTTGGCCGACTATTATAAACAGCAGCTGCAAATCAACGGTTTTGAATTCAAAGAAAATATTGACGATTATGAGATCAGCCTCGGTTTTTGGAAGGAAGGGGTTTTTGGTGAAATTGATTTAAGCGCTAGTGGTAACAACCCGTCGCAGAGCGATGTAGATGTAAATATAAATTATTCTGACAAATAATTATGAAAGTGGAAATTCTCGGAGTGCGGCTTGATAATATAAATTTTGACGCCGTAATGAAAAAAATAGATGATTTTATCAATGGACCGACGCAAAATTTGATCGTCACCGTCAATCCGGAATTTATTGTTGCCGCCAATAAAAATTTTAATTTCAAAAGTACTCTAAACAGCGCCAGCCTGGCTGTTTGCGACGGTTTCGGCCTAGCTGTCGCGTCTAAATTATTGAAGCGGGGAAAATTATCGCGCATAACCGGCGTTGATTTGACAAAAAAGCTATTGACTCTGCCCAAAATAGGGAAAGGGCATCCCAAGATATACTTGCTTGGCGGTCAGAGCGGTTCGGCCGAGGCGGTGGCGCAAAAATATCCTGCTAATATCGTTGGCGCTGATTCGCAAGTCAGATTGGCGGCTGATGGTCGGCTGGAAAATCAAGATCAAATTATTGCCAAAATAAATGACAGTGGCGCCAATGTTCTTTTGGTCGCTTTCGGACAAGTCAAACAAGAATTGTGGATCAGAGAAAGTCTTTCCCAGCTGCCGGCAGTTAAGGCGGCTATTGGCGTCGGCGGGACATTTGATTATTTGTCCGGTCAGGTGAGGCGCGCGCCAAAAACAATGCGCCGAATGGGATTGGAGTGGCTGTTTCGTTTGACAACCAACCCGAAGCGCGCCGGCCGGATATTTAACGCGCTAATCGTGTTTGGCTGGTTAGTGGCAGGGGAGTTAATATGGAAAAATTACAAATTCAAAATTACAAATAACAAATAAATTTCAATTTGATTTTTTCACCTCAATAAACTAAAATCATTCATATGCTTTCATTTGCCAAAAGAAAAATTCGCACCCGCTTCGCCCCCAGTCCGACCGGCTATCTCCATGTCGGCGGTTTGCGCACAGCGCTCTATGCTTATCTTTTCGCCAAACAGAATCAAGGCAGATTTATTCTGCGAATAGAAGACACTGATCAGGCCAGAGAAGTTAAGGGGGCAGTAAAGAATTTATTAGACTCGCTAAAATGGGCTGGTTTGGAGCCGGATGAGGGAATTATCGCTAAATGGGGAAAAACCGCTGAAAAGGGCCGTTTTGGGCCTTACACGCAGTCCAAAAGGGTCAAAATATACCAAAAATATGCTCAAAAGCTGGTTGACAGCGGTCAAGCCTACTATTGCTTTTGTTCGCCCCAACGATTGGAATCATTAAGGCATCAGCAAGAACAAGAAAAAAAACCGACTCGCTATGATTGGCATTGCCGCCATCTGACCGAAGAAGAAGTCAAAAAAAAGCTCAAAGCCAAAGAGCCGCATGTCATTCGGATGAAGGTGCCGGAAAATCAAGAATTGGAATTTACTGATTGGGTGAGGGGGAAGGTGGTTTTTAATACCAATGATATTGACGACCAAGTGATCATTAAGTCCGATGGTTTCCCGACTTATCATTTGGCCAGTGTTGTTGACGATCACCTGATGCAAATTACTCACGTCATCCGAGGCGAAGAATGGCTGTCGTCAACACCCAAACACATTCTTCTGTATATGTCTTTTGTTTGGCCGGTGCCGGAATTCATCCATTTACCGCTTCTGCTCAATCCTGATAAGTCAAAATTATCCAAACGTCAGGGCGACGTGTCAGTGGAGGACTACCGCCAAAAAGGATACCTGCCGGAAGCGTTGGTCAATTTTGTCGCTTTGCTTGGCTGGAATCCGGGAACAGAGCAGGAGATTTTTTCTCTGGATGAGCTAATTAAAAAATTTAATTTGCAAAAAATAAACAAAAGCGGAGCGGTATTTGATGTTAAAAAGCTAGACTGGATGAACAGTGAATACATCAAAAAACTGCCCGCAACCAAGTTCGCGGCTTTAGCTGGTCCGTTTCTGGCGGAAAAATTTCCGGAATTTGACTTTTCCGCTGATCCGAAAGCGGTCGCAAAAATTTTGGCGCTGGAACAAGATCGGATTATGCGATTAGACCAAATA
The DNA here is from genome assembly GCA_964536975.1 of uncultured Gammaproteobacteria bacterium. Classification (GTDB taxonomy): domain Bacteria; phylum Patescibacteriota; class Patescibacteriia; order 2-01-FULL-39-33; family 2-01-FULL-39-33; genus JAKQDP01. The sequence continues at coordinate 20,558 of CAZHYS010000002.1, forward strand.
GGCGATAACGCGAGCTTCTTTTTCACTGACAAATTATCTTTCAAGTCGGAACTATTGGTATGGAAAAAATCAACCGCCATGGCGACAAAAGAAAATCTGGCATTATTGATTGAGGAATTAAAGAAGTTTTCGGCCGGCGAGTGGACAGCGGAAAAACTGGAAAATCTGGTCAAAAATATAATTGCCCAAAACAGCCTCGGCAACGGTGATGTCTTGTGGCCGATGCGGGTAGCGCTTACCGGCGAGGAAAAATCTCCGCCGCCTTTTATTGTCGCGGAAATACTTGGTCAAGAAAAAAGCCTGCAAAGATTGTCCGCGGCAATGGAGCTTTTAAAATAAATCCGATCGTCAATATAAAAAAAGAAAACAGGACTTGGCCGAACGCCTTGTCCTGTTGTGTTTTTAGATCCCGCCTCGGTCCTGGTTAGTTATGGTTGTGTGCCGCCAACTCCCTTTCTTGAAGGTGACTTTGGAGCGGAATAGGAGTGGGAGGAGACACGTTGACCGAGGCGGGAAAGCAAAACTCCCGTTTTTCCCATCAGAAAGAAGTGAGCCATGGCCGCGGAGAGGTTTCTACTAGTACAGCCATCGCCCAAAAGGCAAGCGATCGCAGAACGCGCAGACAAGGATGGGAAAGGGAGTAGTAAAGAACAGTTTATTGTTTGTAATGATAACACAATGCGTGGAAAAAGCAAATACTTTAACTTCTAATCGCGTATCTGCTTGTTGATTACAGCTTTACAGATGGTTCGACTCCGCTCACCACAAGCTTTACAAACTTTATAGATTTTCGACTCCATGGGCTTTTGACTTTTTAGACTTATTTATGATATAATTATTGCATAAAAATCACAATTTAATTTTCCATACTCAATCTCATGCTTGTCGGCAGGTTCTCTCAATTAAAATATCATATTTTAGCGATTTTAATAATGCTGCTGATTGTTTTTAGCGGCGTTTTTTGCTTAGGAAAAATTATTTTGGCTGAAGAATCGGAGGACTCTAGCGGACCAAATCAAACAGTAATAGACGACTTGAACCGTCAAATCCAGGAACAGCAAGCAAAAATCGATCAAATTGCCCAAAAAATAGAGCAGTATAAAGACAATATTAAAAACGCCCAAAACGAAGCGACTAGCCTGAACAACCAAATCTACATCCTCAATAATCAAATTGCCAAGGCCGAGCTTGACATCACCGCCAAAGAAGAGGAGATAAAAGCGGTAGAATTGGAAATTTCCCAGGTAGAATTGGAAATAAAAGACAGTGAAACAAAAATAGAAAACGCCAAGGAAGATTTATCTGCTTTTGTCAGAAGACTTGATCAATACGACCAAAAAAACTATCTGATGGTACTTTTAAGCAATAATTCTTTTTCGGAATTTTTTGACCAAATCAAATATCTGGAAGGCATTGAAGAAGAAATCCAGCAAACACTCAACCGAGTGCAAGAATTGGTGGAAAAATTAAACAAGCAAAAAAACGGTTTGAATCAAAAAAAGCAAGAATTATCCGATCTTTTAAATAAATTGGAAGATGATAAATTAGCGCTGGAAAGCCAAAAACAGACCAAGCAATACCTGATCGGTCAGACCAGAAACTCGGAGAAAAAATACCAGAATATGGTGACTGACTTAAAAGCCGAGCAGGCTGCCGCTAACAACGCCATCGCCAGCCTGGAAAATGCCCTGCGCGAAGAATTGAAAAAAACCGAGGGTCAAGAGACTTTGGAATCATTTGGCGATGTCTATATGGGTTGGCCGACTGCCAGCCATAGAATTACTGCTTATTTTCACGATCAGGACTATCCCTTCCGCAACTTATTTGAACATTCGGGGATAGATCTCGGCGTAGGAATGGGCACTCCGGTCAAAGCCGCCGAATCCGGCTACATTGCCAAAATAGGCCTCAACACCAAATGGTACGGCAATTACATTATGATTATTCACAATAATAATTTGGCGACGTTATATGCCCATTTGAGCAGTGTCAGCGTTTCTGCCGACGAGTTTATCCTAAAAGGACAAGTCATTGCCGCCAGTGGCAATACGGGATTTTCTACTGGCCCGCATCTGCATTTTGAAGTCCGTTCCAACGGTATTCCAGTGGATCCATTGGATTACCTGCCTTAAAATAAATTTCAAATTTGAAATTTTAAATTTCAAAACAATGGTTCGGCTTCGCTCACCACAAGTTTTTAATTTTCAAATCCGCCGCCGCGGATTGTTAAATTGTCTAATTGCTATATTGTTTTTGTCTCTATTATGGAGATAAAACCCGACAATTTTACAATTTAACAATGTAACAATTCTTTAATTTGACTTTTTGACTTTATAGACTTTAAGAACTCCTGCCTACCGCCTGCCTGCCGGTAGGCAGGGCAGGCAGGTTCAACTTTACGGACTTTATAAACTAAACCAATGTTTGACCGACAAGAATTCGCTAAGAATATTTTCAATCTGGTTTTTAACATCGCCGGCTGGGTTTTCGTAATCATCGCGATTATTGTCGTTTATTTATTTTTTAATCCGGAATTGATTGAAAAATACGCGATGATACTTATTCCCGCGCTGATTTATGGCGGCGGAATGATTATCGCCTCCTGGTTCAACGCGAAAAAGAAAACCAGAATGGAAAAAGGGGAGGGGACATCGGAATTCAATCTTTATATCAACCAGGTTGATTTTGCTAAACATGATTTGTTGATGTTTTTGACGCCGTTTTTCATAATAATAATGTTCTATTGGTCAAAAGAAAAAATGGCCATGGCCGATATCTTCGCTTCGGCCATTGCTTTTGTCGGCTTATATCTATCAAAAAAAATCTACACTCGAAAAATAAACAAATAAATGTTCGGCCTCAAGCCAATCAAATTCCCGAGAGATGAAAACGCCCACCACAATATCATTGAATGGTGGTATTTTAACGGTCACTTGCGCGATAATAGCGGCCGTCCTTATGCTTTTATGGATTGCCTGTTTAAAGCCGACGTCAAAAAAGTCCGCATACCATTCCTGAAAAAGGTGCCTTATCGCGACATTTATTTCGCCCATTCGCTGCTGTCAGATATCAAAAAGCAAGCCAACGAACGAGAGGTTCAATATCTAACCTTCATTTCCAAAGACAGTTTCAAGAAACCGGAACTTTTTGTTAATTATCGCAACCCCCTAGAATTGGCTGGCAGCTACACCAACTATGCCATTGAAAAAATCTCGCCGCAAAAATATCATATCAAGACACAGAACATGGATTTGATTTTGGACTCAACCAAAAAGCCTCTCCTTGAAGGAGGGGAGGGACATATCAAAGTCTGCGGCCGTAAAAGCTATTATTATTCCCTGACCAATCTGAAAACCTCCGGCTGGATTAAGACGGGCGGAAAATATGTGGCGGTAAGCGGCAAATCCTGGATGGACCACCAATGGGCCGATGTCAGCTACAGTAAAGACAAATGGACCTGGTTTTCCATCCAATTGAATAGCAATATTGAAATAATGGCTTGCGAATATAACGATGGCAACAGTCGGGCATTGCTGGCGGATATTATTGACAAAAGCGGCCGGCAAAAAAACGTCTCTGATTTGATTATTGAACCCGGGGACAAATTTTTTTCTAGCCGATTAACCAAGGCGGACTATCCATTATCTTGGCAGATCAAAATTCCGTCACAAAAGATTTATCTTCGCGCCGAGGCATTGGCCAAAGACCAGGAAATGGTTTTTGGAACGATAAATTACTGGGAGGGACCATTGAAAATATCCGGCAAAATCAAAGGAAAAACCGTTTCCGGCCAGGGCTTTGCCGAATTAGTCGGCTATCCGTCAAACTACAATAATGTCTCTTTGGTAAAATCAAAAATCAAGCAGATAGTCGGTCGAGAGATAAGTAAATCAAGAAATATTTTTAAGAAAAGAAAGTTTTTTATTTTTTAACGGGCAGGGATTAGTAATCAGCGATTAGCGTTTAGCCTTTAGCGATTTGCGCCCCAGGCGCATCCCCTCCATATAGACTTTACGAACTTTACTGACTTTATAGACTTTCGACTTTCCGGTTTTTACTTTTCGCCGCTATGAAACTTTTTGTGGACTTCCTTGAGATGGGGGTTGGTCAAGTGGGTGTAAATCTGAGTAGTAAGTATATTCTTGTGCCCCAAGAGTTCCTGAACACTGCGAAGATCGGCGCCCTGATTCAATAAATCTGTCGCGTAGCTATGGCGCAAGGTATGAGGCGTGGCGCTAATCGGCAAACCAGCCATGGCTGTGTATCGCTTGACCATCCTTTCAACTGATCTGATATTCAAACGATGTTCGTCTTTTTTGTCGGCGCTAGGACGGTAATTGATAAATAGGGGAGGGCAGAGGTCATCTCTGGTCTGCAGATATTTGGCCAGCCAGCCCATTGACCGCCGGGAAAAATAAACCACTCGGCTGACGCCGCCTTTACCAAAGATATTCAATTCGTAATCGGAAAATTTATTTTTCAACAAATCATTCTTATTGAATTGAGATATATTAAGCGACGTTAATTCTGATACCCGCATCCCGGTAGAGAAGAGCGCCTCCAATATCGCTCGATCCCGCAAACCATCAACTGAAGATATGTCGGGCATCGCCAGCAGCTTTTCAATCTGTTCAAATTTCAAAAATTTTATTGCTTTGTCCTTGTCGGTTAATTTTGGCAATTTAACTTTATCTGCCGGCAGAGAAATAATATCTTTATCGGTAAAATAGCTCAAAAGATTACGTAAGGCGATCAAGTAATAGTTCTGGGTCGTCTTTTTGATATACTTGTCCTTATTATCCTTTTTTCGCGACAAATATAGACGATAATCCCAAACATGGTCTGGGGTGAGCTCATGAGGCCTAAGATCGCTTAAATCGCGAATTTTGAGCCAATTGATGAACATCTTAAGGAAGTTATGATAATTGCGGGTAGAAGCCGGACTAAGGCCTTTTTCTACCTCACAGTAAGCCAGAAAATCAGGGATGTGCTTTATTATGGAAATAGTAGATTTTTTCATATTTTGGGTCTATATCGTCTCTTAATCTATATTATACGACATTAGGTATATAAAAGAAAACGACTTATCCACAAACCCCAAACCACCCCTTCCCTATCTTTCCTTATAAAAAACTTTATCCCCGAATCTTACGTCAATATATTCCAATTTATTTTTGTCTTGGACTTTGCCATTCAAGACGAGTAGGAGATTATCCAAAGATAACTTCGGATCGCTGTCGGCGGAAAAAAGACCCCGCCAGCCGTCTTTAGTAACCAAAACCACCTCCTCCCCTTCCCCCGCCTCATAACCATAAATCGCCAAGGAAGTTTTTTTGATTTCTTCATTGAGAGCAATTATAAAAGATGCCGGCTTGCCGCCAAGCGCTTGATCGCCGATGACAATGTCTTTATTGCCGACATTTAAAACCGGAAACCTGTCCCAATACCTTTCTGCTTCCTCTTGGCTTATTTCCATTGTTGCTCTCCCCTCTTCATCAGCGAAATAAAATTTTTGCTGATTATAAATTATCAAAAAACTGACTTTTTCTTCAATATTTATTGATAATTTTTTCCAGCCCTTATCTATCATCAGATTTTTCAAGTTGTAACGCTCATTGATTTTCTCCGCCAATTGGCCGGTGTCCAAAAACAACAAATTCCGCCGCGGTATCAAATACCAACGCCAACTGTTTAATTCATCTTCTACCAGATTTGAAATTTCTTCCCGATTAATCATATCCAAACCGTTTATCTCCACCTCTTTAATCCTGAATAAATCGCTGTATACAACCACATAAACAGCCAGCAACACCGCTAAAACCTTCAAATAAAAAACAACATCAAATTTCCCGCTTCGATTACGAAAATAAGGATTAACAAATTCTTTGTCTTGGTAATCCTTTTTTATTTTGTGGTGTTGTCGTAAATTTGGCGAGTCCGTAATCATCAGAAAAATTGCTATTGACAAAATTTATAATTTATACTACAATTATATTAGTGTTTCTTTGGCGCAATAAAACAAAAAAACAACCGGGCTGCTATGGAAAGGAAGGAGACCATGGCGAAAAAGATGAGCGGCAGAGAAAAAGAAAAAGCAGAGCGGCAACAAGTGGTGGAGGCTATCAAAGCATTCGCCGGGCACCTCTTGTCAGAAGAGCCGCCAACCGAGGAGGAAATGGCGCAGCAACTGCCCATACTACTTAAGGAAATTGACCGACTCGGCTGTTACCCGGAAGCGGCGAATTTTCTGAGCGGCGTTGTCAAGAGGGTGCCGGAAACAACGAAGCGTTCGTTGGTCTATTCGCTTTTTCCCGCACTCAAGGCAGCCAAGTATGACGGCAATGCTAACACCGACCCTGTTCACGAGGACGTGTTAGACATGTTTGCCACATTAAGCCACGAGGAAAACGCGGCTTAGCCCTTTCCGACACCGCGCCTGCGCATCGGCGCGTATTCCTCCAGAGAGTCCAAGCAAGGTCACCCGACAGGCCTAGCTTGGACTCTTATTCTTTTACTTCAATTTTTTTGAAACCAGTATATTTTCTAAGCGCCTTAGGAATAACAATTGACCCATCCTTTTGCTGGTATTGTTCCAAAATCGCCGGAAATAGCCGGCTGGTCGCCAATCCGGAAGCGTTTAGGGTGTGAACAAACTCATTCTTGCCGGTTGTGGCGTTCTTAAATCTGATATTGCCGCGCCGCGCCTGATAATCAAGCGCGTTGGAAGCGCTGGAGACTTCTTTATAAATTCCCATTGACGGGATCCACACTTCTATATCCATGGTTTTGGCCATGGCGGCACTGGCATCGCCAGCCGCCAACTGAACCGTCTGATAATGCAGTCCCAACCCTTCCACTAGTTTTTCAGCATTTTTGACCAGCTCGGCAAAAGCATCCCAGGAATTTTCTGGCTTAGTAAATTGGAACATTTCTATTTTGTTGAATTGATGGCCGCGGATCATTCCTCGCTCTTCCTTGCGATAACTGCCGGCCTCGCGCCGAAAACAGGCGCTATAAGCGCAATATTTCAGGGGCAATATTTTCTCATCTAACACTTCTTCCCGATGGAAGTTGCCCAACATCATCTCACTGGTGGCATTGAGGCAGGTTTGATCTTGGGTCCAGAACAGATCATCGCGGAATTTTGGCAAATGGCCGGAGGTGTAGGCCGACTGTTCAGTCAGCATAAACGGCGCCAAAATGAAATCGTATTTATTTTTGGTATGAAAGTTTAGAAAATAATTCAAAAGCGCCCATTCCAGCAGCGCGCCCTTGCCTTTGTAAGCCCAAAACCCGGAACCGGCAATCTTCACTCCCCTCTCGTAGTCAATTATATCCAGCGAAGTCGCCAGTTCAACATGATCTTTCGCCTGAAAATCAAATTCCGGTTTTTTGCCAAAAGTTTTAACAACCTTGTTATTTTCTTTGCCGCCGGCCAGGACATCATCAGCGGGAATATTGGGCAATTCAGACATTGCCGTTTTAAATTCTTCTTCCACGCTGTTTAATTCTTCATCAACTTTTTTTATCTCCTCCCCCACTCTCTTCATCTCGGCGATAATCTCCGGCGTCGGCTTGACTTTGGAATGCTTGTTCCTTTCCGCTTTCAGCTCTTCTGATTTTTTGATCAAATTCCGCCTCTTTTCGTCTGATGATAAAACTTTGTCCAGCAACGGCTCAATCACCGACGCTTCCGCCCGTTTGAGCAGTGCCTTTTTAATCCCCTCCTTGTCCTCGCGAATTCTATTGATGTCTAGCATATGGTAAATTTTTAATTTAAAATTTTCAATTCTCAAACATTATATAAACAGTATGATTTTGTCATGAAGCTACTTCTCCGGCCGCATAAAGGGAAACAGAATCACATCGCGGATTGATGGTTGATTGGTGAGCAGTATCGTCAATCGATCAATCCCGAGCCCATAGCCGGCGGTTGGCGGCATGCCGTGGCGCAAAGCTGCGACAAAATCATCATCCATCGGCATCGCTTCGGCGTCTCCGCCACGCAACAACTTGGCCTGCTCTTTGAGCCGGTTTTCCTGATCAATCGGATCATTTAGTTCATCATATGCCTTGACCATCTCCGCACCATCAACAATCAGCTGAAAGGTGTTAATCAGCCGCGGGTCGTCTTCGTTCCTTTTGGCCAAGGCAATCATCTCTACCGGATAATGTGTCAGGAATGTCGGCTGGATAATGCTCGGCCGAGCCACTCTCTTGTATAATTCGTCTAATAGCGCGCCATAATGCTTCGCGCCTTTTATATCTACTTCTTTTAGATTTTTATCTTTGATTGCTTTTTTTAACTTTTCAAAGTCATCGGCTTTAGCCAAATCAATGCCCGTTTTATCCTTGATTAGGTCGGCGAACCTCATTTTTTTGATATTTTTAAAATTCAACTTTTTTCCCTGATATTCAATTGTCTCACCCAATCCTAATTCTTTGAATATTTTTTTCAGCAATTCTTCAGTCATGGTCATCAATTTTTCATAATCAGCATAGGCGCAGTAGAATTCCAGCATCGTAAACTCCGGATTGTGGAATTTGTCTATACCTTCATTGCGAAAATTTTTGCTGATAGTGAATACTTTGTCCAGTCCGCCGACAATCAATCGCTTGAGATAAAGCTCCGGCGAAATAGACAGAAATAGGTCAATATCCAAAGCGTTCAAATGAGTCTTAAAAGGCGTGGCTGAAGCGCCGCCGTAAATCGCTTGCAGATTCGGCGTTTCCACTTCTATAAAATCATTGTTTTTCAAATAATTTCTGACCGCGTCAATAATTTTTGATCGTTTGATAAAAACTTCTTTGACTTCATCATTGGCAATAAGATCCAGATAGCGCTGACGGTAGCGGATTTCTTTGTCTTGCAATCCATGCCATTTTTCCGGCAAAGGCAGTAGCGCTTTGGCAAGTAATTGGTATTTTTTGACCAAGACAGAGATCTCACCCTTTTTGGTGACAAACATCTTTCCTTCCACGCCGATAAAATCACCGATATCAAAGTTGGCGGCAAAAAAATCAAAATCTTTTTCACTGATTTCATTGGTATTGAAAACGATCTGCAAGCGGCCGGAAGCGTCAGACAGATGGCAAAAAGCGATTTTGCCCATTATCCTTATGGACATTATCCGACCGGCAGTTTTGACCTTTGCCCCCTCTTTGGCGGCCTTGGCTTCGGCCAGCGATTCTTGTTTGTCAAATTTATTGGGAAAAGGATTTACTCCGGCGGCTTTTATCCGCTCCAGCTTTTCCAAACGGGCTTGTTGTTCGTCAAGTAATGGTTTTTCCGCCATATTGTTGGGTGTTTGAGGTTAAATTATAATCTAATTTTACAGGATTAAATGATTTTTGACAAGAAAAAGAGGGCTAAGCTCTCGTGTCTTGAGAACTCGCCCTCGTTTTGACGCTCGGTCGCGTCTTACTTAATTTACTCGTGCCCGGTTGTCCGCCGTTTCTCTCGCCAAGAATAGCTCCAGGAGCTTATACAGGACAATGCCAACAGCCATGGCAATCAGTCCGCCCGTTGCAATGAGGAGCGCCTGTTGAAATATAGTCATTCCCGGCCGATAGAACAACCCGCACGCAATCGCGCCGCCGATGACACCGCTGATGCCGCACAACACCCGCTTACTAGAATGGATCAGACGGAATAGTCTGAACAGAAACTTAAATGCATCATAAACCAAAAGAACCAGCCCTCCCAAAACAAAGCGCGCGGCATCATAAAGAAAAAGGGAAATATGAATCGGCGTTCTGATGATCAATGCCGCCAGCCCAATAGTAAGCCACCGAAAAGCTGACAAATAAGTCAGCCGCGTTTCACTCATCCCCTTTTCTTCAAGCTGCGCGTAACGCCTTTCCTTATTGTAGTCGCTGTAGTCAACGAAGAGTTCCTGATAGAAAAAGGGCATTGGACGCCAATATCTGTTCGTCAATGTCGCGCCCAGATAAGTCGCCGTCGAGAAAAGCCAATACGGGATCAGGAAACTCCCCGCCAGTGCAACCATCAGAAGACCACCGAGTGTAACTCCTCCATCTCCATTCGGGGCAGTCTTTGCTAACGCAAAGGCATAAACCGCCATGGGAGTGATCCATGACCAGAACAATGTCCACATCACCAATGTGACATGAAAGAGCGGCCTGGTCTTGAGCAGCCAATCAGCCGCCGGATGAGCGTTCTTCCGGACCATATACAGAGTCTGCCGCGCGGCAATCGGTACTGACCGAATCACATCGCGGAATTCGTAGCTGATGTAGCCGGCGGCAAAGCCAGCCACAATGGCCAACGGCCAATACTGTGGCAAAGCCAACCAAACCATGACACACACCACTCCACCAATTACGCACGCCTTAAGAAAGTTTATCACGATTTTACCCTCCTTCCGCCGCGGCGGATTATATTGTGACAGTACGTTTTGACAGACCATGGTGTCCATCAACAATACATTATAAATCAAAACGCCAAGAAAGTCAACCCCGAAAAAACCGGAATTTAATCCGGTTTTTTGTGGTAATAGGCCTAAATATACCCCTCCCTAACCCTCCCCTTCAAACAAGGGGAGGGAACGGCCAATTGTAAATTGGGTTGTTAATTTTTATAGTTTATTTCTTTTTTTTGCCTTTTTTCTCGTTTTTCTTTTCCCAAAATCTTTCCGCCAGCTTGCCACCGGCTTCAATCAGCGGCGGAAGATAATTGGCGGTAGTTTCCACCTTCTTCTTGATTGACTCCAAAATCTGATCAAGGAGTGTCATCTTTTTGCGCAAGCTCTTAGTGATGGTTTTAACATCGCGAAGAATAAGCACAAAATAAAAAATCCCCCAGGCCGATGTTATGCCGATTAGCAAAATAACAAGCGATAATGACAGCCAAAGGATGTCTTTTGAGGTGGTAAGCATGGGAGTATGTTGATTAATTTCTAATTTTTAATTTAAAATTTTAAAACAATTTTTAATGGTTCAGCTTCGTTCACCACAAGTTTTCGATTTAAAATTTACAATGAATTTTCAATTATCAATTTTTAAAATTACTGATTACCGCCTTACAGACTTTTGACTTTATGGACTTTAGACTTTTGACTACCTTACTTTTACATTATATTCCTTTTTTAGCTTGTCAACAACTTTATCGTGGACTTTTTGCGCCTCGGCGAGCTCCAAGGTTTTCTCTTCGTCGCGATAAACCACCCGAATCGCCAAAGCTTTTTTGCCTTCGGGAATGTCTTTGCCTCTAAAGACAGACAAAAACCTTGCCTCTCTGATGAGCGGATCAACACTCATGGCAGTCTCAACGACATTGCCGTACAACACCTCATCCCCGATCTCCATAGACAAGTCCAATTCTATGCCGGGAAACTTCGGCAATGACCGGTAAGTCGGCGAGGGCTTGGCCAGTTTGGCCAGTTTTTCAAAATCAATATCAATTATGCCGACATCAGATTTAATACCAAATAGATGAAGTGCTTCGCGATCAACAATCCCGATCCGGCCAACACTCTCTTTTCCTTCGCTCGCCAAAATAGAAAAAACGCTGCCCGGTTGCCAGATCCGACTGCTCTCGCCATCAGCCGCCGCCAGAGAAAAATCCTTGATGTTTAATTTTTCCAACAGAACAGACAAGGCGCCCTTAGCCGCCAAAAATGCCTCCTCCCCTCCCCGGCCGGCAACAGCCAAACAGAGATTGGTAATTTCATCGGGCAGATCGTTTGGTTTATTCAAATACACCTTGCTCAATTCAAAAATGCTCATTTCCTTGTAACTGTTCTCATTGTCGGCAATCGCTTGCAAAATTCCGGGCACCAAAGACGTCCGCATATACTCAAAATCAACATTGAGCGGATTGGATATTTTGACGTGGTCTTCCACTGACAAGCCGCAATTCTTGATTAATTTTTCCGAAATAAAGCTATAATTATAGTTTTCCGAAAAACCCAAGCCGACGATGATGTCTTTGACCTTATCTTCCAGTTGAAAAGGAGAGACGGCGGCAACATCAACGGGAATTTCGCCAGCCGGCAATATCGCCGGCAGATTGTGATAGCCGTAGACGCGAGCGATTTCTTCAATCAAATCATGCGGTCCCTCAATGTCACGATCGCGCCAATAAGGCACCTTCACTTTGATCTGTTTGTCCCCGGCCGCTCTAAATCCCAGATTATCCAAAATTTCTTTTATTCGCGCCGACTTTATTTCTACGCCCAATATTCGCCGAACATCTTCCAGCGCCAGTGTCAACTCTTTGGCTTTGAATTTGTAATCTTTTTCGTCAAAAATCTTGGACGCGACTTTCCCGCCCGCCAATTCCACTACTAGTTCCACCGCTCGCAATAAAGCAGGGGTGGTTCCCTCAGGATTAAGACCCTTTTCAAAAAGATTAGAGCTGTCTGAATGCAAATTCAGGACTCTGGCAGTCTTTCTAATGGAAACAGGATCAAAGGTGGCCGCCTCCAAAACAATCGTTTTAGTGCCATCTGACACCGCGGATAGCTCTCCGCCCATGATACCGGCGACTGCCGCCGGATTCTTGCCATCGGCAATAACCAGATTGCTACTGCCCAATTCATAAGTCTTTCCATCCAGCGCCAAAATTTTTTCACCCGATTTTGCAAGACGGACAATTATCTCCGCCTTATTCTCCCTCCCATTTACAAGGGGAGGGACAGGGTGGGGTAATAATTTTTCATAATCAAAAACATGCATCGGCTGACCGAATTCCAACAGAATATAATTGGTGATATCTACCAGGTTATTAATCGGCCGCAAACCCGACGCCAATAGTCGCTGTTGCAGCCATAGCGGCGAAACATCCACTTTCACGCCGGTCATCACAATCGCCTGATAGCGCGGGCAGAGTTTTGGTTCTTTGACTGTGACCTTCAGAGACGGGGCATGCCCGGTCTCTACGGAAGCAATTCTTAGATTCGGCTTTGGTTCGCGGTATAAAAACTTTTCGCCCATAATCGCCGCCGCCTCACGCGCCAACCCGATGACACTCATGGCATCCGGCCGATTGGAAGTAACCTCAATATCAAAAATATAATCCTCCACTGGCATCACTTTTTCAAACGGCAGACCGACTTTGAGGTAATCGGGCATAATATAAATACCGGTATGATCGTCGCCGACACCGAGCTCGCGCTGGCTGCACATCATCCCAAAGCTATCCACCCCGCGGAGTTTGGCTTCTTTCACTTCCATCTCCCCCACTCTGCCGCCGATTAACACCACCGGCACTTTCTGCCCGGCTTTGATATTCGGCGCGCCGCAAACTATCTGGAGCGGCTCTTTCTCGCCGATATCAACTTTGCAGACATGTAGCTTGTCGGCGTTCGGATGATTGTTTATTTCCAAAATCTCGCCCACAACCACCTTGGAAAATTTCGCTTCATTGTGATGAATAAAATCAACCGTCGGTCCGCTTTGCGACAGCGCTTTGGCAAAATCCGCGGCCGATTTTTTCGTCGCGATATGCTCTTTGAGCCAGTTGTAGGATATGTTGAGGTTCATAGTTTAAGCGATTAGCTTTTAGCGTTTAGGGATTAGTAACTAGGAGTTAGGAGTTAGGAATTAGAGTCATTATTTGTCATTCCGACCGGAACGATCCGCCTCGGGCGGAAGAGATTAAAAAAATCTTAATTTCTAGAATTGGCTTATCACTCTCAAATCATTTCTATACAACAGCCTAATATCATCAATCGCCAGTCCTGATTTCATCATATAACAGCGTTCCACGCCCCAGCCGAAAGCAAACCCGCTATATTTCTTCGGATCAATACCGCCGAATTTCAAAACATTTGGGTGGACCATGCCGGCGCCGGCGAGTTCCAGCCAGCCCTCTTTGCACAGCTTGCAACCCGCCTCCGCTTCGCTACGGCGAGGCGAGCCCTTGCCGCCGCAGACGCCGCAAGAAATATCCACTTCAAAGCTCGGCTCCGTAAATTTGAAATGATGCGGCCGCAGACGAATCGTGCGCTCGGGGCCGAAAAACTTTTTGACAAAATACTCCACTGTGCCTTTGAGATGAGTAATGTTGATATCTTTGTCAATCACTAGTCCTTCAAATTGATGGAACATCGGCACATGAGACGCGTCTATCTGCCGGCGATAAGTCTTGGAGATATTCATCATCCGAATCGGCAGTTTCCCCTTCTCCATTTCCCGCAACTGTCCGGATGAAGTGTGCGGCGTCAAAACGCGCTGCCCCATTTTCTTGTTAATCGGCTGACGATCAATAAAAAAAGTTTCCCACTCATCGCGCGCCGGATGGTCGGACGGCATATTCAAAGATTCAAAAGCATAATAATCCCATTCCACCTCCGGATAACGCACCCGCTGAAAGCCGATTTTTTCAAAAATAGCGGAAATTTCCCGAATCGCCTGGGTCGCCAGATGCAAGTGGCCGACCGGATATTCCTTGCCCGGCAAAGTGTAGTCAAAACTGCCGGCGCTAGCCGGATGGTTCAAATCATTTTTGAGCAGGCTGATTTTTTCGGCGATTTCAATCTTTAGCCGGTTGGCAGTCTGGCCGAACTCGGCGATTTGTTCCTTGGGGATGCTTTTGAGCTCTTTCATGAGATCAGTAAGAAGTCCCTTCTTACGGCCCAAAAATCTGTTTTCCAGAGATTCCAAATCCGCCGCCGTCTTCACCTGACCGACAGCCGCCTCAAACTCCCGCTTGACTGCTTCTATTTTTGACTTCATATTAAGTTAATTATAAGGGGAAAAGCTTTATAAGTCAACAAAAATCCCGAGAATTCGGGATCTAATTGCCGGCGCGCCTGTTTGGCAAAATCAGTACGGCCGGCGAGCGGACAGAAAGAAAAATTCCAAAATAGCGACGCCAACCACTAGCAGAATCGCATTCCACCAGGTCAAAAGATCTTTGCCTTGCAAAAACAAAACCGTCGCCACCAGTAGGGCGAAAAAAAACGACTGGCGAAAAGAAGTGCCGACAATCTTGTATTCCAAAGAAAACTTATTGAATAGTTTGCGAAAACCGAAGCTAAGTAGAAAAAAAGTCCCCAGTAGCGCGAAAAATAAACTCAAAAAAAATAACAAAAAACCCAAAAAATTCGTCTCAAACGGATTGACGGCAAAAAGCACCATTGCCCAGGCGGTCCAACACGCCAGGGTCGCTATCAAAACAACGATGATGAGCTGCTTGAGAGTCATAAAAAAATAATTCTACTATTGATATTATACCACAAAAATTATCAGCAAAAAAATATCCGTAATTTGAAATCCCGTCCAGTCCCGAGAGATCGGGAGCGGGACGGGATCCGGAGAAAGTTGATCGCTCTGCGAAAACTTCACTTATAAAAAAGAAAAAAGATTTCTTGATTGTGAATGTTGGAAGCAAAACGATATATTCAACTCCTCTCCAAAGATTATAACAATGAAAAAAAATAAAGACAATAAATATTTTTTGTCAAGAGGAAAAAAATAAAATATTGTGATCGGCAATCAGTAATAATTGTAGAGACGCGATTCATCGCGTCTGGAAGTAATTAGTAACGAGTAACCGGTAACGGAACTCGTAATAGTGTGTCATCCCGACTGAGGACGCCCCAAGCGGACGAGTGGAGCCTGCCTGCCGGCAGGCAGGAGTCCGTAAAGTCATAATGTCATAAAGTCCAAGGTCAATCACATTTGACTTTATAGACTTTATGGACTTTTGACTTTTAACCAAGCTGCTCAAACATAAAAGCGGCGCTGACAAGTCAGAACCGCTTTTATGTTTTTGAAATTTAACACTGCCATTTTGGCAGCTATGGGAAAGAAAAAAAATATTTGAAAGAGCCCTTTCCCGCTTAAACCGGCAATTCAAATTGCTGGCTTGAGCGGAATGAGGAGATAGATAGTCAAAGAGCGAATCTCTTTTTTCTCTATCTCCTCAAGTTGTTCGGAGGGGGTCTCATGTCTCTACGGCCTCCCCTAGGCGGGAACAGCTATGCCGCTGTTGGCGGATTTGCGCGAACGCTTTGGCCGCGCAAACCGGACAATAGCCGTGGCTTATTTCTTCCCCTTCCAGGGAAACCACGGGAATAATCCAAGCACTACCTTCTCGAATCCGTTTGCATGCGCAGCATTGTACTACCATGCTGTGCTCCTTTCATACTTCCGGAGAAAAACTATTTTTCCCCACCATGATACGAATAAGGCCAAAAAGAAAGTTATCGGCACATTTTTATTTTGTTTTGTTTTTGGCCGATCTTTCTTCCTTAGCCGTCCCTCCCGGTAAACAGGATGGTGACAAGCATTGCCTCCTTCGCATCAGGCTGGGGAAAATTTTTCAAACAACGATATAGAGGATGGCTATTCTCTGCCCGATTCTGATTCCGATTGCTCGGGATAAATCGGGAGAGCGAGAGATTCCTTCCGGCCCTAATAATTTAAAAATATTTGTGACCTGGAATCTTTCTAATAATTATGCCGTATTGCCGATCCGCGCTTTGGGCAAAGCCCGAAGGCAGATTCGGCCGCTGGCACCATTCCCCTCCTCTATATTGTTGTTTCAAATGATATTAAAGTACATTCTTTTCAAAACTATCCCGCCAAATGGATTTCAATTCCCTCATAAAAAGTCTTTTCTGGAATATTCTACTTAGCAAGATAGTTTTGAGGGGAAGCGTCGCTAGCAACGAATGCGAGCGACACTTCCCTGAAATAGCTTACACAATACGACTGGGCCCCTCATAAGAGCCACTGCACCGTTCGCCGGAGCATAGGTGAAAAGCGAGTATTTCTTGCCCTCCTTCCACCATCAACGGTCTGACATCGCCACAATTCGGGCATTGGCCGAAGTGGTAGGGCTTTGAGAAAAGAATGCTCAAAACCGCCACCACAAACGCAATGTAGCCGAAGATCTCCATGTCGCTGCTCATATACGCAACATAAGCAGCGACGCACCCAACGAAAGACGCCAAGGAAGTCAACCATGACTTCCTCGTCACCCTCCCCTTGGAAAACCCTATGGTGCGGAGTGTGAAAAGTCCCGCCAGAACAGCAACAACGATGAGCAAAAACATGCCTCTTCTCCTTTTTTCTTCCCTTTCAAACCTCTTGTTATAGAGGCGGTACATCCAGATGACTGGCGCATCGCCCCTAACAAGAGATTTGAAAGATTGGGTTTAAATGTACTCTAATATATAATTATATCACATCTAAAAAAGTTTGTCAAGTCTTTTTTGCCTATTTTATTAAAAAATAGCTAAATTTAGCTATTTTATTATAATTTTTACTAAAAATATTTGACTTAATCGTTTTGCCATTGACAAAATAAAAATTTTTTTCTATACTCTAAATATATCCTGAACTGGTCAGGATATGTATATTCGCGTGGCGAATAATAAGGAGGACTAAGAATGGGTTTCCAAAAATATCGGGACAATAAAACGGGTGAAATACGGGAAGGTATTGAAATAGCCCATGATCCAGGTGAGCCTTCGGATCCTGTACTTAGTACGGTATCTTCCTGTATCTGCTTTATTACGGCTGGGTTGATTGACCTGCCGGACAATGGGCGCCCGGAACATGGCACCTATCAAGATAAAGAATCTGGAGAACTCCGCTCAGGCACGAGAGCGCGATAAATTCACCAATAGACCCTCCCTCTGGCAAAGATGCCTTAAACCGATGATCCTGAATCATCGGTATTTTTTTAACTCAAAAAATCCCCTTAAACAAAAATCCACAATAAAACAGATAAAAATTAAAATAAATTTTCAATAATTTAATTTTAAAATTACTAATTATAGACTTTACGAATGGTTCGGCTTCGCTCACCACAAGCTTTATGGACTTTTGACTTTACTGACTTTCGACTTTTAACTGTTTAATCTTCCATGTTACGTGTTCCTAAACTCGCAAATATTATAAAAATCGCAATACTTGCACAGCTCGCTCGGCCGAGGCGGAAAATCGCCTTTTTTTATTTCTTCAATTGTCGCGATAATTTTGTCCTCCACCTTGCCCAGTTCTTTGTCATTGCCCAAAAAAGAAACTTCCCGATTGTTATCCAGATAATAAAAAACCAATTCCGCCGCCTCTTCTTTCATTACTCGCCGAGCGGCAATCTGATAAATCAGCAGCTGCTCCTTGTCTTCGGCTGACAATTTATCTTTGGCGTTTCCCGTCTTATAATCAACAATCCTAATCTTACCCCCGGCCTCGTCAATCCGGTCAATAACGCCCCGAATGATATAGCGGCCGCCTTCCCCTATCCGCAAACTGAATGGGTATTCCAAGTTTTTTACCTCCGGCTTCTCCGCCGAATATTTTTGGAAAAAAACTTTCAAGATGTCTTCGCCTTTTTTAAAAAAATCTTCTTTGGTTTTCTTGTCCGGATACCAATCGTCAATAAAAGACTCCTGATATATCTTACGCAAATCTTCCCACTTCACTTCTTCTGGCTGCCCGGCCGACTGCCCGAATAAATCCGGCTGGCGGCTATTTTTCCGGCGATTCACTTCTTGAAAAAATCTTTGCAAAGTCAAATGCATTGTCCGGCCAAAAGAAAACTGCGGCTTGCCGCGAGCGGGAACTTTCAAGATATGGGCAAAACGATATTGGTACGGGCAATTCTCAAACGCTTTGAGCTGGGTAAACGAAAACCGGCTCGGCGGCAGATAAGCCGCGCCATTGTCCGCTCCGGCCGGCCGTTCTTTTTTGGCCGGGGATAAATCTTCTTCGCTTTTTTCCGCTCCCTTGGCCAGCTTCAAGCCGCGTTCTTCAAGCTCCGCCAAAAACCGAGACAATCTTTTCTTCCGGGCGCCGCCGTAATCATCGGCGGACGAAAAATACAAGCCCGTCTTGGCGCGCGTCATCGCCACATAAAACAATCGCCGTTCCTCTTGCAAATGAATGTCCCCTTCCGGCACTATCTCTTTGACCAATTTGGCCGGCAGATCTATCGCTTCGCCACGGGCAATAGTCGGAAACCGCTTGTCCACCAGATTGGGCAAGAAAACATATTTGAATTCCAAGCCCTTGGCAGCGTGAATAGTCATCACTTTGACACTGTCTGGACTTTCTTCTTCCCAGTTTTGCGCGAGTGTCCCCTCTTCGCCCGCCTCCGTCTCCAAATCCATAAACGCCAAAAAATTCTTGAGCGATTTGTCGGCATTTTCTTTTTCAAATTCCTGAATTTTTTTGTAGAACTGATTGAGATAATTGAGCTGCTGGCGATTTTCCCGCGTATCTTTGGTAGTCAGCGTTTGCAGATAGCCGCTGTCGGCCAAAAACGCCTGGATGATTTCCGTGGTGTTTTTGTTTTGCCGCGTCAGTTGGCAATGCCGATCCAGTATCGCCAGAATCTCGGCGATTTTTTTCTTGCCCGCCTCGGAAACATCATTTAACGCTGCCGCTTGCCGGCACGTTTCATAAAGCGACTGGCTTTTGCGACTGGCAAAATAATTCAAATTGACGATATCCTGATGCGACAAGCCCCAAAGCGGCAATGACAACAGGCGATACATGGCCGGACCTTCGTGATAATCATCCAGCAATTTGAAATAAGCCAAGAGATCCAAAATAATCTTTTTGCCATACAATCCCTTGGAGGCGAAAAATTGATAAGGGATCCCCGCCTGCTCCAAGGCATAAGCAAAATCATCAGCGCCGGAATTCGCGCGGACCAGAATGGCAAAATCCGACCAGTTGGTCTCTTGGCTTTGGTTGTACAGCTCGGTTATTTTGCTGATGACCAGTTTGACCTCATCGGCGAGCCGGCGGCCGTGAAGATGGAGGATTTCGCCGCTATCTGATGTGGCGGAAATAAGTTTCTTGGATAATTTCTGGCTGTCGCCGGCGAGCTTCACTTCCAAACGATAAGGATTGTTCTGACAGATAAAATCATAAGACAAATCCAGGATATTCTGGCGACTGCGGTAATTCTGATTCAAAAATATTTCTTTGGCCTCTGGATAATCGTCTTTGAATTGCAGGATATTGGAAATGGACGCGCCGCGGAATTTGTAAATCGCCTGATCGTCATCACCGACGACCGTAATATTGTTACTCGGCGCCGCTAGCAATTTGACCAGTTCATATTGGGCATAATTGGTATCCTGAAATTCATCAACCAAAATATATTTGAATTGGCGACGATAACGCGCCAGGATATTTTTTCTTTCATTGAATAATTTCAAGCAATAATTAATTAAATCGCCGAAATCCAAAGCGTTATTATCAAGCAAGAGCTGCTGATAGACATGATAAGCGTTGGCGATTTCTTCTTGTTTGGTTATTTCTTGCGCCAATACTTCTTTGAGCTCGGCCTTGTCCATTTTTTCCAATTGCTCATCGTCAACGACCGTACGGATAAATTCGGCCGAATCGGCGTTCAGCTTGAGCTCCTCCACATAAGCCAGATAATCCTTGGCTGAAACATTTTCATCCTTGGCGCGGGAAAAATGACGGATGAGCGCGTGGATGAATTTGGTCGGATTGCCAAGCGGACGATAATAATCCAAATTAAACTTATCCAAATTCTGCCGCACCAGCAGCCATTGCTGGGTGGTATTGAGCAATTTGAAATCATGCGGCAAGCCGATTTCCAAGCCATGGTCATGAAGAATCCGCTCGGCGAAAGAGTGAAAAGTGGAAATCCACAAATCCACATAACCGTACGGCAATAATTGATCCACTCGTTCTTCCATCTCGCCGGCGGCCTTATCGGTAAAAGTGAGCGCCAAAATTTCGTCAGTGGCGCATTTGCCGTCGGTGATAAGATGGGCAATTCTCCTGGTGATGACTGCGGTTTTACCGGTACCGGCGCCGGCCACGATTAAAAGCGGCCCCTTGTCATGAGTGACCGCCTCCTGTTGCGCCTGATTAAGATTATTTAGTTTTTCCATCATTGCTTTTATCTTAACAAAACCATCAGTTTGCTTCAAGCCGATGCCATATTGACCTCCTTGGCTAAAAGGAATAATATTTACTCAAGCGAAATAGATGCTATTTAGGAGGACAAAAAGGGAGGGCTTAACATGCTGAATCAAATAATTACCGTCTGTGGGTTTGGGGGAGTCTTGGCCAAAATAAATTTTGAAAAATCCGAAGAAACCATAACCTGCAGTGAATGTGGCCAAGAGACGTCGGGAGAGCTTCTTGAAGAAGATCCCGCGTCAGGACGAATGGTTTGTTCTGAATGTTTAGGGGCAACAGGAACGGATGACGGATTAGCAGACACGGGGGATGATTTGTAGAGACGAGGCATGCCTCGTCTCTACAAAATAACATGAAAGGAGTTGGAATAATGAACCAAGGAGGCCATAAAATGTGGTGGGAATCGGCCGCATCCGAGCCGACCAAAAAACCGGCGACATTCCATCACGCCGGTTAGTCCATAATAAGCGCGGGGAGGGAGCGACACGCGTCACCCCTTCCCCATCAACCACAAACTTCATTTTTAATTTTTATTATAGTGTATTTTTCCTGCCGCACTGAAAAATTTGGAATAAGCGAAAGGCAAAATGTCCGCCGCGGCGGACAAAATTTTTATTGTTTGAGTCCGTCCGCCGCGGCGGACGGACAAGTTTAAAAATTTTGTTAGAATTTTGCCTGGAGTGCCAAATTTTTCAACTGCGGCGACTTTTTGCGCTACTTTTTCCTAGAAAAAGTGGCAAAAAAATAATTTTGCAAACAACCAAAAATCCCGTCCCAAGTGTTCGGGACGGGATTTTTGGTTTATTAAGCTGAAAATTAAAATTAACGTTTGCTCCACTGCGGGGCGCGCCGGGCGCGTCTCAAACCAGGCTTCTTTCTTTCCTTGACTCTCGGATCGCGTTTCAAAAATCCTTCTGCCTTTAGCACCGGCCGCAAAGTTTCATCCAAAGCGATGAGCGCTCTGGCAATGCCATGCCGGCAAGCTTCGGCTTGCGCCACCACTCCCCCGCCTTTGACCATTATCTCCACGTCAACGGCTTTGAGCTTATCGGTAATCCGCAAAGCATCCTGGCAAATATCCTGAAATCTCTTGAGCGGAAAATATTCAACAATCTTCTTGCCGTTGACCGAATACTCGCCCTTGCCCTTGGGCCAAAGCTTGACCCGAGCCAAAGCGGTCTTTCTGGCGCCGCGCGCGTAGATATATTTGTCTTTTCTGGTTTTATTATCTTGTTCCATAATTATTTTATTGTAAGTCTTTTGATCATTTCATCGCGAAGCTTGTTTTTCGGCAACATGCCATAAACTGCCCGCCGCAATATTTCGCCCGGATTTTTGGCAAATACTTCAGACATCTTTTTGCTCTTTAAGCCGCCCGGATAATTGCTATGCCAAATATATTCTTTTTTGGCCAATTTGCCGCCGGTAAATTTCATTTTATCGCAATTAACGACTTCTACCTTGTCGCCGGCGTCAATGTGCGGCTCAAACGACGGCTTATTTTTGCCGCGCAACAAAATGACGATTTCCGTCGCCAAACGACCCGCCGGCCGCCCGGTCGCGTCCAACTGATGAACTTTCCGATCAATTTTATTTGCTATTTTTTTCATAAGATTATGCTTTGTCCACTAATTCCAATATTGCCATCTCCGCGCCGTCGTTTTTCCGCGGAGCGATTTTGACGATACGAGTATAGCCGCCTTGGCGCTCCTGAAACCGCGGCCCCAATACTTCAAATAATTTTTTGACAGCCGTCTGCAAATAAAGCTCTTTCAATGCCTGTCGGCGATTGTGCAAAGTGTCTTTCTTGGCCAAGGTAATGAGCCGCTCCACCTGGGGTCGCAACAATTTGGCCTTGGCTTTGGTAGTTTTCACTTTTTCATAAACAACAAAACTGGTCGCCAAATTGCGGAACATCGCTTTGCGCGGCGCTGCCTTTCTGCCTAAAGTTTTTCCTTTTTTCTGATGTCTCATATATGCTTGACTTTACTTGCAAAATATTAATTATTCTTCGGTCTCGGTCTTTTTGGGCCGGCCTCTTTTCTTCGGCTTGTCTTCTCCCTCCGGCTCGTCTGCTATTTCTTCTTCTTCGGATTCCCGGACTTCTTTCTTTAACGCTTCAATCAGTTCTTCCTGCGGCTTTTCCGGCATAATCACCGGCGCTTCCACATCCACTTCCGCGATTTCTTCCCGTCCGCCTTCCATTAGCCACGAAAATTGATTGACCAGAATCTCGGCCGCTTTCTGGATCGCTGATTCCGGATCAATCGTGCCATCGGTTTCTATATTTAAAATCAATTTGTCATAATCCACTTTCTGGCCCACGCGAGTCGCGCCCACTTCCACGCCGACATTAACTACCGGCGTAAATATGGAATCCACCAGCATCAAGCCGATTTCCCCTTTTTCCTTGCTTTCTTCCCGTTCTTCCACCGGCACGTAACCGATGCCCTTGGCAACAGTAATATCCATTTCCAATTCCGAATTCTTATCGTTTAAAGTGGCAATAACCTGATTTTTGTTGATTACCTCAGCATCAGACGACGCCTCAATGTCCGCGCCAGTCACTTCCTTCTCGCCCTTGGCTTTCAATTTGAGTGTCACCGGTTCATCGGTGTGCACTTTGATTCTCAATTTTTTCAAATTCAAAACGATATTGACGACATCCTCACTGACATTATCAATCGTGCTGAATTCGTGCTGAACGCCTTTGATTTTGACAGCTGTCACTGCGCCGCCCGGCAAAGACGACAACAGCACCCGCCGCAACGCATTGCCCAGCGTCAAGCCGTATCCGGGAAAACAGGGCTCAATAATCACCTTGGCTTTTTTGCCCTTCTCTTCTTCCTCAACGATGAATTTTTTGGGTAAGGAAATGTGTTTCATAATTTTTTTCCTCCTAGTTTATTTAAGGGGTTAAAGTTAAATCAAATATGATTACTTGGAATAGAACTCGATGATAACGCGCCAATCAATGTTGCGTTCCACGTTATCCAAAGCCGGCTTACCAGTCACCTTGCCTTTTAGCTCTTTGGCATCAACACTAAGCCAAACGACAGTTTCCTTCTTGGCCAAGGTTTCCGCCAAATTGGCAAACAGCGGCGATTTGGCGCTGGCCGGATCAAGGGAAATAATATCGCCGACTCTGACCTGAAATGACGGAATATCAGTCTTCTGACCATTGACCAAAAAATGAGCATGACTGACCAGCTGTCTGGCTTGGCGCCGAGACGCGGCAAATCCCAAGCGATAAACAGTGTTATCAAGCCGATTTTCCAAAAATCCGAACAAAATTTCGGCGGTATTGCCAATTTTGGTCAAAGCTTTATCAAAATAATTTCTAAACTGTTTTTCTCTGATGCCATAAACCCGCTTGGCCTTCTGTTTTTCCATCAATTGCCGGCCATAATTGGTCAATTTGCCAAAACCTTTGGCGCCATGAGCGCCCGGCGGAAAATTGCGGCTGATCATCGGGCATTTCGGAGAGTTGCATTTTTCACCTTTGAGAAAAAGTTTCTCGCCGGCCCGGCGGCATTTTTTACATTGTTTGTCTACTGCTGACATGGTATTTTGCTTTTGGTTAATTTTATTAGACTCGTCTCGGTTTGGGCGCGCGGCAACCATTATGCGGAATCGGCGTCACATCTTTGATGGAGCTGACGTTGAGGCCATTAGCATTAAGCGCTCTAATCGCGGCTTCGCGACCGCCGCCGATACCTTTGACAAAAACCGATACTTCTTTCAAATTGTGCTTTTTGACTTTTTCGCAGGCATCTTTGACGATTATTGTCGCGGCGTACGGAGTGGCCTTTTTCGGACCCTTAAAACCGCATTGGCCGGCCGAAGCCCATGACAAAACATTGCCATTCTGATCGGTCAAGGTGACAATGGTATTATTGTAAGTCACTTTGATATAAGCGCGACCGGAGCTGACTTGCCTAGCCAAGCCCTTTTTGGCGCCTTTTCGTCTGATCTTTGACGCGCCCGCTGTTTTTTTCGCGGACTTATCAGCCGAATCAGCCGGCTGCGGAGCCGGATTCTGTTCTTCAATTTTTTTTGCTTCTTCTGACATTTA
Organism: uncultured Gammaproteobacteria bacterium; assembly: GCA_964536975.1. GTDB lineage: Bacteria > Patescibacteriota > Patescibacteriia > 2-01-FULL-39-33 > 2-01-FULL-39-33 > JAKQDP01. The sequence goes on from CAZHYS010000002.1 coordinate 45,519, forward strand.
TTTGAAAGCTAAATTAATTTTTAGGTCTTTTGGGCGGCGTCTTTGCGACCGGAACCCATGGTCTTTCTGACATTGCCGCGAACAGTACGGTTATTGGTTTTGGTGCGCTGCCCGCGGGCCGGCAAATTTTTGGCATGGCGGGTGCCGCGGTAGCACTTGATTTCTTTGAGTCGCTTGATATTACCGATTACCTCCCGTCGCAAATCGCCTTCTACGCGATAATTCTTTTCCACAATAGTACGCAAAGCATTGGCCTGATCCTCAGTCAAATCCTTGACCCGGATATCCGGGCTAACTTTGGCCTTGGCCAAAATTTCGTTGGATAATTTGCGACCAATGCCCAAAATATAGGTCAAACCGATCTCTATTCTTTTTTCATTGGGTAATATTGTGCCTGCTATTCTTACTGCCATAATACTTATTAGCTTGTTAGCTGATTAGCTATTTAGCTTATTAGCTTGTTAATTTTAATTAATTCCAATCAAACTCCAATCAAACAGCCGATTTGTTTGGTTAGCCTTGGCGTTGTTTGTGTTTGGGATTTTTGCAAATAACCACCAATCTTTTTTTACGGCGAACGACTTGGCAATCTTTGCAGATTTTTTTGACGGATGAACGGACTTTCATTTTTTTAATAGCGATAAGTTATTCTTCCTCTGGTCAGATCGTATGGTGTCATCTGGACTTTAACGCGATCGCCCGGCAAAATCCGAATGTTGAACATTCGCATCTTCCCCGACAAATGAGCCAAAATCTCATGGCCGCTATCCAGTTTGACCTTGAAACTGGCGGCCGGCAACAGTTCGACAATCTCCCCGTCTACCTCAAGAAAATCCTTGGAAGCCGGGGTGTTGTTTTGGTTTTTGGACATTAAAATTTATCAATTTAGACAGTTATCCCCAATTTGAGGATAAATAAAATTCATGGCAACCGTTTTTGTACCCGTCGGTTAGCCAGGATTTTAGCTGAAATAAGCTAAATTTTGTCTGTTTTTTCACTAAATCTATTATAGCAGATTTAATGTGTTTGTCAATAACATTGTCAGTTTAGCGGAAAAAATCTAACAAGTCAAGGGAAAATTACAAAACATAAAACACATAACATGGAACATTGGGGCATTGTAGAGACGCGATTAATCGCGTCTCTGGAACTCGGCAACAATACAAAACACGCCCGGAACACGACTGCTCCGGGCGATAATGTGTGGGGTAAAATGCTACACCGGCTGATAGTGACGTTTCTTGGCCGCAGCCTTGTGATAAGCGGCCACCATGCCGCTAACCGCCTTTTTCATTTCAACCAGCGAATCAAAGGAATAATCAGAGTCGCCCCGGAAATCTTTGAAACCGCGCTCCGCGATCGCGTCACGAACATCGTTATCTTTCTCCGTCTGCAAGGTCATGTCTGACGCGAAATTCATAAACGCCGGAATGCCATTGGGTTGAGAGAAGTAAAAATCCCCCGTTTGCGGATTAACCGCCAAAAGCTGCATATCTCCTGTCCTCATTGCCTTCTCCTTCCTTCCTTGTTTTGCTTTTACCAACCAACCATTATTATAAATTATTTTTCAGAAAGTGTCAACATAGATCAATATAAAAAATTTCAGCCGCTCGAGACATAGTTTCGAGCGGCTGTTTGAGTTTGGGTATATTGTCAGGCCCTACCCAAGGGGCCTAAGCGCTCCCGTTGCAACAATGAGCGGTCCGCGGAACAAAGAACCTCCGCATTGCCATCCCTCCTTTCTTTCCTTTAATTCCGACTATTTTAGTCGGTTTTATTATTATATAAAAGAAAAATCGGCTTGTCAAGAGCTTACTGCGATATTGCGATTACTATAAAATTTATCACCTTGACAAATGATCTTTTTTTTGCTAAAATTCAATCGTCCAAACAAGCTGGATGACTGCCCGGGCTCAACCTAAAAAATTAAGCGCGGGAGGAAAGTCCGAACACCCTTTCCGAGCAATCGGAATGTCATGGCAATGGCTAACGGCCATCCGTTCCGCCGCGAGACGGAATGAGGACCAGTTCCACAGAGACAATACTATCCCGAATCTTTCGGGACAAAGGTGAAAAGTGTGAAGGTGTTTTAAATTGGGTCAGAGATATCTCCTCAACTTAAAGCTGCTTCACTCGGCCTCTGGCAACAGAGTGCCCGTGGTAAACTCTGCCTGGTGCAACCCCAAATACAGTCGGGGGCTTGAGCCGGCCAGTAATGACCGGCCCAGATAGATAGTCATCGCTTTGCTCTTATGGCAAAGAACAGAATTCGGCTTACAAGCTTGTTGGGACGACAAAAAATCCATCCTTTCCGAATCTTCGGCGAGAATGGATTTTTTGATTGACTTTTTTGAAACAAAAAGCGAGAGTAAGAACCCCAAAACATTCTCCCCTGTTTAAGTCGCTTCATCAATTGCCTCATTAACTAGCCGATCTGCCTCCTTGTTGCTTTCCCGAAAAATATGTTTGAATGATATTTTTTCAAAACCCTGCGCCAGATTCCAAACTTTGACAAATAACGGCGCGATGCCTTCATTTTTGACTTTATATTCCCGATTCAACTGCTTTACCACTAATTCCGAATCAAGCAAGCATTCCACTTCGGTCGCGCCAGCCGCTTTGGCTTTTTCCAAGCCCAAGATGAGCGCCTGGTATTCCGCCTGATTATTGGTAGCCTCGCCGATATATTTTTTGAATTGTTCTTTCCTGCCGTCAATCTCCAAAACAACGCCAATGCCGGCCGGCCCGGGATTGCCTCGCGCTCCTCCGTCAGTATGTAAAATCGTTTTCATAATTTTTATAAAATTTCTAATTTTAATCTCATCTTTCCCATCTCGCTACCGGTTACTCGTTACTGGTTACTTTATTCGCTCAACCTCAAATCCACAATCTTCAACTGCAATTCCCTGTTCCCATTCCACTCATTTACTCCCAAATCAAACACCACATCTATCTTATCGCCTGATTTCAGTTTAGCACACCAACCGCCAAAGGAAAAACCGATTAGCTTATGGATATCCGGGCTGGATTCTTGGCTGGCCAACACCCGCAAATGCCGGCCGTCAGCGCCAACGACCTGCGCGCTTTCCACTATAAGCCCCGAAACGCAAAACAACGGTTTGGGATTGCCCTCGCCAAACGGCTCAAATTTCTCCAGTTCTTCCCAAAGATCCCAGTTGATATCTTTTAATTCCACTTCCGCCTCCACCTCCAATAGCGACCGCAAATCAACGCCAGCCAGCTGCTTCTCGGCCAATTCATCCAACCGGGTTTTGAACTTTTGAAAATTATCATCGCCAATGACAGTAAATCCGCAAGCCTGGCTATGTCCGCCGAATCGCTGTAGAAATTCCGCGACCTCGCCAAGCGCGGCGGTAATATTGAATTCTTCAATACTCCGCCCCGAACCGACATATTTATCGCCAGCGCGGGAAATTACCAAAGCCGGCCGATGATATTTATCGGCCAATCTCCCGGCCACCAATCCGACAATGCCGCCGGGCCAATTGTCCCCCACCACCCACAACATCTTTTTCTTTTCCAATTCCGGCTCAACTTGGCTTTCCGCTTCTTTTAGCAGTTCCACGGTGATTTGCTGGCGTTCCCGGTTATTGTTCTCCAAAATTTCCACCAGCCTTTCCGCTTCCGCCTCTGATCGGGAATTTAGCAAATTGAAAGCGACCGAAGCATGATCCACCCGTCCAGCGGCGTTTATCCGCGGCACCACTCGCCAGCCGAGATATTGCGTATCAATGCCGGCGGCAGTATTGTTTATTTTCGCCATCATTTTTTTGAGTCCCAACCGCTTGGTTTTTTTGAGTACCACCAGTCCGTACTTCACCAGCACCCGATTTTCACCCAGCAGATCGCAAATATCCCCTACGGTCGCGATTGCCGTCAAATCCAACAGCCACTTGTCAAATCCGGCCGGCAATTTCAGCGGCAGATCATCCTTGTTCTGCCGGATGATCATCGCTTGCGCCAATTTGAAAGCGACGCCCGCGCCAGACAACCCCGAAAAGGGGTAGCCCGAGTCCTTAACTGACGGATTGATTATCGCCAGCGCCGGCGGCAATTTTTCCGGCTCCTGGTGATGATCGGTAACAATGACATCCACGCCGGCTTCATTGAAAATCTCTATTTCTTCCCAATTGGAGATGCCGCAGTCAACCGTCACCACCAATTGAAAACCTTGTTTGATTATCTGCCGGGCTATTTCTTTATTGAGGCCATACCCTTCCGTCTCGCGAAAAGGAATATAAATATCGGTATCCAGCCCCAGACTCCGGAAAGTCTGGTATAAGATCGTTGACGCACAGACGCCGTCGGCGTCATAGTCGCCATAAACCATCACTTTTTGCTTTTTTGCCACCGCGGCAAAAATCCTGTCCACGGCTTTATTCATATCCTTGAACAAAAACGGATCCAAAACCTGTTCGTCATAATTTGGATTCAAAAAATCGTCAATTGCTTTTTTGTCCTTTAGTCCCCGATTAAAAAGCAACTGGACAATAATGTTGTTCATCTCCGGAAACCGCTCGCTGTCGGCCGGAGTCATTTTTGGCAATAGCTGCCACCTTTTTTCCATAAAAAATTTTGACAAATTTCCGTCGTCAAGGTATTATTTCAAATATGAACAAATCCAAACGAAAAAATATTCTCAAAAACACCTGGGCGATCATCGTCGTTATCATGATCCTGTCGATGGTCTTTTTTACAGTCATGCCGTTTTTCTATTAGACCGGCAAGTCGTCCAAAAAATCACAATAATCCGCCGCGGCGGATTATTTTTTTAATACCGCCAAGAAGGCGTCAGTCGGTATATCCACCTTGCCCATGCTCATCATTTTTTTCTTGCCTTTTTTCTGCTTTTCCAGCAATTTGGCGCGCCGGCTCCAGTCGCCGCCATAAAGCTTAGCTGTCACATCTTTTCGCAAAGCCGAAATCCGTTCAGCCGCGACCACCTTGCCGCCAATCGCCGCCTGGATTTTCAGGACGAACTGCTGGCGCGGCAGCTCTTCCTTCAAGATTGAAACAATCCGTTTGCCGACCTGATGAGCAGTGTCTTTGTAAGTGATAATGGACAAGGCGTCCACCTTTTCTTCTGCCACCAGGATCTCCATTTTGACCACTTCCGTCGGCTGATGGCCGTAAAAATCATAATTCAAGCTGGCATAGCCGGCGGAAATTGATTTGAGCTTGTCATAAAAATCAACGATCAATTGGGTCAAAGGAATGTAATAATGCAAAATCGCCACATCAGCGTCCAGGTATTCGGTGTTGATATATTCGCCTCGCTTTTCGGTCGCCAGCTGCATAATCCCGCCTATATAGCGTTGGGGCGTAAAAATATCCACTTTCATGATCGGCTCCTCAACGCGATCAATAAATGTCGGATCAGGAAAATTTATCGGATTGTACACCGTCTCCTCGCCGCCGGTTTTTAGATATACCTTGTATGCCACGCTCGGCACAGTGACAATGAGATCAAGATCAAATTCGCGCCGCAATCTTTCTTGGAAAATTTCCAAATGAAGCAGTCCCAAAAAACCGCAACGAAAGCCAAAGCCGAGCGCCTGGGAATTTTCCGGCTCATAGTTCAAAGCGGCGTCATTGAGCTTTAATTTTTCAATCGCTTCCCGCAGTTTATCAAAATCACTACCATCTTTGCAAAACACGCCAGCATAAACCATCGGCTTGACCTCTTTGTATCCCGGCAAGGGCGTGACCGGCTTATCCGCCGGCGCAATTGTATCGCCGACTTTGCATTGGGACACCTCTCTTAAGCCGGTCACGATATAACCGACCTCGCCGGAAGAAATCGTTTTGTCTTTTATCGGCTTGGGAGTAAAATATCCCACTTCAATAGCATTGGCTCTAGCGCCGTTGGAAACGAATTTCAATTGGTCGCCTGCCGCCGCCCGCCCGGAAAAAACCCGAACATAGGCGACGACACCCTTGTATTCGTCATAAATAGAATCAAAAATAAGCGCCTGAAAATCTCCGGCCGCGTCAAATTTCGGATCCGGCACTTTGGCGATAACCGCCCGCAAAACCTCTGGCACGCCCTCGCCGGTCTTGGCTGAAACTTTGTAAATATCTTCCGGCTGGCAACCAATAAGGCTGACGATCTCGGCAATGGTTTTTTCCGGATTGGCGTTGGGCAAATCTATTTTGTTTATCACCGGGATGATTTCCAAATTTTGATCCAGCGCCAAATACAAATTCGCCAGGGTCTGCGCCTGAATACCCTGGGTGCAATCTACGAGCAATATCGCCCCTTCCACCGCCATTAGACTGCGGGACACTTCATAAGTAAAATCCACGTGTCCGGGCGTATCAATCAGATTGAGCTCATAGCCGTCATAATTCATCCGAACCGGCTGGAGTTTGATGGTGATGCCACGTTCCTGCTCAATATCCATCTGATCAAGCAATTGTTCTTTCATCTCTCTCTTGCTGACCGTGCCAGTAATTTCCAGCATCCGGTCGGCCAAAGTGGACTTGCCGTGATCAATGTGGGCGATAATGCAAAAATTTCTTATTTTTCTGCTGTCAATCATAAATAAAAGCTGATAATACTAAACTATTATATCAGCCAAGAGAGAGAAAATCAAGAACACCGGGGTTGAGGGGTAGTAATTAGTAATCGATAATAATCGTGGAGACGCGATAAGCTCGCGTCTAAAAGTAATCAGTAACGAGTAATCGGTAACGGAACTCGGCAGACAGTGTCATCGCGAGTCCGCCGTGGCGGACGTGGCGATCCCATATTTATATTGTCATCCCGACTGAGGACGCCCCAAGCGGACGAGTGGAGGGATCCCCTGCCTACCGGCAGGCAGGCTCCACTTGTCTGCTTGAGGCACCTGTCCGCATTGGGTGGAGACTCGCAATGACAACAGTGACGGATTTAAAAATAAAAATCAAAAAAAATCACCCCCGCAATCGCTACAAAAAAGCAATTGCGGGGGCTAATGGGCTAAGGATCCAAAGGCAAAAAAATCCAAAGAACCTTTGCCTGCCTGCTGGCAGGCAAGTTCAAAGGGCTAATTCTTGCGGGACGGACCAGGCGAAACCGCCACCGTCATACCACTGGCGGCCAGGATGGCCGTAATACGCGTGCAGCCGCCGACCAGTGTCGTAGCGGAGCGCGGCCAGGAGGCGCGGGCGGCCGCCAGAATCAGGGATGGGAGGATGCATGACGACGATGTACTGAAAACCAAGGGCTTTAATTTCCTCGTCCGTGAGATAATCGCGGATAAGGCAGCCAACCTCGGGGTTCGGATCGGTGAGGTTCTGACCGTTGGTAAATGCCCCGGTCTCGGCGTCTTGACGCATGTGCTGCGTCAGTCGCTCGTTGTCCCGCCAGAGCTTGGCTGGCAGAATGGCGATGCGGTGGACAACACCGGTGGTCGGCTGGAACTGTTTGGAGCGAAGGACGCTTTTGGCGTAATCGCTCAAGTCATCGCCCTTCTGCTGGAAGTAAGTGATCCACTTTTTCCCTGTCCGTCCGGTAGTGGCGGGAAAGGTGATATAGATCACGCCGTTGGTGGCGACTGTCCACTTCGGTTTGAGACACTTCTGGTAATCCTCAACTGAGATGGTGCCTTGGGGGGCTGACTAGTGACGCCAGCATCTTAAAATCGACGACATATGGAACAAGGGGCGTGGAAGGGACGGCCGGGGTAGGACGGGCGGTGATGACCAAATCACCGGAATTTACCCGCCGGATTGCTTCATCCGGACTGTCGGCGCCGGTCTCTCTCATAATATTTTTGACCAACGCGTTGAGCTTACCCAACCCGGGTAGCACCTCCATAATGGCAAGTCGCGGCTTCGCCCTTTCCGTTCCCTGATTTTCTGCGTCTCTATTTCCCATGATTATCTCCTCACTCGCTCAATTGCGAGTTTCTGTTTTCCCTCTCATCCGAGGGCAGAACCACGGCTACCACAGTAGCAGCCACAGCCAAAAGATTTCAATAAAGTCCTCCCGTGTCATCCCGACTGAAGCGATCCGCCTCGGGCGGAGAGCGAAATGGAGGGATCCCTCCATGCGTTCATCCCGAGTACTCGGGACTCACTTAGTCGGGATGACACTATAATCAATATCTTTTGGCTATGGCCGCTTTTTTTACCAATTATTGTTTCAAGGTACTTATATATAATTATAACACGCCTTAAATGTTTTGTCAATGGCAACCCAATATTTTGTTTAAAATAAGGAAAAAAAATAAAAAAATTGTTAAATTGTCCGCCGCGGCGGATTGTCAAATCGTCATTAACTCCCGAATTTAGAGTCAACACCCAACAATATAACAATATGACAATTTAACAATTGCCGTTTTAAAATTGAAGCATTGAAAACTTGTGGTGAGCGAAGCCGAACCATTCATTGAAAATTTAAAATTATAAATTAGAAATTTTATTAGAAATTAGACATTAGAAATTAGAAATTTTTCTAACTCCTAATCCCTAAACGCCAATCGCTGTTATACCCCTTCTCCTTCCCTCATCACATCTTCGGCCACCGCTGGACTGACCTTCTTGAGTAGTTTCTTCCTCATTGACGCGACAAAAATCGCCATCTCTTCCATATTTAGCAGCCAGCCAAACAGCCAATAGCCAAGCATTCCGCCGCCGCCGGCGATTCCGCCTTGCAATAAAATTCCCAAAAAAGTATCAGTGGCCACATATACATTAAGCGCCTGAAGCAAGCTGTAAGTAATCAGCCCGGCGGCCAAAGAAGCGAATAAAATCCTAATTGATGAATCAACGATTTTCCGGCCGTCCAATCGGCCGATTTTAAACTTAAGCCAAATCATCAGCAGAATCAGATTGACAACCGAAGAAGCGCCAATCGCCGCCGGCAAAGCAAGAATGCGCAAGTCCCCCACTTCCCACAAATCAGCGATTTTTAGGATAGCGACAGTAAAAAAAGAAAACCAATTATCAAAACTGAATATCCAGCGGAAAAAGAATAACGCCGCCAAATTCGCCGCCAACGAAAAAACTCCGATATAAAAGGGTGTCCGACTGTCATGCAAGGCATAAAAAGCGCGAATCAGCAGCGGTAAGGCGCTCTGGGCAAACAAGCTCAAGGCAAAAATTGCCAGACTGGCGGCGGTCAACCGCGTGTCCAGCCAGTCAAACTGGCCGGCACCGAGAATAACTCTGACGATTTGCGCCCTTAGCACGTAAAACAGAATTGACACCGGCACGATCAAAAATAGCACCTGACGGAAAGTGACAGAAAAAGTTTCAACGAATCCGGTTAAATTCTTTTTTGCCGCAAGCAGAGACAGAGCCGGCAAAGCCGCCACCGCGAAAGAAACGCCAAAAATTCCCAAGGGAAAACTTTGCAAATTATTGGCCAAATTAAAAATCGCCAATGAGCCGACGGCCAAAGTGGAAGCGACCATGGTTACTGTCAAAATATTTACCTGATTGATTACCAGCGTCAAGGTGCGCGGGATCATCATCCGGCCGACCAAGCGGACGTTTTTGTCTTTTAACCCAAAAATCGGCGCGTAGCGATAGCCGGAGGAAAAAACTGTCGGCAATTGGACCAACAGATGCATTGCCGCGCCCAAAACCACGCCCCAGGCCAAACCATAAAGTCCCCACTCGGGAACAAAATAAATCGCGCCGATGATAATGCCGATGTTATAAAAAATCGGCGCGAGCGAATAAGCGAAAAATTGTTTGAATGATTGGAGAATTGAGCCAATCACCGCCGAAATGCCCAAAATCAGCGGGCTCAAAAACATTATCCGTGACAATTGCGTCACCAGCGCCAATTTTTCCTCATCAAATCCGGGCGTAATTAGTGGCATTATTTGAGGAGCAAAAACAAAAAAAATTCCGCAAATTATTACCAGCCCGGCAATCACCAAATTCAAAATGCTATTTATCAGCCGCCAAGCTTCTTTTTTCTTGCCGCTTAGAAACGAGCTATTCTCTATCAGTCCGGTAAACACCGGGATTAGGCCGGCAGAAATCGCGCCCAAAACCAAAAGATTATACACCAAATCTGGCAGACGAAATGCCGCGTAATAAATATCCAGTTCGTTGCCCGCGCCAAAATGCGACGCCAGAATCCGGTCGCGAAAAATGCCGAGAAACCGGCTGACCAAAGACAGGGCGCCGATGATGATCGCCGCCGAAGTAATTGTCCTGGCTTGGGAATTAATAATTTTTTTGAACCCAAACATTGTCTGGCTGTATAAAAACCGTTAACTTAATTTTGATTTGGCGATTAGAGCGACCACCACACCGACAAAAATAATGCCAAAAATTACGTAGGTCATGGGCTAGGAATTAGGAGTTAGGGATTAGGGATTGGAAAAATTTCTAATTTCTAATGTCTAATTTCTAATAAAATTTCTAATTTATAATTTTAAATTTTCAATGAATGGTTCGGCTTCGCTCACCACAAGTTTTCAATGCTTCAATTTTAAAACGGCAATTGTTAAATTGTCATATTGTTATATTGTTGGGTGTTGACTCTAAATTCGGGAGTTAATGACGATTTGACAATCCGCCGCGGCGGACAATTAGTCAATTTGACTTTACAGACTTTATAAACTTTTGACTTTATGAACTCATTCTCACATCCACGATCTTCGCGCCTTTGCCTTTGACGCCGACCATCACCGGATTGAAATCCATTTCCTTCACCTGCGGATAGCGCTGGGCAAAATCGCCAGTCTTTACCAATATCTCCGCCACTGCCTCAATATCCAGCGGTTTTTGGCCGCGCGCGCCGGCAAACATTTTGGCAATTTTTAGATCACCGATCATCGCTCTGGCGGCCGCTTTATCAAACGGCGCGATTCTAAACGCGACATCCTTGAATATCTCGGCGTAAATCCCGCCCGCGCCGACCATTACCAGCGGGCCGAATTGCGCGTCGCGCTTCATACCGACAATTACCTCAAACCCTTTGACCATCTCCCCCACCAAAAACCCGTCCAGCGCCGGAATCTTTTTTTTCATCTCGGCGATGGCCGCTGTCATCTCCTCAGTGTTTTTTATGTTTAATTTCACTCCGCCGACATCAGACTTGTGAGTGATTTTTTCCGACACGATCTTTATCGCCACCGGCCAGCCGATTTTTTCCGCCGCGCCAATCGCCGCTTTTCCATCGGCAGCAAACTCGGCTCGGTGCAAATTGAATCCCAAAGGCAATAATAATTTTCTAGCGTCAATTTCCGTCAACACCGCTTGATTGAAAATCTTATTTTCCGACGGTTTGATTTTTGATTTTGCGATTGTTAGCGGCGCCATCCTCATCCGGCTATACTGCCACATCCGGCCGAGCGTTTCCACTGCCTGATTGGGAAAATTATATACCGGCAAAGAATATTTTTGAAAAATATCATAATGGCCGGTGATCTTGGCTTCACCCATGAAACACGCCAATACCGTCTTGGTCGTCTTTTTGGCCAGGCGGCCGACAATCTCCGCGGTCTTGGCCACATCCGTCATCTTCTGCGGGGTTAATGCCACTATGACCGCGTCAACATTTTTGTCCTTCAAAGCCTCGCCCAGCGCCCATTCATAGCGATCAGCGCCGGCATCGCCCAGAACATCAATGGGATTTTTGACGCTGGCCGCCGGGGGCAATTTTGATTTTATTTTTTTGGCCGCGGACGCGGACAACTCCGCCAATTCCAATCCGTGCGCCGACAGCAAATCCGTCAGCAATACGCCCGGCCCGCCGGCGTTGGTGATAATAGCCACGCGCTTGCCCTTTGGCAGCGCCTGCCAAGAAAAGCCTTTGGCCAAATTGAAAAAATCTTCCAAATCCCTCGCCTCAATCAATCCTGATTGGGCGAAGGCCGTACTATAAGCTTGCGCTGAACCGGCCAATGAGCCAGTATGCGAGGACACTGCCTGGCTGCCCTTCTCTGTTTTGCCGGCTTTTAGCACAACCACTGGCTTTTGGCCGGAGACGCGACTCGCCGTTTCCATGAACCGCCGGCCATCCCTGATATCTTCAAGGTAAGATATGATCACTTTGACTTTATCGTCGCTTCCGCAATATTCCAATAAATCATTTTCGTCAATGTCTAATTTGTTTCCCATACTGACAAAATAAGCCAAGCCGACTTTTTGCGCCTCCGCCAAGTCCAAAAATGCCGTACCCAAAGCGCCCGATTGGGAAAGAAAGGCGACATTGCCCCGCGTCGGCGTGCCGGGCGCGAAAGAAGCGTTGACCGGCAAAAGAGCGGAAATAAAGCCAAGACAGTTTGGTCCCAAAATTCTGATCTGATATTTTCCGGCAATTTTTTTGATTTCATTTTCCAGCGCCACCCCCGCTTCGCCTAATTCGCGGAAGCCGGCGGAAATAATGACGATGTTTTGGCATTTCTTCTTGCCACATTCTTCCACTGCTTCGGCGACAAATTGAGCCGGAATGACGATTATCGCCAAATCCACCGGCCCAGGCACTTTGGCAATGGACGGATAAGCCGAAAGACCGGCAATGTTTTTTTCATCCAAATTGATCGGATAGATTTTGCCGGCAAAACTGTTTTTGAGATTGACCACAATATCATTGCCGACCTTGCCCGGTTTGGCCGACGCGCCAATGACCGCGACTGATTTGGGATTGAAAAAAGGTTTGAGATTGGTTTTATTTTTAATTGGCATACCGCATTGACTTTATAAATGGTTCGACTTCGCTCACCACAAGCTTTACGAACTTTATGACTTTTGACTTTATGAACTATCTCCATTCTACCACAAATTTTAAGATAAAAAAACGCCCGCGCTTCTCTTCCGTGAGAAACGCGGGGTAATTGTCTACTTAGTTGCCATATCGCACAGCAACTTAGTCATGTCACTGCCGATAGCAGCCGCTTCTTCCGGCGGCAACGGCTTGGCAAACAGAAATGTCGCTTTCGTGCCGGCTGCCGGCATTTCTATCTGGACTGGATAGTAGCCGACGCGTTGAAATCTGTCCGCGTTGTCTTGGTGGGGAAAAACAATCACGAAACTTTCCCCGAAGAACAACGCTGATTTCACCGGCGATTGTCCTGCCCGCGCCCGGCCATTCTCTTCAAAAAACAAGACGCCTTTGAATATGATTTGCGAACCACCTAAGACACTCATTCCTTCTGTCCTCCTAATCTTATTTTCCGTCATAATTATATTCAGCGCCGATCTCACATCAATCGACGCTTAAGCCGCAACAGACAAATCCAAAGGGCTAAGGATCCAAGGGCTTAATCCCAAAGGATCTTAGCGCTAAGGACTAGTTACTTGCGGGCACCGCAGCCGGATCATCGCCGTTAAAGTCGTGGACAAGCCAGTTGCAGTGCCAGTGCCACCCGCCGCCGCGCCAGACGAGGTAACGGACGCGCAAGTAGCCATCCGAGCCGCGATAGATGGTACCCCAGAAGAATATGGCTTTGCCCTTCCATTCTTCCGGAATGAGCTCGGGATGAGCCAGGAGGTAGTCCAAGAGACAGGCGTTGTAGACCGGCTTGCCGTTGAGCTTCTTACGAAGCTTGTTGCCGACGATCACACCGCCATTCTTTTGTTTTTCGTCCAGGTAGAGCACTACCTTGGACGGATCCCACTCCATTTGACCGCCCTTGATGTGCTCTTCTACTTGCCAACCATCCGGTACGAACGGGTCGGCGTCCAGATCAATGAGGTGCTTTTGTTTGAACCCACCATCAAGTGAAGACAAAAAATCGGTAAGCTCCGCCGATTTTTCAATCCAGCTTTGTGCTACGGCCGATTCCAAAATCGGCACGCCGCGAATAAGTTGGACGATAAACTCTCGCCACTGGCGGAGAGCTTTTTTGACCGCCACTTTAACAATGCAGTCAACCTCTTCCTGAGTATACATCTTTTCTTTTGAGGCTTGTTCCGTTTTTTTCACGGCTTATTCCTCCTTCTTAGTACGCGCCAGCGGGCTGCCCAATGCAGCCATAGCCAGAAAATACCAATTGTAGCGTCATCCCGACTAAGTGAAGCCCTCCCGTCCCGAGTGCCCGGGACGGGAGGGACGAACGCATGGAGGGATCCCTCCACGGAGTTTACCCTGAGCGTAGTCGAAGGGGTCGGGATGACACGGGAGGACTTTATCAAGATAATATTTCAGTATCTTTTGGCTATGGCCGTTTTTTTGCCAATAATTGCTTGTAAGGTACTAATATATAATTATAGCATATCTAAAATATTTTGTCAATAGTTAAATCAGCTAAAAATAATAAAAGTGGCTAAAATTAGAGAAAAAATATATCACCATAAATCTACAAATCAGCCGCGGCATCTGCCTCCTCTATAGGCGCTTGCCAGCCTTTGGCGGGGACGAGCGCCCGTAATGGGGACGGTTTCCAATGATTGGATTATTGTGTTTTATGCGACCATTAATAAATCTTGTGCTAATTTTATGCGAAAGCGAGCGCTAAAAATTTTCGCAAGCGAAGCGTCAGAAAATTTTAGCGAGCGAAGCATAAAATTTAGCCATGATTTATTACCGGTCGCGACTTTTGCGCCACTTTTCTAGAAAAGTGGCATAAAAAAATAATTTATTTTTAAAATAAGATCGCCACGTCCGCCATTGCGCCTGTCCGCCTTGGGTGGAGACTCGCGATGACACGACTTGCCGAGTTCCGTAAAAACGCCCCGGCAGAGTGTTCCTGTGCTGGCGCAATTAAATTTTAATTTCATCAAAAAGAGACGCCCCGAATATTCGGGACGTCTCTGCAAATTGGGCGGGGGCATCCGCCTCCGCGCGAGCTACGGCGAGACAAGCGCCCCGCCCCTACAAATATTTTTGCTCCGTGTTATTTGATTTTCTTGGTTCCGTAAAGACGTTGCGTCGCGACGTCTCTACAAAATTCCTATTACTGATTACCGATTACAGATTACAGATTACAGATTACTGGTTACTAATTATTTATTACTTTTTCTCCCTCACCACTGCCTGCGCCGCGGCCAATCTGGCAATCGGCACTCTAAATGGAGAGCAAGACACATAAGTGAAACCCTCGCGATGGCAGAATTCCACCGAGGCCGGGTCACCGCCATGCTCACCGCAAATGCCGATTTTCAAATCCGGCTTGACACTGCGGCCTTTGGCAATGGCGATTCGGATTAATTCGCCGATACCTTCCTGGTCCAAAGATTGGAACGGATCGCGGTCATAAATGCCTTGAGAGACATACTCTTTGAGGAATTTGCCGGCGTCGTCACGGCTAAAACCGGCGCCCATTTGCGTCAAATCATTGGTGCCAAAAGAAAAGAATTCGGCGTACTTGGCAATCTGATCGGCAGTGACGGCCGCCCGCGGCACCTCAATCATCGTGCCAATCTTATAAGCCATTTCCATGCCAGCTGATTTCAACCTTTCTTCAACTATATCCACCACGCGTTTCTTCAATATTTCCAATTCTTTGGCGGTGCCGACAAGCGGAATCATTATTTCCGGCTTGACATCGGATTTGCGGCCGCATTTCGGACACTCCTGCGCTACTTCTATCGCCGCTTCAATAATCGCTCTCACCTGCATATCATAAATTTCCGGAAAAGTGATCGCCAAGCGGCAGCCGCGATGGCCAAGCATCGGGTTGAACTCGTGGAGCTCGGCGATTTTGGCTTTCAAAGTGCCGGCGTCCACTTCCATTTCCCGCGCCAAATCATAAATATCTTTTTCTTCAGTCGGCAAAAATTCGTGTAGCGGTGGATCTAAAAGTCTGATCGTTACGCCAAAACCATCCATCGCGTGAAACAATCCGATAAAATCTTCTTTTTGATAAGGCAACAACTTTGCCAGTGCTTTCTCGCGTCCAGCGACATCAGCGGCCAAAATCATTTCCCGCACTGCCTTAATTCTGTCACCCTCAAAAAACATGTGTTCAGTCCGGCATAGGCCGATTCCTTCGGCGCCGAATTTTCTGGCTACTTGCGCGTCATGAGGGGTATCCGCGTTGGTGCGAACACCAAGCTTTCTAATTTCATCCGCCCAACTCATAATGGTAGCAAAGTCGCCGGAAAGCTCCGGATCACGCGTTGTCACTTTGCCCTGATATACTCGGCCGTCGCTGCCGTCCAAAGTGATAAAATCGCCTTCTTTGATGACAATGCCTTTGCTCTTTATAGTGAATTTCTTTCCTTTTTCATCAATATTAAGATCCGCGCAACCGGCGACGCAGCAAGTACCCATGCCCCGAGCAACTACAGCGGCGTGCGAAGTCATACCGCCACGGGCGGTCAAAATGCCTTTGGCGCTGTGCATACCGTCAATATCTTCCGGGGAAGTTTCCAGCCGCACCAAAATAACGTCCAAACCCTGCTGGGCTTTTTCAAACGCTTCTTGAGCGGTAAACACCACCTGGCCGACTGCCGCGCCCGGTGACGCCGGAAGACCTTGGGCGATCTCTTCCGCTTCTTGCTTGGCGACCGGATCGATTTGTTTGTGTAGTAATTGATCCAATTGAGCGGCCTCTACTTTCAACAACGCCTCTTTCTTGGTCAATTTTCCCTCGGCTACCAAGTCAACGGCAATTTTGACAGCCGCAGTCGCAGTGCGTTTTCCATTTCTAGCCTGCAAAATAAAAAGTCGACCATTTTGGATGGTAAATTCCATATCCTGCATATCCCGATAATGATCTTCTACCTTGGTGCAAATATCCACCAATTCTTTGTAGATTTCCGGATTCTGTTCAGCCAAGGCAGCCACCGGCTGCGGTGTGCGGATGCCGGCGACGACATCTTCGCCCTGGGCGTTCATCAGATATTCGCCATAAAATTTATTCTCGCCAGTGGACGGGTTCCTAGTAAAGCACACGCCCGTACCGCTCTCTTCGCCCAAATTGCCGAAGACCATCGCCTGGATGTTGACGGCCGTGCCAATGAGTCCTTTGATATTATTGATTTCGCGGTAACGAATCGCCCGATAGTTGTTCCAGGAATTAAACACCGCATCAATGGCCAATCGCAGCTGCTCTTTGGGATCTTGAGGAAAATCAAATCCTTTGAGCTCCTTAACTTTTTGCTTATAGCGACTGATAATCTCCCGCAGATCTTCGGCTGTCAGATCAGTATCGTATTGCGCGCCCTTGGTATCTTTGACATTTTCCAAGATCTCTTCAAACTCCGCCGAGTCAATACCCAAAACAACATCGCCGAACATTTGAATCAAACGGCGATAAGAGTCAAAAGCAAACCGCTGATTGCCGGTTTTTATGGCCAAGCCCATTGTAGATTGATCGTTAAGACCCAGGTTCAAGATCGTATCCATCATTCCCGGCATTGATGAAGCGGCACCGGAACGAACAGAAACCAAAAGCGGATCATTGGGATCGCCCAGTTTCTTGCCCATATTATGCTCCAATTCGGCCAGTTTTTCTTCTACCTGCCGCAACACCTCCACTGGATAAGCCTTGTTGTTTCTGTGATAGGCGTCGCAAACCTCGGTGGTAATAGTGAAACCGGGCGGAACATTTATTCCCAGAGCGCTCATCTCGGCCAAATTGGCGCCCTTGCCACCCAAAATCTCTTTCATGTCTTTGTTACCCTCTTTAAAAGAGTAAACGTACTTTTTTTCAGACATAATGATTTTATTATGATTAGAAATTAGAAACCGCGAGCGAATTTACGCCCTCGCCGGCAGTTTTCAATCGCCAATCTGCAAGGCAAATAAAAATGACAGACCATCACTGGCCCATCACCTTCCAATTTCCCAGCAATTACCGCATTACTTGTTTCTTGGAGAGTAAGCCGTTCTGCGCGCCTATTTTGGCAACGACAGAAGCGGAATTAGTTATCCCCCATTTCAATGCGTCCTTAATACTTTTACCATAAATCAAAGCGCTTGTAAAGGCAGAAGCAAAAGCGTCCCCCACTCCGACCGTGTCAGCATTCTTGGCCGGCCGGGCTTTGAGAAAATAATACTTTTTGCCGTCATAAGCATAGGCGCCCTCTTCGCCATCGGTGATTACTACCGCTTTAGGGCCGAGATCTTTGATGTACTTGATCAAATTTTTTATATTTTTCAACTTTTTAAACTCCAACGCCTCATCACGATTGAGAATAAGAACGCTCGTTTGGGGCAAAAACTTTTTGACTTTAGCCAAATCAGCCAGTTGTTTCACGCCCGGATTCCAAGCCAATTTTTTCTTTTGCCCGATAACCGCTTTCATTATCTTGTCCCAGCTTTTTTCCGGCAGAGATGAGACATAAAACCAATCGGTGTTTAATTGTATGAGCGGCAAATCCGCTACCGATAAATCATCGCTGGCGCCGCGGTAAGTAAATAAGATATGTTCTTTGGCGGCAGTATTGAGCGTCAAAATCATTGAGAAGCCGGTTTTTTTGCTATGGTCTATTTTTATAAATTTTGTCTCAACGCCACGATTCTTCAGATTGGCCAACGCCGCCCGGCCGTTTTCATCTCCGCCCAATCGGCAAACTGTGCCGGTTTTAAGCCCCAAAGAAGCGAATGATACCGCCGTATTGGCCGCGCCGCCGCCGAAAGAAAAAAATAAATCATCAGCCATTATCTTGGCGCCATATTCAAAAGCCAGGAGTTTCTGCTTGGTCAGATTGCCGGTAGACACCAATTCGCCCTCGCCGGAATAAAACATAATATCGCGAGTCGCGCCGCCGACCGTGATGACATCAAATTTTTGCGGTTTATTTTTCTTCATATAAGGATATTATAGCAAGGACGAAAAATATTGACAAATTACCACCGGAGCGATATCATAATTAGTAATTCAAACAACCGAAATGGGAGGAAGGAAATGGCTTGGCAAACAATTATGACGATCATGGCGCTTGTGGTTATTGGGCTAATCTGGCTGGAGATTGGCGACGCCAGACACTGACAGGAGGGACAGGAATGTGGTTGTATGCTCTTTTCGCAACATTGGCACTTTTTTGCATCGGATTAACAGGGGTGGTTTTCTACTTTTGGCGCAAGAATCCCCTTGGCCGCATGTGACACGCCAACAAAAAAATAGCTCCGCCTTGGCACAAGAATCAAAGCGGAGCTATTTCAATTGTAAAAAAATTATTTTTTCCTCCTTTTTTCTTCTTTTTTGGCCGCTTTTTCCCAGCCGTTTATGGGCATATCAATAAAAAATGCCGTCCCCTTCCCTTCTTCCGATTCAAACCAGACTTTGCCGCCGGCTTTTTCCACTGATAATTTGATCAAATACAATCCCAGTCCCGACCCTTCCGTGACTTTTTCTTTGGCATTGTCCGCCCGAAACAATCTGGTAAATATCTTGTTTTGCTGATGTTGGGGAATGCCCATGCCGGTATCTTGGATTTTGATAAACAGCCGCGAGCCCTTCTTGGCGACCGTCAAATAGACTTTGCCGTTATCGCGATTGTATTTGACGGCATTGGACAGAAGATTTTGAAAAATAATCCGCAAAAATTTGGCATCTGATCTGATCGGTTTCAACCGAGAATCATAGTTCTTGATGACTTTGACGTTTTTCAATTTGATTTTCGGGATCAATTCGCCAAGAACATCTTCGGCCAACTCAATCACGTCTACCCTTTCAATGTTTATTTCTATTGTCCCCAAATCCACTCGGGAAACATTTAATAAGTCATTGACCAGTTCAATCATCCGCTGATTGCCATTATAAATTTCTTTCAGATATTCCTTGAGCTCTTTAGTGACACCGCCAATATCGCCATTAAGCATCATTTCCGCGTACCAATTGATCGCCGAGAGCGGCGTCCGCAATTGGTGAGACGCTAGGGAGACAAATTCCGTCTTGGATCGATCAGCCGCTTTGTCTTGAGTGATATCCTTTTCTACTCCGATGAAATATTTTATCCTTTTTGCTATGTCCAAAACCGGCGCAATCCTAATCATGGCATCGTATTTTTCTCCGTTTTTTTTCTTATTTTCCAATTCCGCCGAAAAAGTCTGTTTCTTGATTTTTATCGTCTGCCACAATTTTTCATAAAAGTCCTTGGTCATTAGTCCGCCCCACAATTCATTGCTGCCTGCCTTTTTGCCCAAAACTTCCCTGACCTTAAAACCGGTCACCCCTTCAATGGCGCTATTGGCATAGATGACTTTTCCATCCGCGTCAGTAACAATAATACCGTCGGCAATATTGTCTAAAGCCGCGGCAAAAATGTCCGAATTGATTTTTTTGGTCTTACGGTTAAACATTTTGTCCTTCCATCCTATAGCAAAGATTGCCCCGAGAATACTCGGGACAACTTTTGATATATGATCTTATCTGGTGACAGAAATAGTCTGGCTCTGCTCGGCATCCGGAGCGCTGACTGTGACTCTGCCGGTAGTCGCGTCTTGGGAGATTTCATAGCAAACTCCGCCGGTGGCGCAGCTGCCGCTGGGATCAACCGGAATAGACACGATGTACATGCCGTTATCGGTCAAATCCGACAAATCAATCAACCCGGTGCAAGCAGTGGCATCGGTGGCGCAGATTTCCGTGGAAGTGCTGGTAATATTGCCTGGCAAATTGCCATTGTTGTCAATGGCGTATTGATACACCGCGTTCAAAATGGTGTTGACATCAATACTGCGCTGGGCATTTCTGGTGTCGGCCAATTGCTTGCCAGGATTAATGGCAATAATGACAATACCGGCCAAGATGGCAATCGCCGCCACTACCAAAAGGATTTCCAGCAAAGTAAAACCTTTTCGGTTTCTCATAGTTTTGCTTAGTTTATTATTTAAATTTATTAACGACCTTTAAATTAGTCAGGAGTCTAAAGTCATAGAGTCTATAAAGTCAAAATGCAACTGACTTTGGACTCCATGGCTTTCGACTTTATGGACTTTACAGACTTTTGACTTTATAGACTTTAGGCTTGTTTATATTATAACACACTTTTTAATTAAAATCCGCTACTGGCCGCCAGCTGACAATACTTATTGAAGGAGAAACTTGATCTATGATTATCCGCCATCGGCTTACGGCCGCGCTGACATAAGCCGAGACATTGATTGTCACGTTGCCCCCGCCAGCCTGCTGAACATCATAGTCGCATGCTCCGCTGCCCAAAATCAAGTTATATTGCCCGGAAAAAGAAGAGTTGCTTTTCAAATTCATCAGCGCCTGCTCGGCGCAAGCGTCGGCAATCGCCTTGGCTTGCGAATGCTGATAAATAATCAAGTCATTCTTTGACTGATTGGTGCTAAAAATCAACAGCGAGGCCGCTATCGCCAAACCGACAACGCTAATAAGCAAAACACTGACCAAGGTGACTATCCCCGACTGTTGATTATTTTTTGATTCCGACCGAACCATAGAAAGTTTTTGAATAATTGAATTCTTGACGGCTATTGTCATTGATATAGCTCAAATCAAAACTAAACCGAATCAAATCCGGCGTACCACTGGTAGCGGTGTTTTCAAACAACAAATTGGCGGCAGTGGTCCAGTCGGAATTCAACTCCACCGGCAACCCCGACCCTTCCGTAATTCTAATTTTTCCCCCGCTCAAATCAAAAATAATCGGATTAATCATTGATTCATCTCTGCCGATGGATAATGATGACGAACTGGCACCGATAGCGGGAATATTGACGATTGCACCGCCCTCTACTGCCGACTGAATCAAAAAGACAATTTGCCGGCCCTGTTGTTCCACCTCGCTGATCGCCCGGTTCTTGACTTGGGAACTCAAAATCACTGACAAAAATATTGACACGCCCAAAAGAACCGCCCCGGCCAAGCCGACATACAACAAAAGCTCAATTAAAGTAAAACCATCGCTGTATTTTTTTATAATCATAAATAATATTTTACCGGCATCTATTACCTATACACCATCGAGCGCAAGTCTGGATCTCCCGTTCCGACAAACACCCATAAACACAAGTCCGATCTCGCGCTCTCGTCCGGATATCCAAACAATACCATCTCCCCCACGCGCCGCAAGTATCCAAGACGCATTGCGTTTGACTGTCGCAACCAAACGCGCAAGTCCGTGCCTGTGCCATGTAATCGCTGCCGCAGCCGCCCAAACCGCAACCCTGATCCACCCAAGCAGTGCAAGAGTCATCCACGCACTGCTCTTCAATATCACAACCGGCAATAGAACATGTCCTAGTCTGATACAGCTGAGTCGCGCTGCAGCCATTGCCACCGCATTGATTGTTTGTCCAGTTAGAACACTCGCAAGCCGGATAAAGCGCCGGCGCGGCAAAGGCAACAAAGCCGAAAGTTTCGCCGCCATGACTTCTCTCCGTGTCGGTATACTGGTCTTCTTCTGCTTGTAAACCGATTTGTATCGCGCTATTGCTGCAAATCACCCCCCAGGAGCCGTCGTTATCGTCCATTTCCTGTTGACTGGCCAGAGCCAGGGGCGGATTTGAATAACTGTTTTGATAACCAAAAGTAAAGCAGCCATTGTCTTTGCCCCTGACGGTATTACTGGTCTGATAACTTTCAAAAATATTTGTTGCGATTGTCGTCGTACTGCCGGC
Source organism: uncultured Gammaproteobacteria bacterium (assembly GCA_964536975.1). GTDB lineage: Bacteria > Patescibacteriota > Patescibacteriia > 2-01-FULL-39-33 > 2-01-FULL-39-33 > JAKQDP01. The sequence goes on from CAZHYS010000002.1 coordinate 67,972, forward strand.
ATCCACCGCCACCCAGCCGATTGTTTCAATGTTGTGAGTAGTATAGGCCTCCGCTCCATTTAAAGCGATCCTCATGCCTTGAGCGTCCGGCGGATCAGTCCGGCTGTTTAAGTTGCTAACATAAGTCGTAATCCAACGTGAATCGTTGAAACTCATTACCTGATGCAAAACAATCAAATTGCCGGCAAAACTCTGATTGAAAGTCTGCGTATCATAAAGCCAATTATTTTTCCGGCCGACGGTATTGGTATCGTATTTTCCCGCCTCAATTTTTACTCCCTCCATGTCCCACGATCCTTCTTCCACCACCCAATAAGCGATTTCTTCCGCTGAAAGATTGCGGTTTCTCGGCTCCTGCAATCTTATTTCGCAGCCGGTCTCGGTCATATTCCTGATTCTGACTGAAGCCGAACGGGAATTGACCGCGCTATAACGCGTCGCGACAACAACCGGACTGATATAGGTATTGATAAAATTAATCGCGAGCCAATTTTCATCAGTAGAAATTAATCCCGACTCCATTTTGAACTCTCCGCTCGTGCCGCGCCAATCAGTCAAATAGCTGTCCAAAGAAATCTCTCCGCTCTTGGCGCCGTATTGCCAATTGACGCGCGAAATTATTCTTTTTGTGCTTTGATCAATAGTTTGAATTTCTATCGCTCTGGTAAAATTTCCGTTGACATCGGAAGAACCGGAAAATTGCCACTGCCCGCCGGATAGCGCCAAACCGTAAATTCCATCGTTCAAATTTAAAAAGTCGTTATTGCGGATATTTCTCACAACCGCCAAACCCTCCTCGGCGACTAGTAGCGCCTGGGATCTCACCCCGGACAAAACAATCCCTTCTTGGCCGTAAAAAATCGCCCCGCTGAAAGCCGCTACCACTATTACAAAAAGAGAGACCGATAAAATCGCCTCTACCATGGAAAACCCCGAATTAGTAATCAACCATCCCTTTTTCATTGATTGTTATTGTTTTACTGTCATTGACATTGCCAATCAAAATATCACCGACAGCCGAGGGCAATCCGGTCACTTTGGAAAAAACTACTTCCGACAATCCGCTGAATTGGATTATGCCGGATAAATCATAAATCTCATCATAACCGATGTCACGACTGGAAAAATTGTCGCCCTTAAAAATTGTCGCTTGATTCTGATCAATATTTACTCCCCAAGCGCTATCCCCCTCCATAGTAATTGATCTGATTTGCGCCCGCCGCAAGCTTTGAGCGATCGTGCCGCCAGATACTTCCAAATCGCTGCGCTGTTGCAATGACCGATAAACCGGAATACCGATTGCCGTCAAAATCGCCATCAAAGAGATGGACAATAGAACTTCCAGCAAGGTAAATCCCTTTTTATCCATATGCGATTATTCTTCAATTATTTCTACATAGGTGCCAATCACCCAGCCGGTCTCTCCGTCGGCGAGAATTATCTCATACCAATTTGATTTTTCTTCGCGATACTGATAAATTTCGCCGGTAATCGCTTTGGCCACGATTTTTCCCGCCGTGGATGGAGAATTGCGGACATTGAGATAGCCAATACCGGTAGACAAAATTCTTAATTCACCAAGCACTTCATCCGGCATTGATTCCGGTATAGTCAGTAAGTCAGCCGTGCCGGTAGCTGTCGCCGGCGAAGATGTCGCCATCGCCTCTTGAGGCGTTGTAGTGGAGACCTTAAAAACTGTTTTGGCCGGCGTCTCACTGACCGATCGAGGTCCAGTAGTGGAAACGGAAGTTTGCTTATTGAGTCCGCCAATCAAGCTATAAATCGGCAAAATCACGGCCAGCGCCACTGCTACGACGCCCAGCCAGATTATCACTAACATCAACGGCTCCAATAAAACCGATAAATTTTTGGTAGTATTTTCGGTTTTTTCTTCATAAATCCCCCCCACTTTGAGCAGTATCTCCGGCAACTTGCCCGACTGTTCGCCGGAAGCAATCATCTGCTGGACCGGCAAAGGGATTATCTTGTCGCTTCCCTTGAACAATTCAAATGTCCGCTGAAAAGAATTTCCTTCTTCTATTTTTCCTTTGGCAAAAATAAAAAACTTCTTATAGCTGTAAAAGGTCGTCGCCTCATTGAGCGAAGACAATGCTTCAATAATCGGCAGACCGGCGTCCAAAAGCGTCCCCAAAATATAGCCCAGCTGGGCGACTTCCACCTCTTGAACCAACTTTTTTATCGCCGGCAAATGAAACAAAATCGCCTGACCAATAAATTTGGTCCGCCGATAGAAGAACAAAAAATACAACAAAACGCCCAGCGCCACAAACAGCGCCGGAACGACAACTTGGCCGTAAACCTTGACAAACTCGCCAATGCCGATGAGAATCCTGGTTATGGCCGGCAAGTCTAGATTGAGTTGGCTAAATACCGATGATAATCTGGGCAGGATAAACCAAGCCACACCCGCCCCGATGACAGCAGTCAGCCCCAGAACCAACACCGGATACATCATCGCCGAGCGGATTTTCGCTTTGAAGCTCCTTTCTTTTTGTTGCTGTTCTACGATGACTTTCAAATTTTCCGCCAGCCGACCCGATTCCTCGCCGATCATAATCAAGGAAATGACATGATCGGGCATTAGCTTGGTGGCGGCCAGGGCATCAGACAGAGAAGTGCCGGCGTCAATATCGGCTGTCATCCGATCAATCGTTTCTCTCATGTAGCGGGACTTCATGCCTTTTTTTATCGCGGCCAGGGCGAATATGATATCCATTCCGGCCTCCAAAAGCATCGCCAAATTCTCCACAAAAAAATCCTTTTCATCGCCGACATTTAATTTTGACAAATTAGAAAAAAAGGAGTTTGGTTTTTTGGAATTTTGGGCCATCTCCTTTTTGGCTGGTTTCTTTTTTGTCACCTTCCTCCCGAACATTGAAAATTATTTTTTGATTTTTGTTTCTTTTTTCTTATTGCTAGCCGAGCCATTCATATCCGGCGGCGTGGCAATGCGGAACAACTCTTCCATTGTTGTCAGGCCACTTTTGACTTTTTGCAATCCATCCTCAAACAACGACACCGCCCCTTCCCGCCGCGCCAAGTCCCAAATTTGCTTGGTGGACGGATTGGTCAAAATCAATTCTTCCATCGCCGGAGTTATCGGCACGAATTCAAAAATCGCCACCCGACCGCTATAGCCGGTATTGTTGCAGGCGCTGCAACCCTTGCCTTTGTACAAAGTGGTCTTATTGCCGGAAAAAAATTTCTCCAATTTGGGAAATTGCCGGAACAATTCTTTGTTGTCCATCGGATAACTGTAGCGGCATTTTTCACAAATTCGCCGCACCAATCTCTGCGCCACCACCAGTTCCAAAGTGGACGCCATAAGAAACGGCTCAATCCCCATATCCAATAGCCGCGGAATGGCCGTCGGCGCGTCATTGGCATGAAAGGTGGACAAAAGCAGATGGCCGGTGAGTGAGGCATTGACGGCGATTTCCGCCGTCTCTTCATCGCGGATTTCTCCGACCAAAATAATATCCGGATCCTGACGAACGATTGACCGCAGTCCCTTGGCAAAAGTGAGATTGGTCCGCTGATTGACCTGGATCTGATTGACACCAGTGATTTTGTACTCCACTGGATCTTCAATGGTAGTAATATTGACCGTGGAGCGATTAAGCGGCTTGAGCAAGGCATACAAAGTAGTGGTCTTGCCACTGCCGGTCGGACCAGTGACAAGAATCATGCCAAACGGCTTTCTGGCCGCTTCCCAAAGCAAGTCCTGATCGCGACTGGATAAGCCGATATCAGTCAGGGAAAAACCGCGGACATATTCCGACAGAATTCTCATCACGACTTTTTCGCCGTCCAAGGTTGGAATGACCGAGACGCGGAAATCGGTGGAACGGCCGTCACTGCGTTTGTACCTAATGGCGCCGTCCTGCGCCGCCAAATGCTCATCTGTCCGCAAATGCGCCTGAACTTTTATCCGATTGATGATGTTCTCATAATAATCCTTATTCAATCGTCCCGCTTCCTGCAACACGCCGTCAATGCGAAAACGAATGACTAGTTCTTTTTCCTGCGGCTCAAAATGGATATCCGAAGCGCGATACAAAATCGCGTCTTCAAAAATCTCGTCAATGATTTCCGGCGCGATCCGATCCTGGCTCTTGATAATGCGGGCAAAACGGGTATCCAAAGACTTTTGATAATGGACAAAAATATCATCAATGTCTTCCGCCAAAGAATAAGCAATGGTGATTTTTGCCTTGGGAAAAATCGCTTGCGCCGCCGCCAGCGATTTTTTCTTGTCCAGGCTGTCAGTAGCCACCGTCAGCTCCTTTTTGTTTTCACCAAACAAAACCAAGCGGCTCTTCTTGGCCGCCGCCTCCGGAATTTTGAGCACCTGCTCCCGTGATGGACGATTGGTGTTGAGATCGGCATAAGGCATTTGAAAGCTCTCGGCAATCGCCTGCCCCAACAAATCCTTGTTGATGAGCTGTTCGCTAAGGAGATAATCAACCACCGTCAAGTTTTTCAATTTGGAAAATTTTTCCGCTTTGTCAAAATCCTCCTTGGAAACATAACTGCCATCCAAGAGAATCTGCTTCAGCTTGGCAGTATCAAGCATGGGAATTGTGATTATGATTTTTAAGAATTCAAAACTTTATTGACATGGTCAACGACTCTGGAAATCGGCGTGTCTGATTTGACAAAATAATCCTTGGCGCCGAGCTCCTTTACTCTCTTGATATCTTCTTCCTGACTTAAATTGCTGGAAACAATCACCGGCGTATGATCTTTTCTGTCTTTGAGTTCGGCCAGTACCGCAAAACCGTCCACTCGCGGCATCATTAAATCTAACAATAGCAAATCAAACTTCTCCGCCTTCATCGCGTCAAGCGCTTCCCGCCCATTACCGACTGTTTTCACCTCAAAGCCTTCTTTAGTCAATTTTAATTCCAAGGCTTTGGCCATCGGCCGTTCATCATCGGCTACCAAAATTTTTTTTGGCTTTCCCGCCATAAATTGAGTTATCAACAATTGATATTATAACATTTTTTATATCAAAAAACAAAACGAATTTTCATCTTATGTCCACTGCGCCCGAACGGAGCACTTCCGGCTCACTGGAAATTAGTGACGCCAATGTTGACGGCGCCGATTCTTGCCGGCCAATGTCAACATAAAAATCAACGCTATTGCCAAAATAATCTTTAGCTTCTGTGGCAGTCATAGCTGGCGGCAAGCCCTCGGGATTGGCGCTTGGCGCGACCAGTGGTCCGGTCTGCCGGACAAGATCGCGGAGCTCATCATTGTCCGGCAGACGGAATGCCAGACTGTTTGTACCGCGATGAAGATAGGCAAATTTTTCTTCCGCGCAAGCAAAAATAATGCTAATCTTTCCCGGCCAATATCGCTGACAAAAATTTTTCTGCTTATCTGACAAAACTATACCGAATAAATCCAAGCCGCCGATATCGGCAATCAAAATTATCAGCGGCTTGTCCGGCCGCCTTTTTCTGACTTGATAAATTCGCTCCACTGTATCCGGATTTAACGCCCGGCCGACCAAGCCATAAATCGTATCCGTCGGCAACACACCGATGCCGCCGGATTTTAAAATGTTAATTGTTTTTTGAGTAAAATTTTTCTTCATAAGCACGATTTTATTTATTCCTTCCTCTTCCCAAGTGAAGAAACGGAGAGGGGTCATGCCTTTTATTCCCTCCCCTTGTCTGAAGGGGAGGGATAGGGAGGGGTCTAAAACCCAATTATTTATTAAAAAATTTACCCAACTTCTCCACTCTTATCGCGTCCTTCGCCTCAAACTCCCCCACTCTGCTTCGTTCCAAATCAGACAAATAACCGCCGACACCCAGCTCCTGGCCAATATCGCGAGCCAAAGCGCGAATGTATGTCCCCTTGCCACAAATGACTTTTATCCGCAAATCAGGATATTTATATTTTAAAATTTTTATTTCCCTGATTTCCACCGGTCGAGGCAAAAGTTCCACCTCCTTGCCGGCGCGAGCGGATTTATACGCTCGCCTCCCCTTCACTTTTATCGCGCTAAACTGCGGCGGAATCTGATTGATCTGCCCGACGAATTGTTTTATTATTTTTTCAATTTTAATTTTACTGACGATTCGACTCCGCTCACCACAAGCTTTACGGACTTTTGACTTTATGGACTTTATAGACTTAATTCCTTCTTCATCATCAGTCGTACTCGTCATGCCCAATCTAATGTCAGCAATGTATTCTTTTTCCTGGCCGACGATTTCCGACAGTTGCCTGGTTGCTTCGCGGCCGACGCCAATCACCAAAACGCCGCTGGCCAAAGGATCCAGAGTGCCGGCATGACCGACTTTTTTGACTCCGGACAATTTTCTCACTCTGGCGACAATATCAAAAGAGGTCGGCCCCTTCGGCTTGTAAATACCAAAGATATTTTTAGTTTTGACATCCATATTAAATTTGCTGCGCTCTAATATTCTTGCTGCCACCGCTCAGGGCAAGCTCCTTCGGCTTGTAAATACCAAAGATATTTTTAGTTTTGACATCCATATTAAATTTGCTGCGCTCTAATATTCTTGCTGCCACCGCTCAGGGCAAGCTCCTTCGGCTTGTAAATACCAAAGATATTTTTAGTTTCTTTCTCCATTGATTTATTCTAAACCATCTGATATAATTCCGACAAATAGTGCTATAAATCAAAGAACGGCGAAAGGAGGCAGAAATGGATCGTTGCGTCGTTGAACTGGAAGTATGCAACTGTGATTGCCACAAGGGAATTCCGATGAATCACTTCGTGTCGTGCTGCGAAATTTGTCCTAGTTGTGGCCGGAACATCAAATCGGAGTGCTACCAGGCGCATCTTGCACGGTGCAACCCGGAAAAAGCATACGAAGCATACTTAGAATCATTCCAGTAATTCGCCGGCGGGTACGATGGTTAACCTTACACAACTCTTGACAAAATAGCCAAAACGCGCTAAACTGTCGTCGTTGAGGTAGCCTCAATTGCCGACAGAAAAATTCCGGATCTGACGGCATAAAAGACAGTAGCAACCGGTTGACTGGCAGTAATGTTCCGACTGCCGGAATATAAAGGACAAATGGAATGCCTCGCGACTTAGGGCTTGCGGGGCTTATTTTTTTCTATCAAATTTCCTGCGCTTTTGCCGGCTGGCGCGATTGCCAAAACGATGCGCTTCATCCCGTACTTTTAGTAATTGCTTTCTTGATGCTTCGGCGAGTTCCTTGATCGGCTTTTTCGTGTCAGACGGAAACACCAGTTTATCACCGCCGAATTTGGAAATCCCGACCAGCGGAATACTGACATTTCTCGCCCGAAAAATCTTAACCACATAATCCACCTGCGGCTTGCCGCCATCAATCATAATCAAATCCGGCCGTGGCCACTCGGTATGGCTAAGCCGCCGGATTATCATCTCTCCCAAAGCCGCCAAGTCATCACCGGCTGGCGCGGTCTTTATCTTGAACAAGCGGTACTGGGATTTATCCGGCTCGCCGCCGGTGAGCACTGCCATCGCGCCATAAGTCTCGCGACCGGACAAGTGGCTGATATCATACCCTTCTATCCGATTAACACCGCGAGTGGATGCCGCTTCGTCGGCAGTGATAAGAGTGACATCCTGCAAACGCGACAATGCCGCCGCCCGCTCGGGGTGGTCTTTTTTAAGTTTAGCGATAAGCCGCTTTTTCTTGCCAGCAAAAAGCAAGATGAGATTTGAGATATTACGCTGATAATCTGCTCGGCTGATAGCTTCAACGCAAATTCCTGGACACAAGCCGACCTGATGATCAAAACATGGCCGTCCCTGGCCTGGCCGGCAAGTGCTATAGGGAAAAATCCGGCGCACCAGTCGAAGGGCGTTTTTGAGCATGGTGGCATTTTGATACGGACCGAAAATCCTCCCTCGGCCGGCGGGAAATTTGTTGAGTTCCCGCTCGCGGACGATAAGCGGCCGTGGATAATCATCATCCGTAAAAACGACATAGACAAACGACCGATCATCTTTGTCTTTGATATTGTATTTCGGCCAATGCTTTTTGATCAAATTCGCCTCCAAAATAACGCTGTCCAAAATCGTCTCCGTGATTTGGTATTTGATGTCAGCCGCTGTTCTCGTCATTTCCGCGATTCGCGGCTCAATGTCTTTGCGAAAATATTGAGCAACTCGCTTTTTCAAATTAGTCGCGCGGCCGATATACAATATTTCCTTTTTCGGCCCCAGCCAAAAATACACGCCGGGCGCGTCAGGAAATTTTTTGGTTTTAGCGATTAATTTTTCGTTCATTTGTTTTGATCTGTAGAGACGCCCCGAGTGTTCGGGACGTCTAAATTTATTTGATATTCCCCGGATTATTCTTGTCTTTGTCCCACATCCGAGGGTTGTATTTGATGTAATATCTGATTTTGTCCAAAGAATCAGCATTGATTTTGAGGACATGATCGTAGAAACGCGGTTGCCAGGAGAAATATTTGTAGCCGGATTGGTGGATTTCTCTGGTACAAGCGGATTTGAACGATCGAACAATCTCCGACAATGACCCTGATTTTGGAGATATTTGTGACATTTGCCAATTTACATCTTTTTTACCGGCATCTGTAGAGACGTTGCGCCGCAACGTCTCTACGTCTGTCCCGATATTCTTCGTTTCACCCGTATTATTTCCAGTAATCTCAATGATTCCATGTAAATGATTGGGCATGATGATAAATTCACCCAAGCGAACATTCCTTCTGATCTTTTCTGTTTTAAACCATTCTTTACAGACGATAACACCGATGGGTGATAACCCCATGATGCCATTCTTTACTTTGCCCAAATGGCATTTTCTATTCTGAACGCAAATCGTGACAAAATACAGACCATTGTTGGTATAATCATACCTGTGCCAACGGGAGGAATTGATTAGGTACTGACTGCGATAATAATTCTGGTTCATTTGGTGGTTTCTCCAATTATAACTGAAACTGGGATTTTTTTCTATTTCCAAGATTTCTTTTCCACTTTAATTTTGGCCAAAATTAGAGAAAATAAGGTATTTTTATCAAAATTACTATTGACAAAATATGTAAGATGTGATATAATTATATAATGGTACTTTCAAAAATTCCGAGGCAATAAAAAGGAGATTAAAATAAAATCATCAAAATTAATCGTCTTTTTGTTGTCTTGGATGGTCCGAGGTGAAAAAGGAAGGAGACGAATAATGAAAAGCAAGTTGGGACCGGAGATTGAAGGGTTTGAACGCGGTGGCGAGTGTTGGCCGGCCTACATCGACGATTGCCAATACGTAGCGATGGTTAAAATGGCGATCAGTATGGCTGACTTCGCCATTAGGCATCCGTGCCTTTTGTATGGAACGATAAACCCTGGAATCCATGTGTTCGGGGTTAGCCGTGGCTCGGAAAAGAAATTCCGAATAATGGCCATCCACCTGGACGATCCCCGGGGAACAGCGTGCATTCTCCCGGCCGGGATTGATTTCCCCAAAAGCGCTGAGGAAGCCACCCAGCCGGTCATCGCCGAACGCGCCATGACGCTCGGTGCTTTCCTCGCCCTCGGCTACGATGGCATCGTTGAAGCGCTCGACCTCTGACACTCAACCACAGCCACAGTACGAATACCCCGCGTCCAACTCAAACGGACGCGGGGCTCTTTTTTTTATTTTAATTTTGTATTTTTATTTTACTTTTTACGCTTTAAGTTTTTCCATTTTACACTTTTCATTTTGCGCTTTGCTCTTTCAAAGGTATTTCTTCAAATACTTACCAGTCACACTCTTATCGTCGCGGGCGACTTCTTCCGGCAGTCCCTCGGCCACCACCCGGCCGCCCCCCTCTCCCCCGTCCGGCCCCAAATCAATCACCCAATCCGCCGATTTGATGACGTGCATATTGTGTTCAATTACCGCAATACTATTGCCCCGATCAATTAATTTATTCAATACTTCCAGTAGCAGTTGGACATCGTAATAATGCAAGCCGACAGTCGGCTCGTCCAATAGATAAAGCGTCTTCTTGCCGAGAGTATGAGTGAGCTCGCGCGCCAGCTTGATCCGCTGGGCTTCGCCGCCCGAAAGCGTCGTCGCGCTCTGGCCCAATTGCAAATAACCCAAGCCTACTTCCTGCAACACTTTGAGCTTGTCAGTGATCTGATATTGCCCGTCAAAATAACCGAGCGCCTCATCAATAGTCAACTCCAGCACTTCGGCGATATTCTTGCCTTTGTGCTTGACCTGGAGCGTCTCGCGGTTGAATCGCTTACCGTGACACACTTCGCACTCCACAAACACTGCCGGCAAAAAATGCATCTCAATCAGATTGAAACCGGCGCCTTCGCACGCCTCGCACCGCCCGCCGGCGCGATTAAAAGAAAACCGCGACAAAGTATATGCCCGTTCCCGCGCCTGGGGCAGCTGGGCAAAAAATTCCCGAATCGGCGTGAAGATGCCGGTGTAAGTCGCCGGATTGGAACGCGGACTCCGGCCGATCGGCGACTGATCCACTATCACCACCCGATTGACATACTCGCTACCGATTATCCGGCTGACATTTTCTAGCCCCTCGCCGGTTCGCGCCGAACTGTTAGAACTCTGCTTAACGGAGAGTCGCGGATTATTTTTTATTTTGACCAAATTGGTATACAAAACATCATAAAGGAGCGACGATTTGCCGCTTCCCGACACGCCGGTGACACAGACTAATTTCCGCAACGGTATTTCCACTTGGATATTCTTGAGATTATTGGCGCGCGCGCCGATGATTTTTATCTTTTCCGTATCTTTCATCCGCCGCTGAGGAAAATTTATTTCTTTGTCGCCGCGCAAATAATCCAAAGTCAGCGATTTGGCCGAACTATTTTTGGCCAGAAGGTTTTTGACTTCGCCAACGGCAGTCACTTCCCCGCCGTGCCGGCCAGCCAACGGCCCCAGATCAACCAAATAATCCGACTCCTTTATCACCCGCTCATCGTGTTCCACGATAATCACGCTGTTATTCTGGTCGCGCAAAGATTTCAAAGTGTCAATCAATTTTTCATTGTCCCGTTCGTGCAAGCCGATCGTCGGCTCGTCCAAAATATAGAGCGTGTGTGACAGATGCGATCCTATTTGCGAAGACAAGCGGATGCGTTGGGCTTCGCCACCCGAGAGCGTCTCCGCTTCCCGTTCCAACGCCAAATAATTCAAACCGACCTGCAAGAGGAAAAACAGCCGATCACTGATTTCTTGGACGATGTCGCCGGCGATTTCTTTTTCGCGCTTAGTCATTTTGCCGCGGTATTTTTCAAAAAAATCATACAACTTGTCAATGGACAGCGCGCTCACCTCGGCGATGTTTTTATCCATTACCCTGACTGACAACGCCTCCGGCCGCAACCGCTTGCCGCCGCAAACCAAACACGGCTTGACTACGCGTTCGTAGCGATTGGCCTCCTCCCCTTCCTCGCCGCTATCTGTCGCCGCTTTTTTCTTTTCCCAAGATTCCAGCCGGCCCAGGCCATGGCAGTTTTCGCAAGCGCCGTGCGGACTATTGAAAGAAAACAGCCGCGGCTCCACCTCGGGAAAAGCGAAGTTATCATTGGGACAGGTCCAATTGGCCGAGAGTAATACTTCTTCGGCGGATTTTTTTCTATCGCCGAACATCGCTATCACCAAGCCATTGCTATACTGCAGAGAATTTTCAATCGCCTCGGATAACCGTCCTTCATCGCCGATCATTACTTTGTCAATCACGATATCAATGCTGTGCTTCTTGTATCTGGCCAGTTTCACCGGCTCATGCAGGGAGTAAAACTTGCCGTCTATCCGCGCCTCGCCATAGCCTTGCGACAAATAATCATAAAGCAATTGATAATATTCGCCTTTGCGATCAATCACTACCGGCGACAAAATTGTCGCATATTCACTGCCGGCTTCTTTTGCTCGGGAGACGATAATATCCGCGATTTCATCCAGCGCCAATTTTTGGATCCGCTGTCCGCACTTGGGACAAAACACTTCGCCGACCCGGGCGTAGAGGACGCGCAAATAATCATAAATCTCGGTGAGCGTCCCGACCGTAGAACGCGGATTGTGGGAAAGCGCTTTTTGATCAATGGAAATGGACGGCGCCAAGCCGATTATTTCGTCCACATCCGCCGGTTTCATCTGGCCGAGGAATTGGCGGGCATATGGCGAAAGCGATTCAATATACCGGCGCTGGCCTTCGGCAAAAATAGTATCAAAAGCCAAGGAAGATTTGCCGCTTCCCGACACGCCGGTAAATGCCACCAGTTTGTTGTGAGGTATTTCCAGATTGACATTTTTCAAATTATGCACCCGCGCCCCGCGGATGATTATTTTGTCGTTGTCCATTTGTTCTTAATTTTTAATTTTCAATTTAAAATTTACAATGAATGGTTCGGCTTCACTCACCACAAGTTTTCAATGATTCAATTTTAAAACGGCTTTCGTATATTAGCATCGTATTCCATTCAATTCGTATTATTAGTATAAATTAGTATATTAGTATCATATTTATTTGTAGCCAATTTGTAGATTTGTAAGTCTGTTTGACAAAAAAGCCTTAAAATGATAGCATGAAATGTGGTAAATGGCAAGAATGACGAAAGAAAAGGAGGAAGTGCCATGGCGGCTACACCACCAAAAACACCGACGGAACTTCTCGAAGAAGAGATGGCAACACTTCACGGAAATGTGTTCATTACTATTGCTGGTGAATGCAAAGGAGGTTATCTTGAAAGGAATGAACGGGCTCGGCGGGTACTTGACCGTATCCTTTGTGAAGAACTTGGTTTTCCTGGCGGCGTAGGTCTCATTGAAGCCAAGAAACAACTGGCAGAGCTCCGGCAACGCGACCCGGCTCGGCCGAGTTGTTGTGCTTCCGGCGAAGACGGCGAGGCAGACTGAAAGCAGTAAACAGCGCGAAGGAGGGACACAATGGCGATAATGGCAATTGTTTCAACTATCCTGGTAATCTTACTGGGAGCGCTCGTGGCTCGAGCGGCGATCAAACACTTCTTTCTTGGTCTGGATGGAGAAGAAAATGAGGAGGAAGACGAAATGACAGTTGAGGCATCAGACAAAATGGCTTCGGCGACGCCGTGCCACTGCCGGCCAGGCCAATTCTGCAACTGCGGGCACACACCACAGGAGTGCGACGGCGATTGTGCTTTGGGGCAAAAACCCCCAATCAAAGACCCTTTTATTGAAAAGAGGTTCGAAAAAACAACCTAAACCGGGCTCAACCCGACTCAATGGCGATGGACACCCGCGCGTGTCCGTCGCTCTTTTTTTTATAAATATTTTAAACCTCCCCCGTCGAATTTGATTACAAATTTGACGACCCCTCCTTCAAACAATGAGGGGTAAAGCAATTTTGCTTTTTCCTATTTCTACTATAATAAAAACCGTTTCTCTGCGCCCGACTTTACAGACTTTATGGACTTTCAACTTTTAATGTTCCATGTTATGTGTTTCGTGTTATGCGATCCCCCGAGTTACGAGTCGCGAGTTCCGAGTTTCAAACCAAAATCCCGTTACCGGTTACTCGTTACCAATTACTGGTTATTATCCTTTTTTTCCACATCCAAAAAATCTTCAATCTCCTTTTTGATCGTCTGGGGGGTAATGCCATGCTTCTTGTTATGCTCCAGTTGTAATTTTCGCCGCCGCTCTACTTCTCTGACTGCCCGCTTTATTGAACCGGTCAAATTGTCAGCATACAGAATCACCTTGCCGGTCACATTCCGCGCCGCCCGGCCCATCGTCTGCATCAATGATGTCTCGCTCCTTAAAAAACCTTCCCGGTCGGCATCCATTATCGCCACCAGCGTCACTTCCGGCAAATCCAAACCCTCTCGCAACAAATTAACGCCGATGAGAATGTCAAATCTTCCCTTGCGAAAATTAGTCAAAATATCAGTTCGCTGAATCGTCTTGATGTCGCTATGGATATAATCGGCCTTAAATCCCTCCTGCCGCAGATAAGCGTCCAGATCTTCCGCCATTTTTTTGGTCAAAGTATTGACAATCGCCCGCTCGCCATTTTTTACCACCCCCCGCAACTCTCCGATCAAATCATCAACCTGGCTATGATTTTTTTTCTTGTCAAAAACCGGCCGCACCTCCACCGGCGGATCAATCAATCCGGTCGGCCTGATTATTTGTTCGGCGGTTTGCTTTGATTTTTTGAGTTCCCAATCCCCCGGCGTGGCAGTAGTAAAAATCGCCTGGCCGATCCGTTCTTCAAACTCTCTGAAATTAAGCGGCCGATTATCCAGCGCCGACGGCAGACGCCAGCCGTATTGGATGAGAATTTCCTTTCTTGCCCGATCGCCTTCATACATTCCCCGAATCTGCGGAACAGCGATGTGCGACTCGTCAATAATCGTCAAAAAATCAGGCCGGCCTTTTTTGTCTTTGGGAAAATAAGCCAAGAGCGTATCTGGCGACTCACCGGCCAGTTTGCCGGTGAGATGACGGGAATAATTTTCAATGCCGTGGCAATAGCCGATGCTTCTTAGCATTTCCATATCATACCGAGTCCGCCGTTCCAATCTTTCCGCCTCCAGGTACAAATTCTGTTTTTCAAAATATCTCAGACGATCTTTGAGCTCGACCTGAATATCTTTGATCGCCCGTTCAATTTCCGGTTGGGAAGAGACAAAATGCTTCGGCGGAAAAATCACCACCTCATTTATTCCTTCCCTCCCCTTAATAAGGGGAGGGACGGGGAGGGGTCTCTTCGCCTCCCTACCTGCCTGGCCAGACTTAGTGTCCGGTCGTCCCCTCTTATCAAGAGGCGATAAAATTTTCCTCGTCAAAGGATCCACCAAACTTATCTCCGCCACTTTTTGATTTTCAAGTTCAATCCTGGTGATAGAACGGCCGTCAGCCGGCATAATCTCAAGCGCGTCGCCCCGCACCCTGAACATTCCCCGTTTCAACTCGCCTGGAGTCCGCTCAAACTGAATTTTTATCAACTGCCGGATAAGATCCTGACGGACAATCGGCTTGCCGACCGCCAAATGCAACCGGGATTCGCTGTAGCTGGCTGGCAGACCAAGATTGTAAATGCACGACACTGACGCGACGATTATCACATCACGACGAGTGGACAAAGCCGCTGTCGCCTGATGCCGTAAGCGATCAATTTCGTCATTAATCATCGCTTCTTTTTCTATGTAAGTGTCAGTGGTCGGCAAATATGCCTCCGGCTGATAATAATCATAATAAGAAACGAAATAATTGACGCTATTATCGGGAAAAAAATTTTTATATTCGCGATAAAGCTGGGCAGCCAACGCCTTGTTCGGCGCTATCACCAGTACTGGCTTGTCAAATTCCCGAATAACATTGGCCATGGTGAATGTTTTGCCCGAACCGGTCACGCCGACCAAAGTTTGATAATCAAAACCCTGCCGCAGGCCGGCGACTAATTTCTTTATGGCCTGCGGTTGATCTCCCGCTGGAGCAAACTTTGATTTTAACTGAAATAATTCGGACATGGTTAAAATCAGTTAAAAGTCTGTAAAGATAGTAAAGTTTATAAAGTCATTGACTTTTGACTTTACGGACTTTATGGACTTTACGAACTAAATTAAATACCCAAACTCACCCCACGTTTCATTCATATGGGGTGTCTGAAAAATTTATTATTAATCAAATCTATCATAAATCCGCTATTTTGACAATAACGGCTTTAATTTTTCCTAAACATTATAAATCTATCCACTTGGGCAGGCAACGCCATTGGCATTAAACTCCACATCGCCGCTCCATATCTCAATGCCATCCGGGTCAATCCCGCCATCATTAAGATTCACATCAAACTGATCCTTGGACCAATTGAAATCCATCCAATATCCGTCATTTACGGTAACACATCCGACTGTCTTGCCCGTCTTACTGTTATGAACGGTGACACTATTTGGATCGCCCTCTACTCCTTTTAAATATACATAATCTTGAACAGCCTTTATCGGCTCAAAGCCAGGATGCGGAATTGATGGTAAATAAGGCTTCAAATAAATACCAAAAGTATTCCAACTCGGGGCTGAGCTATAAGCGCTGAACTTCTGCCCGACTCGCGGATAATCTCCATGATCGTCATAATAAAGCTGCAGGGCAGCCGCGATTTCTTCTATATCGTTTGTAGCTTGAGCATAATAAGACTGCCACCGAGCCCGCTGATATGACAACATGGCAACACCGGCCAAAACGCCGATTATCACAATTACAATCATGATCTCCATCATGGTAAATCCTCGCTTATCGCGAGCAAATAATTGACAGGACATAGATTAAAAATTAATCAATTATTTTAAAGAGTGGACGATACTGGACTTGAACCAGTGACCTCACGGATGTGAACCGTGCGCTCTAACCAGCTGAGCTAATCGTCCTTTTATTTATTTTGTCTTTCCAACAAACCCATCTGCCAAAAATAATACCCCCGTGAGACACGGAACGCCACCGATAATAAGTAAATCCCAATGTAGGACACTGAATGTGTTGACGATATACCATAATCCTACTGCCACAAAAACCCAACCGCCGATTTTTGGCAATTTCCAAGCCACAGCAGAAACGATTACTCCAGCCAAAGTCAGCGCCAAGTGCGACAGTGAATCCTGCCAGCCGAAATCAGGGCCGATTCCTTCCAAAATAAACAAAGCCAAAAAAGCGACGATTATTATTGATAACACTCTCGGCAACCAATAAATTGTTTTTTTCATATGCTTTTTTATTTATGGTGGACTCGAGGGGAGTCGCTTGCCTCGCCGTAGCTTTACGCGAAGGCGGGCTTGCCTCGCCGTAGCTTTACG
>CAZHYS010000002.1:84905-91721 GCA_964536975.1 uncultured Gammaproteobacteria bacterium
GGCGGGCTTGCCTCGCCGTAGCTTTACGCGAAGGCGGGCTTGCCTCGCCGTAGCTTTACGCGAAGGCGGGCTTGCCTCGCCGTAGCTAATATGAAGCTCACCTGCGCTCGCATGGCAATCTTCGGCGTAGCGAAGGCGGGAACCCCCAACACCATGGAGTTAAAATAATAAATAATTCTTGACATGTGACTGGTGGACTCGAGGGGAGTCGAACCCCTGACCTCGGCAATGCGAATGCCGCGCTCTAGCCAACTGAGCTACGAGCCCTAGAATAACAATTAACAAATAACAGTTAACAATTAACCAAATGCAAAATGTGATAGATATAGATAATATATCAAATGCGAAATCAATAACGCCTGCGACAAAAAAACAATCCATCGGCATTGATTGCCATTAAAGATATTTTCGCATTTTTTCTATAATTTGTCAATATAAAAAAGAGTGGCAATGAGCCACTCTTTTTGACTAACGATTTCCCTACTTGATTTTATAACTGAGGTTTATCTCAATAATGATCTCCTGACTGCCGGTCGGCACTGATGGCGAAGCCACGGCTCCGCCAGCTCCGCCCTTACCATCATAATAATAACTATTGGAAATCCCCGGCGCCTGAACGATATTTTCCCACCAGCCGACTACCTTGTCCATGCGGACGCCAGCCGTAGAAGCGATATTTCCTGCTTTGCTCTTGGCATCAGCAATCGCTTTTATCCTTGCTTCTTGCTTTAAGTCTTCCAAATTAGAAATATCAAATGAGACCCCCAAAACCTGGTTGATGCCGGCCTTGGTCGCGGCGGCAATTACCTTGCTTACTTTGTCCGCGTCCTTATTTATTTCCCGCACCTTAACCATTAATTGCTGATTGGCATTGTAGCCGGTCAAAGTTGACGCGTTATCAATGTAATCGTACTGGGAATAAAGCGAATAATTCTGCGTCTGAATATCCTCATCAGCAATTCCGGCAGCTTTGACAGCAGCGATTATCTTCGCCATTTTGCCATTGAGCTGATCCAGGGCGTCTTCGGCTCTGGCCGCTTTGTCAATCTGAACGCCCAGAGTCACGGTGGCAATATCCGGCTGATAGCTGGCCTTCCCTTGGCCGACTACCGACACTTGCCATTGCTGGTTATTGACAATCCGATCGCGCAAGATTGAAATTATCGCGACTGCCGCGATAGCGATTATGGCCAAAAACACCAGCCAGGTTTTTGGCGACCGCCAACTGTTTAAATCCATATATTTTTCCTTTCTACGCTTATTAAAAGCGTTTTTTATTAGTTAGGGATTAGGAATCAGGGTTGTAGGGGCAGGGCTTGCCCCTGCCA
Source organism: uncultured Gammaproteobacteria bacterium (assembly GCA_964536975.1). Classification (GTDB taxonomy): domain Bacteria; phylum Patescibacteriota; class Patescibacteriia; order 2-01-FULL-39-33; family 2-01-FULL-39-33; genus JAKQDP01. The sequence goes on from CAZHYS010000002.1 coordinate 86,234, forward strand.
ATTAAGAGCCAAGCGTTCTTCCCCCTCCTTGTCCGAAGGAGGGGGGGGAATATTATTCAATTACCGATTATCGCCACTGCCATTGAGCGCTCCTCTGTCCAATCGCGAGGCCAATTTTTCTATATTAGACCTGGCCACATCGTCCAAATCAAGTCCCAATTCTGTCGCCAATTGCGCCAAGTACCACAACACATCGCCTAGCTCTTTCTTTATCTCCTGCCTTTTTTCCTCGCTGACAAAACCATCGTCATCACGGATTATCTTTTTTATCTTCTCGGCCACTTCGCCGGTTTCGCCGGCCAAACCCAAGGTCGGATAGATAAAATTGCTGCCCAGATCGGGATAAAGGGCGGTCTTTCTGGATTCCTGTTGGTAATCATTAAAAGTCATAAATTTTACCTAATTTATCTTAATGCTTTTAGCGCTTCTTTAATTAACTAATAAGCGTACTGCTCTTTCAAAATCAAGATTTAAATTTTTTAGCATAGACTTATTTGATTTATATATCAAACTTCTACCCCATTGACATTTTGAGAGTAATTTTGATTATGCTCTGCAAATACCTCACCTGCGGGAGTTAATTTAAGCGGCGATCCTTTCTGGCCTCGTAAAACAATGCCGTAATTTTTGTTCTGCCGATTATCAACTTCCTTGGTTGGCTCATCGATGGCAAATGCAAAATAGCCAACATTATTTTTTTCTAAAACAGCTAAATACTGCCGATAGGCCTCGGCCTGAGCTTCATAATCCAAATCCCCTTCAAGTTTGAAAGCACTACCGCCACTGCCTTCCTTCTGAGGCACAGAACCGAACTCTGTTATGACAAAAGGTCTATCACCTGTGGCACTTTTCAATTGCAACAATCTTGCCTCATAGTCCTGAGGCGTCATCCACCTGCCATCCTCATCCCAATTTTCTCCCCAATAAAGATTTGCGGCGGCAATAAGATTTGGATCATCAATTGCATTCCAATCCACGGATTCATCACCCAAAGCCGCATAAGTTAATACTCCTTCCCAGCCGCTTTCCCTGGCAATCTTTACTAGTTCTTTGACGCGGTCGGTGCAATCAATAATAACGCCTTTCTTTAGATATTTTTCACTGATCTGTTTTTCTCTTTCTGTACCATCCAAACTGCCCCTTTCTCCAGTAATCGGATCATCTGCGCAATCAAGAGATAATTCATTAGCAACGATCAGTGGTTGCTTTTCTAATCCCAGAACTTTTGCCTGTTTAACATATTTAGCAAGCATTTCCTTTGTTTCTTCAAAGGTGGCACCCCAAAAACGAGGTGAAAGCCATGGGGTCACTCCAGATTCTTTTGCCGCAATAGCCGTCCTTAAACCATCTTCAATAGAATGCCCCGCAATTCTGACGGCGTTTATAGCAAGCATTTCCTTAAAATCAGCCATCTCTTTTTTAAGTTCTTCAAAAGTCAGGGACCTTTCAACTTCTGATCTGCGTTCCTTATATTCCTCCATGTGCCTTTCTGGAATGGGATGAAATCGATTTTCCTCGGGATGATAATCGTTAAGATAATTTCCTCCGCGAGGTCTTTCTATTGATGAAAATTCGTTATTTCTCATAAAAAAACATTTCTAGATTGATTTTTAGAAAAAATTGAATGATTACTTATTATTCTTAAAATCAGATGGGCTGAAAATTTTATAAAAATTCAATAAATTAACATGAAGTTTTAATTTACTCATGTCTTTTTTGCTGAAGAGACCGTAATTAACTGCCTCAGAACTCTCCTTAAATTTGAATTTTTTTAGTTTGACTTTATATCCGATAAAAAAACAATGATATTTCAATCCTTTTTTCTCTCGTTCTTGAGTCCAAATATAAATTGGATTTTTATCTACTTTTGCAACCATAGCGCCAAATTCCTCTTTTAATTCTCTTTTTATCGCTTGGCTAATTGTTTCATTATAATTTAAACCGCCGCCAGGCAATTCCCACCTACCATCAGCCTCCTGAATCAATAATATTTTATAATCATTAACAATCAAGGCTTTTACCGAAACCCTATAAAAATTATCAGGAATTTTATTGTTTGACATAAAAGTAATTATTTTTTCCAAAATTCTTCTGGCCCACGGAATAACGGTGCTTTCTTCTTTAAAAATCTCATTCTGGCCTCTTTATACATGTCGGGAGTAAACAATAAATTCATATCTCTATCAACAACCGGCACATACCACTCATTTTGAGCTAACTTATTAAACAATTCGGCTTCATAAACCCTCAAATCATATTCTTTTTGTCTCTTTTCGGCGGCATCATCATCTGGCCGTTCCGACCGATATTGTATTATTATTAAATCAACTTCTGTTGATGGCAATCCGGTTCTGATGCCGACATGTCGATTGCCCTTGCCAATACCCACCCCCTCAGATGCTGTATATAATTCCGGTTTGGGGAATAAATAAGAGTCGAGTGCCTGTTTTTCTTTTTCAAATCTCTTTTGGGGCACAACTTTTTTGTAGCTCTCATTCAATGTGTCAGACGTTACGGTATCATGCCATTGCCCCCTGTTTTTAATATAAAACACAACATCTCCGTAATACCAAGGAGTTCTTTCAGTGATTTCGCCTGCTGATGGACCCCAGCCGCCCAAAGTCCTTCTTTCCTCTTCTTTCATTTCCTCAATTAATTGTTCTTCTAAGTCATTCCTGAATCTTGTTTCGTTTTCTGTTTTCGCTAACATGAAATAATCGGTATCAAATGGGGTATACCAATCGGAATGCGAAGTGGTTCCCCAACCCCGAAACTCATTTGGCATGTCCCCTTTTTCCATAATACTGGGGACAAATCCACATTTTACACCCCTGACTAAACTGCCCTTTGTAAATTTATATCGGCCATCACTTATATCCTTTGCAGTCGCAATCCCTCGATCATGAGCAGCAGTAACCGCTTCATCCATTCTAGCCAAAACCTTGTCTTCGCCTGAAACATCCAATAAGCTTAAAATTTCACTGTGGTCGCCGGGACTGGTAAGAAATTTTCTTAATGATCGGTCATTTGATTTAACACTAATTTCTAAAAGATCGCGATGGACTATGGCATAGAATTTACCAGCGTCAAACTGCTTTGTTTGCCGGTCTACCGCTTGCGATTGGACGAACGGGCTATCTATGTTGTATCTTTCTTTTTTTACGATTCGTTCCCTCGGATAAGCCATTTTAAATATTAAAAAATTTTTTTCTGCCTCGGGAGCATTTTTATTCCCCAAAACTCCCTCAACTTCCTCGAGAGAGGCTGAGGGGTCGTCCGAACCCATTATATATTCCGCAATGAGTTCTTTCCTATTGCTGACCCCCCTTATCTTAGCAAGTCGCTCGTAAATCTGCTCCCTGGTCAATGTCTGTTCAACATCCTGTTCTAAGTTCTGCTCTGGCAGACTGCCGATTGATTTTCCTTCTCTAAACATATTAATTGGCGTCTATTAATTCATCCAGATTAATGATTTTTTCTGGCGGGACACTGGCAAATAAAATTTCATATAACCATCTTCTCATGGCACACTCCAGCACATTAGCTGGAGTCAGATATTCTAATTCTGCCTCATGTTGTATAACGTTTTGTAAATCGCCTATATTAGTCCACATTGACCCAGCAATATCCAAACCCATTCCCTTTGGCGCTTTACCTGTTTTTCTCCATTCCTTAAGATAAATTTTGTAATTCCTAAGAGCTTCCTTGCTTTGGGCCAATAAGCGTTTCTTTACATTCATATCAAAAAGAGATTCGAGACAATCGCCGCCATAATTTCTATTTAGTTCTAAATCCAAGTCAGAAAATTTCAGTTTGATCTTTAAAACAGCCGGCTTCTTATCAACAGCGGCCAATAGGAGATCTCTGATCTTGTCATCATCAGCATATGCCTTTTTTATATATTCTGGATCGGTTAACTTTTTTCTTATTTCACCTTCATAGGCATCATTTTCATCTAAACCATAAATCGCCCTGCCAATCTGTTCAGAACCATGAGCATGATCCATGGCAGCGCCATAAACCATTGTCAAATGAATATTCTGTTCATGTTTGCTTTTATTTTTCTCACTTAAATCGCTTTTTACCCTAAATTGATGCTTAAAAACATAACGCAACAAATCATCTTTATCCGCCAATTCATTAAAATCCACATGACCACCAGTCAGCCCGTTTCTTTTAATTTCTTCTAAGGAATGCGCGGATGTGCCATGGAACATAATGGGAAGTTCATCCTGAATCTCCAAAGATGAATAATCGTAAGTATCAGGAACAACCATCCCTCTTTCTTCAAGAACTTTCATTACCTCTTCACGCGTCCTAGCTTTTTCTGCAACTTCTTCTTGTATTTCACCTTCTGCTACGCTCGGTTTTTCGCCCATCTCTTCTCGCATAAATTTATTTTAATAACTCCCACGCCTCGACACCTAAAGCATGGGCTAATTTATTTAAATTTTCAAGCGTAGGATTAATATGTCCGCTTTCAACTCGGCAAATATACGCGCGATCAATTTTACTTGCACGAAAGACCCAATTGGCTGCGGGACATGGATTCGAACCATGATACCAGCTTCCAGAGAGCTGTGTCCTACCATTAGACGATCCCGCAAAATTATTAAATAAAATTCAGACAGTAACTCTTAATTAACAAGAAGATGTCCTACCATTACCTGCCTTCGCTAAAGCTTCGGTAGGCAAGCCCGCCTTCGCTACGCCGAAGCTCACCATGCGAGTGTAGGCGAGCTTCGTCTTAAGCTTCGGCGAGGCAAGGACGATCCCGCAAAATGCTTGATAATTATAGCTCAAAATTCTAAAAAAATCAACCCTAAAACATACTGGCCACCTCTTGGGCGGCGTCTTTCGGCCGTTCTATGGCAATGGGGCTATCATTTTTTTTCACCGGCGCCGAGGACGGCCCGATTACCACAGTTGACCGGCTGACGGATGGCGGGACGACGGCAGCGGCGGGAACGGCCTCTTTTTCTTCAAATTCAATCGGCTCCAAATCATCTTTAATGACACCGCAGATGCTCACTGCCGCCTTGGCGACTTCGGAAATCACTTTCTCCAAAATCTGCCGATTGCGCATATCTTCCAGCCGATCCTTATAAAAACGGCTCCGCACGCCGATTTCCAACACATTATCGCGGCACTTCAAAGGCTGGCTGATTTTGAGCAGGGCGGACAGGGTATAATTTTCTTCCAGCATTTTCTCCACGATCGCCGGCCAGCCGTCTTTGACCTTGTCAAAATCAACAAAGCCTCTCGGCCTGACTTTGTGGCTGTCGGAAATAAAATCCACCTTGATTTCCGGCTTGTCCTTTTTTTCTTTTTTCAAATCAATATTGGCCAGGGGAATATCGTCTTCTTTGTCCTTGCGCGGATTGAGGTGGGATATTTTTTCTTTTATTTTTTCTTTGACCGACGAACCGCCGGCGCCGCAATCATCATCGTCATCATCATCTCGCCGGCAGACCACTTCTTCGCAAAT
>CAZHYS010000002.1:91821-97900 GCA_964536975.1 uncultured Gammaproteobacteria bacterium
CGCCGCAATCATCATCGTCATCATCATCTCGCCGGCAGACCACTTCTTCGCAAATCTGGACAATCGCCACCTCCAATGGAAACTGGGGAATAAAAGCCGTTTTCATTTCCTGTTTTTTAGCGCTGAAGAGCTCAATCATTGAGATAAGGCTCGGATAATCAAACCGCTTGGCTAGTTTTTCTGCTGCCGTCGCGCTTGTTTCGTCAAGCTCTACGCCGAATTCACCTAGCCCGCCATTAATTTTTATCAGCATTATTTTCCGTAAAAACTCCAAAAAATTATCCATAAAAATCTGCAAGTCCGCTCCCCCGTTTGCTAATTGATTGACCAATTCAATGGCTGCCGTGGCGTTTTTATCCAACAAAAAATTGAGCAATTTGCCGATGGAGTCAAAATCAGACCGCGGCAAAACAATATCTGCTTCTTTGACCGTGATCCGATCGCCCAAAATCAACACCTTCCCCAACAGACTCTCCGCGTCGCGGACACAACCCTCCGAATGAACAATTATATTGTCCAGCACCTCGTCGTCTACCTGTTTGCCCTCTTCCTTTACGATCTGCTTCAATTTCTTTTTCAAATCCGATGCTGACACCTTGTGAAAATCAAACCGTTGGCAACGGGAAATAATCGTCTGGGGAATTTTGTGAATCTCGGTCGTGCACAAAATAAAAACCGCGTGCCGCGGCGGCTCTTCCAAGGTCTTGAGCAAAGCATTGAAAGCGGAAATTGACAGCATATGCACTTCATCAATAATGAAGACCTTGTATTTGCTCAAATTGGGAGTAAAACGGGAATTTTCTATGATATTTTCCCGGACATTATCCACGCCGGTATGGCTAGCGGCGTCTATTTCTATAATATCAATGGAGCTACCGGCCATAATCGCCAGACAAGATGAACATTTATTACACGGTTCGCTATTTCCTTCTTTTCTGTTCTCGCAATTTATCGCCTTAGCAAATAGCCGCGCCATTGTCGTTTTGCCCAGCCCCCGCGGGCCGCAAAAAAGATAAGCTTGGCCGATTTCCGACCGCTCAATTTCGTTTTGCAAAGTTATTTTGATGTGATTCTGGCCAATGACCTCGCCGAAAGTCTGCGGCCGGTATTTGCGATATAATGAAGCCATAAAAAAATAAAATTTATTGGCCGTCCCTCCCGAATCCTCGGGATTGAGACGGCCCATCCTCCTGCCTGCTACTTACGAAAATATCCCTTTCTGCCCGATCTGGCCATTCGCCGCCAGACTGCTTCCGGAGCGCCTAACTCCGTCCCCTCCAAAAAAAGCCATGGCCGACGCGGAATTTCACCAGGAATGATTGAAAAATCATCTCTCCTTTCCACAAAATAACCTCCGGCCGCGATCGTCTGGATTGAGAAGCCATCTCCCGTGTCAAACACTTCCATTCCCATTTTTATCCTTATTCTCATGATTGCCTCCTTTGGTGTTTCTACTATCGGCAACCCTGCTACTAAATTAATCATAATAAATTCTGACAGAAAAATCAAAGCGGCCAAAATCCCAAGAATTTGGCCGCCAATCGGACGGACAACGCTCCATTTTCCCATCAATCACCTGTCCCCTTTTCATGGCATGAAACCCTCCCGTTTCCCGTGTGTTCTTCCCAGATCACCCTGGCCGCGCCATAGACACGACCGTTTACCGTCACCTTAAGCCAAGGAGCCGCGCCCATTGCTTGATACACGGGATTTGGTATTTCCCGCACCAAGTAAGTGCCGACCCCAAGAACAATGAAACTTTCGCCCGATCCAGATAGCCTTGCCACTGGCATGGGCGTTGTTATTGTTATTTCCTCTCCTTCTTCCATTTCTCCTCTCCTCTTGCGCCAAGGAGCGTGTCCGTCTATGAGCAAAAAAGAGGCCGCCGCCTCTTTATCGCTTTTTGTCTAAAGTGCTTTCCGCTTTTGGTATCCCCAATTGCCCCAGTCTCGCCCGATCCATTATCTCCTGCATCACTAGTTGCCTGTCTCGCCCATATTTAAGCCGAGATAATCCCAACAGATCCCCCACATTTTCCAAGTTTTTTTCTTCTGGCAAAGAAAAACTAGCCATATTAAAAGCCTCAGAAGCAGTGTTATCTATCAGCAGTCTGACATAAGCGTTGAATTTGTCAAGATTCATCAAATCGTGTTCGCTGACTTTTGGGCCGAGCTGTTTGGCGATTATTTCCGCGTCATCAACACCGATGCGAAAGCTGACCAGGCTGCCAACATTTCCGAACACCGCATCTTTGACCCGAGTGTCAGTGCCAGCAGTAAGCTGGGCGATATATTGATGTGCCATTATTAGATTCAACTTGTATTTTCTGGCTTCTGCCAAAATCACCGAGATGCTATCAGTGATAAAATTCTGAAATTCGTCAATATACAGATAAAAACTCCGGCGCCTGTTTTCCGGCAAATCAGCCCGCGAGAGCGCCGCCATCTGCAATTTGGAAACGGCAATAAGCCCGAGCAGACTGCTATTGGTCTCTCCGATTTTGCCCTTGGACAAATTCATCAACAAGATTTTTCCTTGATCCATCACTTGCCGAAAATTAATCCCCGACCTTGGTTGGCCGATGATATTGCGCATCATTTCATTTTCCACAAATCGTCCCGTCTTGGAAATCACATAAGACAGCATATCAGAGCCGGTAGAACCTTTTTGAGAGGCGGTATATTCCCGCTCCCAAAAATCTTTGACCAAAATATCTTTGACATGGCGTAATTTTTCCCGCCTAAAAGCATCATCGGTAAAAATCCGCGCCAATTCCACCAATGTCCCCGGATTTTCCGTGTCTGCCATCAGTGCCAAAAGCGCGTTGCGCATATAATGCTCAAACATTGGGCCGGCCATTGCCGGATCGGGCAACAATTTGTAAAAAATCGTAATCATTTCCTGGGCGGCAAAGTCCATCTCTTGCGACGTCTTCGCTTCCAGCATATTGAGACCAAGCGGCCGTTCCGTATCGGCCGGATCAAAAATTATCACATCTTCAAATCTTTCTTTGGGAATATAAGGCAAAATATCTTCCACCAGCGAACCGTGCGGGTCAACGACGCAGACGCCTTTGCCGGCGGCGATATCACGAATAGCCATATTGGCCATCAACCAGGATTTACCGCTGCCAGTCATGCCAATGATATACATGTGCCGCTCGCGATCCTTGTCTTTGATTCTGACAATTGTCTTAGTGCCGCGATAAAAACTTTCCCCCAACGCCAATCCTTCGGCCGGCATATTTTGCGGCGGCGGCAATCGCCTCGCCTGGAGCCAGCGCAAACGCGGAATATCAGCAATAGACAGGGGCAAATGCCACAATGAAGCCATCTCTTCGGTATTGAGCACGACGGAAATCTTTTCGTCAAAATTACGATAAATAAAATCATTGATCAATTTCGGCCCCGAGCCTTTTATCACTGCCTTAAAGCCGTTGGCGTATTCATAATTTGAATATTGAGAAAAAGAATTAGCGATTTGCCGCAAAATATCCTTGGATCGCGCTTCATCGCCGGCAAAAGACACTATCCTGATGTTTACATCCAAACCGGCTTTTGATGCTTTTTCTTCAATAGAACGCATCGTTTGCTCTTCCATCGGCGACAAGCGATACTGAAACTGGGGAACGGGCTGATTGGAATTCTGGCCCTTATTGGCATAAAACCAATCTGCCGGCTTACCCAGCGCGCCCAATACTCCTCCCGATGAGCCGGAAGCGGCGGCAATCGCTTGCTTCAAGGTTTTGCCTTGTTGCATCTCCGAAGCCACTTTCACGCCCCGCTTACGCCAGCTGCCGCGCGCCGATCGCATTACTAGTTGAATCGCCGCCATTTGGCCATCGGACAATTTGGACAGGGTGCTCAAAATTGAATTGAGCGGGTCGGCTTCCATATTCTTGTAGGTCAGAATCGGAAACATTTTATCCTTGACCAGCTTCAGATAACCGATTGCCGCGAATCCCTGCGGTCGGAAGATATTATAATCGTCTACTTCATCAATCTGGCAGTAAGGATAATGAGACAAGAACTGTTGTTTGACATAATCCTCCAAGTATTGCGGCACGGCAATAAAAAATGTAATCATTCCTTCACTGTCAAAAACAATTTCAAACGACCAGTGATCATGCCGGCCGAACAGCCACGGTCGGAAACCCCGCTCGGCTCTAAGACCGCCCAAATTTGAATAAAAATTGTCTATCGCCGAAAGCATCTCTTTGATTTCCTTCTGCTTTTCATCCTTGTCCAGCGGCCGTTGAGGAATTGTCAACCGAAAAACCTTCTTATGATAGGCCGCCGGCATTACTCGCCAGCGGGAAAATACCGACTTCAAAATAAACAACACCAACAGAATCAAAAACAAAATCGTAAAAAAAACAAAAATCGGCCACAGCCACTGATACAGCGTGGCGACAAACGGGCTGATTTCTATCTTCGGTTGATTACTCAAACCGTAATCCATAAAAATCAAATTAGTCTGCTTTTATCAATGCCAGCAATAATTTTGTCAGTTTTTATCTTTGCCGTCTGCTCCAGAAAAAACCTATTGACCCCGGGGATTAATTTCAACCAATCCTTGATGAAGCCGATTATTCTTGTAATTTTGACTTTTGGTCGGGAAAGCAAGACAATTATTTTTTGGGTCGTCTCCTCCCCTCTTTGCTTGAATTGCCTCTGAACGGCCAGGGGCAGTTGAAAATAAATATCCCCCAAATCTTCTTCCAAGATAGCCTCCACTCGTCGATAATTGTCGCTTTTGGCTGGGGCGATTGGATGATAAACCTGCGCCGGAACTGCCTCCGCCGCCGCGCTAACGCGTCTTTCCGGCGCCGGCCCAAGATTTTCAACGCTTTCTTTTGTCTCCATAGACGCCAAAGAAGAATCTCCTTGCTCAACAAAGTCTTCCTGGGAGAATTCCAAAATATTTTTTTCGCCCGAATTTATATTCGCCATAATAAATGAATATTTGATTATATTATAGCATAGAATTTATTTTTTGTGCTATAATATAATCAAGCAAAAATTCTCATGACCAAAAACATTACCTCGCTCAAATCTGCCAAAGGCAGCTTGACTTGGATAAATATTATCAGTGCCCGCAAGGCGGAAATAGAATATCTTCGGAGAAAATACAAATTTTCCGAGCTTGATTTGCGCGATTCCTTTGCTTCGCAATACGCCCAACGGCCGAAATTCTATCAGCGCAATGGCTATTTGTTTCTAATTCTGCAATTTCCTTTTTACAATCCCAAAACCAGAAAAATAGAGCCCGAAGAACTGGATTTCTTCATTAGCAAAGGGCAAATAATAACAGTCCACAAAAATAATTTGCCGCCGCTGGTGGAATTATTTAATCTTTGCGCCAGTGACAGCTTCTATCGCGACCAATATTTATCCGACAATAATGCCGCTTTTTTATACGAGATACTTATTCGCCTTCAGGAATACTGCTACCCCCTCTTGGATCATATCAGCATTGATATCAAAAATATTGAGAGTAACATCTTTGCCGGACGCGAACGGCGAATGGTGGCGGAAATAATGCTGGTCAAAAGCAATATCCTCAACACTCGCCGCATTATGGAGGCCCATAAAAACGCCATCCAAAAACTCATCCAAGAAAAAGCGCCGTACTTCCCGGCGGAAAAACTGAAAATATTTTATAATGACCTCTTAGAGCATACCAAAAATATCTGGGACATCATGCAAAGTCAGAAGGAATTGATTGAAACATTGGAGAACACCAACAGTACCCTGGTGTCTTTCAAAATAAACGACATAATGCGGACATTGACGGTTTTTTCGGTGATTGTTTTTCCACTTACTCTTTTTGCCGCTATTTTTGGAATGAATACAGTAAACGGCATGCCTTTTATGGATGACCCTTACGGTTTTTGGGCCATTATCGGCATAATGTTGACTGTCACCTTAATAATGTTTGTATTCTTTAAAAAGAAAAAATGGCTGTGAGATAAATAAACCAATTGCTAATATACGAATCCGCCCCAGGACGAATCATAATAGAAATGTAATTAAAGCCAAAATAAAGACGGCCGATCCCCACGCGGGATTGGCCGTTT
>CAZHYS010000002.1:98000-99249 GCA_964536975.1 uncultured Gammaproteobacteria bacterium
GTTCTCCTTCCTTAACGCTATGCCGATTTAATCGGCGATTGATTGCCAAACGTGCTACCAACAACAATATATAATATACCGGCTATTACTATATGTCAATAGCTATTTTACAAAATAAACTTCAAAAAAATCAAACAAAAAAATAGCCAAATTTTGGCTAAATTTAAAAAAGATTAATTATTTAATATTTTCCAGAATTTCCTTAATTTCTTTCAAACTCTCCACTCTTACCAAGCTTGTCCGTATTTTCTTTGCCCCCGGCCATCCGGCCACATACCACAACAAATGTTTGCGCATCTCCACGATACCATGCCCACTTTTGGCGGAAAAAGCCAATTTGGCATGTCGTAAAATCGCCCTTTTTATCTCTTTTGGCGTAAACTCTTTATATTCCCCCATCCGCAAATATTCTCTCGCCTGATGAAAAAGCCATGGCCGGCCATATAATCCTCGCGCCAAGCCGATCCCGTCGGCGCCGGTTTTTTCCAACATCTCTTTGGCCTCCTCGGGCGTATTGATTCCGCCATTAGCGAGTACTATGCCATTAAATTCCCGCTTCGCTTTTTTTATCATCTCAAAATCAACTGGACCGGAAAATGGATCCTTGAAATACCGGCCATGGATCATCACGGCCGCCAGTGGCAAATCATTGACGCTTTTTAGAAAATCCACTGCCGTGATATTATCTATGCCCGCCCTGATTTTTACTGAAACCGGCAATTTTGTTCCAGCCAAAGTCGCTTCAATAATTTTGCGGCAATGATTCAGATCGCGCATCAATGTCACACCACCGCCATGAGCGACTACCTTTCTGGCCGGACAGCCGAAATTGATATCGATTCCATCAAAACCGGCTTGCTCGCAAACTGTCGCCGCCTTGGTAAACGCTTCTGGCCGCTTACCAAACAATTGGACGACGATCGGCTTTTCTTTTTTGGAAAATTCTAATAATTCCATGGTTTTTCGACCATTATAAAACAAGCCGTCCGCCGAAACCATCTCAGTATAGACGATATCCGCGCCATAATATTTGCACATCTGCCGGAAAGCCGAATCAGTAACGCCCGCCATCGGGGCGAGCGCGAGAATCGGCGGTTTTATTTTTTGCCAAAAGGATTTCATTATAAATTTTTTGGATTATTTCTGTCTTTTTCCCAGTTGGACGGGTTTATTTTGATATAATCACGGATTGTCTCCAATGATTTTTCATTCCTAATAATGTGCTCAAAATAATTTCGTTGCCAAATTT
>CAZHYS010000003.1:0-94779 GCA_964536975.1 uncultured Gammaproteobacteria bacterium
GGGTTAACTGTTGTTTGTTATTATCGGGGTGTAGCTCAGTTGGCTAGAGCGCTTGCTTTGGGAGCAAGAAGTCGCAGGTTCAAGTCCTGTCACCCCGACATAAGGCAACTTTCATTCAAACTAAAAATTTTTTCACGCCCGCGAAGCGGGCTATTGGAATTTTCGATTTGGTATTTTTCTTTCAACCCAGCCAAGAATTCAAATTCAGAATTCCAATCCCAGCCAATCTTTTTCCCCAAGAGGCGGCGGTTCGTTCCGTTTCTTTTCACAAATGATTTTATTGCTATAAAATCATTGGACAAAGCCGCATTTCCCGCGCAATTGGCTTCAATTATCCATTTTTTCATAAGTTCGATCCAATTATTTCCCTTTCGCCCAAAATCAGATCTCACTCGGTGGAGTTCTGTTTTTGTTTTGATCAATTCATCTTTTTTCTTGAGATAGATTGGCTTTTCAATATTGCCCTCGAGGTATTCATCGACGAGCCTGTCCAGCTTGCTGTCCGCTTCAATCAGTTTTGCCTCAAGATTTTGGGCGAAATCCCTGTTGTCGAATTTGTCTTGCTTTTCCCATTTCGCAATTTCAGCGAGCATCCACTGCGCATAGTCATCTTTCAGAGCGATTTTTTCCAGCCGTCCTTTCAGCTGGTCGATGAGCGCGTTCGACCCAATATATTTTTGCGAACATGGGCCAAGCCGTTTAGTACAGCGATAATAGATATATTTTCCTTTCGCCCATTGGGCTGTAACGGCCGCTCCGCACTCGCCGCAGGCCAGAAACCCTAAGAAAGGGAAGTTATGGCCTTTCTTAACTTTCCTCGGCTTGGCCTTGCCGTTGAGCACCTTTTGGACGGCTTCAAAATCGCTCTGGGAAACAATTGGATCGAAATTACCCTCGTAGCTTTCGCCGTTGTATTCGATAATTCCTGCATAAGCTTTTTTATTTAGTATTTTTAAGATAACTCCCTTGCAGAGCGGTTTGCCGGTCTTGCCAACCGCGCCGAATTCGCTCAGGCGCTCGCTTAAGCTCGCTAAAGTGTGTTTGCCCTCGCCGAACTCCTTAAATGCCAGTTGGACGATTTTAGATTTTACTGGATCAACTTCGATATTCCTCGTCCGCGGATTATTGATATAGCCGTAGGGCGCTTTGCCGGGCCATTCTCCGCGCCTAAGTTTCTGCCTTTGGCCACGCTTCACATTTTCACTCAAATTGTCCGAGTAATATTTACTCTGCCCGAAAGCGACCTGCAACATGAAAAGACCCTGCGGAGTCGGCTCAAACCAAAACGTGGGAAATCGCAAAGAAACCACCTTACCTGTGTCAATTAGATAGATGATTTGTCCGCCATCGATGGAATTTCGAGCTAAGCGATCAGGATGCCATGCAATGATGCCGACCGGCACCTCGCTCGCTTGTATGGCGCAGATCATCTTGTTAAACACCTCTCGGCCGGGTTTCTTTGCGCTTTTGCTCTCAATGTATGTTTCCGCAATATCAATTTCGTCTCTCTTGGCGAATTCCGCCAACTCCGCCAGCTGGGCTTCGATGCTCATGACTTGGCGTTCCTCGTCTTCAGTCGACTTTCGGGCGTAGAGAAAATATTTCATATTTTCTAGATTATTCTTTGTTACGTAGCATGCTACGTAACAAAGCAGATGTTAAATGCGGCTTTGTCGCCCCGCTTTAAGGCGGGGCGGTGAAAAGAAACGGCAAAAAGCTTCGCTTTTTTATCCCTCCGCAAATGAGACCAATATATATCTCATTGGCGAAGGGATTACGAACCGCCGCCTCTTGGGGAAAAAGATTGGCTGGGATTGGAATTCTGAATTTGAATTCTTGGCTGGGTTGAAAGAAAAATACCAAATCGAAAATTCCAATAGCCCGCTTCGCGGGCGTGAAAAAATTTTTAGTTTGAATGAAAGTTGCCTTATGTCGAGTTTCCTGAACGAAGCTCGAACTTATTTTCAAGAAAAATCAAAAGATTTTTCTTGATTTGCCGCCAAATTCATAAATTCCAAGGCCGTGGCGGAGATCCAGCGGGCAAGAAATGACTGGGGGTTGGGGGGGAAGGAATTCTTGCCCGCCCGCCACGGCCTTGAATCCGCCGAATCCAAATTTCGTTTTGGCGGGGCTGGCGCCGATTTTTCGTCCGATGCCTTAGGGCATCGGGGCGCCGCCCGCTGATTTTATCTGCGCTTGACCCTCCCTCCCGTTCGCGCGCAAACTTCTCTCCCTGGGGTGATTTACATCTAGCTTCAAATTCGCTATGATTATAGTATCAAGAAATAATCATTTATATTTTAATCTATATACTATAATAGTATATAAGTCAGAAAACTATGTCAAATAAAATTGCTGGTAATTTGAAGAAACTTCGGGATAAAAAGAGTTATTCGCTCGAGCGTGTGGCTCGTTTAGCTGATTTATCGTTAAATACGATTGTTAAGATTGAGAATGGAGTCAATCAAAATCCGACAATTGAAACCTTAACTAAAATTGCTAAAGCTCTAGAAGTGGGAATCGATGATTTAATTAAATAACATCTTGATATGGATTCAGTTTTTCATAAATATTTGCTTATTCATGGAGCCTATCATGGCGCTTGGTGTTGGGAAGAGGTAAAATCCCTATTGGAAGCAAAGAACAATATCGTTTATACCTTGGATTTGCCAGGCCATGGCCAAGATAAAACAAATAGAGAAGGTGTGACATTAGAATCATATATTGATAATGTCGAAAAATTTATTATAGACAATAATTTGACTGATCTAGTAATTGTTGCTCACAGTTTTGCCGGAGTCATTAGTACTAAACTCATTGAAAGAATACCTGACAGGATTCGCAAAATAATATTTATTAGTGCGATTATTTTGGATAACGGAGAGTGTTTTTTTGATTATTTTGCTCCAGAGGTAAGGGATAGATACATTGAGTTGGCAAAATGGGATAATGGGGCTATTCCGCCTAACCACGATTCTTTAAGAAGCCGTTTATTCAATGAATTAGATGATGATGTAAAATATGAGGCTATTTTTTCAAAATTAACTCCTCAACCCATTAAACCCTATACAGAAAAGGTTTATTTGAAAAATTTTAATAATTCAAAAATTCCGATGGTGTATATGTTTTTAAGAAATGATATATCATTACCAGTTAAATCCTTTGAAGAAATGATGTCAAAATTGCCGGCTTCTTTTAAGAAGATTGAAATTAATTCAGACCATGAAATTATGTTTTCGCATCCTCAATTATTAACTGATTCAATAATAATTAACTCATAGATATGGAAAGATATACAAAATCGCAAGCTGAAATTGAAGCCGATGCCATAACAAATCGTTTGCGTCGTAATTTTCCGGAAAGTAAAGGATCATTTACTAAGGAACAATACGAGGAAGCAGAAAGGATTGAAGCTGATGAAATCTATAAAACAGCAGTAGGAACTATCCGTGATTTAGCCGAATTTACAGACATAGAAATGGCCAAGGAAATGTGGCAGCAAATGGGCGGAGAAGAAAGCAATAAGGGTTTTACGGAAAAAACATCAGGAAAGCCCCATCTGGTAGAGCTTCGTTATAAAACATCAGATAGGATTATTCGGAATCTTTCAGAAACTGACAATGTGAGACAGGCAGTTGAAATTGCCTCCGGTTTTACCCCTCATGCCCAAGAGCTGTTGGGCGATAAAGTTTTAGATTTATATATCGAAGCTGATTTACCGATAAATACGGAAGAAAAAAGAAATTTAAATGAAAAAATAAACCCCGATATATTAATTGAATATGTGCCTGGAAATATTTTTGATAAGAAATTATGGGATGAAATTGCAGAAAAACTCCAGCAGGGACCGGTAATTATATTTTCTGAAGGATTCATGCTTTATACTTCAGAAAAAGAGAGAAATACTTTAGCAGAATATGTAAAAGAGATTTTAGAGGAATACGGTGGTTATTTTGTATTTGAAGATTCAACTAGATTTCATCCTGAATTTATTCAATATCCTAATTTCCGTCCATTTTTTGAAAAATTATCCAAATCGAGCAAAAGAGATATGGGCGCGGTTAGTCAGGAGGATATGACTGCCGAATGGGAAAATCGTGGGTTTAAGGTTGAAAGGATTAATGAGGATTTACCATTGTCATCTCAGGATAAATTGCCAGAATTAGCGGGAGAAATCGAGCTAATCAAGAAGAATTATAGGATGTGGAAGTTATCATTAGCTAAATAATTTTTATGAAATATATTGCGTGCATATTCTTGAAAGAGGGTATAAAAAATAAGGAAAAATCGCCTATGGAAGGCGTAGATTATCATACGCTTTCATCCGGCCTAAATTATATTAATAAGTATATAAAAAGAGGTATTACTGATTTTTTAGTATTTGGATCAACTGATAATAAGTCAATTGAATTTGCTTGTACCAAGGGATTGATTAAAGAATTTATTTTAGTTGCAAAGAAAAAGTATAGATCGCGTATTAATATTTTTGCAGATGTCGGATTATCGCCATATTCTAAAGATGGCCATAGTACTGTTATTGTTAATAACAGAGTTGATTATGATAAGAGCTATGAATTAGCTTCTAAACTGGCTGTAGCATTCGCAGAGGCGGGAGCAGATTACATTGCCCCCTGCTTGTCATTACACGAACAAGTTAAGGTATTACGCTTAGCTCTGGATAATACAGGCTATAGAAAAACGAAAATAATGGCTTATAGTGCAAAGTTTTCCTCGGCCTTGTATGGGCCATATCGCGCCACCATCCAGTCACCTCTAAAAGGAAAAGATAAAAAGATATACCAGACTGATTATTCAAACGCTGACGAGGCACTAAATCAAATTAAATTGGATGCAAAACAAGGCGCCGATATTGTTATGGTGAAACCCGCTATGCTATATTTGGACATAGTTTATCGGGCGAGAACATTAACAAAGCTACCTTTATCCGTGTATCATGTCAGTGGAGAATATGCGATGATAAAGGCAGGTGCAAAGACTGGATTGCTCGATGAAGATGAATCTTTCAATGAGGTTCATGTTGGATTTAAACGTTGCGGAGTGGACTATATTATTGGGTACGCTCCAGATCATTTTTTACGATGGAGTAAGAGTTAAACGTAGTTAGTTAAGTAGCGTGCTACGTAATAATAAAATATGTATGGAAAAATACATTAGAAAAGTTACCAGAGTCGGCAAGCGGAGTTTGGATATAGTTTTACCGGCCGAAATTGTAAAAGAGCTTAAAATTAGGGAAAAACAGAAGTTGACTATTATAACGAAAGGACGTAGTATAATTATCAAAGATTGGAGGTAGGGAGTTTGGCGCTTTTTAATAAAAGGTGTTATAATAAAAATATGGAAAGTAATCAACTCAGCTACAAAGAAGTAATGACTTATGTTTTGGCCTACGCGAGCGAGTCTGGCGAGTTTTTGACTAATCTAAAATTGCAGAAATTATTGTATTATACTCAAGCGTGGTATCTTGCTAATTTTAGTAAGACGCTTTTTTCGGAGGATTTTGAAGCGTGGGTACATGGCCCAGTAATTCCTGAATTATATCAACTCTTAAAAGAGAGGGGTGCGGCTGCAATACAACATGAATTTAAGTTAGAAGAAATTAAGAAATCATTCAGCAAAGAAGTTTCTGAGTATTTGGACGAGGTTCTTTCAGTTTATTTGCCTTTTGGTGCTTATCAATTAGAATTAATGACGCATAGAGAGGATCCTTGGATTGAGGCGAGAAAAGGATGCGAGCCAGATGAAAGATGTAATGAAATAATTAAGACATTGTCTATGCAGAAGTACTATGCCAGCAAAATTCAAGCCAACTAACGTACTATTATCAACGAATAACATAAAGCCGACTGAAGTAAGAGACACTGAAAAGGTGTCTTTTAACTTTAAGAGATTGAATGAAAAAGAAAATAAATTTAAATTTACTTGTAAAGATGCTAAATATTTTTGTATTTTACTGGATAGATTAAAAAATATTTCATATTTCAGTAAGAAAGAATTAGCAACTAATAATAGTCGAGGATTAAGATGTCATAAAATAAATTTTAGTGATATCAAGGTTAGTGAAAGGTCCTTTGGTATTTTAGGTGAAGATGTTGATGAAGACGCATGGCAGTTTGAATTGACTGCGAATGAACACGGTCGTGTTCATGGGTATTTTATAGACAGTATTTTTTATGTGGTTTGGCTTGATCCAGATCATGAACTTTATCCCCAGAAGTAGGGTGGCGCGTCGCGGCATTAGCCGCGACACGAAAAATCGGCGCCGGCCCCGCCAAAACGAAATTTGGATTCGGCGGATTCAAGGCCGTGGCGGGCGGGCAAGAATTCCTTCCCCCCCAACCCCCAGTCATTTCTTGCCCGCTGGATCTCCGCCACGGCCTTGGAATTTATGAATTTGGCGGCAAATCAAGAAAAATCTTTTGATTTTTCTTGAAAATAAGTTCGAGCTTCGTTCAGGAAACTCGACAAGCGAAACAAGGAGAAATAAATCATTTTATTAATGTTGATAAATTTTTTTTGTAGTACTATAATTTGTAATAGAAGACATTTATTATAAGGAGGGCTTGTCATGAGTACGGTAAAGGTGAGAACTCCGCAGGAACAGGAGAAATATCTGGAGGAACAAGTCAGGGAAATTCAGGGCGACGATAATCGGTATTTTGCTGGGGAAGCGCTTGGCCATGAGCCAACCAGATCAGAAGCCGCTCTCCACTATGTTGCCCATGGCGGGGCGGTAGATTTTGCCAAACGCTGGAAAGGGAGTCATCCGGATTCTTGACCGGGGACAATAAGGGGACGCAGAAAGTCGTGACGCGCCCCCTTTTCATTTGACTTTTTCTATTATTTTGTTAAGCTTTATTTAGATATGTTTGTTTTCAAAGCTAACAACTGGTTTTTCTATTTTACTGACCAAGGGGCCGGTTAGCTTTTGATTGTAAACAAAGGAACAAAGCAACTGACCCAAAAAGGGCCAGTTTTTGTTTGCAGGAGAAAAATCAGAAAAAAATAAAGAGGAGGAAAGAGCGATGAGCATTGTTCCATGTCCGAAATCCGTCAGAAAGATTCTCTGCCCGTATAATCAGAGAATAGAAATAAGAGTTGATTCTGGTGGAGCATTGGTCAGCTGCCAATCTATCGGCGAGCATGCTCGCAAGGGCGAAGGTGAAGAGGCAAGCTGTTGGTTGTCTCAGGTGGGCAAACAGCCAGGGAATGGTTGTAGGTTTACCCGCAATCATGGCATGGCGGAAAGATAATTGTTTTTGCCATAACAGTTGACAGCCTGGTGCTTTTTCGTAGCATCGGGCTATTTTCTTGAAATTTTGTTGTTTTTCAGGTAGGATAAATTAACGAATTGACTTTACGAACTTTATGGACTTTTGACTTTATAAACTAATCTCGGGGTGTAGCTCAGTTGGCTAGAGCGCATGCATGGGGTGCATGAGGGTAGAGTCCGTCCCAGGCGGACGAGACGGGCAGGAATAAGCAAGGAGTCCGCTATTGCGGACGACGAGGCGAATGTCGACAAAAGCGAGCGAGCGCAGCTTTTGGCGCTGCCCCGGAACGCTGCATTGCAGCGACCGATGCTCAGTAAATATAATTTAATAATTTTCGGGGTGTAGCTCAGTTGGCTAGAGCGCATGCATGGGGTGCATGAGGTCGCCCGTTCAAGTCGGGTCACCCCGATAGATGTAACGTTGCTTAGGTGTTTTTTGTTATTATTGCCCTGTTTGGGCTAAAATCGTGGCAAGAGGTAGTTGTTGTTGGTTGACTTTTGTCGGCCGGTGATTTATCATTTGTACACAACACAATGAAGCGGAAGCGGTGAGAAACAGGAAAAAGGAGAGACGCCGTGGGAAATGGTAAGACTGTCATCCAAAAAAATAAACCCAGGAAATGCGAGATTGTTCCTGGGACAGTAGCCTGCAAAAAGTGTCAACGCCATGGCGGCATGTATTGCAAAAACTGCGATTATGCCGGAAACGGAGGGAGACGAATATGAGAGCAAAGAATGCTTTTCGACAGAAGCGAAATGCCGAGCGAGTACTCAACGCTAAGCGACGGAAGAAGGAGAACGCGAGACTTGGTCCGCAAGGAACTCTGGATCGTCGCCTGAGGCGTGACCAGGAGGCGTTGGAAAGAATTGCTCAGCAACTGAGGATTGCTCCAGGGGCGGTAGTAGATTTCCAGCGCGCGCAAATGCAGGCGACTCGTTTTTTCTGATGGTGGGTATAGAGTATATTCGCCCCGAGCATTATCGGATTGGTTTCCGATGATGTCCGGCGGCGTTTTTTTGTTACCATTGAAAAAAGCTGATTAGTTTGATACAATACTTCTGACTTTGCGGGTGTAGTACAATGGTTAGTATGCTAGCCTTCCAAGCTGGAGATGGCGGTTCGATTCCGCTCACCCGCTCCAAAAATAAAAAATCTCCGGAGATATCTCCATACACATCTCCGGAGATTTTTATTTTGCCGTTTGGTCTAAAACTCCACCAGTGGAATTTTTTAAAGGTCACGACCGGAATCGAACCGGTGATGGAGGTTTTGCAGACCTCTGCCTTACCGCTTGGCTACGTGACCGTGGTTTTTCTTTGTTTTTTTACTATATCAAAAAAATCTTTAAAATTCAATCCGCCCTTGATTTTTTTCGGTTTTTATGGTAAATTTAATGAAGCCTAAATCTCACCAACCAAAAAGACATGAATATTACCGAGCTTTCCCGACAATTAAAAGTCACTTCCTCGGAGCTGTTTGACCGCCTGTCAGAGCTCGGTTTTGATATTGGCCGCCGCGCGATAAAAGTAGATGACAAAATTGCCCAGAAAATTATTGAAGCCTGGAAGGCCAAAGAAAAAGAAAAGCGCGAAATGTCCAAAATCGCTCAAATCAGAGGGACATTTTCTTCGGATCAGACCGGCGAAGAGGCGGCGGCAGAAGCCAAGCAGGTAAAAATTCCGGCAGTTATTTCGGTGCGGGAATTTGCCGGCCGGCTTAATTTGCCGATCAATAAGGTGTTGGCCGAATTGATGAAGAACGGCGTTTTGGCTTCTATGAACGAGCGGATTGACTTTGACACTGCTTCCATTGTCGGCGAGGAGCTGGGTTATTTGATTGTCCAGGATAATGATACCGCCCAAAAAGATCAGTTGGCCATTTCTCAACAAGAAAAATTGAAAGAAGTTTTGAAAAGCGACGCCGCCAAATTGGAATCGCGTCCGCCGGTAGTGGTGGTGATGGGCCATGTTGATCATGGCAAGACTAAAATTCTTGATGCCATTAGAAATACTGATGTTGTGTCTAGCGAGAGTGGCGGCATCACCCAACACATTGGCGCTTATCAGGTTCACAGAAACAATAAAAAAATCACCTTCATTGATACGCCGGGACATGAGGCGTTTACCGCGATGCGATCGCGCGGCGCGCGAGTCGCCGATATCGCGATTCTGGTCATCGCCGCCGACGACAGCATTCAACCGCAGACCAAAGAAGCGATCAAGATTATCCGGGATGCCAAAATTCCTTTTATTGTCGCCATTAACAAAATAGACAAACCGGAGGCCAATATTGAAAAAGTCAAACAGGATTTAGCCGCGCTGAATCTGCTGCCCGAGGATTGGGGTGGGCAAGTCATTTGCGTGCCGGTATCCGCCAAAGCCGGTACTGGAATCAACGATCTTTTGGAGACGATTCTTTTGGTGGCGGAAATGGAAAAAGAAAATATTGTTTCCGCGTCGGATCGATTGGCAATGGGGACGATCGTGGAATCCCATATTGACAAGGGTGAAGGTCCGGTGGCGACCATTTTGGTGCAGGCCGGAACACTCAAAGTCGGCGATACTTTGTCACTGGCCGGCAATCTTTATGGCAAAGTGAGGATGCTCAAGGACTATATAGGAAAAAATATTACCCAGGCGTTGCCGGGTGATCCGGTAAAAATTCTCGGACTTAAGATTGCTCCGGAGGTCGGCAGTATTTTGGAGGTGCCGCAAGATGCCAAATCACTCAATCGCGATTTTCGCCAACGCAAGACTAGGCAGGAGAGGGATTTTTCTACTCAAGTATCCACCGAGGACGATGGTCGGGCCAAATATTTGAATTTCATCATTAAGGCAGACGTACTTGGTTCATTGGAAGCGATTGTTGAGAGTCTGGCCAAATTGGAAACCAAAGAAGTAAAAATAAAAATCGTCGGCAAAGGATTGGGAATTATTACGGAAGCCGATGTTTTGAAAGCGGAAGCGACCGGATCAAGAATCTTCGGTTTTCATGTCAAGCCGGCGGCTCGCGTGACCGATCTGGCTCGCGATAAAAAAGTGGAAATCAGTTATTACGAAGTCATATATCATTTGATTGAGTCAGTCCAAAAGGACATTGCGGCTCTCAAGGAAAAAGAAATCGTCCGCAAACTAGTGGGAAAACTGGAAGTGCTGAAAGTGTTCCGCAAGGAATCCGGCAATATGATTATCGGCGGCCGTGTTGTGGACGGCGGTCTGTGCGTCTGCGACGCGGTGATTGTCACCAGGCGCGGTGAGCCGGTTTCATCCGGCAAGGTCAATCGCCTGGAATGTTCCCGTCAGCTCGTGGAAAAAGTTGCCTCCGGCCAGGAATGCGGCATTAATTTTGAAGGCAAGCCAGTCGTGGAAGAAGGCGATGTTTTGGAATTTTATCAGGAAGTGAAATAGTAAAGGGACAGTGTAGTGACAATAATTGTTTTTATCTGACGTCAATCTAAAATTAATCAATTTCATCCATGTCCGATCGGATGTTAAAAATAAACAAATTGATTCGCGACCAGCTCGGGCAGCTGATTATGACTGAGTTGGAGTTTTCGCTCGGCACTCTGGTCACTATCACCAAGGTGGATACGGCTGCCGATCTTGGCTCGGCCGATGTTTATGTCAGTGTTTTGCCTGAAGCGGAAAGAAGTCAAGCATTAAAATCCCTTATTAAAGCGGCCGGCCGTTTGCGTCGCGCTCTGGGCGGTAAGGTGATCATCCGCCGCATGCCCCAGTTGCGCTTTTTTGTTGATGACAGCGAAGAGAAAGCTGCCGCCATTGATCTGCTGTTGGATAATCTGGAATAAACTGTGCTTTCGGTAATTTTTGGCCGGTCTTTTCGTCTTGACATTTTTATTTTATTATGCTAAATTAATTTATCCGGGTATGGTACGGTAAAAACGGTAAAAATGTAGCCGACGTTTCGTCGGAAAATAGGAGGAAAGAGCGGTAAGCGACGAAAGAGACTTAGCCAAAGAAATGAAAAGGTCTTGGCTGGCAACATTCATTGGCCTTCTCAAGGCCATGGGGATGTGTGGATATGATGTGCCGGACAACACTGTCAGTCCAGAGTTAGAGACCGCTACGGAATCGTTGATCATTCATGGCGAGCGATTGTTGGCCCCATTGGCGAACATCTTCATTGGTTTCATGTTGGCAGTAAGGAATAACGAAGAAGCGCTTCGCAGTTCTCATGGGGGATATTGTATTCGTACGAAGCTGGCTTCTTCAAACAGTCTGCCAATTTGTTCGGCGACGGCGTGTTCGGAGACAGCGCCCGCAAAGCCGTTGGGGCTTTCATTGACATGATGAAGCAGTCCTGAGTTGTCTGTTTAGGTCGTGTCGCGTTTGCTAAGTGAGCAAACGCGACACGACCTTCTTTTATTTTATACAAAGAATAATGCTTAGCGATCAGGAATTTAAATTACTGATTACCGATTACTGATTACATTCTCATTTCTTGACAACTTCAATTTTTCTCGCTACAATTCATTCTTAACTTTAATTATGAAATCGGAAATATTTGATCAAATCTCTGAAAGATTTTTAACTGCCGAGAGCATCCTGATAATCACCCACCAAAAGCCCGACGGTGACGCCTGCGGGTCGGCTTTGGCTTTGTTTTTGCTTGCCCGCCGGCTGGGCAAAGAGGCGGCGGTTTTCTCAGTTGACCGGCCGCCATCGTACTTTGATTTTTTGCCGTCGGTGGAAGAGTTCTCTACCGATAAAACAATCTTACGACGCGACTGGGAATTGATATTGGTTGTTGATGCCGGCGACTGGCCCTATACAGGAATAGATGAGGAGACAATTTCGTTTCTTAGGAAAAAATTTGTCATCAATATTGATCATCACTTCAGCAACGATAATTTCGGCAATATCAATCTTGTCAATAGTAAATCCAGTTCCACCTGCGAAATGATTTTTGGTTTTTTTCAACGAGAAAGATTTTTTATTGATAAAAATATTGCCACCTGTTTGCTTTGTGGTATTCTTACTGATACTGGCGGATTCAGCAATTCCGCCACTACTGCTACCGCGGTGGAAATCGCCGGCCGACTCATTGCCGCCGGCGCTAAGCTGAAAAAAGTAGCTGACTCTCTGACCAAAAATAAAACCATTGGCGGTCTTAGGGTTTGGGGGTTGGTGTTGTCGCGGCTTACTTTCTATCCTGAGCTGGATTTGGCTTATGCTTACATCCGCGAGAGTGAATTGTCCGATTATGATATTAATGGCGAGGAGATAGACGGATTGGTCAACTTTTTTAATAACATTTCCGAAGCAAAGTGGTCGGCTTTTTTCCGTATCAATGGTGATCAGACCAAGGCCAGCTTGCGGACGACCAAAGACTGTGTCAATGTTGCCGCAGTAGCTGGATTATTCGGCGGCGGCGGCCACAAGAAAGCGGCCGGTTTTACTTTACTGCGCCCCCTGCAAGACATTGAAGGTTTTCTAAGGGAAAATGCCATTGACTTGAAAAAAGCATTGGAGTGCGATAATGTTTAATTATGAAAACTGGCTATCAATAAGCTCTAATATTGAATAATAACGACTAAACATATGTATCTAATACCGACAGTGTTAGAAAAAACCACTTCCGGCGAGCGAGCTTACGACATCTATTCGCGCTTGCTCAAGGATAGGATAATTTTTTTGGGTACGCCAATTGACGACGCGGTCGCCAATACAGTCATTGCCCAATTGCTTTTTTTGGACAGCGAGAGCAGCAAAGACGACATCAAGATCTACATCAATACTCCCGGCGGATCGGTGTCGGCGGGTTTGGCGATTTATGACACAATGCAGCACGTCAAGGCCGATGTCTCCACGATTTGCGTCGGCATGGCGGCCAGTATGGGCGCGGTAATTCTAGCCGGTGGTGCCAAAGGCAAACGGTTGGCCTTGCCCAATAGCGAGATAATGATTCATCAAGTGATGGGTGGCGCCGAAGGCCAAGCGACTGACATCAAAATTCGCGCCGAGCATATTCTCAAGGTTAAAGAAAAGTTGGACAAGATTTTGGTCAAACATACCGGTAAAAGTTTGTCGCAGATAGAGAAGGATACCGATCGGGACAAATTTATGTCGCCGCAGGAGGCAATTAGTTACGGCCTGATAGACAAAATAGTCAGCTAAGCTGCGCCATCGCACGAGCAATAGCCGGACATTATCGTCAATTTGACTTAATTTTGGTTTTTTGCTAAAATATAATTACCTTAATAATAAAATAAAAAAGAGGAATTTTGTCGCTAAAAGAAGGTTTTTTCGCGAAATTGCTGAAAATCGGTTTAAATTAGGTTGTAAATTCTGTGAAAACTTTACTCTTGATATACCAATATCAAACTCAATCTAGACTCCGATAAGCGTTTTAAAAGACGCGGTTTTTAGCGTGACAGATTCCTTTTTTGCAAGGAGAATAACATGACTAATTTATTTATTTACGCGGGCCTGCCGGTTTGTTTGGTCTTAGGTTTTGTTTTTGGTTATCTAACCAGAAAACAATGGGCCAAAAATCGCAAAGGCACCGTTGAAGAAAAGATTGAAAAATTGATCGCCGAAGCGCGCGGCAAACAGAAAGAAATTTTGCTTGAAGCGCAGGATCGTTCCATAAAAATTTTGGACGAGGCAAAAAATGATGCTCGGCAGACCAAAAAGGATTTGGAAGTTGCTAAACAAAGGCTGGAAAAAAGAGAATCTCTCTTTGATCAGAAGCTTTTGGATTTGGAAAACAAGAAACAGGAATTAGTAGAGAAGGCCGATCGCATCAATCGCATCAAGGCCGAAGTGACCAAGGTCAAGGAGGAGCAATTTGCCAAATTGGAAAAAATCGCCGGCCTGACCAAAGCGGAGGCGGAAAAGATTCTCATGGACAATACGGAAAAGGCGATTGCCGAAAATTTGGTCCAGCGGATAAGCAAACTGGAGCAGGAAGCGTCGGAAGAGTTGGAAAAGAAAGCCAAGCAGCTTTTATCCACGGTGGTTGAGCGATGCGCTTCTTCACACGCCCAAGAAAACACCTCTTCGGTGGTAGATTTGCCCAACGATGAAATGAAAGGAAGAATTATCGGTCGGGAGGGTAGAAACATTAAGACCATTGAACAGCTTACTGGTGTGGAAATAATTATTGATGACACGCCGCAGGCGATCACCCTGTCTTCTTTTAGTCCGATTCGTCGGCAGGTGGCCAAGCGGACATTGGAAAAGTTGATTTTTGACGGCCGGATTCATCCGGCGCGGATTGAAGAGACGATCAAGGAAGCCAAGCAGGAGGTCGCTTTGGATATCAAAAAGGCCGGCGAGAATGCCGTTTATGAAGTTGGCGTGGCTGGTCTTGACCCGAAGTTGGTTCAGATAGTCGGCCGATTGAAATATCGCACCAGCTATGGACAGAATATTCTCAATCATTCCATGGAGGTCGCTCATTTGTCGGCGCTACTCGCCGAGGAGTTGGGCGCGGATGTTTCTATTGCTAAGAAAGCCGGCTTACTCCACGATATCGGCAAAGCCGTAGACCATGAAGTTCAAGGCACCCACCCGGAAATCGGCCGCGATATTTGCAAGAAATTCGGCATCAGCGAGGAAGTCATCAAGCCGGTAGCTGAGCACCACAATGATAAGCCGACCACCTTGGAAGGCGTGATTGTCAAAGTGGCGGACGCGATTTCCGGCGCCCGACCGGGAGCCAGAAAAGATACATACGAAAATTATCTCCAAAGACTGGAAGAATTGGAGAACATTGCTACTGGTTTTGACGGCGTGGATAAGGCATATGCTATTCAGGCCGGTCGGGAAGTGAGAGTGTTTGTCACTCCAGATCAAATTGATGACCTGTCTGCCGCCAAAATGGCTCAAGAAATTGCCGCAAAAATAGAAGCCGAACTCAAATATCCAGGCGAGATCAAAGTCAACGTTATCAGGGAAAAGAGAATCGTTGAGTTCGCTCGTTAATCTTTTCAATGATTAAAATTATCTTTCTGGGCGATATCGTCGGAAAAATCGGTCGCCAAGCCGTCCGTCGCCAGTTGCCCAAGCTAAAAAAACAATATCGTCCCGATTTAATTGTTGCCAATGTTGAAAATTTGGCGCACGGCATCGGGTTCACTCAAAAGACCTTAGACGAATTGAAACAATCCGGCGTTGATTTTTTTACTTCCGGCAATCATGCCTGGAAGAAGAACGGAGCCGACGAAATTTTGAATAATCCCAAAGAGCAGATCATCAGACCCGCCAATTATTTGGCCAAAAAGTCCGGCCTTGGCTATCGGGAGGTGGATTTGACAAACAAGAAATCTCTGGCCAAAAAAATTGGCCAAAATAAGCTGATTGTGGTAAACTTTTTAGGAAGAGTATTCATAGAGGATAAGTTGTCATGTCCTTTTAAGGCTTTTGAGAAAATCATAAAAGCCAATAAAAATGCCGTTTTTATCGTAGATTTTCATGCTGAAGCTACTTCGGAAAAGGTTGCTTTCGGCCGTTATTTTGACGGCCGGGCGGTAGCGGTTATGGGCACCCATACCCACATTCCGACTGCCGATGAGACTGTTTTTCCCGGCGGGACGGCCTATGTCACTGATGTGGGCATGGTTGGTTATTATGATTCTGTCATTGGCGCCAACAAACAGCAAATCATAGGGATGTTTTTGGACAAGAAAGTCGGCGGCAGCCACAAGCATGATCTGCCCGAGACTGGTCAGTGCCAATTTAATGCTATTTATTTGGAAATAGACGAAAAGAAAAAAACAGCCAGAAAAATAAAAAGATTGGATTCAATTATTAAAATCTAATTCATAACGAAAAGCTTATGGGTTTTTGGAACATGTTTGGCGGAAAAGAAAGCGAAGCTGGCTCAACGCCGGTCGCTCCGGAAGAGACTTCAGCAGCCGAAACTTCCATGGACGAGGCGGAATCCACTGACGCCGCTCCGGAGCAAGAGGTTGAGTCCGCGGATTCTTCTACCGGGGATACAACCGAAGAAGCCGCCACCTCAAGTGAAGGAGAAGTAGAAGGCCAAGAGTAATAAATTGGCTAAATAATAATAAAAGAAAGGAGGCAGCCAAATGAACAAATCGGAATTATCGGAAAAAATATCCGAGCGACCCGGCGGTCTCAATAAGGCCCAGGTTGAATCTGTCATTGACGGTTTCATTGATATCACCACCAGTGAATTGAAAAAAGGCGGCGAAGTCGCTTTGACCGGTTTTGGCACTTTTTCGGCTAGGAAACGGAAGGGGCGGGAAGGCATAAATCCCAGAAATCCCCAGGAAAAAATCACTATTCCGGCCGTCGTGGTTGCCAAATTTAAAGCCGGAAAACACTTGAAGGATGCTTTAAAAGGCGACCTGGATCGACCGGAGGCAATCTCCGAGCCCGAACCGGCAGCCGTTGAGCCATCACCTGAAGCATAAAGATTTTTGTCTGAAAAAAATCACCCCTCTTTAAGCGAGTTAATCGCGTTTAAAGAGGGGTGATTTATTTTATGCGCCCACCAGGGCTCGAACCTGGGACCGTTTGCTTAAGAGGCAACTGCTCTACCAACTGAGCTATGGGCGCGCGTTTTATGAAATTATCGGTGTGTGTCTATTAGGACTCGAACCTATAGCCTTCTGGTTTTCCGTAAAAATGCGCCCGACAGGACTCGAACCTATAGCCTTCTGGTCCGAAGCCAGACGCTCTATCCAATTGAGCTACGGGCGCATATTATTTTATTTAAAACAGCCATGGCTAAATTTATCGCAACATTTTCCAACTCGTCTGCTCGTCTCGCGTCGGCGCGAGCCGAGGCGGAAGCTATGGGCACGCTTGATTATCTAACTCGTTCATTTTAGCATATTAGGAGAAAAAAATCAATCCGCCCAAGGCGGATTGATTTTTTGATCAGAAGAGATGACTACCCTCTGATCTCGTAAGTATTCAAATCGTAAGTTTCTTTGCTGATAATATCTTTTTTGTAAAGATCTTCCAATGATTTATCCATCGTGACCATGCCTTCCCTGGCGCTGGTTTGGATAGTGGTCTTGATTTGAGCGATCTTATTTTCCCTAATCAGGTTGGAAATAGCTGGGGTATTAATAAGTATTTCTCTGGCTGCCGCCCGCCCGCCGCCATTTTTTGGCACCAATCTTTGCGAGACTATTGCCTTCAAAGTAATAGAAATCTGCATCCGGATTTGATTTTGCTGATGCGGCGGAAAAATATCAATAATACGATCAATGGTTTGAGCGGCGCTATAGGTGTGGAGTGTTGCAAACACCAAATGGCCGGTTTCCGCCAAGGTAATGGTGGTGGCAATGGTCTCCAAATTTCTCATTTCGCCGACCATAATGACATTTGGATCTTGCCGCAAGACATGGATAAGGCCGTTTTGAAATGATAACATGTCTTCCCCCAACTGTCTTTGGCGAATAATGCTTTTAATCGGTTTGAAAACAAATTCAATCGGATCTTCCAGGGTGATGATATTGGTATTGCGATTTTGATTGATATAATTTATCATTGCCGCTAAAGAAGTGGATTTGCCGCAGCCGGTCGGACCAGTAACCAAGATCAGTCCTCGATCAAGATTGCATATATCATAAAGCGTTTGGGGCATTTCTATTTCTTCCATCGTCGGAATTTCCGAGGGAATAGTTCTGGCTGACAGGCCGATATTACCTTTTTCCCAATGGATATTGACACGGAAACGCGACTCGTCGGATGTTTGGTAGGCAAAGTCCAGTTCTTTTTCAATGGAAAACTTTTTGAATTGATTGCTGTCAATCATTGTGGAAACCAGAGACTCAATTTCTTTACCGTTAAGCGCTTTTTTGCCAATCGGTCTAAGCTCGCCGTCAATTCTGACAAACGGAGGCAAATCGGCGATCAGATGGAAATCCGAAGCGTTTTCTTTGACCGCTCCTTGAAGCAGGCTGTTTATATCCATGGTGGTATGTTAATTTATTTAATTAATTCCACTTTTTCTTTTTGAGCGCTTTCTTGGCCGCTTCTATCTGCGCCTCTTGCTTGCTGGAGCCGCTGCCATCAGCGATCATTTCTTTGTCCAAGAAAACACCGACACGGAAAGTCTTATTGTGGTCGGGACCGGCGGATTCCAGTACTTTGTAGCTAGGCGTGATACCGGAAATTTCCTGGGCTTTTTCTTGGAATCGACTTTTTGGGTCAATATACAGCTTATTTTCTATGATTTCTTCCAGTCCGGTCAGGATGTTTTTTTCAATGAATTTTTTGGCTTCTTTAATGCCTTGATCGATATAAATAGCACCAATGACCGCCTCCATAGCATTAGCCAAGATGTATTGTCTAGCTTTGGAGTTTGAATCCTTGCTTTCCCCCCGGCTCATTCTGATGAATTGCTCCAGCTCCATTTTTTTGGCGATCTGTGCCAGATTGACGCCATTGACCAGGCTGGCGCGCCAATTGGTCAATTCGCCTTCGGGATTGGGGTATTTTTGGTATAAATGTTCGGTGACCACTAGTTCCAAAACGGCATCGCCGAGAAACTCTAATCTTTCGTTATGATCAAGTTTGAATTCCGGATGCTCATTGAGATAGGAACGGTGGGTAATAGCCTCGGTCAGAATGTTTTTATCTTTGAAACGGACATTAATTGTTTTTTCCAGTTTGCTAATGTCTTTCATTGCCATTGGTTGGTTAATTTTGTGTTTCCGGTTTGGCGGCCGGTTTGGGATTTTTTTTGTCAATTTCTTTTTCACCCATATTTTTGTAAACCGCGCCCAAAACTCCATTGACGAACTTGCCTGACGACTCGCCGCCAAAGGTCTTAGCCAGCTCTATGGCCTCATTGATGGCGACCTTGGCCGGAATATTGTCGTCAAATTTCAGCTCATAAATTCCAAGCCGCAAGACATTGCGGTCAACGATAGTAATCTGATTAAGCGGCCACTCCGGGGCGAATTTGGCGATTAGTCCGTCAATGCTTGTTTTGTATTCTATCACCCCTTGGGTCAGGTGCTTGATAAATCCGCCGTCGTCAAATTCCGGAGCGAAAGCTTTTTTGTTTTCCTCCAAGAGAGAATCAAGGTTTTGTTTTTGGCCATTGAAGTCCCATTGGTATAAGACTTGGACGGCGATGGTGCGAGCTAAATGTCGGTTAGACATCGGAAAATTTGATTAATTTTGATCCAAGCAAATTTAAGGCAAAATTATAATAATCCGGAAATGTGTTTATTTTTTTGATTCCTTCCCTTCTTTTTGAATCTCTTTTTCCTTGGCTTTGGCCTTGCGGTCTTGTTCTTTTTGCTTCAAAGTTTTTTTCTTGGTCTTAATTGCCAAAACTGCCTTGCCTTTATAGGTGCCGCAAAAAGCGCAGGCATGATGAGGTTGTTTTGGTTTGCCGCACTTGGGGCAGGTGTGTAGAGAAGTTTTTTTCAAGGCAAAATGCGATGCTCTTCGTCTTTTGGAACTCTTTGTTCTTTTCTGGCTGGGTAAACCCATAGTTTTAAAAAAATAATTTGTTAATTATCCCGCGTTATTCGTCTGGCTATTTGGGGCAAGGCGAGCCGCGGGCTCTTTTGTTTACAAGCTAATTATAACAGAAAGAAATATTTTTT
The DNA here is from genome assembly GCA_964536975.1 of uncultured Gammaproteobacteria bacterium. Classification (GTDB taxonomy): domain Bacteria; phylum Patescibacteriota; class Patescibacteriia; order 2-01-FULL-39-33; family 2-01-FULL-39-33; genus JAKQDP01. The sequence goes on from CAZHYS010000003.1 coordinate 19,861, forward strand.
TCAAGAAAAGGCCGGCTCCCGATTGGAGTCGACCCTTAGTCTGGCTATGGCCTTTCTTAGGCCTCTGATTCAATTGCAGCGGGATTAACGCGAGACCACTGTTCTCCTTCGCCAAGATAGCCCATCGCTGCAAGGGATGTTTGGAAGTCGTAACAATTCAGACAGTGAACGGAGCAGGTGGCTCCATCCTCGTTCATTGTTGTAACAGACCCCTCCGTGCAGGTTGCAGCTGTTTTCAATAGGACGGCGAAGTCGCCCGGCAAAATCACCTTGCCGCACTTGGCGCATTTGATCGCCCCCTTCGTTAAACAGTCTGGACAGAATTTTGGTCTCACAAACCATGGCGGGTGAATTTCCGTCCTTTTGCCGAACACCACAATGACTTGGCGGACTTTTCGGCATTTGTGTCCGCAGCCGGCGGTCACTTCCCGGCACAGGAAAAACATCAGGCCAAATGGCGCCGCGATGATAACCAGAACCAGTAATATAAAACCCCAGTCGTTCGGCTGCATTTTCGTTCCTCCTTAATGCGTTGCAGTCATGTTTCAGTTCCCGACAATCTATTATATCTCAAATATCGCAGTTTGTCAACCCTTTAAAGTCGCGAGGAATGTTTGCAATTCTAGCGGCAGGTTGCTTGCAAAATGATATTGTTTTCCATCTGGTCCAGCAAAAGACAGCTCGCCCGCGTGGAGGAAAATTCTACCCGGGTCGGATTTTATTTTTTGTTTTCTGGCTTTGTATAATTTGTCGCCGACTATCGGGTGACCGTAAGCCAGAAGATGGACGCGGATTTGGTGGGTACGGCCGGTGAGAATCTGGACTTCCAGCAGAGTATAATTTTTGTATCTTTTCACCACCTTAAAAATAGTAAGCGCTTTTTTGCCTTCGTCCGCCTCGTTATCTTCACTGTTCGGCCGCGCGGCAAACAGCCCTTGTTTGGTGGAAGATCGGCTGATGGGGAAATTTATTTCTGCGCTGTCGGCCGCGATTTCTCCGATGACTAAGGCAGAATATTTTTTGACAATAGTATGGTTTTTGAATTGCTGTTTGAAGTAATCAAAAGCATCCTGCGTCCGCGGAACAATCATTAATCCGGAGACTTCCTTGTCCAAGCGGTGGACAATGCTGGCGCGCGCCGGATCTTCGCCGATTTTTTTCAACTCCGGATATTTGTCTGTCAGTAAATCCACCAACGTGTCGGTTTCTTCCTTGTCGGTCGGGTGAACCAGAATTCCCGCCGGTTTTTCAATAATAAGGAAGTCGGGGTTGTCGCTTATCACGGTTACTTTTTTGAATGGTTTGCCGGACTTTGAGGCGGGCGCGAGGGAAATCTTTTTTCCAGTAATCGGTAACTTGTGATCAGTAATCAGTAATTGAGTTTTTTTACTTGGAGTTTTCGCTTTTAGTTTTTCGTTTTTCGTTTTTCGCTTGATGTGGTCGCCCTCTTTAAGAAAACAATGGACACTGGTCGGTTTATTATTGACTGAAATTTCTTTATTTAAAATTATTTTTTTGATTTGGGAGCGGGAAATGCCGGGAAGTTTTTCGGACAAAAAAACATCTAGCCGTTTTTTGGCATCCTGACTAGTTGCGGTAAAGGTGATATCATTGTTTGAAGGCATGAATTATTTTTTGGTATTTTTAAAATTAGTTTTATTCTTGGAATCACTATTTCGCATTTTTTTCAAAATTAATTTTGACTGTGCAGAAGACGCTTTCGTTCCTCTTCGTAGAAGGCAATATCCGGGTGCATGTTTTTCAATTCTTTCGCCGGCAATTCATTTAATTCCTTTATCCTTTCGGCCAGATATTTTTCATTATTTTTTTCCGGGTTTTCCAATACTTCGCCCAGTAGCGCATTGAGAATCAGTCCTATTTGCGGTCCGGGTGAGATACTCAATATTTCCATCACCTTGCTACCGTCGGTTTTGAGCATCTTGGGGCTGATGGGATCAAGCTGGACTTCTTTGAGCCGGCGTTCCAATTCCACCAGCTTCCACGGTTTGGCTTTTGGCCGGCCCATGCCCAGTCGGTCGCAAATGCGCAGATTGATAAAATCCTCAACATTGTCTTTGCCCAGTCGGTTGAGTAGTCGTCGCACTCCTGCGTCGCTGACGATATCCAACGCGTAATAAAACATATGATAGCGGACCAAGTGGACGACGCTCTTGATAATGTCGTTGGAATAATTAAGCCGCTTTAGGATTTGCTTTGTTTGGTGGGCGCCCTCTTGGTCGTGATTATAAAAGGTGGCGTCGCCGTCCTTGATTTGTTTGGTTCTTGGCTTGCCGACATCATGAAACAAAGCGGCCAATCTTATCTCCAATTTGTAATTTCTTTCTGCCGCCGCGCCGAGCGATCGGACATTATGATCAAATACTTCGTAAATGTGAGCTTTATTTTGTTTGACACCAACTCCATTTTCCAGCTCTGGTATCAATTCTTTGAGCAGGCCGATTTTTTGCATCAGGCGGATGCCGGCCTCGGCCCGCTCCGACATAATGATTTTGGTCAGCTCTTCATTGACCCGTTCAGCCGGCAGAGTGGCGATTTTTTTTGCTTTTTTACTGATGGTGGCCAAGGTTTCCTTCTCAATATCAAAGTCCAGTTGGCAGGCGAAACGCACCGCCCGCAGCATTCTGGTATAATCTTCCTGGAATCTTTTTTCCGGCTTGCCGATGGCGCGGATTATTTTTTTGTCCAAATCTTTGAGTCCGTCAAACTCATCAATTAGTTTTTTGTTTTTAATGTCCCAGGCCAAAGCGTTGACGGTAAAGTCGCGGCGGGAGAGATCTTTTTCAATCGGCAGATTTTTATCGCTCTGGATTTCAAAGTCTTGATAACCGCCAGACATGCCGGCTTTTTCCGTCCGCGGCAAAGCAATTTCAATCGGGTTGGCGCCGGTTATTTTGCTTGCTTTTGCCGATGAGACCTTCGCTTTCGCGGGGATGAATTTGAAGACGCCAAAACTTTTGCCGACAAGGTTGACTTCACCTAGATCTGACAAGAATTTTTCCAAGTCCTTAGCGTCCACTTTGCCGACGACAAAATCAAAGTCTTTCGTGTCACGGCCGATGATGATGTCGCGAGTCGCGCCGCCGACCAAATAAATTTCCGCTGCCGGAAAGGATTTGAGCAATTTTTTGACAAAACCGAAATCTTTCTGCTTCAACGCAGACTCTTGCCAAACGGTTAATTTTTTTTCAATATTTTCCATGAAATTTATGGCTATCTATGCTATTATAACCTTAAGAAATATAAAAATGGTTAATTTATATTGACGCCCCCCCTCCTTGTTTGAAGGAGGGGGAAGGGGGGAGGTTTTAAAGTATTAAAATTAGGTTTATTCTAACCCTCTCCTATCCTCCCCCTTCAGACAAGGGGGAGGAAAATAAGGTGAAAAGAATCAATGATTATTATAAGTATTATTGTATCATAAGTTTATTATTTTAGCTTAAATTAAGCGTAAAGTCAATGATCAAGCTAAGCATCATCATCCCGGCGCTCAACGAAGAACGGTTTTTGCCGTTTCTTCTTACCTCCATCAAGAATCAGAATTTTGCCGAGGCCGAGGTCATTATTGCTGACGCCGGTTCTACCGACCGGACACTGGAGATTGCCGACAAATTCCAGGCCAGGGTGGTGTCTGGCGGTATGCCGGCGGTGGGTCGCAATCACGGCGCCGCGGTCGCCGCGGGAGGGTGGCTGTTGTTTTTGGATTCGGATGTTATTTTGCCCAAGAGCTTTTTGGCGGATATTTTGACCAGAGCGGAGGAAAAACAGATTGATGTCGCTTCTTGCGCCGTGGTGCCTCTTAGCGACAAAAATATTGATCTCATTCTTCATGATGTGGTCAATGCCTATATGTCGCTGACCCAATATTTTTACCCTCACGCGCCGGGTTTTTGCATTTTGATCAAAAAATCGTTGCACCAAAAAATCGGCGGCTTTGACGAACAGCTCAAATTGGCCGAAGACCATAATTATGTCAAACGGGCGAAAGAGGAGGGTAAATTCCGCATTCTGCAAAAACCGAAAATATTCGTTTCCGTTCGCCGACTGGAAGCCGACGGCCGGCTCAATATTTCCACCAAGTATCTTTTGTGTGAAGCGTACCGTCTGCTTCTGGGCGAGATTGACACGGATATTTTCAAATACAAGTTTGGGCATTATAATGAAAAAGAAAAAGAGAGATTTATTGATCGGATAAAAAATAAATTACACTTGAAATAAAAACATCCGCCTCGGGCGGATGTTTTCTACTGTAATCAATAAGGGTGGTCGCTAGTGGAGTCGCTTGCCTCGCCGAAGCTTTGCGAAGGCGGGAACCACTATTCCTGGACAGCGCTGGATGCTTACTATGGTCGCATCCATCGACGCTCTCCCGAGAATTCGGGATCGCTTCTGTCCGTCTCGTCAGCTATGGCTGACTTCGACCCTTCCCGATTCATCGGGACGCTCTTTCTTTCCGTGACGCTAAGCGCGGCATTAATGGAATTGTTATGAAAGTGTGGTCGCTAGTGGAGTCGAACCACTGACCTTCCCGATTCATCGGGACGCTCTTTCTTTCCGTGACGCTAAGCGCGGCATTAATGGAATTGTTATGAAAGTGTGGTCGCTAGTGGAGTCGAACCACTGACCTCATCCACGTCAAGGATGCGCTCTAACCAACTGAGCTAAGCGACCGTAATACTTATTTTAATAAAATTCTCAAAATAATTTGAAAATAGTGGTCATTCTTTAAATATGCTTGTCTCGCCGTAGCCTTGGCGAAGGCGGAAGCTAAGCGACCAAATATCTAATTCCGGTAAGTTTTTAAAATTATTTAAAGACGTTGTCTACTCTTTAAATATGCTTGTCTCGCCGTAGCCTTGGCGAAGGCGGAAACTAAGCGACCAAATATCTAATTCCGGTAAGTTTTTAAAATTATTTAAAGACGTTGTCTACTCTTTAAATATGCTTGTCTCGCCGTAGCCTTGGCGAAGGCGGAAACTAAGCGACCGTAATCAAGAGTATCTTAGTAAAAAAATTGCCAATTGTCAAAGATTTTGCAGTAGGCCAGGGTGGATTTGAACCACCGACATCTACGTTATAAGCGTAGCGCTCTAACCCCTGAGCTACTGGCCCATATTAATTATATTCTAAACATTTGTAACTAATTTTATCACAACACCTTCTAGCCCCGCCTGCCCGCCTCGCGTCGGCGCGAGCCGAGGCGGAAAATACTATTCATTATTTTTTTGTCTTTAAACCCCTCCCTACCCTCCCCTTCGGATAATGGGAGGGAAAAAAGAAATATCACCTCTCTAAATATACTTCATTGTCGTTATTTTTTCAAGCTCTTTCAGTGAGTTTTTAAATCTTTTTCAGGAAATTATTGATCTCTTCAACAATTTCTCGCTCCGCCTCCACGAGCGATTTTCCAAACAGAGAAAATTTTGCCAAGTCAGCGTTGCCTTCAGAATTAAATCTTTTCGCCATCTCCCGTGAGTCAATGCTTTTGACGGAATAAAGCAAGCAGTCAATGCTTGTTTTGTTCAAGTCGCTATTTTCATAGATGAGAGCGATAATTTCCGTTTTGGGCATGGTGGCAATAAGTTCCTCCACAACATCGGCAACCTCTTCCGGCGTGGTGGAAGTCTCCAAGAAATCTTGGCGGGAAATAGTGGACCAGACGACACGGCCATTGTCTTCGCTGTTGAGTCGCGAGAGTATCCGCCCCCACAATTTCAGGGTGGACAAAAATCGAGTTTGGTATAAATTTTGGATGATTTGCTCGCGCCGAGCTCCGCTAGCGATAAGTAATCCGGCCAGATTGAGAGTTCGCGGGGTTACTTCGGCGGTTTTAAAGTTTTTAGTCGCGCTGATTACGCCTGCTAGCAGGCTGGTGGCGATATTTTCATCAATCAGGCGTTCGTCCATATCCTTCACCAGCTGATAGACGATTTCCGAAGTTGAGGCGGCGGATAGATCGGTTAGGTTGATATCGCCATAATGCTCGTTTTTGTTGGAGTGATCCAAATTGATTTTTGGCGTGGCAAAAAAGAAATCGGAATTTTTTTTGTATACGTCGCCAAGCGATTCCAGGTCAGGCGTATTGAGTAGAAAAATCAGATCGTATTTGAAGTCGGCGGCGGCAGTAGTGACATTTTGATCTTGGAGTTTTCCTTCTTCTGGCGTAATATAAAAATTCAGTCGCCCATCCTCGCGGTCGTAATAAAATTCACCGACTTTTATCTGAGCCGTATCCACGCTAACAACGAATTTTTGGAGATTTTTGAGTTGGTTTTTGATTTTGTCCAGCGGTAGGAACGATAGGCTCGGTTTCGGCCGAAAATCCTGGCAGACAACGTCAACGTTTTTTCCCATTTTTTCCAGTGCTTGCGCCAACGCCAAGCCGGCGGCGATGGCGTCGCCAGTCCATTCTTGCCGGAAAGCGACCATGATCGCTCGGCTTCTTTTGATTAGCTCCAATGTTTGCTGGGTTGGATTCAAGGCCATAATAAAAAGGTAATTAAGTGATTTTAGCGAAAATCATCATGACTGTCAACCATTGTTTCCAATTTGAAAAAAAACAGAAAATCGGGTAGAATACAGTTATTCTAACTATATAAATTATGTCCAAAATAGAACTGCCAAAATCGTATGACGCGTCGCTGGTAGAAGACGCGATTTACAAGTCCTGGGAGGAGTCGGGCTTTTTTAATCCTGACAATCTACCTGGTCGGCGGAAAGAAAAATTCGTCATCTCTATGCCGCCGCCCAATGTCACCGGCATTCTTCATCTTGGCCACGCTTTGGAAAATTCTTTGATGGATGTGGCGGTTCGCTATCAGCGGATGAAGGGCAAGAAAGCCTTGTTAGTGCCGGGCACCGATCATGCCGCTATCGCTACCCAAGCCCGGGTGGAAGATATGTTGAAAAAAGAGGGCATCAAAAATCCTCGGCAAGAGCTCGGCCGGGAAAAATTATTGGCAAAAATTCGCGAGTACGCCGAAAGTTCTAAGAAAACAATTTTATCGCAAATAAAGAAAATGGGCACCAGCTGTGACTGGTCGCGTTTGGCCTACACTTTTGATGAGCAAAGATCAAAAGCGGTTAATACCTTATTTGAAAAGATGTATAAGGATGGTTTGGTTTATCGCGGTTATCGGGTGATTAATTGGTCGGTCAAAGGGCAATCAACCTGTTCAGATGATGAGCTGGTGTATATTGATCAAAAAACCAAAGTTTGGACATTTAAATACGCCAAAGATTTTCCCATTCCGATTGCCACTACTCGGCCGGAAACCAAGCTAGGCGACACGGCAGTGGCCGTCCATCCCGACGACGAACGCTACCAAAAATATATCGGCCAAAAATTTACCGTGGATGTCGGCGCCAGAAATCCGCTGACAATTACGATTATTGCTGACAAGAATGTTGATCCGGCTTACGGTACTGGCGCGGTTGGCGTTACTCCGGCGCATAGCCAGATTGACTATGAAATGTATCAGGCCAACAAAGATATTGGCATTATTCAGGTAATTGGCTCCGATGGGCGGATGACTCCGGCGGCGGGAGCGGCTTACGCCGGTTTGACTATTGGTGAAGCGCGGGAGAAATTTGTCGCTTGGCTCAAAGAAAATGATTTATTTATCAAAGAAGAAGAAATTACCAACAGCGTCGGCACTTCTGATCGTTTTGGCGACGTGGTGGAATCACTGCCGATGGAACAGTGGTTTATTGATGTCAACAAAGAAATTCCCGGCCGTGGTAAAAGTTTGAAAGATTTGATGCGCGAGGCAATAACTACTGGTCACAACGGCGACAAAAATAAAATTATTAATATTACACCGGAAAGATTTAAGAAAGTTTATTTGCAAAGAATTGATAATCTATATGATTGGAATATATCCCGGCAGATTTGGTGGGGACATCGGATTCCAGTGTGGTACGAGAAAAATTCAAATGTCAAAAGTCAAAATTCAAAAGCCGACAAAGAAGATATTTATATCGGCGAAAATCCGCCGACAGAAGGAGAGTGGATTCAAGATGAAGATACTCTGGATACCTGGTTCTCTTCCGGTTCCTGGACTTTTTCCACGCTTGGTTGGCCCCAAAGAACCAAGGATCTCAAAGAATTTCACCCAACGACTTGGATGCAAATGGGTTATGAGATTATATTTTTGTGGCTGGTTAGAATGATTTTACTTTCCACCTACGCGCTGGATGATATTCCTTTTCAAGATGTTTATATCCATGGCATCCTGCGTGACAAAAACGGCAAAAAGTTTTCCAAGTCGGCCGGCAATGGCCTGGACCCCTTGGAAATTATCGGTCAATATGGCACCGATGCTTTGCGACTGTCTCTTATCAAGGGTATTACTCCGGGGAACGACGCCAGGTTTTATGAAGAAAAGGTGGCGGGCGCCCGGAATTTTGTCAATAAATTATGGAATATTGCCAGATATATCTTACAGACTGTTGATGATGTAAAAATTATCAAAAAAGAACCCAAAACCAGAACACTTGCTGATGAGTGGATTTTACGCGACTTGTCTTCCGCTATTACCGCCGCCACGCAAGCGCTGGACGATTATTCTTTTTCATCAGCCGCGGAGAAGCTCCACGAATTTACCTGGAATGATTTTGCCGATTGGTATCTGGAGATCGCCAAGATTGAAGGCGGCAAAGATGAGATTCTGCTCTATGTCCTGCGGAACTTATTGAAATTGTGGCATCCATTTTGTCCTTTTGTCACGGAAGAAATTTGGAAAAACCTTCATGACAAAGATTTGTTAATAGTAGAAAAATGGCCGACTGTTTGGATTGATTCGGGTAAAAAGAGCCAAAAAATCAATGAAGACATAGAATGTTTTATCGGCGTAGTCAAGGCCATTCGCAATTTGCGCAGCGAATCCAACATTGAACCGGCAAAATTAGCCGCGGTGAAAATAATCGCCAAGGAGAAAAAGGACTTGCTGGCCAGTCAGCAGGAAATAATTAAAAAATTATCTCGCTGTGAAAGTATAGAGATAATAGACGATGCCCAGCCGATCAAAGACAGCGCCGTCGCGGTTGTCGGCGGGGTTGAGGTTCATCTTATTCTGGCGGGACTTATAGATATTGCCGCGGAGAGACAAAGGCTGGAAAAAGAAATCGTTCAAGCGGAGAACTATATCAAAAATATAAATCTCAAATTGTCCAACAAGCAGTTCATTGACAACGCGCCCAAGGATGTGGTAGAAAAGGAGCAGGAGAAACTGGCCGAGCAACAGAGCCGGCTGGAAAAACTGAAAACTCAACTGGAAAAACTTGCTTGATGGTTGGTTTTTCAAGGAGGTGAAGATGAAATTGCACGCGTTAACTATTTTTGTCGTTGTTGTTTACAACATCGCGGCGGTTGTTATTGGATGCGTTTTGGCGCTCAATTCGCAGATGGCCGCGTATGTTATTTGGGGGGCCATTGTGGTCTTTTTTGCCAATATGGCAATTAATATCATCTGCGCGCTTATCATCCCGGCCAGCTGGGTGGCTAAGTATTCTGGCGTGGCCAAAGCCCACGAAATGGCTCGTCGCGAAGAGACTATTGGCGATTGACCAGCGCAAAATCGGATTTCCCGCCGGGGAGGCGCGCGCAGGCCTCCCCTTATTTTTTTCAATCAAATCTGTTAAAATATAATTATGGCAAAAATAATAACCGACGAACCAAAAATAGAAGAGCTTTTGACGCGGGGAGTGGAGAATGTCTATCCTGACAAGGCGTCACTCAAAAAACTGCTTGCTTCTGGCCGGCAGATTACTTTGTATTGCGGCTACGATCCCACCGCGCCGACCCTTCATATCGGCCATGGCATTACTGTCCGCAAGTTGGCCAAATTTCAACAGTTGGGACACAAGGTGATTTTTTTGTTCGGCGATTTTACCGCCCAAATCGGCGACCCGACTGATAAGCTGGCGGCGAGAAAGCCGCTTACTCACGCCCAGGTTTTGAGCAATCTGAAAAATTGGAAAAAACAGATTAAAAACATTATCAATTTGCGACAGACGGAATTTAAGTTTAATTCCCGCTGGCTCGGCCGGTTGAAGTTTGCCGATTTAGTCAGGCTTTCCTCGCATTTTACCGCCCAGCAGATGCTGGCGCGGGGGATGTTCAAGGAGCGGATGAGCCAGGGCAAAGATCTCTATCTCAATGAATTCTTGTATCCGATGATGCAGGCATACGATAGCGTGGCGATGGATGTGGATTTGGAAATCGGCGGCAACGATCAGATGTTTAATATGCTGGCCGGCCGGGATTTGATGAAGAAAATGAAAAACAAAGAAAAATTCGTCTTAACAACCAAACTACTTGAAGATCCGACCGGCAAGAAAATGGGCAAGTCCGAAGGCAATATGATTACCTTGGAGGATGCGCCGGCCGATATGTACGGCAAGGTGATGAGCTGGCCAGATGAAATGATTTTGCCGGCTTTGGAAATTCTGACCGATATATCAATGGAAGAAATCAAAGCGATTGGCAAAGAAATTTCTGCTGGCGCCAATCCTCGTGACGCCAAGATGAAGCTGGCTTATGAAGTGGTCCGAATTTATCTGGGAGAAAAGTCCGCTCAGTTTGGCGCCGAGAATTTCAAGCGTGTTTTCCAAGAAGGCGACAAGCCCAAAGACATTCCGACCGTGTGCATAGAAGACAAGGATGGCAAGATTGGCGTTTTGGATTTATTTGTCAAAGCTGGGCTTGCCAAAAGCAACAGCGAGGTTCGTCGCCTAATAAAAGAAGGCGCCATCAGAATAAATGACGACAAAGTGACTAGTGATGAATTGGAGCTAGACATCTCATCGGATGAGCTCCTATTGCAACGCGGCAAAAAACAATTTGTAAAAGCGATCAAAAAATCAAAATAGTTATTGTAGAGACGCATCCCGAGTACTCGGGATGCGTCTCTCATGTGAGTAAACCAAAATACTCTGCCTCAATAATCGTGGCAGAGTATTTTGAGATTGTTGATTCTTATTTATTTTTCTATTTTTCGTTCTTGCCTGAATAGCCAATAAGAATAACCAAAGCTGCCGGCCACAACTACTACGATTCCCAAGATAAAAATCGGAATTGCCAGAGATTCGGGGAGGTGAGGGATAATCATCATTATAATTCCTAAAGTTACAAACAACCAGCCGCCGACGCGATGAGTTTTGTTCCAGACGTTTTCCGACGACATCGTCCAAGGAGTTCTAATGCCCACAAACCAATTGTATTTTATTTTGCCCAGATAATTACCAATGATAATAAATAGCGCGCCGACGCCCAGTGAAGTGGTGACGCCGATATTGATCGGGTAGCCGATATTGAACAGGCCGGTCGCCAAATAAATCAAAGCCATAAATAAAACAATCAGACTTTTGAATAAGTGGTAAGTTTTGGCGAATTCCTGGTAACGTTCTTTCTTGGGATCAAAATAGGGAAGAACCAGGAACATGATATATATTGCCGCTATCAAAAAGGGGAAGAAAAAGGCGCCAAAGGATTTGTCTCCCCAATTGTCCGGTTGGCCCTGGAAGTTCCAGTGGATGGCGATCCGATCGGGAAAACGGGGGAAAAAGTAAAAGCTGGCGACAACACAGACGATAACCGCGAGTATCGGCAGCAGTTCAGTCTTTAATGTTGGTTTGAGCGGTGAAGACATATGTTTAAATGTTAAGCGATTAATTACGCCGCTTATTTGGTTTTCAAAAATTTGACGATTTTTTCGGCCACATCCTGGATAACGCTAAGATTGAGGGAATACAGAATTTGCTGACCATCGCGGCGGCCGCTGATGAGGTCGGCTTTTTTAAGGATGTCCAAATGATGAGATAATGTCGCCATGGTGATATCCAAGTTTTTTCCGATCTCTGAAACTGACATTTCCCGTTTTTTCAAGAGATCAATGATTTTTTGCCGGTTTGGCTCGGATAAGGCGGCAAAAGTTTTGGCCAGCAGCATAGGATAGATATTTAGATGTATATCTAAATATTAACAAAACAAAAACCCCCTGTCAAGAGGGGGCTTGGCTCCATTGGCTATTCGGCGATTTCTTCCTTTTTCTCATTGATAAACGAGACGGTTTTTTCCAAAAACTCCACCAGCATTTTGAACGGCGTTTCAATGATAAAATCCAGGATATACAAGAAGATGTTGATTTTGGAAAAATTGGTGGAGAAAAATCGGCCGACGCGGATAATCGGCAGAGAAACAATGTCCACAAGCAAATTAATAAGATTATCTTTGCGCGGAACGACGGAAAGCTGTTTGGCGAGAGAGCGCAGTCGAAAACCGAAAAAACTGACGACAGTAAGAAAGAATACGAATAGTATCCCGCTCAAGATGTTGAAATTCAGTCTTTGCAAGACAGCGACGACAATTCCAAAGGACACGCCAAACATTATTAAATAGATAAAATTAAACACAAAATATCCGGCCGACCCCTTGTCCATTAGCTTTTTCGGTTTGAATATCAGATTTCTATCCTGATTATAGATGATCTTTTTTATTTCAGTAATAATAATATTGGTGTTTTTCACGCCAGGAATACGGATAGCCATGGCGATGATTGACATTAAAATCGGATGAAAAGAGATATTTATTATAAGCGCTTGCCAATTGATATGTTTGGCAATAAGAACATCATAAGGCAACTCCAGAATAAAAGCCAGGATTGTCTTGGTGAAAAAAATATAAATTATCACTCGGATGATCGTGCCCAATAGTTTGCTTTTTATCCGCGCCTGATCGGATCTTACAATTTCTTTGATTTTTTCCTCCAGCTCATCAGAATTGGCAATAAGGGAATTGATGTTTTTTGGATTTTTATCAACAAGTTCTTTGATAATAGTGAAAAAAACCGCTTGTGTTTTGGCCGCTCGGCTCAATTGGAACGCGAAAGGATGCGACAAATTTTTATTGATTCGGCCATAAATCGTGGCAATATCTCGACAGAATTCTTTTATCTCTACTTCTGTCGCCTGCCGCCAATTTGGCAGGTATAATTTTAGCAGGGCGTATCTTAGCGCCGGCAAATCGGCTTTATTGAGGTTTTTGAGAGTGGCGATGTAGAGTTGGAGATTTTTTTCCTTCTCGTCGATTTTGGTATTGGCAAAATGAAGATTCTCTACCAAATGAGAATACATCAGGTTGGCCGCCGCCTCGTCCTTGCGGCTTTGGACCGGTGATAGGAATTCATTGATTTCGCAGGAGGCAATGCCTACTGTCCAGGCAATCGCTTTCTTGGCCTGGGGCAACTCCTCTTTGGCAATATAATTGACGATGAGCAGATATTTTTCTATCACTCTGGCCAATTCGTCAATAACCGTCTCCGGCAGTTGGTCATTGGGCAGATATTTGGCGCGGATAAATTCGTAGACGAGGGTCTGGCTGATTTTTTGCGCCTGGCCTTCCTGCAGGAATAAAATCTGCCGCCGTAGGATTCGCTCAATCGCGTTGCGGCGGACCAAGTGTTCTTCGTTGTAGTCAATGGCATTGCGGAATTTTTCATAAAAAAAACCGAGCTTGGAGACCAATTGGCTCAGTTTTATTTTTTCAACATTGTCGGGAATCGGTTGTTCATGGCTGTGAAGGTAGGTGTCTATCAGCCATTTGATTTCATTGCTTATTTCCATAGATAACTCCATTATAGCCTTTTTGGTCGGCTTTTTCAATGGCTGGTTGTCATTAGTATTTTTGCCAGATGATTTAAAAAGAAAAAATCCGTTCCGAAACCCCTCGGAACGGATGACGTGACATATAAGGCGGTTATGTCCGCCTCGTTTGTCTTTCTTGAAGGTATAAATCCCAACTGGTTTGCGCTTCAGAGATATTATTGGCTCCTATCGCCTTATTGTGAAATTCCCAGTTCGAGTGCGTCAGGGCCATGCCTCGTAAGAACTCCAAGGCATTGTCTTCCCTCAACCTTTCCGGAGTGTTTGGCGGGCGTAGATATGCCGGCGTTATGCTCATAAGCCACCTCCTTAGTCATATTTGTACCGTACTGCGCCTCCTTTTACTTAAAGATATTATAAAATTTTCATCGTCTTTTGCAAACAGTTTTTGTCAATAGTCGGCCAAGACTTTCGTCGGATGTGCTATAATGATAAAGTCAGTTGGCAAAAAGCCGAAAAATATGAAAAATAGTAAAAAAGTCATTATTATTGGCGCCGGTCCGGGCGGCCTGACCAGCGGCATGATTTTGTCCCATCGGGGACTTGATGTATCTATTTTTGAGAAAAATGATTATTTGGGCGGTCGCAATGGAGCTATTTCTGAACAGGGATTTGTCTTTGATATTGGGCCGACTTTTTTGATGATGAAATATATTTTGGATGAGATGTTTGAGCTGTCCGGCCGACGAAGTGGCGACTATCTGGATTTTTACGAGCTTGATCCGATGTATCACCTCAAATTTTCCGATTTTGAATTACCGGTCAGCGCCAACCCTGACAAGATGAGGCAAGCAATCAAAAAATATTTTCCCGGCGAGGAAGCCGGCTTAGATAAATTTATTGCCAAAGAAAAAAAACGCTTTGAAAAAGTCGTTGCTTGTTTTGAAAAAGATTATTCTGATTTTTATCACATGGTCGCGCCGCCGCTTCTGCCGGCCATTCCCCATTTATCTCTCGGCCGGTCGCTGTATCGGGAATTAGGATCATATTTTCATAGCGATAAGCTGAAAATCGCTTTTACTTTCCAGGCCAAATACCTTGGCATGAGTCCGTGGCAATGCCCGGCGGCCTTTATGATTATTCCTTACATTGAGCATCGATTCGGCATCTATCATGTTAAGGGCGGCCTTAGTAAGATTTCCGAGGCGATGGCCAAGGTGATCAGAGAAGACGGCGGCAAGATAAATTTGTCTTCACCGGTAAAAAGAGTGATAACAGAAAAGAAAAAAGCAGTCGGAGTAGAACTTGCCGATGGCAGCCGGATTTTTGGCGATTATATTATTATCAATGCTGACTTTTCTCAAGCGATGACGACTCTGTTTGAGCCGGGCTTTCTCAAAAAATATGCTCCGGCAAAGATTATGAAAAAGAGATATTCTTGTTCCACCTTCATGCTCTATCTCGGCCTGGACAAGATTTATGACGAGCCGCATCATAAAATTATCATTGCTGACGACTACAAGAACAACATTGACAAGATCTCAAAGCATCAGCCACTGAAAGATGATTTTTCCATTTATGTCAGGAATGCCAGTATTACTGATCCGACTTTGGCCCCGGCCGGCAAATCGGCAGTTTATGTTTTGGTGCCGGTAGCCAACAATAAGAGCGGAATTGATTGGAATACCGAAAAAGAATATTTTCGGGACAAGGTGATGGAGATAATCAAGCGCCGCACTTCCATGAGTGATATTGAAAGCCACGTTGAGCTTGAAAAAATAATAACACCTCTTGACTGGGCCGAAGAAAGAGATGTTTATTTGGGCGCCACTTTTAATTTATCTCACAACCTATCTCAAATGCTTTATTTTCGCCCGCATAACAAGTTTGAAGAGGCGGGCAACTGTTTTTTGGTGGGTGGTGGCACTCATCCGGGCAGCGGCTTGCCGACGATTTATGAGTCCGGAAGGATCACGGCCGATTTGATAAGTAAATTAACCAAATAAAAAAACTAATTAATAAATCAAAAACCATGAAAAAAATTATTTTTGGCGGAGGGTTGGCGGCGTTTGTTGGCATAGTTGTTTTCGCCGGCGCTGTTTCGGCGGCGGACAATGGCCAAAAGAGCCAAAACCAGAATCAAAATCAAATTGAAGCCAGACAGGATTGCGAAGGCGGCGATTCAAATTCAGATTGCGTAGGAAGCGACGAACCGATTCTGATAACAGCGCAAGAGCAGGAAAGAGAAAGGGAGAGGATTAATAATACGGCAGGCTCATCTACTGCTACTACTACACCCGGACTGATAAGGGCGAGAAACATTCAGGAGCTTCAAGAAGCCATTAGGACGGCCAGGGAGGAATTCAAAGAAGAGTTGGACGCCCTGAAAGATCAGCGGAAAAAGGAAGTCCTGGAAAAACAAAATGCCGTTCGCGAAGCGGTTCATGCTCTGTTGGCTTCTGAGGATTTGACTGGCGGTATCGGCGAGCAGGTCTCGGCGATCGCGCGGGAGTTTAATAATTCCGTGGAAAAAACCATTGCCAATGAGGAACGGATAAACAATCGCAACCGCGTGGCCAGATTTTTCTTGGGCGGCGACAAGGAAGCGGCTCGGGAAATGCAGCAGGAAGTCAATCAAAACATGGAAAGACTGAATAATTTGCAAGAATTGTATGATAATTGCAATTGCGATGAAGCGGTAAAAAATCTAATCCAAGAGCAGATCCAAAATATTGAACAAGAGCAGGAAAGATTGCAGCAAGTGGTTGAAAATCAATCAGCTAAGGGAGTCTGGGGCTGGATAAAAGGATTATTTGGCCGATAGACACGGATTATTGTTACTTTTTTTATTAAAACCGCCCGAGCATTCAGGCGGTTTTTTGTCTCTTGATTTTTTATGCCAGAAGGTGTAAAACTGAAAGCAGTAAATGGGTCATTCACAATTTGGAAGAAGTTGGGAGAGAGGCGGGAATATCTGTTCCCGCGAAACGCCATGAGAGAGGAAAAAAAGGAGATAAGTCATGTCAGGACAAACGGGAACAGAGTTGACGGAAGTTGTCGGGCAAGGAGTAGGTGGTGTGTTGGGAGGGTTTTTGGCCGTTGTTTTAGGCCGGAGAGACGGCGGATCAAATGGCGACGGGCACATCAACCCTGAGACTTTTTTGACCGCCGGCCAAGAGTCGGGATTCAGGATTGATATGGCCGGCATGCTCGGTGGTGTCCTCGATGCCCAATTAGCCAATGTCGTATCCATGGAGGCGGCATGCCAAAAGATGAGAGAGCGGATCGAGGCGAGCCGGGTATTGGTTGCTGGACTAACCGTTGGTGTTGAGCCGGCGGTCAAACCGCCCGAGCCGGAGGAGGACGGCCGGAGTCCGACCAAAAAAGAAGAGGAAAAAGCGGCTGGCACCGAAACGGAACAGTCGGATGAGGCTATTGCCAAAATGTCGGCGCCGGAACACATCGTCTCAGTTTTGAAGCCCATTAAGGGCAGGGCGGTTGTTGAAGTCGCTCATATTAAGACCGAAGGAGTCAAACGCGGTGTATCGGCGATGAGCATTAACTCTGCCTTACATTGCCTTCAGCAGGCGGATGCCATTGAAAGAGTTGGCCGTGGCACGATCCGCAAGGCAGCGGGCTGGAAAGATTATTTGGTTAAGTTTCTTTCCAGACACAAGAAAAATGGCAAACCCAGGGATGGCGCGATTCCGGTCAAATGTTGCCAAAGTGCGCGAACCGACGCCCCACAAAAACAGACAAAGTCTGTACCGAAACCCCCGGGTGTTTCTCGCCGTCGTTCCGGCCCAACCTTATTTGGCCTAACCAAGGACATTTTGGCCGCAGAGTATCCGGAAGGGCTGACTTATCAGGAGATTGCCGAGCGGCTCTGCGCCTCTGCCGATTTTCCCAACAAAGACAATGACAGCGTCGTCAATCAGTTGATGACGATGGCTTGTCAACATAAGGAGGATTTTGTCAGAAGCAAAGAACGGCCTGTTCGGTTGACATTGGTTGTGTCGGGAGTGTCGGAAGAAGCGTTACCGTCGGCCGAAGACGATATTTTTGGCAGTGGGCGGATTCAAGCGTCGCCGGCGCCTGAAAAAAAGTCGGCAAAAGATCGCCTGCAGGAGCGCTTGCGCGGAAGGAAAAATGTCGGCCATGCATTTGAGCCGGATGCTCCTTCGCTTAATCGCCCCAAAGATGAAGCTGGGCGAGCTGCCTGGATGAAAGCGATTGAACAGGTGGTCAATCATACGGAACACTCCCAAATGTCGCGCGACGACATTGCCGCCGTGTTTATGGGGAATAAAAGCCGATTCTTCTGCGTAAACGCGGAATTGGATCCGAGCCAGATCAGAGATATCGTCTCAACGACGATAAATGATATGATTCGGACCAAAAAACTGCGGACCTGTTCCCCCGGCATCGTGACGACAGGAACTTTCTGACAGTTGGATATCACCAAGTCCGCGTAGCAGGCAAAGTGCTTGCTACGCGGTTTTTTGTTGGGTTATTTTTGTAATAAACTCCGCTCATAGAGATAGGAATGGCGGGGCTGATCTGGACGCGGATCGGCCCTTTTGTTTTTTGTAAAACCATCCTCCAATTATGTGGTTTCATCCCACAACAAATTTAATACACTTTTTTAAAAATAGGGCCAGAAGTTTTTTAATAAATTCAAGTCATTGGATATTGTTTTAAAATTAAAAATTAAAAATTGGAAATTACAAAACAGCCCAAACGGGCTGTTTTGTCTGTGGGTGGCTACTGGGATAATCTTCGCGAATCGCCAACAGAAACTTGGCGATTTGCTCCGCCCTGGGTGGCGGCCAATCCTGCTCGCTTCGCCGAATCTAGGCGAGCGCCAGCCCTGCCTGCCGGCAGGCAGCTCGGATCGGCCTGAAGTTTCGCTTTGGCGCTCGCCTTCCGTCTCGCTTCTCGCTCAACTTGCCACCCGTTCAACTCCCGACCCAAATTAAAAAGATGGACAAAATAATGTCCATCTTTTTAATTTGGGTGGCTACTGGGAGTTGAACCCAGACTAACGGGACCACAACCCGCTGTTCTACCGCTAAACTATAGCCACCATATAATAACACTTAACAATTAACATTTAACTGATGCGCTATTCTTGGCAATTAATCATTAGCAATTTACAGTATAACTTCAGACCGGTTAAAGGTTAACTGTCAATTGTTAACTATTAACTTATGCCCCCAGTAGGAATCGAACCTACATCACAGGTTCCGGAAACCTGCGTTCTATCCATTGAACTATGAGGACGATTGCCTGACGGGATCGGGCGGCGTCCGCGGCAGGATTCGAACCTGCGACCTACAGCTTAGAAGGCTGTTGCTCTATCCAGCTGAGCTACGCGGACATGATCAACTTACTATTATTATTAATTTGTAAGTTTTGCCAGTATTATATATGCTTTAGCACCGTTGCATTTTCCTCCCCCTTTACAAGGGGGAGGTAGGAGGGGGTAAATTAATTATGATATTTACCTCAATTACCCCTCCCTAACCCGTTCCTGGGCAGAGCTAATCGCTCCCAATGGTCGCGATTATCTACGCTCGCTTCGCATCGCTTCTGCCCGTCCTTCGGACCCCTTATAAATGGGAGGGAAAGAATAATCGTAAACAATGCTAACAATTTTTATAATTAAATTTTTAAAATTTTATTTCTTTACTCGTCTCGCCGTAGCCTTGGCGAAGGCGGAAGCTACGCGGACATAATGATTCTCTTAGAAAAAATAACTGTAAATAACTGTCAAAACCAAAAAGAATTCTATAGGGCATAAATCATGATAACAGTTTTTTGGGCAAAAGTCAATTGATTTTTTTCGGATTATCTGGTAAAATTTGTTTGTTCAAAAGAGGGGGCATAATGTTGGCAGAAACACCCTCCAAATATAAATTAACTCCCAAATATGATAGAAGCCATCAAAAAAAGGCGGTCAGTAAGGAAATATCTCAATCAGGATATTTCCGAAGACCAACTGAAGGAGATTTTGACTGCGGCGATGTATGCGCCGTCGGCCAATGCTATTTATCCTTGGGATTTGATCGTAGTTCGGCGGAGCGAGACTAAGGAACTTTTGTCCAAGACGACCCCTTGGTCGGCCCATGCCAAGGACGCAGCCGTGGTAATTGTCGTCGTCGGCAACGAAGAAGAAAGCCCCGACTGGGTGGAGGATTGCGCCATTGTCGCCGAACATATCTGGCTGGCGGCGGCTGAGCAAAATCTGTCCAGTTGCTGGATTCAGATCCGCGGCAATGATAATGCCGAAAAGGATGTCAAAGAGCTTCTCAATATTCCCCAGAAATATCGGGTTTTATGCCTGATGCCGATTGGCGCGCCGACTCAAGAGCCGGAAGAGCATGGTGAAACGGATTTTAATAAGAGTCGGGTAAAAAATGAGAAATACAAGTAAA
Organism: uncultured Gammaproteobacteria bacterium; assembly: GCA_964536975.1. Lineage (GTDB taxonomy): Bacteria > Patescibacteriota > Patescibacteriia > 2-01-FULL-39-33 > 2-01-FULL-39-33 > JAKQDP01. The sequence continues at coordinate 39,918 of CAZHYS010000003.1, forward strand.
ATCATCAGTAAAAAAAGGAGCCAAAACGGCTCTTTTTTTGTCTCTTGACAAAGATTTGTAAATATGATATAATTATATATAGTACGTAATATTAAATAGCAGGGTGCTGTGGTGCGACAGCGGCAAACAATAAGGAGGATTTGCCGATGTATGAAAGGAAGGATAAGTTAGTCCGGCAGGCGCGTGATTTGTTGGCTAAGGCGGGCTATAAGATTTCTGCCCGCCGAATAAACCGTGCCTTCACTTTTTCAAGCAAGTCGAGTGATCAATCCGGCAGTCACGCATTGTGGGGCGCGCTTCAAAATGCCAACCCCACAATTCTGGCGCGAAAGCTGGAGGCACGAGGGGTGGTCTTTCGTGGCAAGGTAGCGGTCGGCCGAAGGCATGACAGCAACAATCCCACCCGCGCCTGGCGAGGAGGAAAAAGAGGGACAAAGGGAGTCAAATTATCCCCGCCAAAGAAAGAGCCAACCGTGCCGACTGTCGAGATGTCCGTCGAAATTGAGGATGGGAATATCTGTCCCAACCCAAACTGCGGATATCACGACCCCAGCCCCGAAGCGACCAGGTGTCCCAGTTGCGGGACACTCTACTAAACTCCGCTTCATCACGCGGCCTAACTGATCAAACGCGATCGACCGGGCCGCTTATTTTTTTGTCTAAAAATTTTATTTTAGTTATAATTAACACAAGCGAAATCAATCAAAATTTTATGTGGAGCGGCAAAATCAAAAAAAATCCGCCGGTCTATACCGACAACCCGGTCAAGAAAACCATGTTGCAAAAAGTGATGCGGCCAAAGGATTGGGTGATGCTGGGGATACTTCTTGTTGTGTCGGCGGTATGCTGGACTTGGGTCTGGCGGGCCTATCAAGAGCCATTTGTCTATGATGATTTCTTCATCTCTTCGGATATTTCCGCGGAGGCCGGCGCGTAATTTCATCGGTTGACAAAAGGCAAAAAATGTAATAAGATAGACCCATAACAATTAATGGCGATTTTCTTGGTTTTGGCGGCTTGATTCCGCCGGTTACTCGGAAAATCGTGACAAGGGGTTACCCATGATTGACAAAAAAAAGAAGCAGCAAATCATCAAAAAGTTTGCTATTCACGACAACGACACCGGCTCTTCCGAAGTGCAAATAGCGCTACTCACGGAAGAAATCAAGAATCTGACCGAGCATTTGAAAAATCACAAGAAAGATTTTTCCTCCCGCCGGGGGTTGTTGCGCAAAGTTTCCGAACGGCGCAAGTTGTTGCGTTATTTGGAAAAAGAGAATTTAGAAAGCTTTGAGGAGTTGGTCAAAAAGCTCAAACTCAAAATTGCCAGACGCACTGACGAGATGGCGGAGATTATAGAAGAAGAGCTGGCTGAAGAAAAAAACATTGACGCGGAAGAAGATGGCGGGGAGGAGAATTAATATTCTCCTCTTTGCTGTTTTAAAATAATAAAAACAATTAATTAACGCGAATCGATCAAGGCGATTATTTATTTGAAAGCAAGCGGATTGTTTGGACAAGGACCAAAGATTCCGATTGTCTTCAAATAAATGCCCGATCGATTCCAGAAAGGAATTTTTTATGTCTAATGTGCAGAAGTTTGAAATGGATTGGGCTGGCCGCAAGTTGTCCGTAGAATTCGGACGCTTGGCCGACCAGGCTAACGCCGCTTGTCTTGTTTCTTATGGCGAGACAGTCGTTTTGGCGACAGCCGTGATGGGCAAAGAGCCGAGAGAGGGCGTTGACTTTCTCCCCTTCCAGGTGGAGATGGCGGAGAAGATGTATGCCGCCGGCAAAATCAAAGGTTCGCGATTTGTAAAACGCGAGGGCAAGCCGACCGACAACGCCATTTTGGACGCGCGGATGATTGATCGTGGCTTACGTCCATTATTCAATCAGAAAATTAGAAATGAAATCCAGGTCGTCGTCACCACCTTGTCTTATGATGATGAAAATCCGGCGGATGTTCTGGCGATTACCGCCGCCGCCATTGCCTTGCACGCGTCCGACATTCCTTGGAATGGTCCGTTGGCCGGTTTGGCCATTGGCCGGATCGCCGGACAATTTGTCATTAATCCGACTGTTGCTCAGATAGAACAATCGGATTTAAAACTGGTCGTTTCCGTGGTTGGTGATCGGATTGTGATGATTGACGCTGATTTTCAACAGGCGACCGAAGAGGATGCCGCCGCCGCGTTTGAGTTGGCAATCAAAGAAGCTCGTCCGGTGTTGGAATTCATTGAAAAAATTCGCGAGACAGTCGGCAAAGCCAAGCAAGATGAAAACAAGCTGATTGAGGCGGCGCAAGCGGCCGGCGAAGTTTCCTTGGCGGAAAAGGAAGCGGCTTTTGATGAAGCCAAGAAATTTTTCGCGCCGCAACTGGAAAAGTATCTGTTCAATCGGCCGCGCGGCACTAAGAGGGAACGCAAAGAAGTGGCCAAAGTATTGCTTGATGAGTTTGTTGAAAAAATAAAACAAGACGGCCGGCATGAAGAAATAATCAATTATGTCAAAGATAATTTTGAAGCTTATCTGGAAGAAGAAGTCAGCCGGGCGATTTTGGAACGCGATTTGCGCGTGGACGGCCGCCGTTTGGATCAGATCCGGCCGCTCTCTTGCCAAGTCGGCATCTTGCCGCGCACCCATGGCACCGGGTTGTTCAGCCGCGGTGAGACGCAAGTATTGTCAGTCGTGACCTTGGGCGCTCCCGGCGACGCGCAGATCCTTGATGAAATGACCGAAGACGATACCAAAAAGCATTATCTTCATTTTTACAATTGTCCGCCTTATTCTTTCGGCGAGGCGGGTCGGTTTGGCAGCCCTGGTCGGCGGGAAATCGGCCACGGCGCGCTCGCGGAAAAAGCGCTTTTGCCAGTGTTGCCGTCAAAAGAAGAATTCCCTTATACTATCATGGTCGTGTCTGAAGTGATGGGCTCCAACGGCTCTTCTTCCATGGCTTCTACCTGCGGCTCCACTTTATCACTGATGGATGCGGGCGTGCCAATCAAGAGTCCGGTGGCCGGTATTGCTATGGGTCTAGTTTCTCGCGGCGACAAATACAAGATTTTGACTGATTTGCAGGATTTGGAAGACGGTGAAGGCGGCATGGATTTCAAGGTGGCCGGCACCAAGGATGGCATTACCGCCATTCAGATGGACACCAAGACCAGTGGCTTAAACTTGGATATTTGCCGCCAGACTTTGGCGCAAGCTAAGAAAGCGCGCTTGGAGATATTGGATGAAATAATCAAGACGATTTCCTCACCGCGGCCAGATTTATCGCAGTATGCCCCGCGCATTGAAACTATGCGAATCAATCCTGACAAAATCAGGGATGTCATTGGCAGCGGCGGCAAGATTATCAATGAGATTATTGCTGTCTGCGATGTCCAGATTGATATTGAAGACGACGGTTTGGTCACTATTACCAGCAACAATCCTGAAGGCATGAAGAAGGCGATTAAATGGGTTGAAGATTTGACCAAAGAAATACAAGTCGGCGAAGTTTACACCGGCAAAGTGGTACGATTGATGGATTTTGGCGCTTTTGTGGAAATTTTGCCCGGCCGGGACGGTATGGTTCATATTTCCGAGTTTGCCAATCATCGCGTGGACAAGATTTCCGACGTTGCCAATATCGGCGACACTCTGACTGTTAAAGTGATTGAAATAGACGGCCAGGGACGAGTAAATTTGTCCGTCAAGCAAGCCGACCCGAATTATGATCCGGCCAGCGATCCCAAAAATGGCGCCGGCCATAGTAATGGCGGCTATCGCGGCAATAATGATCGCCGCAACGGCGGCCGCGGCTTTTCCGATCGGCCGCGGAAAAAATTCGGCTTCCGCCGGTAGTCAAAGAATCACCTTATTGATATAGATTGCGTTTTTAATGATATCTTTTAATCTCAAAAACAATTCCCTCCGTGGCAAAACCGCCCTTTTGCTTTTGGCGGGGATTGTTTTTTTGTCATTTTTTTCTTTTTCCGTTTACAATCAATATTTTGCCGATACCATTAGCCGCTATGTTCCGGCCGAAGCGGCGTTTTATGTCCGCTTTAGCCTGCCGAAGATAAAGAGCCGGGCAGAACTGTCCGATTTGGCATCGCGGACAGTCACTGAAGTCTTATCGCCGCAATTGACGGAAGATTATTTTGATATCTCGCCGGTCAAGAGAGAGTTAGCAATAGTCGGCGCGGTCGCAAATGGCGAAATTCATCCGGCGGTTATCATTCGGACTGATCGGCCGGGCAAGACAGAGGAGTTTTTCAAAGAGCGCGGGATTTCTTATAAATTTTTGGCTGGAAATTATCTGGTCGCCGCCAATCGGCCGGAAACATTGGATTTTTTTTCATCTGACCGGACAGATATCTCAGGATTAATCAAGAGCAAGTTTTCCCGTCGATCGTCCGTCAATGTTTTTATTTCTTCTTCTGCCGGAAGCGAACTAATTAAGGACAGTTTTTCTTGGAACATATTTTTGGCTGGTTTGGATTTGTCCAGCGATATTTTTGCTAATGCTCGGGTAAAAGGCGGCCGGCTGGAAGCGACAATTATTGGCAAAGAAAGCGGTCGCGCTGACATTCCCGACAAAATTGGCGATTTTGATTTTGTTTTGTCCACGGGGGATTTTTCCGCTTTGGCCGACAAATTCTCCGCCCAATTATCATCTGTTTCTTCTGCCGCCGAAAACAATTGGGCGTGGTGGCGGGAGCGTTATTTCGGCGAAGCTGGCAAAGATGTTTTTGGCCGGCAGCTGGTTTTTGCCGCCGCTGGTACTGGCCGCGGTTCCGGTTGGCCGGTCAGTGATTTTGATTTTTGTCTTAACGTCTATTTTCCCGACGAGGCGGCGCTGGCAGCCAATTTGCCTATTTGGGAAGAGACGATCAAAAAAATCATCGCTGAGCGGTTTTTTTCCCGGCAGTCGGTTTGGCTGGATGACGGCACCAGAGTAGTGGAGTATAGGCCGCTTTATTCCCGGCTGGATTATGGCCAGGATGGAGATCTCAAAATCATTTCCGCTACCTCTACCAGTGAAGAAATTAGTATTTTTTATGCTTCCGCCGGTCCGGTTTTACGCATTTCCAACAACAAATCTCTGTCCTGCGATAATTTAGGAGGCGATGGCGATTATATAAAATGGAACACGTCTTTGGCGCCGTTTTATCAGCCGTTTGATTTTCTCAATGCTTTTAAGCAGATAGAGGCATCAGGGGACAAAGTGATTTTTAGATAATTCTGCTAAATTTAGCGAAAAAATATTTTTTAATCAACATTGTGAATAATATGTTGATAACTTGACAAGAACAGTTTTTTATTTTGGTGGATAAGTTTGGAATAACTTTATTTTTTGTTTAAAATTAGCCGTTATTTCATATTGACCAGGTATTTGGAAAATGCTATAATTAACATAGAAACGATAAAAACGCACCTTTAATCATCTGAAAAGTTGTCCTAAATGACCGTTTAAGACAGTTTTTCGCTTTTTACTATTCGCTTTATTCCCGGCGGGCGTGACTGCTTGCCGCCATTCCGAGGTTTGTCTCGGCCCAAAAAGAGAGCCTACAGCCGGCGCACAGTAGAAGGCAATAGTACCTTAGAATCTCTCCCGGTCAGAGAGATGCTTTCACTGGCGCGAGGTTGCGCGGATTTTTGCTTGCCGTTTTGGCGTTCAAAACGGCAGACAAACCGGTCTCGAGGCCTGTAGGCTCAAGAAGCCCACAATATTAATATACAAATATAAATATGGGGTGTACGCTTGAGCCTCTTTTGTTTTCTCAAAAAATTTGTTATATTTAACTAAACATAAATTTGCTTCATATAAGGAGGGCTCATTGCTGCGGCTTATAAAGGCCGCAGTCAAATTAATTTCTAACCATTTTATGGACGAGAAAATTCTCCAAGAGCTGAAAAATCAGCTTGAAGAAAAAAAAGAAAGAATAATCGCCAACTTAGAAAGCATCGGCAATCGAGTGAAGGGCGATGACAACGATGAGATAAATTACAACGCCGAGTTTCCCGATTACGGCGATTCCAGCGAGGACAGCGCGGTGGAAGTGGCTGATTATACCAAAAATTTGTCTTTTGAACGGGGGCTAGAAGGCGAATTGCGCGACGTGGAAGCGGCGCTCAAAAAAATAGCAGAAGGGGGATATGGTATTTGCAAGCACTGCGGCAAGCAGATAGAGCTGGAGCGATTGAAGATCCGCCCCGAATCATCTTCTTGCGTCGCCTGCAAACAAGCGCTCAAGAATGGGGAATGAAATTCCCTCCCCTTTACAAGGGGAGGGAAGGGAGGGGTAAAATAATGGAATAATATTTTCTTTTTTCAAGTGACAAAAAAGGATTTATGAAGTTAATATATTTAAAAATTAATTCACTTAATGGTATAAAATTATTTTTCCTAAATCTGATTACTATTTTTTTATTTATCATTGACCGTTTGGCCAAAAAAATATTCTTCGCTAATCGCGAAGAGTATTTTATTTTCGGCGATTTTTTGCGGCTCAAGCTGGCGCTTAACTCCGGCATCGCTTTTGGCATCAGGTTGGATGCCATTGTCATCGCGATTTTTTATGTTGTTATTTTCTTGGTTTTGGTTTGGTTTTTGGCGGATGCCGTCAAAGAGCGACGGTATTTTGTGGTTTTTTGTCTTGGCCTCGTCATTGCCGGCGCTTTTTCCAACTTGCTTGATAGGTTATATGTCGGCCAAGTGATTGATTATATTGACGTCAAATATTTCAGTGTCTTCAACTTGGCGGACGCGATGATTGTTGGGGGAGTGATGGGGATTTTTGGGAAGGGTATTAATTTTAAGATTTTTAGTAAAAAGTAATACTATTTTAATAACCTAAAGTGGGATGTCGTGTTTACTTATTAAATATGGTATAATAAAGACAATCGAGATAAATAGCATATAAATACATTAAAAGTGACAAGTTAAAATACATCATGGTAGAAAAGTAAGAATGATACTAAAACCTTTAAAATGGATTGTATGAGTTCGATTTGTATTAGTTTGATTATAAGTACCTTATTAACTTGGGGGGTTGGATTATCAATTCCATTAATTCTCCGTTTTTTAGTTTTTAAAAAACCAGTCGGTAAGATAACCGCTGTCGGCATAGTTTTTCTTAATTGGTTTTTTGATTTATGTTTTTTTATTGCGATTGGCAGTGAAAGTAAGACACACGGAGCTTTATTTCTTGTAGCCCTTGTTTCTTATGGAATACTTCGCGGTAAAGATGGCGTGAATAAGGTATTAAAGAAAAAAGATAACGAAGAATCTAAACCCCAACCTTTTTTAGAAAATGTAAAACCGATTGGTTCTCCAGAAGAATACGAGGATAGCATTTACAAGAGTTTAAGGAGCTTGAAAGAAGGGCATAATAATAATGATCTTGAAAAAATGATAATTAAGAAAATAAAAAGGGATAGTATCGCCAATAATAACTCCTATTATTCGGAAGATTGGCAAATTCATTACGCTAAAGAAAGAATTATGGATAAATTAAAATAATATAAATAATAACTTTTTATGAAAAAATTATTTATTATCCCACTACTATTATTGGCCTTTAGCTTTAATGAGGCGAAAGCATTTGGTTCTTTTAAATTGATTGATTTTAAATTAGAAAAAACAGGAATGGTGGGGGTTCCTTTTAGTGAATATATAAATTATATTTATAGTGGTGACTATTATTCCAAAATTTCAGTCATCGGTGCAAAGATACCAAATGGTTTAACTCTCGGATCAATTAATTATGGAACAAATGGAGTGGATTCGGTTAAATTAAGTATAACACCTAAAGAATCTGGAGTGTATCCTTTAACATTAATTTTAACTGATAATAATGGCGCTGTATTAAGCCAACCGTTTAATTTTACTGTTAGTGATAACTCTTATAGTATAATTACAACCGCTTTGCCAAGCGCTATGACTGGAAAACAATATGATGGGGTTATTAAATTAAAATATTTTGGTTTAGATAATCCAGTAACTGTTATGTTAGATGGTGATGGATTGTCTAAATTATGTCTGTATCCTAGAACAACGGTGATTTCTACAGATTACTCGTCTGGTTTTCCAGAAGAGACCATAGAGGTGTCTTTTTCTGGTTTGCCATGTTCGGCAGGACAATATACGGTAACACTTTATGTTGGAGAGGAAAAAGCTAAAAAGTACACTCTTTATATAGAAAAAAACCCCAGCATTGCAACGGGGGAGTCAGAAGAGTCTGCTACGGCCGGTGTAGACAGCACGGAGGTATCATTAAATGTTCGAGAAAGATTGATAAAAACAAAGGACAATCCAGCCGTATATTTATTAGAGAATGGAGCTAGGAGATTATTTGTTAATTTTGATACTTACTACAGTTGGTATGGAAATGATTTTTCTTCCGTTGAAGAAATAAGTCAAGATGAATTCGACGATTTATCTTTAGGTAAAAATGTGGTAGTAAAATCTAATAGCTATATTAAATTTGAAAACGGCAATTCGATATACCGTATTCAAGATGATGTAAATATTTGCAAAACTATTGAAACTCCGAATAATTTTTACTTAATACAGACAGCATTTGAAATGGATTACACTAGAACAGGAGACTGCTTAGAGTAAGCCATATAAATAAGCCAGTATTAAATTCAGTCGCCAGTTTTTTATAAAGAATATTTATTTTATTTAATCATTCGTCTTTGTTGTCTTAAAATAGAATTAATACTTAACTAGACTAAAGATATTTAGATTTTATAAAAAAAGGAAATTGGTCGTCTATCTTAATAAAACAAGATTCCATAATAACAATATAACCCCAAGCATTTGGGGTTATATTGTGTTAAAATTACCATAAGCTATTAGTTATTAGCAATTATCTATACGCCATAAGCCATAAGTTATTTCCATGTCCTCCAAAATTTTTTCCGCGGCCATCATCGGTCTTGATTGCGAAGTGGTGGAAGTGGAAGCGGACAATTCGCCGCACGGCCAGCCCGGCATCCATATCGTCGGTCTGCCGGACAAGGCAGTTGATGAGTCCAAGAGCCGGGTGTATAGCGCGGTTAGGAATTCCGGCTTGGAATTTCCGCGCGGCAATGTCACTGTCAATCTGGCGCCGGCCGATCTCAAAAAGGTCGGCACTTATTATGACTTGCCTATAGCCGTAGCTTGCCTTGAGCAAAGCAGTGAGGTTGACTTGACCGGCTGGCGGGAAAACAGCCTGTTTGTCGGCGAGTTGGCGCTGGGCGGCGACTTGCGGCCAATTGCCGGTGTTTTATCAATCGCTCTGATGTGCCGCCGCCGCGGAATCAAGAATATTTTTTTGCCGCGCGGCAATGCCGCCGAGGCGGGACTTGTCAAGGAGATAAATATCTACCCCTTGGACAACTTGCGGCAGCTATATCAGCATTTCAAAAGTATTGAGCCAATCGGCGAGTTTGTCGCCGGCGATTACTTTTCTGCCGCTGCCGATTTTTGCCCGGATTTTGACATGTCTTCCATCAAGGGACAAGAGCAGGCCAAGCGCGCTTTGGAAATCGCCGCCGCCGGCAGCCACAACATTCTGATGTCTGGCCCGCCCGGCTCGGGCAAAACCATGCTCGCCAAAGCAATGTCTTCAATTTTGCCGCGAATGACGATGGAAGAAAGCCTGGAAGTGACTAAGATTCACAGCGCCGCCGGCGTTTTGGCCAAAGATCAGCCGCTTATCACCGATCGCCCGTTCCGTTCGCCTCATCACACCGCTTCGGCCATTGCCTTGGTCGGCGGCGGTTCGTGGCCGCGGCCGGGCGAAATCTCTTTGGCGCATCGCGGCGTTCTGTTTCTGGATGAATTTTTGGAATTTCCGAAAACCGTTTTGGAAAACTTGCGTCAGCCGTTGGAAGACGGCATTGTGACTGTCTCGCGCGTTGCCGGCACGATCAGGTTTCCGGCTAAGTTTGTTCTGGTGGCGGCAATGAACCCGTGCCCTTGCGGTTATCTGTCCGATCCGGACAAGGAGTGTATTTGCAGTCAAAGCCAGGTAGTCAGTTATCAAAAAAAAGCATCCGGTCCGTTGCTTGATCGGATTGATATTCATATTGAAGTGCCGCGGCAGAGCTTTGACAAATTGGAGGCGACTGAAATCGGCGAATCATCGGCTGTCATCAGGGAGCGGGTGCAAAAGGCGAGAGATCGGCAGCTGTGGCGATTTGCCGAAGACAATATTATTAACAATTCGGAAATGGGCAGCCGGCAGATTGAGAAGTATTGCCAACTGGACAATGATAGCCGCCAATTATTGCGGCAGGCCGTGGACAAGTTTCATTTGTCGGCCAGGTCATTTCATCGGATTTTGAAATTGGCGCGGACCATTGCCGATTTGGCCGAGAGCGAAAAGATAATGACCGAACACTTGGCGGAGAGCTTGCAGTATCGGCCGAGAGTGGAGTAGGATGGCTAGTTTATAAAGTTAGAAAGTTTTTAAAGTTTATAAAGTAAATATATTTTGTAATCAGTAATAGTAATTCTATAAAAACACCCATTCTGAGCACTCGGGATGGGTGTTTATTAGTGTTCTATGTTTCGTGATTTATGTTTCGTGATTTCCCGAGTCGCGAGTTACGAGTTCCGTTACCGATTACCGATTACTGATTACCATCTTACAGATGGTTCGGCTTCGCTCACCACAAGCTTTATAGACTTTATGACTTTCGACTTTCGACTATCTAATATAATTCAACGGATTGACGCGGCTGCCATTGATGCGGACTTCAAAGTGCAGGTGCGGGCCGGTTGATCGGCCGGTCGTACCCTCGGCCATAATCACCTGGCCGCGGCTGACCTTGTCGCCGACCTTGACATAAATCTGGCTGGCGTGTCCATACAATGTCGTGGTGCCGCCGCCATGGTCAATTGTCACATTATAGCCATAGCCGGTCCTAAGATATTGGACGCGGGTGACAATACCATCTTCGGCGGCGTAAATCGGCTTGCCTTGGCCGCAAGCGATGTCCAAACCGGTGTGCAGCCAGCCGCGGTAGTATTGGGTGATGCGACGGCAAGAGCTCGGCCATTGCAGTTTGCTGCTGGAAACAGCTGCCGGAGCAGTATTGGTCGGCGCGCTGGCAACCGCCGGAGTGCTGTAAGTTCTCGGTTTGGCAGTATAGACGACGCGGCCTCCGGGCACCATAAGAATGTCCCCGACTACCAAAAGTTCGTCATCAATATTATTAAAATCCTTAATGGCGTCGGCAGTAGCCTCGTATTTTTGAGCAATAGCTTTGATGGTATCGCCTTTTTTGACTGTATGAATGACACCGGAGGTCGGCGGGATGATGAGTTTTTGTCCGGGTTTAATGTAAGAAGTGGACGACAAATTATTGGCCCACAAAATAGTATTGACAGAGATATTAAAACTGGTGGCAATAGCTCCAATGGAGTCACCTTCTTTGACAATATATTCTTGAATGCTGGTTTTGGTGATTTTTGCCGCTTCAGTGCTGGCTAAATCCGGCTTGACCAAGGTACTGCCGCCTTCGGTCATAGCCAATTCCGAGCCGTACTGACCCTGATAAATGTCGTCCTCATTCATCTGTGATTGCGACAATAGATCGCGCGAAAGATATGAACTTTTTTCCAAATAGCTGTTGCCGGTGATTTCTTCTGACGCCATTGTTGAGTCTTCAATTATTTCCAGATTCTCCACGCCGACAAGATCATAGATTAGAGCGCCTTGGCCGTAATCCTCCTCGTTATTGCCATAAGCAAAGATATTGGAAGTGACGACAAACAGTGAAATAACGATGACAACGACATGGACAATGTATCTATTGGAGAACAACAAAATGACTTTTTCCATTTGGCCGGAAGTCTTTTTGGCGATTTTGTTTTTTGTCAGCAGATAACGGCCGAAAAAGGGAATTATTATCAGTCGGAAAAAGATTTTTGCGACAGACAAAAATGGGCCTTTAAACAGCTTTAAAAGGCGCCAAATCATTTTTGCCAAAAATTCCAAACCAGTGATGGTCAGCGTCAAAAACCGAATCGCGATTTTTCTAATAGATGATTTAATAATGGTGGTTTAAGTATTGAAACCTTGATTTTGATTATAAAATTATGAGGTTTTTTTGTCAATTGGTTTAAATGGCTTTTTGTGTTAAATTATTAATATGGATCAAGAAAAAATCAGCCAAAATATTATTCAGATAGTCTGCTATTTTGACCTGTTTGACTATCCTTTGACAGCAATAGAGATTCATAAGTGGCTGCCGGTCAAGGCGGGTTTGGCCGAGGTGGTCGCGGCTTTGAATTCATCCTGGTTTAATGGCAAAATTGATTGCCGCGACGGCCTGTATTTTCTTTTCGGTCGCCATGATTTGCCGGCCTTGCGCGGTCGCCGCTATCTCTTGGCTGAACGGAAATTCCGTCGGGCGATTTTTTTGGCAAAAATTTTTTCCCATTTTCCTTATATACGCGCGATCGCGATTTCCGGATCGCTTGCCTATTCCAATGCCCGGCCGGAGAGCGATATTGATTTATTCATCGTCGCCGCCAAGGGTCGGGCTTGGACGACGCGGTTTTTTGTCAATTCTTTTTTGTCTGTCTTCAATCTGCGGCCGCGTGGCGACAATCGCCGCGACAAGATCTGCGCCAGTTTTTTTGTCGCCGCCGACGGGTTGGATTTGAGTTTTATCCGGCATTACCGCGAGGATATTCATTTTGCCTATTGGCTGTCGCAGTTTGTTTTTTTGTTTGGCGATGAGGCCGGATTTTTTGCCGCCAATAGCTGGCTGGCCGATTGTTTGCCGAATTTTTATCCTTTCTCTCTTTCCGCCCGCCGCCGGCTTTCCGGTCGCGCTCTTAGTTGGGACTGGCTAGCCGCCTGGCTGCCAGAAAATTTTTTTCGCAAAATCCAATTGATTATTTTGCCTCGCCGATATTTGGCGCTCGCCGCCGCCGGCCAAGATGTGGTTTTGTCGGACCAAATGATCAAGATTCACACCGGCGCCAAGGGCCGGCAGGTGGCAGAAAGGTTAGCGCAAAAAATTGAATCAATTATAAAATCAAATGGATAATCTTCGCAAAATAATTGACGGTCTGGTTTATCTTTTCGTCTTTTTACTGCCTTGGCAAACCGTTTGGATTGTGGAGGAAAGATTTTTGGGCGGCGCCAAGTGGCAGGCCGGCACAGTCGCTATTTACGGCACGGAGATCTTGTTGTGGCTGATCATTATTTTGTCGTTGGTCGTTTGGGCTAAAGAAAAAAACAACAAAATGTCTTTTGATTCTTTCCGATCATCTATTACCAATCACTATTTGCCCGTCACTGGTTACTCGTTGCTAATTTCTATTTTCCTTCTCTGCTCCCTCCTCTCAATTTTTTGGTCCGGCGATAAGCAGTTGGCGCTCTATTGGTGGATCAAGCTGGCTGAAGGCATCGTGCTATTTTTTGTTGTTTCATTCGGACGTCTCCGCGTCAGAAAAATCTGTTGGCCGCTCGCTCTATCTGGCGCTGTCCAAGGCGTTTTGGCGATTTGGCAATTTTTGGTCCAGGAAGTAGCGCCTAATAAGTGGCTCGGCTTGGCCGCGCATTTGCCCGCTGAATTGGGAACGGCCGTTGTGGCCACATCGGACGGCCGCTGGCTTCGGGCTTATGGCGCTTTTTCTCATCCGAATATTTTGGGTGGATTTTTGGCAATTAGTTTTTTTGCCACCCTTTTTTTGTATCTGAACTATCGTCCCGGCGGCCGGAAAATTATATTAGCGTCGTCTTTATTGGCTATCTCCGGCGGATTATTTTTCAGTTTTTCCCGCAGCGCGTGGCTAGCGGCAGTGACGGCTTATGGCGTATGGCCTATGGCGTATGGCCTATGGCGTATGGCCTATGGCGTATGGCCTATAGCAAATAGCAAATGGCAAATGGCCGGCAACAAAAAATTTTTGGAAATTATCAAACCGACATTGTATCTGCTTTTTGTTTTTTTGGTTTTATTCTCTATTTATCGCCCGCTGGTAGCGGCGCGCGTCGTTTCCAGTGACCGATTGGAGATAAAATCCGTTCAAGAGCGGCTAGACTCTGTTGCTAACGCCGAGCAAATGGTTAAAAGTCATTGGCTTGCCGGAGTTGGCATCGGTAATTATACTTTTTCGCTTCATCAAAAGAATCCCGGCTTGCCCGCCTTTGCCTATCTGCCGGCGCACAATCTGTATCTTTTGATCGCGGTCGAGCTGGGCCTGGTCGGCAGCTTGATTTTTCTGGCGATAATCGCATCTTTTTTTCTGTCCGCTTGGCGCCGATCACCCCGGGAGTTTTGGCCGGCAATCTTTCTGGCGATAATTTTGATCTTGGGCTGTTTTGACCATTACTTTTGGACCAGCTATTCCGGGCTCATGCTATGGTGGCTGACAGCGGCGCTAATTGTAAAAAAAGAGCCAGATAGCGGCTCTTGACAGTCGCCCCTCCCTTGGGATAAAATGAGATTGGAAAACATTTAGCACTCTAAATTATAGAGTGCTAAATTATCTCAATTTAATAATAATTTCAGCTAAAATCTATGACTATCAAACCGATTGGCGACCGCATTTTGGTCAAGCCGGTGACAGAAGAAGAAGTCACCAAATCCGGAATTGTTTTGCCTGATAGTATTGATAAGGAAAAGAAAGCCGAAGGCGAAATCATCGCGCTCGGCGGCGGCGAGAAAGTCGCGCCGCTGGGATTATCCGTTGGTCAGAAAGTCCTTTTCGGCAAATACGCCGGCGAGGAAGTGAAAGTCGGCGATGACGAGTACAAGATTCTGAATCATGACGACATTTTGGCAGTCGTTGAATAAATAATTAAATCGCAAATTAAATATCTTCTCTTTGTCTGAAGGAGACACCTCCATTCCCCCCCCCTCCTTGTCTGAAGGATGGGGGCGGGGGGAGGTAAAATCAATAATTACAATTAAAATTAAAAATTATAAATTAAAAACTTATGTCCAAACAGATAATTTTCCAGGAGGAAGCAAGAAAAAAATTAAAATCTGGCGTTGATCAACTGGCCAATGCGGTCAAAGTCACTCTCGGCCCGAAAGGTCGCAATGTCGTCTTGGACAAAGGTTATGGCGCGCCGCAAATCGTCAATGACGGCGTCACCATCGCCAAAGAGATTGAGCTGGAAGACAAGTTTGAAAACATGGGCGCCGAGCTCATCAAAGAAGTGGCCTCCAACACCAACGATGTCGCCGGTGACGGTACGACCACCGCGACAGTTTTGGCGCAAGCGATTGTCGGCGCGGGATTAAAGAATGTCGCGGCCGGCGCCAATCCGATCATTATTCGCCAAGGCATTGAAAAAGGCGTTCGCGCCTTGGTCGCCGAGCTCAAGAATAATTCCAAAGAAATTTCATCCATAGAAGAAAAGCAACAGGTCGCGTCCATTTCCGCCAACGATCCGGAAGTCGGCAAAATTATCGCCGAGGCGCTGGAAGAAGTGGGCAACGAGGGCGTCATTACCGTGGAAGAAGGTCAGAGTTTCGGCATTGAGAAGGAAATCGTCAAAGGCATGCAATTTGACAAGGGCTATATCTCGCCTTATATGATTACCAATTCTGAACGGATGGAAGCCGAATACGATGAAGCCGCTATTCTTATCACCGACAAGAAGATTTCCGGCTTGCAGGAGATCTTGCCGCTACTGGAAAAAATGGCGCAGAGCGGACGCAAAGAGCTGGTCATCATCGCTGATGATGTTGATGGCGAAGCGCTCACTACTTTTGTCGTCAATAAATTGCGCGGTACTTTCAATGTCCTTGGCATCAAAGCGCCGGGGTTTGGCGATCGTCGCAAAGACATGCTCGCCGACATCGCTATTCTCACCGGCGGCAAAGTTGTTTCTGAAGAGATCGGCCTCAAACTAGAAAACGCCGAGCTGGATGTCCTGGGCCATGCCGCCAAAGTTATTGCCACCAAAGAAAATACCACTATTGTCGGCGGCAAGGGCGACAAAGAAGCAGTGGAAAATCGAATCGCGCAAATCAGAAAGCAAGCGGAAGCGGCCGATTCTGATTTTGACAAAGACAAACTCAAAGAGCGCCTGGCCAAATTGGCCGGCGGTGTCGCTGTCATCAAAGTCGGCGCGGCCACCGAGACGGAAATGAAAGAAAAAAAGTTACGGATAGAAGACGCGCTCGCGGCGACCAAAGCCGCCATTGAAGAAGGCATTGTGCCGGGCGGCGGCGTGGCGCTGGTGCGCGCTGCCAAAGCGCTCAATAATGTTGAAGTGGCTGGCGATGAAAAAATCGGCGTTGATATTTTGGCGCAAGCGATTGAAGAGCCGCTCCGCCAGATCGCCGAGAATTCCGGCCAGAAAGGCGATGTGGTCGTGGAAGAAGTCAAACGGCGTGATGGTAACATTGGTTACAATGCTTTGACTAATAATTACGAAGATTTGGTGGAGAAGGGCATTATTGATCCGACCAAGGTGACCAGAAGCGCGCTTCAGAACGCCGCTTCGGCCGCTTCAATGCTTCTCACTACCGAAGCCGCGGTCGCTGATTTGCCGGATAAGCACGAACATAATAACGCCATGAATCCGGGCATGGGTATGGGCGGCGGAATGGGGATGATGTAGGTATTAGTCCAAAGTTTATAAAGTTATAAAGTTCATAAAGTCAGGATTTGGAGGTGTAGGGGCGGGCAGCAGTTCCCCCTCCTTGTTTGAAGGAGGGGGTAGGGGGAGGTAGGGAAGGGATATTTTCCGACAACTCCTCCGCCCGAATCCGTAGAAGACGGGGCATGCCCCGTCTTTTTTGGTGTTATTATTGTTTTACCGCGGCGGACTTGGCAATCCTATTTCCATACTGTCATCCCGACTAAGTCCGCCACGGCGGACGCATAGAGGGATCCCTCGGCTGCGCATTTCAATCGGGATCGCCATGGTTGTCCGTCCCAAAGACTCACAATAGCAGTATTTGCCGATTCCACGGATTATAATGTTTATCTGCCGTCGCGGATTCGTAGATTTGTAATTAATTCGTAGATTTGTGGGGGATCAATGTTCCATTTTTTGTAATTTCATGCTATAATATTCTAAACTTCGCTAAAAAATAATCCTTAGCGTATGACCAAGAGGTTGCCACTTTTTATCCTGCCGATTTTGATGTTGGGAGGATTTTTTGTTTGCGCGGATTTCGCTCGCGCCGCTGATTATGATATTACCGGTACGGAAGTTTGGGAGGGCGGGCAGACCATCGTCGTTGACCAGCTTCTAAGCGTCAATGTGACCGGCAAGTTGACTATCAAGCCGGGGACACTGATCAAGATGGGTGAGGGCGCGGCGATTATTGTTCGCGGCGAATTGATTATTGAAGGCGCGGCCGACAATCCGGTGGTAATCACTTCGCTCAAAGACGATAGTATCGGCGGTGACACCAATGGCGACGGCAGTGCCACTGTGGCAGCACCCGGCGATTGGTGGACTGTCGCCATCGCCTATCCGACGTCCAAATTTTTTGCTGATTACACGGTCATTCGGTACGGCGGCGGACTAAACGGAACCATTGACAGTGTGATCATGTCCATGTCGGCCCAAGAAGTGAAGATAGACCACAGCACTATCGTTGACAACGCCGGCACCATCAGCAATCGCGTGGATAATTTTCATCTCAATAATTCCAATGTTTACGCTTTTTACGCCGACGAAGGCGAAATGAGCGGCATCAACAACACCGGCGAAGCGGCGATTGATTTGACAAATAATTATTGGGGACATCCGGACGGCCCGACGACCGTGGCGGATTATATAAACGGCGACATCAAGGGGACGCTTGTAATGGGCGAGGCAAATTATGAGCCGTACAACAGCGAAAAAATAATTTATTCCCGCCGGATTGATCCGGTCATTGTCATTCCGGGAATTTTGGGAAGCTGGAAAGTGAATGGCGAGTGGCGGTTGGACCCTATCTTGGGTACCTACAACAATCTGATGGAGGCGTTTATCTCCGCCGGCTACTATGAGCCGACTTGGGCAAATTGGCTCTTGGGTCGCAAGCCGACCCTATTTGCTTTTCCGTATGACTGGCGGCAGGACAACGCTATCACCGCGGATATGCTCAAGGAAAAAATTCAGGAGGTGAAGGAGAAATCCGGCCGCGACAAAGTGGATATTGTCGCGCATTCAATGGGCGGACTGGTGGCGCGGGCGTACATACAGAGCGACGATTATCAAAACGATGTGGATCAGGTGATTTTTCTCGGCACGCCACATTTGGGGTCGGTGGATAGTTACAATAGAAGAGAAGGTGCTTATTTTGGAAATAAACCAATAGATTTTTTATTTAAAACAGTTTTTCAATTAGAGGCCAATGCCAACGGCTATTTGAGCTTGGTTGACTATATTAGAAATGAAGTGCCGACGGTCGGCCAATTATTGCCGATCTATGATTATCTGAAAGACAAAACCGCCGGCGTTTGGCAACTCCGAAGCTATCCGACCAATTATCCACGAAATGAATTTTTGGAAGGCCTCAACTCCGCCGACAGGTTGTCGCGTTTGACCCAGCGGACAAATGTCACCAATATCATTGGTAATATAAGTGAAGGCACCTTGCGCTATATCCGAGTCGTTCCCGACCCAAATACCAAGGACAAACTGTGGCAATACGGCTATCCGGAAAATCTGCGGGACAATGAAAATTCTTTTGAGTCGGCAGACGGCGACGGCACTGTCTCTGCCAACAGTTCTAATGCGATTTCCGACGCGCGCATGATTGAGCTGTCCGGCGATCATCTGGCGCTCCCCACTCTCGCCCAGCAGGATGTGATTGAAGCTTTGACTGGCCGGCGGCCGACCGCGTATCTTGATAACGCGCAAGCTTACAATGCCCGCCGTTGGACTATTTTGCGGGTGTATTCGCCGGTGGATTTCGTGGTTATTGATCCGCTTGGCCGCCGCGTGGGCAAGGATTTTGCCAATAGCACGACGACCAATGAGATTGCCGGCGCGTTTTATACCGGCTTTGACAGCGAAGTGGAATTTGTCGCCATTCCCGATCCCGTGGACGGCGAGTATCGGGTGGAGCTTCAGGGTGTTGATGGCGGTGGCGAATACAAGCTGGCAGTGAGCTTTGTTGACGAAGATAATGCGTCTCTTAACAGCGAAGCGGAAGTGAAGTCGTTTATCGCCGCCGGCGCCGTTGATAGCTTCACGGTTGATTATAGCGCGTCTTCTACCGCCGAGCCGTCTTTTGAGTCGGAAGTTGATTTTGCCAAGTTGATAGATATTACCAATGCTCTATACGAGCAAAAGGAGATAGCCAAAAAAGAAATTTACAAGATCTTGATCAATGATTTCCGCCAGCTGGAGAAAAACTACAATCAAATGGATGGCAAGCACAAGCTCAAAGATAAAATCTTGGAAAAATATATCATCGTCCGCTTGGAAATTATCAAGAAAAGCCTGGAGCTGTATCAGCGCCATAAATGGATTTCTACTACCGCCAAAAATGTGCTCGTTTCAAATATAAATTTGTTAATTAATAAATTTTAAAATTTATGAAAATAAATTGGTCAAAAATTTTAATTTCATATTTTTCGGTGTTAATTTTGGTAGTTTTCTTAAGCTCAGTCGCTGCCATCGTTTTTGCGGGTAATTTGTATCAGTCTATATTCAGTCCCGTTTATAACTCTGGTTTATTAACCTTAGGAGGAGAAGGTTTGGATACCTTTTTAGGTGGCTTTTTGTTGTCATATGCTTTATTATTGCCTTTACTATCATTCCTTATCATTTCCAGTAAAAAATGGATTTGTTGGCTTATTTTTATAATTCCATTCTTATTTTTCTTTTTAACTGATAGCAAATGGTTTTCATGCTTCATCATCCTCACTATCCTCGGCGGCCTCATCGGCTGGCTGATTAAGTTGGTTTACACAAAGATCAAAAAACAGTAAAACCATTTTCCCTCCCCTTTATAAGGGGAGGGCAGGGAGGGGTATTATCACCCTGTCCGCCTTTATATTACGAACGAGGGAGCCTTTATAATTCTTCCCCCTCCTTACGAAGGAGGGGGTAGGGGGAGGTCAGATTAATTTATCCCCCCAATTTTTCCTCCCCTTACCAAGGGGAGGAGCCTGCCCTGAGCGAAGCCGAATGGGTATCTCCCCCCCCCTTGTTCTAAAGAAGGCATCTCTGTTCTTCCCCCTCCTTACGAAGGAGGGGGTAGGGGGAGGTCAGATTAATTTATTTCCACCGCCCCCGCCAAAACCGATTACAATTTTGGCGACCCCTCCTTCGGACAAGGAGGGGTAATAAAAATACGAGGGGAGGGTTTTTTATGTGTAATAGATGTGATTGATCTCCGGAGATGTCTCCATAGATATCTCCGGAGATTTTTAGTTTGACTTTTGGAGCCGAAAGTGGGAAAATTATGGTATTAATTTAATTCTTGTTTCCAAAATTATGGCAAAAATCTTAGAAATCATCAAAGACTCAAGTTATAATCTTTCAATTTTTGATCAGAAACTGATTGACGAGCTGGAAGGTAAAGTCACCACAAAAGACGGCAAATCTTATGTTGTTTGCGCTATCCGAGATAAAGAAATAATTTTGAAGCCGGAGGAGGTTGTCCGCCAGCTCTATGCGATGAAACTGCTTGAAGATTACGGCTATCCAAAACAAAGAATCAAATTTGAACACGCAATCCATTTTGGCCGTGAGGTAAAATCTGCCGACATTGTTATTTTTGACAAAGACCGCCCGACTGTTGAATACATCATTGTTGAAATTAAAAAACCAAAACTCCAAGACGGAAAAAACCAGCTCCGCTCCTACACCAACGCCACTGGTGCGCCGATTGCCGTTTGGACCAATGGTGGACAAATTTCGCATTACAACCGCAAAGACCCAAATTACTTTGAAGACATTACCGATATTCCAAAAGCCGACCAAACGCTTGAAGATATTTTGAAAGAAAGATTTACTCTTAAAGACTTAATCATCAAAGACAAAATCCCGAACGAGGGGAAATCGCTCAAAACCATTATTCAGGAAATGGAAGATGAAGTTTTGGCAAATGCGGGCGTAGATGTCTTTGAAGAAGTTTTTAAACTTATTTTCACCAAACTGTACGATGAATTACAGAGCAAAAAAGACAAAATGCGTCTGGAAATTTATCTTGAGGATAAATTAAGCAAAGAAGATCGCGGAGATTATGACAAAGTAAAAGAAATTTTGGCAAAAATTGACGATTCCAGTTTCAGAGTTTTGGAATTTAGAAACACAGGTCAATCCGAGAGCGAACTAAAAAATAAAATTCAAAAACTTTTTGACGAAGCCAAAGCCAAATGGCCGGGCGTTTTTGACGAAGCAAGCCAAATTCAGCTTTCGCCCTCTCATCTTTCCGTCAGCGTTTCCAGTTTGCAGGATATAAAACTTTTCAATTCCAATCTGCAAATCATAGACGAAGCCTTTGAATACTTGGTCAATAAATCATCAAAAGGCGAAAAAGGCCAATACTTCACGCCTCGTCATGTGATTGATATGTGCGTCAAAATGCTCAATCCGAAAGCTGGCGAATACATGGTAGATACTGCCGCCGGTTCTTGCGGATTTACCGTTCATACGATTTTTCAAATCACCGGACATTTATTCCAAAACACCGACATTTCCGAGGAAGAAAAAGAAAATGTGCTTAAAGTATTCGGTATTGATTTTGATGAAAAAGTCGTGCGCGTTGCTCGCACTTTAAACTTGATCGCCGGAGACGGAAATACCAACGTTTTACATCTCAACAATCTTGATTATGAACGCTGGAATGAATCAATCCAAAATCGCGACTGGCTGGAAGTGTACGGAGCGGGATTAAAACGCCTCGAAGCTCTACAAAAAGATAAAAGTTCCTACAAAGAATTTAATTTTGATATTCTCATGGCAAATCCGCCATTTGCCGGAGACATCAAAGAATCGCGCATAATCCACAAATACGATCTTGGCTACAACGAAAAAAACAAACCAAAATCAAAAGTTGGGCGCGATATTTTGTTTATCGAAAGAAACTTAAACTTTTTGAAGCCGGGCGGAAGAATGGCGATTGTTTTACCACAAGGCCGTTTTAATAATACTTCTGACAAGGCAATTCGCGAGTATATCGCCGAAAAAGGCAGAATCCTTGCCGTAGTCGGGCTTCATGTAAACACTTTTAAACCGCACACGGGAACAAAAACCAGCGTGCTTTTTGTGCAGAAATGGGACGACAAGCTTTGCCCGAAAGTGGAGGATTATCCGATTTTCTTTGCCGTTTCCGAAAAATCCGGCAAGGACAATTCCGGCGAGTATGTTTTCGTCAAAAACGGCAACAATCAGCCGAAACTAGATAAAAATGGGCACTTGATAATCAATCATGACTTGCACAATCACGACGGCGAATTGCCCGACGGCGTAGCGGAAAAGTTTATTGAATGGGCGAAGTCGGAAAAATTAAGTTTTTGGAAATAAATTATAATTTTAAATTACACAATCTTATGAAGAAAAAAAATATTGAAGAATTAAATAATGAATTTTTTGAAAAAGAAGATTCTGACGATGAATCTTTAAAACTTAAAGGGCCAATTATTAGTTATGGGGCGGACTACACTCTCGATTCAATTCGACAGTACGTAAATGAGAGTAAGCAAATTATTGTACAGCCAAGCTTCCAAAGAAAATTTGTTTGGGATATAAAAAAGGCCAGCAAATTAATAGAATCTTTCATTCTTGGTTATCCCGTGCCGAACATTTTGCTTGGGAGAGATCCTGATACTGAGGTCATGGAAGTAATAGATGGCCAGCAGAGAATTTTATCTATATGCGACTTCTTTAAGGGCAGATTTAGAGACGAAAAAGTTTTTAAGTTAGCTGGCGATATTGACCAAAAATTTTTAAACAAAACCTTTGACGACCTAGATGAAGCTATTCAAAAGAAATTAAGAAACGCGGTTTTGAAGGCTGTGGTCTTTGTCTATCCAAAAGATGACCCAAATATAAAATTTACAGCATTTCAACGTATTAACACGGGGAGCGTTGTTTTAAACCAGCAAGAAATCAGAAACTGCATTTATGGGGGATCGTTAAATGATTTACTATTTAAAATAAATGAATACAACGAAGAATGGAGAGAACTCCTTGCTAAAAAACCGGATAAAAGAATGAAGGATGTAGAAACAATCTTGAGATTTTTTGCCGCTTACTTTAAAGGAAAAGATTATGAAAAGCCAATCACTAAATTTCTTAACGAATTTATGAATAAGAATAAAAATCTTTCTGAAGAAAAAGGAGCCGAATGGCAAGAATTATTTAACCAAACACTATCTATCATTGTAAAAAATATTGGTAGCTCATTTCCCCGCACATCAAAATCAAAAACATTTAATAGAGCAGTTTTTGAATCTGTTATGACCGCCATAGCAGAACTGAAGAAAGAAAATAGGCTAAAAGTCAAATATTTAAAACGAAACTATACCAAACTAGTAGAAGATCCTAATTATCTTGATTCGGTAACTTCACAAACTTCCGACAAGAAAAACTATAAAAACAGGATTGAAATAGCAATTAAAATGCTCTCGTGATTTTATATGTATGAACGTTATTTTGGAAAGAAAAAAATATGTTGTTCGATTACTCGAGAATATAGAGAATTATCCTTCTACCAATCAATTCAAGCAAGAAATGATGACCTTTTCGTATGTTATAGTTTGTGGCGCTATTGAATTTATGACAGAAACCATAATACAAGATTGGTTGAGTAAAACAATCAAACATCATAAAAGCTCATCCTACTATCGGGGGAGAAAATATGTTCAATATTTTTTAGACATTCAATCTCAAGCGCGAGAAAAAAATATTGACGATTTTCATAGTACAAACTTAGATAGCATTAGAAATCTTATTAAAGAGATGGCGGGAGAAACAGCGCGGAATAAATTTAATAACTTGTTTCAAAGTGCTCAAAACACTTTGGCATTGCAGCCGGATTTAAACGAGAGACTTAAACGAATTACCGATACTCGTCATTATTTAGCCCACGGACAAAAAGTCCCAAATGATATACAACCCAATGTCCGGGAATTAAGAGAAGATTTTCTTTTTATATACAAGCATATTATAAATAATATCAAAAAATGTTTACCAAAAGTATAAAATAACTATGCAATATTCAGTTGTAAAATTCAAAGGAGTTTTAGTCGATAATGACATATTCAGATTCGATGCTGATTATTTTTATCCAAAATCATACAACCTTTATAAAACGATAATAAATAAAAATTTTGCAAGAGTGAAAGAAAGTTTTAATGTTACAAAATTAGCTGGTTTTGAATACACCAAATATTTTACTGATCCAAATATCAATTCAGACGATTTCTATATTGTTTTAACCAGTAAGAATATTCAAAACGAAGAATTGGTCTTAAATGAATATCTTAAAATTGACAAAAAAGTTGCTGACGAATTTTTGAAGCGTTCTAACCTTAAAAAAGGAGATGTTGTTTTGTCATATACTGGGGAATATAGAAGAGCATTAGTTCTAGAAGAGAACGATTTTCAACTTGGACCAAATATCTGCCTCATTCGTAGCAAAAATAAAAATATCGATTCTTATTATTTATCTACTTTTTTAAATTCTAACGCTGGTCAGCTTTTACTTGATCGTGAAAAAACACTTTCTGCACAACCTACTGTCGCGATGTCAAGAATAAGAGAAATACCAATTCCGGTGTTAGATATAGATTTTCAAAATCGAATTGGTGAAATTATTACATCATCAAAAACAAAAAGAAAATCTGCAAACAATCTCTATTTCCAAGCCGAACAATTACTCCTTTCCGACTTGGGGCTTTTGGACTGGAAGCCAAAGCACGAACTGGCTTTTGTCAAAAACTTTTCCGCAACACAAGAATCCGAGCGTTTTGACGCAGAGTATTTTCAACCAAAATACGAGGAAATCGTTGATGCAGTGAAAAAATACAAAGGTGGATTTGATGAATTGGGCAATTTGGTAAAAATCAAAGACAAGAATTTTACGCCCAAAGACAACGAGCAATACAAATACATTGAGCTTGCCAACATTTCATCAAACGGCGAAATAAATGGCTACATTGAAAATTTTGGCAATGAACTGCCGTCAAGAGCGCGTCGTAAAGTACAAAAAGGCGATCTGATTGTTTCGTCCATTGAAGGATCACTTGAAAGTATTGCTTTAATAACGGAAGACTGGAAAAACGCTTTATGCTCCACCGGATTTTTTGCTGTCAATTCAGATAAAATTAATTCCGAAACCTTGCTTATTATATTAAAAACAAAAATCGGGCAATTGCAACTAAAGAAAGGTTGCAAAGGAACAATTTTAACCGCTATCGGCAAAGAGGAATTGTCCAAAATAGTTTTGCCAAAAATTGATTCAAAAACGCAACAAGAAATCAAAAAGAAAATAACTGAGATGTACGAAACGAAAAAATTATCTAAATCATTACTTGAAATTGCCAAGCGAGGCGTGGAAATGGGAATAGAAAAAGACGAGCAAGAAGCAGAAAAATGGATCAATAAAGAGGTTAAAAAAATTAATTAACATATGTCCACCTACTACAACCCAAACAGAGACGCCTCTTGGAACTATGGCGGAAATAATTGGAAATTAAGCCGGTCAAAGATTGATTTGTTTTTGGAATGTCCAAGATGTTTTTATTTGGATAATAAACTCGGCACAAAGCGAGTGCCCGGATTCCCTTTTTCTATAAATAGCGCGGTGGATTATCTTTTAAAGCAGGAGTTTGATTCCTATCGTGTTAAAAACGAACAACATCCACTTCAAAAAGAATATGGTATAGATGCTCGGCCAATGTCGCACGCCGAGCTGGATGAATGGCGGCGGAATTTTGGCGGCGTCAGATATCTGCACGAACCGACCGGACTGTTGGTGACCGGCGCGATTGATGATTTGTGGGTGACTATCCCTCCCACCTCCCCTAGCCCCTCCTCGGGCAGGAGGGGAAAGTTAGAATATTCGGCAAACCCCTCTGTGTCTCCCCTTGGAAAGGGGAGAAAGTCAGAAGATTTGGCAAACCTCTCCGCGTCTCTCCTTGGAAAGGGGGGAAAGTTTGAGCCGGAATGTATTGTGGTTGATTATAAAGCTACAGCCAAAGATGAGGCCGTAAAGGAATTAGATAAAGAGTGGCAAGATGGCTACAAACGGCAAATGGAGGTGTACCAGTGGCTACTGCGGAAAAATGGTTTGAAAGTCTCTGATGTTGGTTATTTTGTTTATTGCACCGGCAAAATGGATCGCCAGGCTTTTGACAAGAAGATTGAATTTGATGTTAATTTAATTGAACATAGAGGTGATGATTCTTGGGTAGAGAAAACTCTTTTTGACATCAAGAAGTGTCTGGACGGCGACGTCATCCCGAAGTCTGGCAAAAGTTGTGATTGGTGCGCTTATTTCGCGGCCAGAAAAAAATCAGAAAAATAAATCTCCGGAGACATCTCCGGAGATCGCCAGTTGATTTTTGGTGAATAATGTGAAAAGATTATAATTGGTAAGAATACAATTAATATATTGGTCGGTGATATTTTAATTATGCATGACAAAGAAAAAAATTACGCTTTTATTGATAGCCAAAATCTGAACCTGGGAATTCAGAGCTTGGGGTGGAAGTTGGATTACAAAAGATTTAGGATTTATTTGCGGGAGAAGTATGGCGTTGAAGTTGCCTATTTGTTTATTGGCTATATACCAGGAAATCAGGATTTATATTCATCGCTTCAATCTTGCGGGTATGTTTTGGTTTTCAAGCCGACCATTCCCGATCAGAATGGAAATATAAAAGGAAATGTTGATGCCGACTTGGTTTTGCAGGCGTTATTGGATTATGAAAAATATGACAAGGCAGTTATCATCACAAGCGATGGAGATTTTTATTCTTTGGTTAAATACTTATATCGGCAGGGCAAATTAAAATTTGTCATGAGCCCATATATCAAAACTTGTTCCATATTGCTCAAGAAAACAGCACAAGAAAGAATTATTTTTATGGATAATCTAGAGAAAAAACTTAGTTATAATAAAAAACACCGCTAAGGGATGAGGCCCGTAGAGGTATTTTTTATGTGTATTCTGATTGTATTATAAAGCGTTTTATAAACTTTGTCAATAGCGGTAAATATTATTAAAATTAAACAATCAAATTCCATGCGAAAATTGGAAAAACAAAACATCCGCAAGCTCGGCAAGACCGGCCGCGGCGCCAGCATCACCATCACCCTGCCGATTGAAATCATTCGTGATTTAAAATGGCGCGACGGCCAAAATGTTGTGGTCACTCGGCGCGGTCAAGGAATCGCGATCAGCGACTGGCCGGCCTCCGCTAAAGCTTCGGCGAGCCGAGGGAAACCGCAAAATAAAAAATAATATTTTGTAAATATAAGAAGTTATTGCATGCCCTTATTCGCGCGAATAGGAGAATAAGAAATATTTATATTTAGACCTCCCCTACCTCCTTCTCGTATTTTTATTACCCCTCATTGTTTGAAGGAGGGGTCGTCAAAATTGTAATCAGTTTGATTTTTCCTCCCCCTTGTTTGAAGGGGGAGGACAGGAGGGGGTGAAAAAATATTAATTAGACCTCCCCTTACCCCCTCCTTCAGACAAGGAGGGGGAAAAGATGCCAGCTCGGCTTCGCTCAGGGCAGGCTCCCTCCTCCATCCGCCAAAGGCGGACAAATGGACAAGGAGGGGGAATAAATCCTGTATCTTTCCCTACCCCCCCCTCACCCCTAATTTTTAGCCCCTAACCCCTAATCGTTAAACGCTAACAGCTAATCGCTAATTGCTAATCCCTGTCCAAATGACCCAAAACGAAGCGTTGGAAATTTTGAAGCTCGGCCACAATGTTTATCTCACCGGTTCGGCCGGCAGTGGCAAGACATATTTGCTCAACAAGTATGTCGGTTTTTTGAAATCCGCCGGCGCGTCAATCGGCATCACCGCTTCCACCGGCATTGCCGCCAGCCACATCGGCGGCGTCACCATTCATTCCTGGGCCGGCATCGGCATCAAGGATCGGTTGTCAAAAGGCGATCTCTCCGACTTGCGGCGCAACAACCGAGTGCATCATCGGCTGGCCAAGGCTGCGGTTCTTATTATTGACGAAATATCAATGCTGGATGCCAAGCGGCTGGATTTGGCGGATATAGTTTGCCGCCGGCTGCGTGAAGACGACCGGCCGTTCGGCGGCTTGCAAGTGGTGTTGTGCGGCGATTTTTTCCAGCTCCCGCCGGTGAACCGCGGCCCGGGAAAAACCGATTTCGCCCCCGCCTCGGCGGCTTGGCAAGAATTGGATTTGAAAGTCTGCTATCTGACCGAACAGCATCGCCAGACCGATGACGGCTTTTTGAAAGTTCTAAACGACATCCGCTCCGGCCTCGCCAATGACGAGACCAAAAAGATTTTAGCCAGCCGGCAGGATCGCGAACCGGCTGGCGATGTTTTTGCCACCAAGCTTTATTCGCACAATTTCAATGTTGACGCGGTTAATGATTTTCATCTGGCGCAAATAGACGAAGAATCAAGAGTGTATCCGATGTCCGGCTACGGCTCTCATCGGCTGATCGCCGATTTGAAAAAGAGCTGTCTGGCCAAGGAAGACTTGGAGCTCAAAGAGGGCGCCGCCGTGATGTTTGTCAAAAATAATTTTGAAGAGGGCTACACCAACGGCACGCTCGGAACGGTGGTCGGCTTTGACGAAGGGAGCGGTTATCCGGTAGTGCGGATAAAATCCGGCCGGAAAATAATCGCCTCGCCGGTTTCTTGGGCGTATGAATTGGACGGCGAGGTGATAGCGGTCATCCGCCAGGTTCCCCTGCGATTGGCTTGGGCGATTACCATTCATAAGAGCCAAGGCATGAGCTTGGACGCGGCGGAAATTGATTTGAGCCGATCATTTGAACGGGGGATGGGCTATGTCGCCCTCTCGCGCGTGCGGTCGCTCTCCGGCATCAAGCTGCTCGGCCTCAATGATTTGGCGATCAGGGTAAACGAAGAAATACTTCGGCTGGATCAGGATTTGATGGCGCAATCGGAAACGCTCGCGGCCCAGATGCGTGCGGCTGATGGGGCGGAAATCGGGGCGAGGCAGGCCGCTTTTTTGCGCGCCATTTCCTCGGCCGATGGGGAGAACAAAGGGGAGAGCAAAAAGGCTTCGCCCAAAAAAGCCAAAGGCGAAACATACCAAGAGACGAAAAAATTGGTGTTGCAAAAAATGTCCCTTGCCGATATGGCCGCCGCTCGCGGCCTGGTTGAGGGGACGATCATCAGCCATTTGGAAAAATTGTCGGCCGGCGACAAGCAGCTGGACTTAGATTATTTGCGGCCGGACAGTGATCGATTGGAAACGATCGGGGCGGCGTTTAAAAGGACTGGCGACATCGCCCTGGCGCCGGTCCGCGATCTGCTTGGCGAGGATTTTTCTTTTGAGGAATTGCGTTTGGCCAGATTGGTTTTGCGCTTGCTTTAGCCGCTTGCGGCCGCTTGCCTGTTCGCCTGGCGAAACTAAATCATTGTTGTGGTATAATATAAGAATAAATTTGGTTAATTTTTTAACCTCCCCCTACCCTCTCCTTTCCGCCCAAGGCGGACCGGCTACCCAGGAGGGGGAAGAAATATGGAATTTTTCCCTAATCGCTAATTGCTATCCTAAACGCTAATCGCCAACTCCTAACTCCTAATTCCTAACTCCTAATTTTTAACCCTAACCCCATGCTACTCAAAATCAAAGAAGCGCTGTTCCGTCCGCTGGGCGGATTCGTGCCCGCGCCAATCAAGAATTTTTTCGCCCGGATCAGCCGGTCATTGTGGAAATTGGCGGTGGTCATAATTATCTTGGCTTCCGTTATTATTGTTTATAATGAGGCAATCTATCGGCTGGCGGATGACGACAGCGACTATTCGGATGAGGCGGTGAGCGAAGAAGAAACCGAAGCTGACGATTGCAATGTCATGGCTATAGAGCTTCATGGGTCGTTGCTTGACTATATTCCGCCGGAAAGCTTTGATACCGAGGGAAATCTTTTGTTTGATGAGACGGCTTCGGAAAATATTCTTGCCGCTATCAATTCCGCGCGTGACGACGAGAATATCAAAGCGGTTTTATTGGAAGTTGATTCTTACGGCGGTTCGCCTGTCGCCGGCGAAGAGGTGGCCAACGCTTTGAAAGGGTTGGACAAGCCGACTGTCGCCATGATTCGCAGTGGCGGGGCCTCGGGCGCCTATTGGGCGGCAACCGGCGCCGACAAGATATTCGCCTCGGCCAATTCCGATGTCGGCAGTATCGGCGTGACCATGTCTTATGTCAGCGAGGCCGACGAGGAGCTGGACGGAGGCTTGGTTTACAATCAATTGAGCGCCGGCAAATTCAAGGACTCCGGCGACCCGAACAAGTCGCTCTCCGCCGAGGAGAAAAAAATATTCATGCGGGATGTTAATATTATTCATGAAAATTTCATCGCCGCTGTCGTTGCCAATCGGAATCTGGATGCCGCCAAGGTGCGGGCGCTGGCCGACGGCTCCACCATGCTCGGGCAGATGGCGCTGGAGAATGGCTTGATTGACGCCATCGGCAGTTATGACGAGGCAAAGGAGCATCTCAAAGAAATCATCGGCGAGGAAGCGATTCTCTGCTGGTATTAAAATAATTTTTAAAAGCAATGCCCATCCTGCTGACTAAAATAAAAAATCAGATAATTTGTGAATTTTTGCCGCCGGCCAAATCGTCAAATCAGGTGGTGATTTTTTGTTTTGGCATGCCTAGTTATCCTGGCCGGCGCAGCGAGCTAATGGAATTTTTTTCCAAACGAGGCTATTGGGTTTTTATTCCCCGCTATCGTGGCAGTTGGGAAAGCACGGGTAAATTTTTGGCCAAGTCGCCGCATCTTGATGTCATAGACATTATCAATCAATTGCCGAAAGGATTTAAAGATTTGTGGAGTGGCGAGAAAAAGAAAATTTTTTCGCCCCAAGTTTTTCTGATCGGCTCCAGTTTTGGCGGTCCGGCCGCGCTTTTGGCTTCGGCCGACAAGCGAGTCAAAAAAGTAGTTGCCCTAGCGCCGGTGGTGGATTGGCTGACGGAAGGTCCGGCTGAACCGCTTGACCATTTAGCTCGGTTTGTTAAAAATGCCTTTACTGGCGCGTATCGTTCGGACGACGATATCTGGAAAAAATTGCGAGGTGGCAAATTTTATAGTCCGTCATTTTCAGCATCAAAACTCGTCGCCGATAAAATCATGATTTTTCACGCTCGGGATGATGAAGTGGTACCGTTTGGACCGACCGCTGAACTGGCGCGAAAAATCGGCGCCAAGTTCGTCCCGCTTGAATCAGGCGGACACGGCTTAGCCAGGCGCATAATGGAGCCGTTTTTTTGGCGGAAGATCAATAAATTTTTAAAATAAATTTGTGAGAGAAAAAATGTCTTCAATTGAAGAAGAAAATTATGATGTAATGAAAATCACCATGGAGATGATTGGTAGTGTTTTGGAGTCCTCTGGAATTAGCACGGAAAAAGTTTCTTTTAAAAAAATTTCCAGAGAACAGAACAGCTCGACCAATACTTATATGATTGAGGCCGGTGGCGAGAGACATGTTTTAAAAATTTTTTCCAATGACGAATTATTCATCTCCAGCCGATTATTTTCATCACTGGCCGAAGAGGGCGGGATATCGGTGCCCGTTTTATTGAACTCATCGGACGAATGTTCCGACCTGGCGGCAAGCCATTGGATATTATGGGAGTGGTCGGTCGGTCAGCCGATTAATGAAATCAAAGATTCGGATAAAAAAACCGCCGCCGCTGTTGAAGCCGGCCGGGTGCTTCGCAAGATGCACGATATTGATGTTAGCGGCGCGAAAGAATCAAATCCAACAGTTGAATTCTATCGTAAAAAAATAGATAACTTGCCGACAAACGATGTTTTTTCTGATGAGGAAAGAAAAAAGATAGTGAAACTTACTTTAGAAAGCGATGAGATATCGTCTTTACAAAGATCGAAATTGATTCATGGAGATATAGCGGGAGATAACATTATTTTTGATGAAGCGACCGGTAAAGCAACTTTTATTGATCCGGGAGAAATAACCGCCGGAGATCCAATGATGGATTTGGCCGGTTCTCAGCGTCCTCGGCTGAGCCGCGAATTCCGAGAAGGAATTATGGCCGGCTATACAGCAGAAAAGCCATTGTCCCGGGAAGAGGAGAGTCGTTTTTTGAGATGGCTGCTTTTGAAAAATTTTATTTTCGTCTGTCGGCCTGGCGCAAGGGACAATAAGGAAGTAGAAAAAACTGTTGCGGATGTCCGTTCATTAATAGAGCAGATTGAAAATTTATAAAAAATCTCGCTAATTAAGTCGCAAAATAAAAAAACTGCCTTGCCGTGATACCCTGTTTATGTTATGCAATCCCTCGAGTCGCGAGTTCCTTAGAGACGGGGCATGCCCCGTCTCTACAATTATTACCGATTACCGTCTCACAGATAGTTCGGCTTTGCTCACCGTTAGCTTTATGGACTTTGCGAGCTTTATAGACTTTATGACTTCATAATTACTGATTACTGATTACCGATTTTCGACTTTATAGACTTTCGACTTTATGGACTTTACAGACTTCCGCATGTTATAATACCCTCATGGAAAGCTATAAATCAGCCAAAATCTGGGAGCCGATTGATTTCACGGTTTACTTTAAATTTGTCAGATGGTATGTCCTGCTCCTGCTTATTTTGGAAATCGGCTTAAGAATCTTTGTCGGCAATTATCCCAACAGCATTTTTTTTGAACAAATTGAACTGGTCGCCTGGGCGGTCAGGATTTTGGTTTTTGGCTTTATGGGATTTAAGGTCGTCAAACATTTTGGCCATAGCGCGGCTGTGGCCGCGATGGCCGGATTCTTGGCCGGCTTCAGTTCAGGGCTGGTCGTCTCGCTTTATCGTTTTTTTGACGGCATCACTGTCTGGAAATTTTTCAACATCATCACGGAGACGATCCTGGTCGGCGCTGTCGGCGCGCTCGTGTGTGTGTTGATGATTTTTGTTTTGAGTTTTAAAAAATAATAACCACTCCCTATCCCGTTCGGCTTCGCTCAGGGCAGTCTCCTCCCCTTAGTAAAGGGAGGGGAGAACGGCCCCCAAATAAGGGATGGCAGGAGGGGTAAGGGAGGTTTTTTAAAAAAAATAGTAGAAGTATTTTTCAAAAAATAATAATTCAAAAATAATTCAAATCTATGTCAGAAACAAAAAAGGTCTCGGCCGAAGAAAAAGTCTGGGGAGCGATCGCTTATATTTGGATTTTGAGCTTGGTCGCTTTGGCGGCGCGCAAGAATAATGATTTTGTCCGCTTCCACGCCAATCAGGGACTTCTTCTTTTTGTCGCCTCAATTATTTTCTGGTTCATCCCGATTTTGGGCTGGTTGCTCAACTTGCTCATCGGCGTGATGGCCATTGTCGGCATTGTCAAAGCGCTTCAGGGCAAAAAGTGGGAATTGCCGGTCGCGGCCGATTTGGCCGATAAATTCGGCAATTGGCTGGTCAAGACTGTCAAATTGTAATTAAAACCATAAATTAATTTCATGAAAAAGACCAAGATCGTCGCGACGATTGGCCCGGTTTCGGAAACCAAGACGATGATGGAAAAAATGATCAAAGCAGGGATGAATGTCGCCCGGCTTAATTTTTCCCATGGCACTTACAAGCACCATCAGATGCTCATCAACAATCTTCGCGCCGTCGCCAAAAGATGCAACGATAATATCGCGATCATCCAGGATTTGCAGGGCCCGCGCATCCGTATCGGCAGTGTCGCCGAGGAGGGAATCAAAGTTGATGAAGGCGAGGAAATTTCATTGGTGCCGGAAAATTATGTCGTGCCGATAAAAGCGTTGAGCTTGTACATCCCGATTCAGTATCCCGATCTTTATAAAGAAGTCAAAGTCGGTCACCCCATTCTCATTGACGACGCGACGATTGAACTGGAGGTCGTCAAAATAAAAAATCGCGCCATCAATTGCCGGGTGGTGACCGGCGGCGTCATCAAGACGCACAAGGGCATGAATTTTCCCAAATCCACGATCAAATGTCCCCCGATTACCGCCAAGGATTGGCAGGATGTGGAGTTCGGCATCAAGAACAAAGTGGATTTCATCGCTTTGTCTTTTGTCAAAGATGCGGCCGACATCGTCAAACTGCGGAAAAAGATTTTTCTTTTGGAAAAAAAATATTGGAAAGGCGGCAACGGCTACGGTTTCAAATTGGAAAAGCCGACTGCCAAAGGCAAGGTCGGCGGCGTGCATACGCGGATAATCGCCAAGATAGAACGGCGGGAAGCGATCAAAAACATGGACTCTATTTTGGAAGCAGCTGACGGCATTATGGTCGCCCGCGGCGATTTGGGCATTGAAGTGCCGTTTGAAAATCTGCCGCTGATTCAGAAGAGCGTCATTGATAAGTGCCGCAAGGCCGGCAAACAGGTGATTGTCGCTACCCAGATGCTTGATTCTATGATCAGAAATCCGCTTCCTACTCGCGCTGAAGTGTCTGATGTCGCCAACGCGATTTTGGACGGCACGGATGCGATCATGCTCTCTGGCGAGACGGCCAGCGGCAAATATCCGCTCAAGGCTGTGCAGGCAATGACTCGGATTGCCGGCGAAGTGGAGAGCCGGCTGATCGCCGAGCAGGAAGTCAAAGAAGGCGAGTTCAAAAATCTCAATTCCATCACTCAAATAATGAGCTTTGTCGCTCAAGACTTGGCCGAAGACGTCGCTCATGCCAAATTGATTGTCTGCGCGACCACCTCCGGCTTTACCGCCCGAAACATTTCCCGTTTTCGCTCCGAGGTGCCGATAGTGGCTATCGCGCCGGCTCAGACGACGGTCAATCAGTTGAGTTTGAGCTGGGGAGTCAAGGCGTATCTGGTGCCGTTTACCGCGTCATTCAATTCATTGCTGACAAAAATAAAAAAACTTCTTTTGAACAAGAAATTGGTGGAAAATGGCGAGACGATTATCGTTGTCGCCGGCCATCCATTCGGTTTCAAAGGCCAGACGAATTTGATAAAAGTGGAGGAGGTCTGAAAATAGCTAATCAGCTGTTTAGCTTATTAGCTTGTTAGTTGCTTAGCTTTTTAGATTAATTAAAAATGATAAACAGTTACAAAGATTTGATAGTTTGGCAAAAAGCCATGGATTTGGTTGTTGCTATTTATAGTTTAACTGAAAAATTTCCTTCTTCGGAGGCTTATAATCTAACTTCTCAAATTAGACGTTCGGCCGTATCAATTCCTTCAAATATAGCAGAGGGCAGAAGAAGGTCTGGAGTTAATGAATTTCGCCATTTTTTATTTATTGCTTACGCTTCCGGAGCGGAATTGGAAACACAGATTGAGATAGCCAGGCGGCTGTCTTTTGGAAAAAACCTTGATTTTAATAAAGTCGATGAATTATTAAATGAAGTAATGAAAATGCTCAATAAAATAATTGGCACTCTTCAATCCTAATCAGCTAAAAAGCTAATCAGCTAAAATATGTCTAAAAATATTCTTTGGTTCAAAGAAGTCGGCATCAAGGATGTCGGCAAGGTCGGCGGTAAAAACGCTTCTTTGGGTGAAATGTATCGTAAACTTACGCCCAAAGGTGTCGCCATTCCCAATGGTTTTGCTATCACTGCCGGCGCCTACAATCATTTTTTGGATCGGGCCAAAATTCGCCGCCCGATTTTTGCTTTGCTCAAAGGTATTAGCAAAGATAATTTGAGCGATCGCGGCCGCAAAATTCGGGAAATTATTTTGAGCTCGCGTCTGCCAGCGGATTTGGAAGAAGAAATCGCCGCCGCTTATGGCCGCCTTTCGGCCGGCTATAAAATGTCCGCCGCCGATGTCGCGGTCCGTTCGTCGGCGACAGCCGAAGATTTGCCGAACGCTTCCTTTGCCGGCCAGCAAGAATCATATCTTAATATCGTCGGTGAAAAAAATCTATTGGAAGCGGTCAAAAAATGTTTTGCTTCGCTATTTACTGATCGGGCGATTTCCTATCGGATGGATCAAGGATTCAATCATAAAAAAGTTTATCTCTCGGTTTGCGTCCAGAAGATGATCCGTTCGGACTTGGCGACTTCCGGCGTGATGTTTACCATTGACACCGAGAGCGGCAATAGCAATGTCATCCTCATTAATGCCGCCTACGGCCTGGGCGAGTATGTCGTCAAAGGCGTGGTCAATCCCGATGAGTATTATGTTTTCAAAGGAACTCTGGCCAAAGGATATCAGCCGATTATTTCCCATCAGGCTGGCGACAAAGCAAAGAAGCTGGTTTACAACTCTGGCGATGGCGAACCGACCAAATCTTTGCCGGTGCCGAAAAATTTGCGGCGCCGTTATGCTTTGTCTGACAAAGAAATACTCCAGCTTGCCAAGTGGGGGATGGTGATTGAAAAACATTATGGCCGGCCGATGGATATTGAATGGGCCAAAGATGGTCGAACAAAAAAATTGTTCATCGTCCAGGCGCGGCCGGAAACAGTCGGCTCGCAAAAGGATCCCAACACCCTGGAAGAGTACAAACTGGATTTATCGGGCAAGGTGTTGTTTACCGGCGACAGTGTCGGCATGCGAATCGGACAAGGCAAGGTGCGGGTAATAAAAAATGTCAATCAGCTTCATACTTTCAAAGATGGCGAAGTGCTGGTCGCGCCAATGACTGATCCGGACTGGGAGCCGGTGATGAAAAAAGCGGCGGCGATTGTCACTGATAGCGGTGGTAGGACGTGCCACGCGGCCATAGTGTCGCGCGAGCTGGGCGTGCCGTGTGTGGTCGGCACCGGCCGGGCGAGCAAGGAAATCAGAAACGGCAAAGAGATTACCGTCTCTTGCGCCGAGGGTGAAATCGGCAAAGTGTATTCCGGCTTGCTCAAATACAGTGTCAAAAGAACCAACTTGAAAAAGCTGCCTCGCCCCAAAACCAAGATCATGATGAATGTCGGCAATCCGTACGCCGCGCTGTCTTTCACTTTTATTCCCAACGACGGCGTCGGCCTGGCGCGGGAAGAATTCATCATTACCAATTACATCAAGGTCCATCCGCTGGCGCTGTTGAATTTTTCCAAAATCAAAACCGCCAAAACAAAAAAGATTATTGAAGCGCTCACTGTCAATCATCCTAAGAAGTCCGATTTTTTCGTGGATAAGCTGGCCGAAGGCGTGGGC
This sequence comes from uncultured Gammaproteobacteria bacterium, assembly GCA_964536975.1. GTDB lineage: Bacteria > Patescibacteriota > Patescibacteriia > 2-01-FULL-39-33 > 2-01-FULL-39-33 > JAKQDP01. The sequence goes on from CAZHYS010000003.1 coordinate 77,141, forward strand.
ATGATTGCCGCCGCTTTTTATCCCAAGGATGTCATTATCCGTTTGTCCGATTTCAAATCCAACGAGTATGCCAATCTGGTCGGCGGCGATGAATTTGAGCCGCAAGAGCCGAACCCGATGATCGGCTGGCGCGGCGCTTCGCGCTACTATGCCGACAAATACAAGGCCGCGTTTGTCTTGGAGTGCCAGGCGCTCAAAAAAGCTCGTGAGGAATTCGGCCTCAAGAATATCAAGATAATGATCCCATTCTGTCGGACCGTGGAAGAAGGGAAAAAAGTGATAAAAATAATGGCGGAGAACGGACTTAGGCAAGGCAAGGAGGGACTGGAAGTCTATGTGATGTGCGAAATTCCGTCCAACGTGATTTTGGCTGAAGAATTTTCGGATATTTTTGACGGCTTCTCCATCGGCTCAAATGATTTGACGCAGTTGACACTCGGCGTAGACAGGGATTCGGAATTGGTCGCTCATATTTATAATGAAAAAAATCAAGCGGTCAAAAATTTGATTTCTCAAGTGATTAGAGTCGCCAAAAAACGCAAACGGAAAATCGGTATTTGCGGCCAGGCGCCGTCGGATTTTCCGGACTTTGCTCAATTTTTGGTGCGGGAAGGGATAGATAGCATGTCGCTCGTGCCGGACACAGTCGTCAAAACGACCCTCGCTGTTCTGGCGCAAGAGAAGAAGGTGAGAAGATAAAATTAGTTTATAAAGTCTATAAAGTTCATAAAGTTTGTAAAGTCAGGAACTAGGAGTTAGGAATTAGCGTTTAGCGATTAGGGGAAAATGCAATAATTATAAAGTCAAAAGCCTATAAAGTTCGTAAAGCTTGTGGTGAGCGAAGTCGAACCATCGGATGTAGTGGCGGGTAGCGGTTCCCCCTCCTGGTCAGGAGGAGGGGGATAGGGGGAGGTTGGGAAGGGATATTTCCGACAATGCCCCCGCTCGATTCGTAGAGACGCGATTCATCGCGTCTATAGTAGAGATGTTCCGATCCCGAGGACTCGGAAGGGGCGCCTCTTTTTGTTTATGGTTGGGGATTTCTTAGGGATGGGGCTCTTGTCTCGCCGTAGCTTATGCGAAGGCGGATGCCCCCGTCTGGTTTGACTTTTGATTGTTTTCGCGTTATGATTATATTTACGAAAAAAAGAGGAGGATGAGAATTGGAGGATAATAAGTCTCCGCCCAATCCAATAAAAGAGTCGAGTAGATTTATTTAGTTTTGGGGTATAAGGCAATGAGAAGTGAGAAAGGATGACACGATGGGATTTACGGTCACAGTTCTCGGAGAAGAAACGGAGGAACGATTTGAAGGATTTGCCAACCGGAAGGAGGCCGGAGAATTCGCGGGTCCGCATATTGAAATGGGACATCGTTTCAAAGTCAGGAGAGCTTCGAGAACAAAGAGTCCTTTCGGAAAACACGGGCGACGAACCAGAGTTTGTCATCGTCGTCCCGTGACGAATTGTAAGTAGTTTTTCCCGCCCGGGTAAGGTGTCCGGGCGGGTCTTTTTTTACTTTGTCATCCCGAGCAGGGCCGAGGGATCCCTCCACTCCGCCTCCGGCTCCGGTCGGGATGACATAATTTTTGATTGCCTCGCCACGGTTCCACCAGAGGCGGACAAGCGGTCGCCCGAGGCTTTCGCCGTGGCGGACATGGCAATTCCATTTTCATCTTGTCATTGCGAGCGACCGTGAGGGAGTGTGGCAATCCCACATTGATTAATGGTGACTTTTTTAAAACATGGGATCGTCACGTCCGCCACAGCGGACTCGCGATGACACAGTATTCCGAGTATCTCAACACAGACGCGATAAATCGCGTCTCTACGGATTTCTATTCCGAGTTACGAGTCGCGAGTTACGAGCCCCAAATAGATTTTGACTTTCCTTTCTCATCCGCCTATCATAAAAGTATGAATTTCTTGCATACATTTGACCCGCAGCCGATTTTTTTGTCGCTCGGACCAATTGCCATCCGCTGGTACGGCGTGTTTATCGTGGCAGGGATTCTGGCTGGGCTGATGTTCGCCTTGTGTTTGGCTCGCCGCCGGCAAATCCCTTCTGACGATGTCTATGACTTGGCGCTCGGTCTCATTATCTCCGGCATTATCGGCGCACGGCTGTATGAAGTATTATTTATTGAGCCGCTTTACTATTGGCACAATCCGCTCTCGGTTTTAAAAATCTGGCAAGGCGGTTTGGCGATTCACGGCGCGCTTGCTGGCGGAATTATTTTTTTGTTTTTCTTTTGTCGCCGGAAGAAGATCTCTTTTTGGCGGTTGACTGATCTCATCGCCGTTGTCGTCCCGCTCGGCCAGGCAATCGGCCGGTGGGGAAATTATTTCAATCAGGAATTATTCGGCCGGCCGACTGATTCATTCATCGGCATTTACATTTCACCAGCCAAGCGTCCGCCGGAATTCAAGACAGAAAAATATTTTCAGCCGGCCTTTTTGTATGAATCGGTTTTGAATTTAATTTTATTTTTGATTTTATTTTTTCTCTATCGTTCCGGCCGACTCAAGGAGGGGCGAGTGGTGATGGCTTATCTGCTTGGTTATTCGGTGATTAGATTTCTGATGGAATTCGTTCGGATTGATCAGACACCGCAGTGGTGGGGGTTGCGTTTGCCGCAGTGGGTGAGCTTGTTTGTGGTTTTGATAGCTGGTGGAAGTTTATTTTATTTTTATAGAAAGAAAGAGAAAATTTTTTGACTTTAATATAACTTTTTTAATGTTAATTGATTGTAAGTATTTTTTTATGCCACTTTTCTAGAAAAGTGGCGCAAAAGTCGCGACCGGTAATAAATCATGGCTAAATTTTATGCTTCGCTCGCTAAAATTTTCTGACGCTTCGCTTGCGAAAATTTTTAGCGCTCGCTTCCGCATAAAATTAGCACAAAATTTATTAATGGTCGCATAAAATACAATAATTTAGTCAAAATTCAGGAGACGGCTATAAAAATTATGCCCTAATGGGTGTTTTTTTGTTGCTATTGACAAAATATTTAAAGTATGCTATAATGATATATTAAAGCAGAAAAGTCAAGAGGAAGGTGATTTTGCTCTAATTTTACCCTTTTTTGTGTGATAAAAGAGGGTAGAAAGAAGGGAAAAATCCCGAATCGTACCTTACAATTCGGGTTACGGAAAAATGGAAGGAGAAGGAAGATGGCAAACTGGAGATGCAGTTGTGGAAATACCAACCACGAGAAAAGCAAAAAATGCTTGGCTTGTGGTAATGACCGTCCGGCTCAACCAGCGGGCGGAAACCCCAATCCGGCGCCGGCCGGCAACCCCGCCCCACAAGGCGGACAACCGGCTCCGAAAAAAAAGGAACACTTTCAATTGGAGGCCAACGCCACCCGCAAGGGTGACGGTCTCTACCAAATCGTCGCTCAGTACACGGATGACGGTAAGGGAGAGCAGATCGATTTGATCCTCCTTGGACTACTGGAAGGCGATGTCGTGACTGACAGCGCCGGCCAAGTGGTTGACGCGTCAAAGCCATTTGCCACTGATCCAAAGGGGCATTGGATGGCGACGGTCCAGATCGGTTCAGAGCACGGAAAGCGAGTACGGAGGGTGTTTTTCCGTGTCGTCGGCAATCAAGTCGACACTGCGAAGAAGCCGGCTGTACTATATCCGCCGTCATTCAAGGCGGATCGCCGTGGATTTCTGAAAAACGTCGGGGCGCTCATTGCCCACAATCGCGGCAAGTAGCCGCAGGAGGACTAGCAATGGTAATCATGACGATTTTGGTGGCACTCCTTCTGTCGACGCTCCGCTTGGGCATCGTCTATCAGGCAACTACGCCATGGGTCGCTTTTTGGGCGATTCTATCGTTGCTGCTTTTAGCGGCGTCTTCGCTCGTATTCATTGCCACGAAAAAGACACCGGCAGCCAGGCGGAGATCGCTTTTTTGGGGATGGGTGTTTGATCGAGGAGTATTTGTTGTCGGCGAAACCATCTCCAACAACAATTTCCGTTGGATGCTCGCTTGGGCAACGACGGTGATACTCTTTGTCTCGGCCATCTTCGCTGGTTTCGGCGAGCCAATCCTGTCATCGGGCTGGAAGGAAATGAAAGAAACCAAGCTCGGGCAGGAAGTTGCGAACCTGAAACCAGAAACCATCAAGGACGAAGAGGAAGGCGCCTTCTGCTACCTTTTCCGACAGGTCAAGATTCTTTCCGGGAATACCAATCCTGAGGAGGTCCTGCCGCCGTCGGAGAGGCCGAGCAGAAAGGCCGCCACTTCTTCTCCCGCAGAAAATGAGAAGGCGAAATCCCCCGAGTCCCAAAAGAAAAAGACCTGGTGGCATTGGGGGTTATTCTTCATCTCATTGGCGGTAGCGGTACTGTATACCTTCCCTGCCTTTTGGGATGAGCTCATGGAGTCCATCAGTTCAGTCCGACGGAAGCGGGAGGAGGCGACTTCTTCCGGCGCCGCCGAGACGACTGGAAGTGAGGCCGCGCCCGCTGTTCGGGGGTGGTCGTTCGGATGGGATCTGTTGACGGATGTCCTTGGCGAGTGGTGGGGCAACATCGTCACATCACTCGCTTCAACAGTTTTTGGAGGGATTGTACGATGACTAACTATTTGAAACGAATGGGTGCCGGTGCGTTTATCGGGGTCTCGACGGCGCTCATATTAAAAATGTTGATTCCGAATGTTCCCGGCAGGTTCATTATCGCGTTGGTTGTCTTTGCCTGTCTCGCCGATATCATTTGCGAGATTTTGGAGAAGGACAGCGCTCTGAAGCGTACGAGCGCGAAAGTGGCCAAGATTGTTGTGGCCGTCGTGGCGTATCTTGCATTGAGGATTTCCGTCGGGCACATCGTCGGGATGCCGATTACCAGCGATGCGAGTTATGCCGCCCAACAGTACGGAGGCGCGGCTCAAGACGGGATATTGGAATTCATGTTCCTAATCCCAGGGGCCGCTCTCGCCTACGGAGCCGCCTATGGCGGCATTGGACGCAAGATCGTGATCGGCCTGGCGTTTGTCGGCTTCTTCATTGTCTTATGGCAAGTGAAGCAGCCGGATAACGCGCGGTCGGCCGGGTTACGCTCCCAGTCGTTCATCAACTGGACGACGCGGACGAACAACCAGAAGGCCGCGCAAACAACGACAGAGCGATCCTGGGCCAAGGCCAGATCCGGCGTACCTAGGATCTATCGGGTGAAGTTTGACGACAAGGGTCAGCTGACAGGAGTGACGCTGGCCGACGGTCTGTCTTTGAAAGACGGCCAAGTCGTCAAGCTTTCTTCTACGCCGCCAGTGGTCTTCAATGACCAGTGGTTCACCGCTTTCCGTCTGTACGGCGAGGCGGGAGTAGTCGGTTCAGAAGAACTTTGGGCCGAGTCCGAGGCGTTGGAGCCGCTTGAGGCCGTAGATTACAGGGACGGCCAGGTGGTGCCGGCCGCAACGAAAGACGGTGACAAGATAACCGAGAGAAAGATTATTGAACTGTCTCTCGGTGAATGTCCGACCGGCATTATGGTCAAGAAGGGCGATGTGTTCCGGTATTTGGACTGGACCGCGCCGTTCCGATCAAAGTGGTCGGACAAAGAGCCTGTTCCTCAAAGCCGAAAGGGAGTACCTTTTTTGGCCGACGAGGATGGCCACCTCGTCGTTTACGGCGAGGGCGAAGGAGCGCTCACCATCGAGATCGAGCGCTAGAGTGCTAGTGGCGGTAGGGATCACGGATTGATTCCTACCGCTTTTATAATTCTTTACTCTGTCTAAATAAAGCGATATAATAGTAGATAATAAATAATAAATCGGGATATTTATGAAAAAAGCTTTTCTTCTGTCTCTTTTGATTATTATTTCTGTCTTTTTTAATGCTAGCATAGCGAATGCTGTTTCTTGTGTTTGTACTCATGGCCCCTCCAGTGAAGAACAAGTCTATCCCACCTGCTCAGTTTGTACATTGGATGGCTGTGGTCTTTCCGCTCCCTGGATCAGCTGTCGTAGCAGCAGTGGAACCACCGGCGGGACAGCAGCCCCAACAACTGGCGGATCTCCGGTTGGCGGCGGCTCCACTCAACTAGATAATCCTCTCGGTGATGACGCCACTTTTCCGGTGATCGTCAATCGCGTGGTTACGTCCGTCCTCGGGTTGGTCGGCGTTTTGGCGCTACTGGCTTTCGTGTATGGCGGCGTCTTATGGATGGTCTCCCGTGGCGACACGGCCATGATTCAAAAAGGCAAGACGATGATGACTTGGGCGGTCTTTGGCATAGTGATTATTTTCAGCTCTTATGCTGTTCTGACTTTTATCTTCCAAGCGTTCGGGTTTGGCAGTTAAGCATAAACTTACACTCTGATATTTCTCTCTGCCTCTAGGCAGGGAGATTTTTGTTAGAAAAAATTGGAATCAAAGGCAATCATCAATTACTTATTACTGATTACAGAACTACGGATAACTCGACTCCGCTCACCACAAGCTTTTGGTTTTATAGCCTTGCCACCAGCCCCCCTTGACTTTTTTCCGGCTATTTGCTATACTAATAGTATCAAGTTACGTTTTCTATTTCCTTCCAGCAAACAAAATAAAAAGATTAGGAATAGGAAAGGAAAAAGGTCGACTTGTGCTAATTTATTTTGTTTAAGGAAAAAGTAAAGTATGGCAAAGAAATTGTATGTCGGCGGAGTTCCTTATAGCTCTACCGATGAAAGCCTGAAAGAATTTTTTTCTCAGGCTGGCGAAGTCGTTTCTGCGGTGATTATCACCGACAAAATGACCGGACGCTCTAAGGGTTTTGGTTTCGTGGAAATGTCTTCTGACGATGAAGCGGCCAAAGCTATTGAAATGTTTGATGGCAAAGACTTTGACGGTCGGACCATCAAGGTCAATGAAGCTCGTCCGATGGAACGCAGATAATATCTCGCGATCATAAAAACTCCCTCCCGTTAAACCGGGAGGGAGTTTTTTTAACTCCTAACTTCTAATTCTATTTTTGTATTTTTATTACTCCTCCTGGGCAGTCTGTCCGCCTTGGGCGGATAGGAGGGGTCGTCAAATTCGTAATCAGATTTGGTTGGGGCGGTCGAAATAAATTAATCTTGACCCCTCCCTATCCCTCCCCTTCAGACAAGGGGAGGGAATGACTATTAATCGGGAGGGAGTTTTTTTAACTCCTAATTTCTAACTCTTCGCTCCTAGTCCCTTGTCTATTTTTAGAACAGAATTGGAATCTCCAGCGCATCATCATTTTCCGGCAAGCCCGAAGGATTATCTTTTTTCAGGATCAGGCTGCCATTGTCGCCGTAGCTCGGCCGGTTAAATTCCAGGGTAGCCTTAAATGGCACAAAATTTTCAGTCATCCAATCGCTTTGGGCGGTCGCTACTCCTTCGGCGATTATCTTGCCGTCCCAATCAGTCAGGACGACAGGAAAAGACGCTTCAAAAAACCAAGTTCCGCGAGCTTGTCCGGTGATTGTCAGGGGACTGGAAATTTTTTGGTTCGGCCGAGGAGTTTCTATTCTGATGAGGTCGGCCTTTTCCAACTCATTGCCGATATTTTCGGTGAAGTTTTGGCCATTGGCGCGACACTTTCGGGGGTAGCTTTCCATAATCGGGTTGCCGCTGGCGGCGCAACTGGCGAAATCAGTGATTTCCGTTTTGGAAAATTTGCAGACGGCGACGCATTGCATCGTGCAAATATCAGTTTCGGGGTTGTGCCGGCAGGCTGATTCGCATTCGGAAAATTCTCCTCCGGTCTGCTCGCACCAAAGGCTATTGCCGGTCTCACACTCCTGATGTTCTGCTAGCCAGTTGCCTGAGTTTAGCTGACAGCCGCTGGCAACATTATTGGCATCAATATTTTCATTATTGCCCTCGCAGTCGGTTGTCGGTGCCGGATCGCTCGGCTCGCCCTGTTTGACCCACTCGCCGTTTTGGCAGACCCAGATATTTTTCATGTCTTCTGGCGCGGAAATCACAGAAAAGCGGATGACCACAATGACAGCCAAAATTACTGCCAAGGCGATCATTATTATTCCAATAATAGGAATTTTTTTCATAAAATTGTTTTTACTGAATTAGGGCGATGATTTGATTATATATAAGAGGGGATTTTTTGTCTATTGAAATTAATGTTGACAATCGGCCGGCTAGAGTGATAAGATTGGTTGTTGTTGAGAGTGGGTCTTTCAGTTTTTCAACCGAAGGAAGGAGAAGGAAGATGTACGTCATAATGCTCTATGGCGCGCTGGTAGACGAAAGGGAAGAAAGATTTCAGCTGTTCATCAAAGCCGACTCGCGAGAGGAGGCAGTTGAGTGGCTCAAAAGTAACGGATTTAGGGCGGTCGGCGGAGGCTGGCGGCGCAGCAAGAAAACGGAGATCAATTATGGCGACCGACATATCGTGGTTCAGGCGATCTGGGTTGAGATTTCTGAAGTCCACGATCAGTCAGCCGTACATTTCTCCGAGGCTTAGTGGCCTCTTGTTGTGAGTATTTCCCCAAGGCGACATGTGTTGCCTTGGGGCTTTTATTTTGCAAGAAAACATCGTGGCCGGCGTATTACTTGTCAAAGACGGCATATTCGCCGTTTTCAGCAGCGCCAATAATTATTAACATATTTATAAATTAAAGCTGTAGCCAACATCCTTAACCCCCGCTGGAAGCTACAGTCTAGCGGGGGTTAAGGATGTTTTAGAAAAATTATGATTAATTTTTTGAAAAAAAATTTTTCCCGGATTTTCGCCCACAAAATAATTTCGGGACTTGTCGTGCTGATTATCGCCGCCGGCGTCGGTGCTTACTTTTTGTTTTTCCGCCAAACGGATATTGCCGGTACCAGTTATGTCACCACCGCGGCCGAAATCGGATCAATCGCGGAGTCAATTTCGGGCACCGGCCAAGTGTCCGCTTCCAATCAAGTGGATATCAAGCCGGAGGCCTCTGGCAAAGCGACCTATGTCGGCGTGGTCAAGGGCCAGTCTGTCACTGCCGGAACGCTGATTGCCCAGCTTGATAATACTGATGCCGTCAAGGCAATCCGCGAGGCGGAAACAAATTTGGAAAGCGCGAATTTGGCGATGGAGAAATTGCTTGAGCCGGAGGACGAACTGTCTATTTTACAAGCCGAAAACAGCTTGACCAACGCTAAAGAATCAAAAGTGGAGGCGGAAGAAGATTTGGAAAAATCATATACCGAAGGATTTAACACTGTCACGGACGCGTTTGACGATTTATCAGATGTAATGACCGGGATTTATGATATTTTATACACCAACGGCTTTGAAGACGGCCAGTCCAATATTGATTATTATAAAAACAGCGTGGAAAAATACGATTATGCCATTGTCGGCATGGTCAACGATGCCAAGGCTGATTATCAAACCGCCAGGAATAAATATGACGCCAATTTGAAAGATTACAAAAACACGAGCCGTTATTCCGATCCGGACGACATTGAAAAATTAATCAATGAAACTTATGAGACTGCCAAGTATATTTCTGAGGCGATAAAAAACATCAAATTGTTTATTGATTATTATGAAGATATCGCCACCAAATATGGTATCAGCGTTTCCGGCCTGATGACCACCCATCAGAATTCTTTGGGCAGTTATGCCGCCACAGCCAGCAGCCAGCTAACCGGCCTGTCTTCCAAATCGGAAGCGATTACCAGCGCCGAAAAAGCTATTGTTACGGCCGAACGCAGCATAGAAGAAAAAACCAAAAGTTTGGAAAATATAATGGCCGGCGCCGATGAATTGGAAATTCGTTCGCAGAGGATAGCGATTGAACAGAAGGAAAATGCACTGCAAGAAGCAAAAGAAAATTTGGCCGATTATTATATCCGCGCGCCTTTTGACGGCGTGATTGCCGAGGTGAATATCCAAAAGGGCGAGACGGTTTCGTCTGGCACGACCGTTGCCACCATTATTACCACTCAAAAAATAGCCGAAATATCCCTCAATGAGATTGATTCCGCCAAAGTTGAGGTCGGCCAAAAAGCGACTTTGGAATTTGACGCGATTGACGGGTTGTCCATCACCGGCGAAGTGGTGGAAGTTGATATTTTGGGGGCGGTATCTTCCGGCGTCGTCAGTTATAATGTCAAAATCGGTTTTGATGTCCAAGACGATCGGATTAAGCCGGGAATGAGCATGAGCACCACGATTATTACCGCGTCCAAATCAGATATATTGACGGTGCCGATTTCCGCGATTAAAACCGCCACTGATGGCAGTAGCTATGTCCAGGTATTGGCGGACGGACAACCGAGCAATAAAACAATCGTCACGGGATTGAGCAATGACACGACGATTGAAATCGTCTCCGGATTGGAAGAAGGAGAGGAAATAATTACCAAGACTGTTGCCGGTGGCAGTTCTTCGTCCAAGAGTTCTGCCAGTGGCAGCTCGGAGGAAAAATCATCTGACAATAATGACGCGATGCGGAGCATGATGCAATTAAATGGTTCCACTGGCGGCGGGTTTCAGGGCGGTCCGCCGTCTCGATAATTTTTTAACGGTTTTATTTTGGTTTATGATTAAATGTAAAAATCTTACCAAGGTTTACCATAATGGTGACACGGATTTAGTGGTGCTGGATAATGTTTCTTTTGAGATAGAAAAAGGAGAATTCGTGGCGATCGTCGGTCCGTCCGGTTCGGGCAAATCAACCTTGATGCATATTTTAGGCACCTTGGATCGGCCGTCAAGCGGCGAATATTTACTTGACCGGAAGGATATCTTTGCTTTGTCTGACAACGAATTGGCGCAGATCCGTTCGGAAAAAATCGGTTTTGTCTTTCAATCATTCAACCTATTGTCCCGAACGACCGTGCTAAGAAACGTGATGGTGCCGCTTATTTATGACAAAAAAACTTCTAAGCAAGAGAGGCGCAAGAAAGCCGAAAAAGCGCTCGTCGCTTCGGGCTTGGAGAAAAGCCGCTGGCATCATTTGTCCAATCAATTGTCCGGCGGACAGATGCAACGAGTGGCAATTGCTCGGGCGCTGGTCAATGATCCGGCGCTTATCCTGGCTGATGAGCCGACCGGCAATCTTGATTCCAAAACCGGCGACATCGTTTTGGAAACTTTTCGGGAATTGAATCGTCGACGCGGACATACTATCATTTTAATCACTCACGAAAAATATGTCGCCGAACACGCCGATCGGGTCATTGAGATTAAAGACGGAAAAATTTCCGCCGATCGGGAAAGTGAAAGCTTTTTAAAGATAAAATAATCTATGCTTATTTCCGATTTATTCCAAGAAACTTATTTTGCCCTGTTCGCCAATAAGTCCAGATCATTTCTGACTATTTTGGGTATTGTGATCGGCATCGGCTCGGTCATTACCATGATCGCCATCGGCCAAGGCGCGTCAAAAAACATTGAAGAAAATATTGAATCTCTGGGCACGAACTTGTTGGTCATTTCTCCCGGATCGCAAAAATCGTCCGGCTCCATTGTCCGGGGCGGATCCGGTTCGGCGACCACCCTTGTCTCTGATGACGCCGAAGCGGTTGAGATGGAAATCGGCGATATTGATGCCGTGGCGGCGACCGTGTCTTCTCGCAAGCAAATTACGACCACCAAAGGCACCAATACCAACACCAGTGTCTATGGCGTTGACGCGAGTTATCAGACAATCAAAAGCTTGATGATGGAGACGGGCAGTTTCATTAGCGATCAACAATCGGAGAGAATGTCAAAGGTGGCGGTTCTCGGTCCGACGACTCGGGATGATTTGTTTGGCGAGGACGTTGACCCGACCGGCCAGAAAATCAGAATCAGCGGTTTGGAATTCACTGTTATCGGCGTAACCGAATCCAAGGGCGGTACCGGTATGGGCAATTCCGACGATTTGATTTATATCCCGCTGGTCACCGCTCAAAAATATATTACCGGCAGTGAAGCCTTAAGCAGTGTTTATGTCCAGGTATCGGATGAAAGTTTCATGGACTCCGTTCAGGAGGATATCACCGACTTGTTATTAATTCGCCATAATATTTCTGATCCGGATAGCGCGGATTTCAGCATCGTCAATCAAGCCGATGTATTGAGCGCGATGACCTCGGTCACCGGCACCTTGACCTTGCTACTAGGGGCAATCGCCGGCATCTCTCTACTCGTCGGCGGTATCGGCATTATGAATATGATGCTTACGACCGTCACCGAGCGGACCAGGGAAATCGGCTTGAGAAAATCGCTCGGCGCGAAAAATAGCGATATCAATCTGCAATTTTTATTTGAATCCATCGCGCTGACTTTCATCGGCGGCGTATTCGGAGTGTTTTTCGGTTGGATTGCGGCTATTTTGACCACCAAATTCAGCGGTACCACTACCGAAATTGAGTTGTGGTCCATTCTTTTGGCTTTCGGCGTGTCCGCCGGCATCGGCATTATCTTTGGTTATTATCCGGCGCGGCGGGCGTCGCGGCTTAATCCGATTGAAGCCTTAAGATATGAATAATTATCAATTAATATAAAAAGTTTTTATGAAAAAAGTTTATTTTTCCGTTTTATTGGCGTTGACGGCGTTAGTTGTCGCCGGTTGCGCGACAAAAAGTTCCAACAATTCCAACGATCAAAACACCACCACCGGTGAACAGAATAGGAATCGTGAAAGCCAGTCGCCCCTCAATGATAATTTTGCCGAGGCGTCTTCCACTGATTTGGCTGTCGGGCAGAAAATTATGGCCATGGGAACAGATGGCGATATTGGTCTCACGGCAACGATGGTTCTAATCGGCGCTGCCGACACGAGTTTTGATGATTTTTCTTTTGGCGGCCCGCCAAACGGCCAGTCCGGCCAAGCTCCGTCTGATCAGGCCGGACAGGACGGTGCTTCTAATAGCGACTCTTCTGAACGCCCGACCCCGCCTGAAGGCATCAGCGGCGAGCGGCCGGATTTTGGCAATATGTCTGACGAAGAGCGAGCGCAGATGATGGAAAAACGGCAGGCGAGCGGCGGCGCGGCTCGAGGTGGCGCCAATATGGCCCAACAGACTAAGCTGATCGGCGAGATTATCAAGCAAGATGCGGAAAGCATCACCATCAAACTTGATGATGGCGGTTCAAAATTGATCTATATTTCCAAAACGACCAGAGTAATGAAGATAAAGTAAAAGCTTTTTAAATAAAAAAATCTCCGGAGATGTGTATAGAGATCCACCATAGGCGGACACACATCTCCGGAGATATTTTTGTTGTTATTTTGACGCCGGGATTTGGCTTGGGAAATTGAGGTATGTTTAGTTAACAGTCAAGGGTGACACCTTGGATTCGATTGATGACATGTATTGATTAAATTTTTGGATAGGAGTCAGTCCATTCATATTCTTGCCCAGATGGTATCTCTCATGATTATACCAATGGACGTATTCTCTCAGATTCTTGAAGGGTTTGTCCGGATTCAGATAGTACTCGTCATCTACGCTTCGATTGGCTCTTTCCACCTTGCCGTTCCAAGGGGCGCTTCTCTTAGGAATGAACCTTTGATTGATGCCGCTCTTTTTTACATGGCCGGCGAAGTCTCCTCTAAACTCGCCGCCGTTGTCAGTCTGCAATCCTTTGATCTCAAAGGGAAAGAATCTTCTGGCTTTCTTTAAAGCGATTGTCGAAGTCAAGGCGTTTCGACTGTAACAGTCAATCGCTAATTGCATATTTGTGTAAGTATTGATGAATCTGTATTGGTAGTTCCAAGTTCCCGGCTCTTCCTCTGATGGCACGTATTTGACGTCTAATTGGACGTTTTCTCCCGGCTGCTCGGCTTTGTAAGGCTGTTTCATCGGTTGATACCAGGGCTGTTTCCTTTGAGGTTTCCTGATTAATCTCTTCTTCTTGTAGTAGCGGTAAATGATCGTCGTCGAGATATCGACGCCCAATTTCTCTTTGACATGGAGCTTCATTTTCTTAGGCCCGTAATTGTGTTTGAGCTTGGCCTCGTAAATGAAGCACCTGACCCCGGAAGTCATCTTAAGCTGGGGATGCAATTCCTTGCTGATGTATCTGTTGGAGCCGTAGCCATGGTCCTTGTTGTACCACTTGTAATATGTCTTTCTGGACATCCCGAAGATCAAACAGACCTCGTCCACTGACTTCCCATACTTTTCGACCTGACGATACCATCTGAACCTCATTTCCTGAGGAGCGCTGAGCGGAGATCCTGGCATATATTTGGCTGATTTTAGGTGAGTTAACAGTGTCACCCTTATCTTACCAGAATGTCACCCTTTGATGTTAACTGTACAAGGTATTGACAAAAAATTATAATTGTGCTAATATAAAATGTTGGATTTTTGAATAAAATCAACAAATCGTTCATTAAAATAGGGAAGAAGAAACAACAAGAAAGGGCAGAAAATGAAGCAAAATAGATTGTTTTTGTGGTGTTTGGTTGTTGGTCTCTTTGTGACGACCTGGGCAATCGGCGAAGAACCGGCCCAAAAGCCGGAGACCAGCGCGGAGAAACAGCCGGCTGTTCGGCCGGTAGATATCATGGCGGAACTGCATCTGATCCGCCAAGTACTGGACGCCAATTACACCGGGCCGTTTGACTCTCTGGACTACCCGGCCAAGACTCCATACAAATGGGCGGAGTGGGAAGACATCTATTTCCGCCAAGACGAGTATCGTAGCAGGCTGGAGGATCTTGTCTCCGAGAATTGGAGCATTGGCCCATGGTGGTGGATGGTCGAGGTCAAAGTCAATTGTCCGGACGGATTGAAACGAGGAGGGCCGATACAGTTCATAGTTGACTATCCTCTTGTGGAGAATCGTCAGGATTTAGTGTATCAAGCCATAAGAGGAGATGATGGCCGTACTTTCGTCACAATCAAGGAAGGCAAGTATCACACGCCGAGATTCGGATATCTTTCGGCAACCGCGATGATGGTTGTCGCAATTGTACTTTTTTTGGCGGTAGTGCTGCTGGTAGTGTACTTAATAACAGCAGCAATCAAGCTGCTAGTTGATGTGTTGGTCGAATGGTTAATGGATGGGAAAAGCGACCCGGCAATGGAACTGTGGGCAAAGAGATTTGTCTACTGCATTGTCGGCGCCGCGATTTTCATTGTTCCATCCGTGAGTTGGATGATTTGGTCCATAGTGGGCCGGTACTGGTAAAAGGAAGGAGAAATGTCGATATGAGTAGGATGACGCTATCTGAACTAAGAGCGGGCATCAAAGAATATAATGCGTATTTTGATGCTCTCAACAAAACTCTCGTCGGTCGAGAGAAGGTTGTCGAGGCTCTGCGTCGGGCACTGATTCAACGCCAGCACGTGTTGGTGTTTGGCAAGCCGGGCACGGCCAAGACGAAGCTTTGCGACGTGGCATTTTCCGGCATCGCCGGCTCGCATCAGTTCCATGTCGAGCTCAGCATGTTTATGAACGATGACGCGGTCTTCGGGCCGTATGACGTGAAAAGGATGCGCGACGAAGGCACCCTAGTCCATCGGACCGAAGGCATGTTGCCGGAGGCCGACTTGGCTAGGTTGGGAGAATTTCTGGACGGAAGCATGCCGCTCTTGCGTTCTTTGCTCGGCGCGCTCAATGAGCGTCGGCTGAGTCGCGGTCGGCAGATCATCGATATGCCCCTGCTCACGGTTTTCTGCGACTCCAACAAGGACCCCGCGGATTTTATGGGGAAAAACCCATATGCGTGGGCAGTGCTGGATCGGCTCCTTTTTATTACCGATCTGGATTATCTTCAGAATGAAGGAGAGCTCGCCGAGATGGTGCGGCGTTTCCAGTCGGGTGCGACTTGTTCCGTGGGAAAAAGCATTTCTCTGGAGTTGGTCCATCGGCTCTCCGATCTTGTCGTTTTCCCGCCGTCTCTCGTCCAGGACGATCTTCTGTATGTCAAGTATGGCCAAGCCGCCTTTGAATATAGGCAACAGCGCCGCGACCGCACACAGAGAGACGGCTGGAAGGTGATCTTTCCGGACATCTCCGACCGGCGAATCTGCTTGGCCTCGCAAATGATGGAGGTTGGTGCAGTTCTGACCGGGCGTCTGGAGGCAAGACCGGAAGACTTGTTGCTGCCTGGCGATGTCCTGGGAACCACCCCCCAAGAAAGGGCGCTCTGGAAAGAAATTGCCCAGCGGAAAATCGAGGAGATCAAGGAAGAGAAGGCTCAGCAACTGGATCACGCCCAGCTGGTCGCTATCGCTTCAATCTTGGAACGCGCTGAAGCGGTGGACTCTTCTGACCCGAAGACAGCCGCCGCCGACTTGAAAGTTCTGGCTGAAGAGCTGGATGGGATCGCTCCGGACAACGATACTGTGAGCGAGAAGAAGGCCCAGGCGGCGACAAAGCTGAGCGAGGTTCGTAGCGCAGTTAGGGAACAAGCCCTGATGGAGTGGGACTTGAAAGAAGAGTAAGTCCCGAATCTTCCCAAAATGTGGGATGGCAATGAAAGCATTGCCGTCCCACATTATCAATTTTGATAAAGATAAATAAGTGGTTAAGATTATTATTGCTTGACCGCTTCCGGTCTCTACCAATCAACGTCAATTCAATTTCAACCTAAAAGTCAAAACCCAAGGAAGGAGGGTTGGTCTATGTTAACATTGCTACTAGGCGGGGCTTTGCTTGGTGGCGGAGCATTCGCCGCTTGGCAGTTTCTTAAGCAGCTTAAGGCTGCAATGAATTCTTCCGCAGGAGAGGGTCCCGCTGGAGATGGGGAAGAGGGACAATCTGACGGCGCGGGTGACGAACCGCCGGAAGATTTCTCTAGGTCAGAGCCAATAGAAGGAGGAGAGGAACTCATCTCTAAAGTGGTTGCCGCGGTGAAGTTTGCGATGTTTCGGAGGGTGGTCGTGGAGGAAAATCCTTCGGAGGTGCCAACTGACCAGGTTAACATCAGACCAATGAATGGGATTAGCGAGCTCGATAGCGTAATTCCATCAGTTCAGGGCTATGAAGATGATGTATTCTTCGGTCTCGCAGCCGCGAGACAGTTGCCGGTCATGGAGTTTATTGAACAAGTAGAACGGGAGGAAAAAATCCGCAAGGCTTTGTTAGTGTTGCAGGACTGCTCCGGTAGCATGGAACAGGAGAATAGGATTAAGTGGGCAATCCGGCTGAATGAGCGTCTGGTGAGAAAGTGTCGGGATGAGCAAGCCGAATTCGTGCTCATTCCTTTTGCTGATAGCCCACAAGCAGCGCATCACGCCAGAACCAGCGAGGAGTGCGATCGGCTCCAGCCAAGCATCCGCAACATCCTGTATAGTGATGGCGGAACAGATCTTGACAGGGCTCTTGGCGCCGGGATGGATCTCATTGAAAGAGAGAAGTTCGGAGAGGCTCGCATCCTTTTGGTGACCGATGGTACCCAAGAGATTAATGTTTCTGCCACTAAGGAGCGCCTCCGCCGACTTAACGTCTGGCTTCATACGGTTTGCATAGCCGGCGACAACCTTAGTCTCAGGGGAGTATCAAACCAGTTTGATTTGCTTAGATGTTGAATCGGGTTGATGTAGGCCTTGGCCATCACGGGGAAGTATCCAAAACGCGGAGCTTCCCCTTATTTTTTTATCAAATATTCTTGTTTTATTTTTGAGTCAGGAATATGAGTGGGTAGCTTGACAAACACAGGGTACTATTATAAAATGATTTGTGGATTTTAACGAGGCAGTTTGTCACAAACCACTTTAAGGA
>CAZHYS010000004.1:0-10659 GCA_964536975.1 uncultured Gammaproteobacteria bacterium
ATTTATAAAGGTTAAACAAAAAAAACGATGGCGACTCGTTTTATTCTTTTTGTGCCGAAGGAGGGAATCGAACCCTCATGGACAGAGTCCACACGATTTTGAGTCGTGCGCGTCTACCAATTCCGCCACTTCGGCATCTTGGATTGTACCAGGGGTGGGAATTGAACCCACGACCAATGGCTTATGAGTCCACTGCTCTACCACTGAGCTACCCTGGCCCAAACTAACATAATTTGTTGCGGGGGCCGGACTCGAACCGGCGACCTGCGGGTTATGGGCCCGCCGAGCTGCCAACTGCTCTACCCCGCGTCATTGCCTTATTATTTTATCAAATATTTTCATTTTTGGCAAGCGATTCGCTGGAATTTTTTTGTTGGTTTTTCGTCGAGACTTTTTGTGTTATAATATAAAAGATATGGGACAAATAATTTCCGTTGTTAATCAAAAGGGCGGAGTAGGAAAGACCACCACCTCAATAAATTTAGCCGCTTATCTCAGTCAGCTGGGGAAGTTTGTGCTATTGGTTGACCTTGATCCTCAAAGTAATGCCACTTCCGGTTTGGGCGTCTCTAAGGAGTTGGACAGGGGGGTTTATGAAGTTTTGACTGGTCCGTATGATTTTAAGGATGTTTTGGTGGATACTCAGCATGATTATTACAAACTCGCCCCTTCTACGATGTCACTTGCCGGCGCCAATGTTGAGCTCGTCAATCTTGATCGGCGGGAATTTCGTCTTTATGATAATTTGCTCGGAGTAAGAAATGATTTTGATTATGTTATTATTGATTGCCCCCCGTCTCTTGGCTTGCTTACAATAAACGGCCTGGTTGCTTCCGATCAGGTTCTAATTCCCGTGCAGGCGGAATATTACTCTTTGGAGGGATTGGGCCAATTAATGTCCACCATCAATCTTATTCGTGATAATGTCAAACCGGAGTTGGATATCTTGGGAGCAGTATTGACGATGTATGACAAGAGATACAAACTATCCAACGACGTATTACACGAACTATATCGTCATTTTCCCAATAAAATATTTCGTTCGGTAATTCCGCGGAATATTCGTTTGTCGGAAGCGCCCAGTTATGGCCAAACAATTTTGGCTTATGATCCTAAATCAAAAGGCGCCAAGGCCTATGAGCGTCTGGCGAGGGAGTTTTTATATTATACTAATTCCTATTAAAATTTTTTATGAATAAAACCAGCGGCTTGGGTCGGGGTTTGGGTTCACTCATCCCCAACAAGAAAGCCAAGGAAGAATTTGAAGATGAAATAGCCAAAGAAATTTTTTCCGGCAAGCGGGAAGAAATTTTTGAAATTGCTGTCAGCGATATCGTTCCCAATCCTCATCAGCCCAGAACTAGTTTTGGCGAAGAAGATTTAAATGATCTAATGGAATCAATCAGAGAACACGGCATTATCCAGCCGCTTATCGCCAGTCGGATGGGAGCAGGCGCTTATCAGCTTATTGCCGGAGAGCGGCGTTGGCGGGCAGCCAAAGCGCTCAAGCTCAAAACCGTTCCAGTGATCGTGAGGGATTTTGATGAGCAGAAAAAGTTGGAAATCGCCTTGATTGAAAATTTACAGCGCAAGGACTTGAATGCGGTAGAGACTGCCATTGCCTATCAGAAATTGATGGATGAATTCAATCTTGATCAGAAAGAACTGGCTCGGAAAGTCGGAAAGAAGCAATCAACAGTCGCCAATACTTTGAGAATTTTAAATACCTTACCGGAAGTGCAGGAGGCGGTCAAACAAGGCAAGGTGTCCGAGGGACATGCGAGGGTTTTGGCTGGCTTACCGGCGGAGGATCAAATTGAAGTATTGGAAAGAATCCTTTTGGAAGATTTGAGCGTCCGGGCGACGGAAAAAGCCGGTCGGGAAATAGTGGTAAAAAAGAAGATTCGGAAAGTTGTTTTTGATCCAGAAGTCAAAGATAAGGAAGAGAGACTAGAACGACTATTCGGCACCAAGGTGGAGATAAAAAAATTCGGCGGCAGCGGCCAGATTATTATTAGATTTTTTTCCGATGAGGAATTTCGGTCGGTTATTGACAAAATGCTTTAATTTCTTTCGTAAAAATATTCCGGCTAAATAGCCGGAATATTTTTTGTTTTGTTTTTGTTTATGGCCGATCTGATTTTTGATCTTGCCATTGAGGTTTTGGCCATTTCCAGCCAATCAGCGTTTGGTCCTTTGCGGTTTTTGTCGGTGATAATTTCCACAATATCGCCGCTTTTTAGCTGTGATCCCAGACTTACCATTTGATTATTTACTCTGGCGCCAGTGCACTTGTCACCGACCAGAGAATGGACATGATAGGCAAAATCAATCGGCGTGGATTGTTCTGGCAAGTCGATGACGTCGCCTTTTGGGGTGAAGACAAATATGCGACTTTGGAAAATATCAAGTTTAACTGTATTGATGAATTGTTCGCTGTCTTTGATTTCTTTTTGCCAATCGGCCAATTCTTTTATCCATTTAAGATTTTTTTTATTGAAATTTCCATCATGCTCTTTGTAGTGCCAATGGGCGGCAATGCCAAATTCGGCCTCCTCGTGCATTTTGGTGGTACGGATCTGGAACTCAATCGCCTGACCGTTTTCGGTGAATACGGTAGTATGAAGAGACTGGTAGCCATTTGGCTTTGGTTGGGCAATATAGTCCTTAATTCTACCAGGCATCGGCTTATAAAGGCCGTGGACTATTCCCAAGGCGGAGTAGCAATCGCCAATGGTCGGTACGATTATTCTCAACGCGACTAAGTCGTAAATTTGGGAAATATCCTTGTCAATATGAGGTCGGAGCAGTTTTTTGTATAGACTGTAGAGGTGTTTGGTGCGTCCATGGATAGAAACTGTTTCAATGGGGATATTATTTTTTTTCAGCGCTCGTTCAATTGTTTTTCTGGCTTTGGCCAAATATTTTTCCCTGGCCTGGTATTCTTTGGGGATTGTTTTTAGCAGCCAATCATAAGCGTCAGGATAAACATAAGGGAATGCTAGATCTTCTAGCTCTCCTTTGATTTTTCCCATTCCTAATCTATCGGCGATTGGCGCGTAAATTTCCAACGACTCCGTGGCGATTCTTTTTTGTTTGACCGGCGGCAAGACGGACAATGTCTTTAGATTATGAATCCGGTCGGCAAATTTTATAAAAATCACTCTTATATCGTCGCTCATTGCCACAAACATTTTTCTCAAATTTTCCGCGTATCTCTCAATGCCCCGATATTTTATCTTTCCTAGTTTTGTGACGCCATTGACCAAATCGGCCACTTCAGTGCCGAAGTTTTTTTCTATTTCTGAAATAGAGATATTTGTTTCTTCCGGCACGTCGTGGAGCAGGCCGGCGACTATTGTCGGTAGATCCAATTGCAATTCAGCCAATTTTTTGGCCGTCGTCAAGGGATGGGTGATATAAGGATCGCCCGATTCTCTTTTTTGCCCTTGGTGGGCGGTCTCAGCAAAATCATAAGCCAGCCGAATCATGTCCTGGTCTTCCGGTTGGTATTTTTCTTTGATTATTTGCAAGAATTTTTCAAATTCTATTTGAGGGTCAATGGTGGCCATAGTTAATTGTTCGTTGTTGGACATTATAGAATTTTTTTTGTTTTTGGTCAAAAAAACCGCCGGCCGCTATAATCCGAGGCCGACGAAATTTTTGTTTATTGTTTTGACAAGTTTACTGGCAGTCTTTATTACTGCATTTGACCGATCCTTGCCGATCGGTCGTGAGCGGGTAACCGCATTTATCACATTTTTCTCCATTCGGTTTGCCCCAGAAAGCGAAATCACAGGCGGGATATTTGTTGCATCCGTAAAAAATTCCTTTTCGGCTTCTTTTTGCCACGACATCTCCCTGTTGGCATTTGGGGCATTTAATATTCAACCCGGGCATTGCCTCTTTTTTGATGAATTTGCATTTGGGGTAATTGCCACAGCCCTTGAATTGGCCATAGCGCCCCTGTCTCAATACTAGGTTAGCCCCGCACTCCGGGCATTTTTCATCCAGTTCTTTCGGCTCGTCTTCAATTTTACCGTCGCCGTTGATATTTTTGGTGTTCTTGCATTCCGGGTAGTTTGAACAGGCCATGAATTTTCCGAATCGTCCGACTTTTATTACCATCGGTGAGCCGCATTTTTCGCATTTTTCATCTGTTGCCTCTTCGGTAAGCTCTTTCTTGGAAAGTTCTTTTTCTTTGGCCATAAGATTTTTGTTAAATGGTTGGTAAAAATCATTTATTACCGGTTGCCACTTTTTCTTGCCCTCGGCGATTTCATCCAGATCCTCTTCGATTTTGGCGGTGAAATCATAATCTACGATTTCCGAAAAATGTTCTACCAACAAATCATTGACAATAAAAGCCATGTCGGTCGGTTTGAGTCTCTTATTTTCCTCTCGGT
Source organism: uncultured Gammaproteobacteria bacterium (assembly GCA_964536975.1). Taxonomy (GTDB): domain Bacteria; phylum Patescibacteriota; class Patescibacteriia; order 2-01-FULL-39-33; family 2-01-FULL-39-33; genus JAKQDP01. Next base: position 4,407 of record CAZHYS010000004.1, read on the forward strand.
CCACATAGCCTCGCTCAATAATCGTGGCGATTGTCGGCGCGTAAGTGGATGGTCGGCCGATGCCTTTTTCTTCCAACGCCTTAACCAGGGTAGCATCGGAATATCGCGCCGGCGGTTGAGTGAATTTTTGCTCGGCATCAATTTTTTTGCAGTCAAGCTTTTCCCCTTCTGTTACTTCTGGCAAAACTTCATCTTTGGTTGAGCTGGGGTAAATTTTTAAAAATCCGTCAAACTTTATCACTTGGCCGGTCGCCCGGAGGGTATATTTTTTGTCGTCGCTAACGATATCAATGGCGGTATTGTCCAGTTTGGCCGGGCTCATTTGGCTGGCGATGGCTCGTTGCCAGATGAGTTGGTAAAGTCGGAATTGATTTCGGTCCAGTACTTCTTTGAGTTGTTCCGGCGTCCTATTGGCTGAAGTCGGTCGGATTGCCTCATGAGCTTCTTGGGCGCCCTTGCTTTTAGTTTTGAAATTTTTTATTTTCAGATACTTTTTGCCGATTTCTTTTTCAATATAATTGCCTGCTTCGGCCAGGAATTTCTGGGACAAGTTTAAGGAGTCGGTTCGCATATAAGTGATAAGACCGGTCGCTTCGCCACCGATTTCTATGCCTTCATAAAGTTTTTGAGCCAGGGTCATGGTTTGCTTGGCGGAAAATCCCAATCGTCGGTTGGCTTCCTGCTGGAGCGAGGAAGTGGCAAATGGCGGGAGAGGATTTTTAAGGGTTTCCTTTTTTGATACCGCGTCGGCGCGATACTGACCCTTTTCTAGTTCAGTTTTTATTTTTCCCGCTTCTGCCTGTGTTTTGATGGCCAGCCGGTCTATGGACTGCCCGTCTATTTTCTGGAGTTTGGCGCTGATGGATTCTGATTTTTTATTGTCAAAAAGTCCTGATATTTCCCAATATTCTTCTTGTTTAAAGTTCTGGATTTCTCTTTCTTTTTCTACTATTAGCCGCATTGCCACTGATTGGACGCGTCCGGCGGAAAGTCCGCGGGCGACTTTTTTCCAAAGCAATGGCGACAGCTTGTAACCGACCAGTCGATCCAATGTTCGTCTAGCCTGTTGGGCATCAACCATGTCCATATCAATAGTGCGCGGGCTTTCTATTGCTTCTTTGATCGCTTCCTCGGTGATTTCATGGAAGGTTATGCGTTTGCTGTCCTTTATCGGCACTTTGAAAATTTCCGCTAAATGCCAAGAAATCGCCTCTCCCTCTCGGTCTTCGTCAGTGGCGAAATAAATATCTTTTGTTTTACTGGCTAGCTTTTTGAGTTCTTCGGCCCTTTTTTTGCTTTTAGCGGGGATTACATAGGTCGGACGAAAATTATCTTCCACATCAATCCCGAGTTTTGTTTTTGGCAGGTCGCGAATGTGACCGAAGGACGATTCCACCTTGAAATCTTTGCCTAAGAATTTGGCGATAGTTTTGGCTTTAGTGGGGGACTCTACTATGACTAATTTTGACATAATTATATTATTCGCCGATTATATAATTCTTTCCGCCCAAATCTTTTATTAATCCTTTCATTTCCATTATTGTTAGCAGGCTTGATAAGGCATTAATTTTAAGTTTACTCAAAATAACAATTTTGTCAATGTGGGTCGGTTCCTTGCTTAATTTTTGCATGATTATTTTTTCTTCTTCATTGAGATTAAGACGAGTTTTTTCGGATATTTTTTCCTCAATAATTTTTATATTTAGTTCTTCCAAAATATCATTTACCGTTGTTACTGTTTTTGCCCCCTGCTTGATCAGATTGTTGGTGCCCGCGGAATTGCGGTTATAAATATTACCCGGGACAGCAAATACTTCACGATTTTGTTCCAGGGCATATTTGGCGGTTATGAGAGCGCCGGAGCTTTCCGGCGCTTCTACCACCAGAACGCCGAGCGATAATCCAGCGACAATTCTATTGCGTAGCGGGAAGGTAAACTTTGCTGGCATCGTTCCTAGAGGAAATTCTGATAAAACCACGCCACCCGTTTCGATTATTTTTTTGGCTAAGTGACGATTGACGGAGGGGTAAACATTTTGCCAATCAGCTCCCGATCCCAGAACCGCTGCGGTCGCGCCGCTGCTCTGCAGACACTTAAAATGGGCGATGGCGTCTATTCCCAAGGCCAAACCAGAGACAATAGTTATCCCGGCTGAAACAAGTTCGTCAACGATTTGTTCGGCGGCTTGTTTGCCGTATAAGGAATTTTTTCTTGTGCCCACTACCGCCAGGGTCGGCTGGTTGCAACAAGTCAGATCACCCCGACAATATATAAGCGGCGGAGGATTATAAATTTCTTTCAGCAGGGGAGGATAATCAGGGTCAATGATTTTTGTTATCTTTACTTCTTCTTGATAAAGGCGCTCCAACTCTTTTTCTGGGTTGATATTTTCGCGTTCCAAGATAATACAGTCGGTCAATTTTGGCTCCAGGCCGGCGGCAATAAGTTCATGGGCCGGAGCGCGCCAAGCTGACTCCAGCGAAGAAAAATGCCGGACTATTTTTCCGAAATTTAAGGGTCCGATTTTTTTGATTTGGGAAAAAGCCAGCCAGTATTTGTCTTCTTGGTTTTTAGTATTCTCGTCCATGTTTTGATTGGGGCAGGGTATTGACTTTTGTAGCCGGATATGCTAACATGATATATTGAATGGGACATTTAAAGAAATGGCGGCCATAATTCTGTCTGCTAGTCCACAGAAAGAGTTGTCCCCCTCCTGACGACGCTTTCTGTTTAAAACTATGACTTCAGCCTTTTGGTTGGGGCCATATACTAGCCGACAGTATCATGGCCGTCATTATCAGGGCGCTCCTTTGCCTTTAGCTAGGATCTTCTGGGAAAACAATCAGAACCTCCTTTTGATTGTTTTCTGTCAGGATTGAACCGGCAGGCGGAGCGCCCTGACCAGTTTTTGGATGGGAGGCAAGAGATTTTGCGTTATCGGCGAAAAAGAATAACGCATGAAATCCTGCCTCTCCGTCCTTCTTGTTACAGTAGGGGGTTAGCTCAGGTGGTTAGAGCGGCAGCCTCTTAAGCTGTTGGTCGAAGGTTCGAGTCCTTCACTCCCTACCTTACACAAGATATAGTATTGCCTTGTTCTTTCGCCGGTTGTCTCTTAGCTCAGTCAGGTAGAGCGTCCCGATTCTAATCGGGAAGGTCGGGGGTTCGAATCCCCCAGAGACTACCATTTTTTCGGAGCGGGCTTAGCTCAGGTGGTAGAGCGTCTAGCGGACAACTAGGAGGTCGGAGGTTCAAGTCCTTCAGCCTGCTCCAATTCGTTTTTGCGTGTCAATTCAGATGGTCAATATTCTCGCTTTCTCCAGAGGCGAGACCGCCATACTCCGTCTGGATTGGCACGCTTTTTTCAATTATAATCATTCATCACTTTTTCAATCGGTTCTGACAGCAGGGCAATTGCCGCTTTGGCGGCATTTTCTGTAGCTTCCCTTGATTTCCGACTATCCCAAAATCCTATCTTATTAAGAACATAATCAGCAGTGCCGATTTTTTTTGTTTTTTCCGTCGCTACTCCGATTTTGACGCGGATGAAATCTTGTCCGCTTAAGGTCTTAATTATTGATCTGACGCCGTTATGTCCGCCGGCGGAAGAATTTTTGGTTAGCCGGATTTTTCCCAGTGGCAAATCCAAGTCATCATGGATAACGATAATATCCGGCCGGCCGATCTTGTAATAATTCGCGATTAACGCCACCGCCCGACCTGATTCATTCATGAAAGTTTGCGGCTTGGCAATGATTATTTTTTCTCCTAACGTTTTTGTCACGGCAATTTCCGCTTGAAATTTTTTTTCCAACTGGAGCTTTTTGGCTGATAGGTTTTCGGCGATTTTTCCCGCCGCGACAAAACCTAGATTATGCCAGGTTTTTTCGTATTTTTTTCCGGGGTTGCCCAGACCGATTATTAATTTCATGTAATTTATTTGCTTTTCCATTTTTTGATTTCCACTTGAATCGGCGTGCCAATGATGTTGAATTCTTCGCGCAGGTTGTTTTGGAGGAAGCGGATATAGGAAAAATGGAGGATAGTCGGATCATTGGCATAAATGACTATGCGCGGTGGATTAGTACCAGTCTGTTCAAGTTTGTAAATATAAGGATTGCGGAGGCCGCGACCGCGCGACGGACGATGCTTTTTGATTTTTGATTTGAGAAATCTTTCCAATTGTTTGTCGGACAATTGAATTTCTCGCGCTTTTTTTATTTCCAAAATCAAATCCAAGACCTTTTTTGTGCGCAGGTTTTCCTTGGCGGATACAAAAATGATCGGCGCCCACCACAGATAGGGGAATTGTCCTTGATAATATTTTACGTAGTCATTGACTGTTTTAGTGTCTTTATCGGGGATAAGATCCCATTTATTGGCGACAATAATGACCGATTTGGAATTTTCCAGAATCGCTTGAGTGATTTTTTTGTCTTGGGTTTCTATTTTTTTATTTGCCTCCGTGACAAAAAGCACAACGTCGGACTTGGCGATTGTTTCCAGCGAGCGATCAGTAGATTTTTTTTCCAGGGTTTGAGCTTTTAGTCGGCTTTTCCGGCCGATGCCCGCAGTGTCTATAAGACTGAAAAGGTGATCCTTGTAGGCAAATGACATGTCATGTGATTCCCGAGTGGTGTGGGCGATATCAGTAACAATGATCCTCTCTTCTCCGAGAATTGAGTTGATCAGGGAAGATTTACCGACATTCGGTTTGCCGACTATAGCTACTTTTATTTCGGCTTTTAGCGCTTCATCACCTTCTTTCGTTTTTGGCAATTTAACGACAACCAAATCCAATAAGTCTCCGACGCCGGAACCGTTGGCAGCGGAAATCATTTGCGGTTCGCCCAGGTTCAATCGATACATTTCCGCCGCTGGCTGGCGCCACTTCATGGAGTCGGCCTTGTTGATTGTCAGAATGATTTTATTTTTTTGTCCCGATTTTACCAATTCCTTGGCTAAATCTTTATCGGCTGGAAGCACGCCGGTTTTGGCGTCAATCAAAAAAATAATAAGATTGGCGGCAGAGATGGCCTTTTTCGCTTGCCGGACAATGCCCTCGTCAATGGCGGTCGGATTTTTTCTTTCAACATCAAGCCCGCCGGTATCTACGACTTCAAATTTTTTTCCGCGCCACTCGGCGGTGTCAATATTGCGGTCGCGAGTGGTGCCGGCGATAGGCGAAATGATCGCTTTGTTTTTTTCAATTAAGCGATTGAAGAGGGTTGACTTCCCGACATTGGCCCGGCCAACAATGGCGACTATTGGCAGTTTGTTTTTCATATATAAATAGTAGCGGAAAAATGGGCAATTGGCAATTTTTTGCTAATTTTATTAAAATGAAATTGTCATGTATGGCAAATAAATTGAAATAATAAAATCTATGAGACAAGAAAATATCTTGAGGAAGGAGCCATCTTTTATTGAAGAAGGTGGCGAAACAGAAGAGGCAGCAGTTGAAGCACTGGAAGAGGCGTTATCTGCCGATTCAACGACAAAAATAAATGAAGGAAATAACGGCGTTATCTTAAAAATTAGAAAAGACGGCGTTAGCCCGGAAGCCAGACATTATTTATTGGACGAGGAAGACCAGGGCGAGACTACGGTCGGAGATCCGGCTGTCGCCGCTAAATTGCTCAAAATCTATACTGGTACGGCCGGTCGGCAAGAATATCAAATGCAGAAAATGGCCTGGTCGGTGATTAATCAATCAACTATCAAAGGAATTAAGGTTCCTAAGCCGGAAAGATTTCATGAGATTGAAATACATGGAAAAAAAACAGAAAGAAATCTGCGTTCCATGGGCATAAGTTTTAGTGACCAAAAGATTTTGGAAATTATTACCATGGAATTGATTGACGGCAAGGATCTGGCGCGGATTATGTATGAGGAATATATCAGGAAGCATGCTGATAAATTTCAAGAAGCCTATCCCGATATTGAAAATATGGATCTCTATTTAGAGCAGTTGGATATGGATCAATTGATGAATCTCTACCATCATTTTGTCGGCACCCCAAAACACCATAATGATGATATGTCTCCCGAGGCGATGAGAGAAAGAAACAGCAATGCCAAAAAGTTGATAGAAGAGTTGTCTTATCGAGGAATACTGCGAAAGGATCAGGTAGAAAATCTTAAGCAGGGAATCTTAGCCTTAAATAAAGCCGGAATTTATCATGGAGACCTTCATCCGCGCAATATAATGATTGGCCGGGATGGAAATGTCTATATTGTGGATTTCGGCGCCGC
>CAZHYS010000004.1:10759-69864 GCA_964536975.1 uncultured Gammaproteobacteria bacterium
CTGATTGAGGCGGCTGAAAGAGGAAGAAAAGAGGAGGTGGTTTTATACGCGGAACAAGAAATGAACCGGGAGGAAAAAAAGAAAAAACCAGATCAGAATCCGGAGACAATCAAATATTTACGCTCTATCATATTGAGATACAGATAGTCGGTTTTGAAACCGGTTTTGCCATAGGAGAAAAGGAGGACTAGCGATGTCAAGAGAAAGGCACTACGTTTGGTATGCTTGCCCAATGGATGATCATACCAATAAAGCGCTTGCCGGATTGCCGGATGTTGAGTTTACCGGCAGCGTGTTGTGCGAAGATGGGCAGAGGAGGGAAATGTGGGAAGTGGGGCGTGCCGTAGTTTCTTCTTTACAGAGGAGTCGCAGTAGCTTGTCGCTCTCTTTCGGTATTTTTGTCCGAGAGGGCGGTAGGAACGCGCCGGCACGGCCGTGGAAATTTGACCGGCGCTCAAAACGGCCGGGAACGAAAAAAGCGAGACCGAAGTAGGCCTCGCTTTCCTTTTTGATAATTTGGATTTTATTTTCCCAAGATAATTAGAAAATCAGCGGTGCTGGAAATATTAGTCGGGGCAGTGGAGTTTATCTTGCTGCTGTATATTTTTTCCAATTCGGTGGCGGTGGCAGGGCAAGTGCCATTTGACAAGTCGTAGATTATAGTGGCCTTGAAATCGTGGTTGATCGCATTCGTGGCTTTTAGTACTTTGAGTCCCAAATTTTCCAGCTTGGTTCTTTCTTGACCGGCCCAGCCCGTCACCCAAGTGCCGTTTTGGATTTCAATGGTTGCTTTTTCCGTTTTATAGTCGGCTATTGCCGGTTCCGGCGCGGTAACTAATTGTTCTTCCGAACTGGTTGCTTTTTCGTCGTTTTTAATCGGTTTAATATCATCCTGATCATTTTCAGGATTTGTCGTCTGGATATTAGTTGCCAGTGGCGAATCGCCGTCTATATAAAAAATGTTTTGCCATAATTTTGCGATCGTGTCGTAACTGCCTCCTTTTGGCAGAAGCACATAGGCGCCATTTATCATTGAGGAGTAGAGAAAGTTGTCCGCCGCATCGCTTAATGTTTGGTTGATTATTTTTGTGGTGTCAATGTCTTTACCGATTTGCGCCAGGCGAACCATTTCCCCGACTTCTAAGTCGGTGATGATGTGATCTTGGTAGGCGTTTAGCAGGCTATTGATTTTACGCGGGCTGAAAAACGTCTTCACATCAAAAATTTTATCTTTCAGCGCCGCCAAGATTTTTTGTTGCCGTCGACTCCTGGCAAAATCCGATCCCTCAATCCCAATGGCGTGTCGCGATCGGGCGTATTTTAGAGCCGTCTCGCCATCCATATGTTGAAATCCTTTTTCAATATAAAGAGTCTCATAGCGATTTTCTATTGGAAAGACATTCTCTTTTCCTCGAATCGGGTATTCGTAGTCAATAAGGTTTCTTTCTACATCAATATCTACCCCGCCGAATTCATCAATTACTTTTTCAAAACCGTCAAAGTCTACCGTGACATAGTATTTTATTTCTTCACCCAGAAGATCACTCAGCGCCTTGGCCAATACTTCTCCGCCGCTACCCGGGTTATCTCGTTCAGCATAAGCATTAACGGCGTTAACTTTTACTTTTCCGTACTTTTCGGTCGCGATATACAAGTCTCGGGGAATGGACATCATTGCTACCTGCTTAGTACTTGGTTTGTAGCTACCCAAGATGATGGTGTCGGCCAAAGTTCCCCCTTCGTGGCTTTTACCGCCCATGCCAATAAGCAAAATATTTATTCGATCATTGTCCTCTCCAATAAGCTGCTTGTCGCCAGCGCCGATAAGTCTTCCCAATTGGCCGATCAAATTAAATTTAGACAGCCCTTTAGCCAAGTCTTCATTGGAAAAAACAATGGAAGAAGAAAATACCGCCAGGATAACGATAGTAATAATGATTATACTGGCGATTATTTTTTTCAAATTCCGTTTTGGCCGGGATGGCAGTGTCGGTTCGTCGTTTTTTGACAGGAAGTCAACTTCTAATTTCTCCATTATTCTTCTTTTTTATTGTTATTTTTCAACTCATTATCTATTATAAACCATAACTTGAAATTTGCCAAGAAAATATGTTATAACAAAAACTTGCAAAATATGGCTTTTATGATATAATTCATTTAATTATTAATAAATCAGGGTGTTTGTGGATAATCTTTTGGAAAATAAAGGCTTGAATTTGGATGAGTTTGATTATAATGGCAGAAATCATAAATCCAAGATAAAAGCAATCGGCGAATTTGTTTGGGAAATGGCCAAGGTGGCGATAATCTCCTTGGTGATTATCTTGCCGATTAGGTATTTTTTAATTCAGCCGTTTTATGTCAAGGGCGCTTCCATGGAGCCGAATTTTTATGATCATGAATATTTGATTATTGATGAGATAAGTTATCGATTTGGCGTTCCGGGGCGAGGGGATATTGTGGTTTTCAAATACCCCAAGGATCCGGATCAGTATTTTATCAAACGGGTGATTGGCCTGCCGGGCGAGACGGTGGAAGTAAAGAATGATCAAGTTTTGATTGATGGCCAACCACTGGCAGAAAATTATTTGTCTGAAGGCGTGTCTACTCGGGTGTCGGTTGGCGGATATGAAAAAGTGACATTAGAAGATGATGAGTATTTCCTTTTGGGAGACAATCGCGAACAGAGTCTTGATTCCCGGGTGTTCGGACCGGTTAAGGCGGATTTCATCATCGGTCGGACTTGGTTGCGCGGCTGGCCTTTTAATCGTTTGACTATTTTTTATAATCCTGATTATAACATCTAATTTTTTAATTTTAACATGTCTCCAAGAATAAAAAACGAAAACAATAAAACATCCGACAAATCAAGCGGCGCAGCACCGGCTAAGCGTGGCCGTCGCAGCAGTAAGGAATTGTCAACAGTAACTGGCATGCGTGATATCTTGCCCCAAGATCAGAAATATTGGCGGGCGGTAAAAAAAGTGGCGGAAAAGATCGCCGCTGATTACGGTTATGGACTGATTGATACGCCGATTTTGGAATTTGTTGATCTATTTGTTCGCGGAATCGGCAAGCAGACTGATGTTGTAGAGAAGGAGATGTTCGGTTTTAAGGATCAGGGCGGCGATGACTTGACTTTACGTCCGGAAGCGACTGCTTCGGTGGTTCGCGCCTATATTCAGCATGGCATGCTTAATCAAAGCCAGCCAGTGAAGTTTTTTTATTTGGGGCCGATGTTCCGCCACGAAAAACCACAATCAGGACGCCATCGCCAGTTTTTCCAATTCGGCTTTGAAGCGCTTGGCGAGACAAACCCGGCTTTGGACGCCCAGCTTATCTTAATGGGCTGGAATGCCCTAAATGAGCTCGGCATAGAATCCGTTATTCAAGTAAACAGTATTGGTTGCCCGGATTGTCGCGATGAATACCGCAAAGAATTGGTCAAATACTATAAGAGCAAATCCAAATCACTTTGTGAAAATTGCCGCAAAAGATTGTCTACCAACCCGTTGCGGATTATGGATTGCAAAGAAGACAGTTGTCAGAGCTTGAAGGACGAAGCGCCGCAGATTTTGGATTATCTTGATGATGATTGCAAAAAACATTTTATGAAGGTGGTGGAATATTTGGATGAATTGGACTTGCCTTATGTCTTGAATCCTTTTATCGTCCGAGGCCTCGATTATTATACGCGAACAATTTTTGAATATTGGTCAACTGATGACATTGAAGGCAAGAACGCTTTGGGCGGCGGCGGCCGCTATGATGGTTTGGTCAAAATGCTTGGTGGCAGAGAAGATACCCCGGCTTGCGGTCTGGCAATCGGGATGGATCGAGTAGTGGCCAAAATGCGAGAGATAAATTCGGATATTAAAGACGATTTACAGCCGGATATATTTATCGCGCAAATCGGTGAGGCGGCCAAGAAAAAAGTGATGGTACTTTTTGAGAAGTTGAGAAAATGCGATGACTTAAAGATTGCCCAAGCTTTTTACAAGGATAATCTGAAAAGCCAGCTGGATTTGGCCAATAAATTAAAAGTGAAGTTTACTTTGATTCTCGGCCAGAAAGAGTTTGGCGATGGAACTATCTTGATCCGCGATATGGAGGGCGGAATTCAAGAGGAAATCAATTTTAATAAGGTGGAACAGGAATTGAGAAAGCGATTGTCCAAATATAGTATCGGTGGCATTGAAGTCAAAAACGACGATAAAATAATTAATAAAAACTTAGAAAGTGAGGTGAATTAAAGTGGCAGAAGTAAAAAGGAAGAAAGGAGAGACGTTTGAGGCGTTAGCGCGAAGATTCAATAAAAAAGTGCAGCAGAGCGGACGGCTGATTCAATCCAGGAAAATCCGTTATCATGAATCCAGGAAAAATAAAACCGCGGTCAGAGCCGCCGCCGCCCGTCGGGACGAGATCAACAAAAAACGAGAATATTTGAAAAAAATAGGCAAATTAGTTGAAGAATCTCCCCGTCGATAAGAATAACAAATAATCGAAAGTGATGTCCTTAAATCAGACCATTGAAAAAGATTTTATCGAGGCTTACAAAAATAAGGAAGGAATTCGGTTATCAACGGCGCGGATGCTTAAAACCTCCATCTTGAACAAAAAAATAGAGAAAAAGATGGACAAAGATGCCGAGCTTTCTGATGACGAGATTGTTGCTGTGATAAAATCCGAAATCAAAAAAAGAAAGGATTCCATTGAGGCTTACAATCAAGGGGGTCGAATGGATTTGTCCGAAAAGGAAGAACAGGAAATAAAAGTGTTGGAAAAATATCTACCAGAGCAGATGTCGGCCCAACAATTGGAACAAATTGTCAGTCAGCAAGCAACTGAATTGGGCATATCTACGCCGGCCGGTTTTGGCAAGTTAATGGGGGCAGTAATGGCAAAGGTCGGCAGCAAAGCCGATGGCCAGACTGTTTCCACCTTGATAAAAAAATATTTAGATCGGTAATTAAAACCGATACAAATTCCCATGCGCTTAACTTCTTTTTCATTAAGGAAGAACAATTATTACAGAAAAACCGCCAACCTGCTCTTTTGGGGCATGGTTTTGGTGGTTTTTTTGTTTTTATTGCCGGCCGTGGCCATGGCCGAAACTGGTCCGTTGGAAAATTATGGTTTGGAGGCCGCTTCAGAATTTGGTCTTGGTTCAGCCGGATTAGTAGAAACTATTACTAGAATCATCCAAGTAATTTTAGGGGTCTTGGGAATTTTGGCGGTTTTATTGATTCTGTACGCCGGTTATATTTGGATGACTGCCGGGGGCGACGGCGCTAAGGTAGAAAAAGCGAAAAAAGTAATAATTAACGCCACAATTGGCTTGGTGATTATTTTTTCCGCTTTTGCGATAGTTTCTTTTGTCATCAGTCAGCTGTGGGGTGGCAATGGCGAATCTAGCGGCGGTCCTCATCCCGGCGGTTATGATGATTTATCGCGCTGGGGCATTGGTGCTGGTCCGATTCAGAGCGTCTATCCGGCGCCGAACCAGCGCGATGTGCCGATAAATACTTGGATTGCAGTCACTTTTAAAGAAGAAGTTGTCCCGGCCAGTATTTGTAATGTCGGTGAAGTCGGGGAAAACAATAAATGCGATGGCGATACCATGCTGAATATTGACATTTGTAAGCTCGGCGCTGACAATTTTTGTGAAACAGGAACAGATTTTTCTACCGACAAATTTGTTGGCTCTACCGTTTTTCAAACCGCCGATGCCAAAACCTTCGTAATCACGCCAAAAATTTATCTTGGCTTGGAAGATCGTCAGGACCGGGAATTTATGGTTACCCTCAAAGAAGGAATTTCCCGCGCTGCTGACGGAGAGCCAATTCTGGAGAGGTTGGTTAGTCGGCAATTTACCTGGTCGTTTTTTACTAATGGCGAATTGGATCTTGACCCGCCGGAAGTTCTTAGCGCTACCGGAGGAGTCTCGCCCGCGCCGGATGACAGCGCGGATAGCTATAGCGCCGCTTCTAATCCGACCCCGACTGTTTTTACTTATCAAATTTCCGATCAGACAAACATAATTTCTGAAGTTGCCGCTGCCTTTACTCAGCCGGCGGCCTTGGTTGTTGGTTCACCATCAGCCACGATTTCTGGAAATTACGGCGGTTCGGCTAGCGGTTTAGTAACGGTGACCATTGGTCCAAGCGGCGATACAGTCTCAGTTGATTGGCCATCAGGCATGCAAGACTACGGCGGGTCTTATGGTGGCGGACAGATAGTCAACATCGGTCCTTATGGTTTGACTTTTTCTTTGGCGTCAGTAGCAACTGCGGGAAACTCCTGGCAATTTTCTGTTACCGCTTATCGAGCCGGAGATTATATTGAACTTTTGGCCGGCTCTTCCTCGGTAAAAAAGTATTTATTCGGCCGGGAAATTATCATAGGCGCCACCGCGGCGGCTACCACTGCCAACATCACTTCCGCGATTATTAATCAGAGCGGCGATATTTTTACCGCCGAAGGGACCAATATGGTTGCTACTAGAGAGACTGGAGAAAATAGCGTTAGATATTCATTGAAATTTATTTTTTCCGGTTCGGTGCCGTATGTATTAGAAAAAGACGATGGCTTAAGCTCCACCCAAACCAGGACGACGGTCGGAAGACCCGATGCTTATCGTAATCAATTATTTGAAATAGAGTTTAATGAACCAATCAACCCCATTGCCATTGATAATATCGTCGTTAAGTATGATCGCAATTCTGATGGTGATTTTGACGATTCGGAAGATATTTTAAGCGATATTTGGATGGAGATGTCCAGTGATTATCGGACGATTGGTTTGCGCGGGTCAATAGAATGCGGGGTTAATACCTGTGGCGAAAGAATTTATTGCTGGCCGATGCGTGATGGCGCTTCTGATAGTGGCGCTTCCACTCAATATCAAGTGGAAATTTCCGCCAACACTCTAATGGATTGCAGTGACCCTCGTTGTGCTCAATGGCAAGGAAGCTGTGTTGGCGGTAGTGATAACCGGTGTGCCCGTGATATTTACGGCAAAACCGTTTTTTATCCCGGCGTTAATTCCAACCTAAGTACAATTGACGGCATCATTGATTTAGCCGGGAACTCCTTCAATGGCAGTTTTGATTCTTATGAGGAAAACGGCAAGGCATATGGTTTGGCCAACGGACCAAAGAGTTTTTATGATCTAAATCTGTCAAATCCATTATTCAATCCTTCAAATCCGGAGCAGGGAGGTTTTGGCGACAATTTCCGTTGGAGTTTTTGGGTGTCCAGCGACGTTGATCGCCAAGCGCCTCTAATAAAAGGAATCGGACCGGAGAGTATGATCGGCGGCGCCATGACGGCTGATTTTGATCAAAGCGTTGATGTTTCTTTTGACCGGTTAATGCGAAGCGCGACTTTAAAGCCCGGTTGGAATTACGGTTCAAAAGATGACGAAAAAACCAGAACGACCCGCTATTTGGCGCTTAGCACTTTGACTTCCGGCGCCAACGCAGTCGGTTTTTGGATTAATAAAGAAAATTACGACGAGAACAATGATCGCTGGCCTGACTATACTGTCGCTTCCATTGGCCATCATGTTTTGGATGAATATATTAGTTATGCTCCACTGGCAGGTTCGGGAATAGAATCAATTACCCAGAACTGTTTTTTGCCTAGCGCCGGTCCGGAAGATGCCGGGATAGGAGTTTGCGAATATACTGGCGAAGAAGCAAAGACCGGCTGCGTTGGCGTCCATTTGCCCAACCCGGCTTCTTATGGTTATTTAAATTGCAATGAAATAGCTGATGCGTCTGTTTGCACCAATCCAGATTTTACCTGTCAGCCGCTATATGCCGGAGCCAGCGAGGAGGTCTCCGGTAGCTGGGTGATTACCAGAGATCATCCGTCAGCTGATCCGGCTACCGGTCGAACCGGTTGTTGTTTTGGCAAGTGCCAGGAACAATAAAATAAATGAAAAATTTAAATAAAAAAAATAAAAGATTGACTGGACTGGCGGTTTTGCTGGTAGTGTTTATTGCGGTTCTCTATTTTATCGTTCCAGCCGCTCTGGCGGATGATGGCAGTCTGGAGAATTACGGCCTGGACGCCGCGTCAGGATTCGGTCTTGGCTCAGCCGGATTAGTGGAAACAATAGGCAATATCATTAAGATATTTCTTGGCTTACTTGGAATTTTGGCGGTTTTATTAGTCTGCTATGGCGGATATTTGTGGATGACTGCTTCCGGCGATTCCGCTCAAATTGAGAAGGCAAAGAAAATAATTATTGCCGCCGTTATTGGCCTGGTCATTATTTTTTCCGCTTTTGCCATTGCTAGCTTTGTCATCAATCAGATTTCCAACGCTACTGGCGCTGATGGCGGCGATGGTGGCGGTGGTACCAATCCCCCTACTCCTTGGGAATTAAATAGCAAATATTCTTATATCGGCGGTGTTAAGGATGAGACGATTGGCGAGGACGGTTGGTCAAGAAGTATCGGCTGGAATTATGCCGGTGATTTAAGCATTCCCGCCAGTGCCGGTCTGGAGACTAAAGGTTATGCCAAAGATACAAATAATACAATCGGAACAATGGAGTTTCATGCCACCCCCGATTCGGGTAGTGGCTTTAGTCTGATTAGTAATTTTAACATTCCTACCGATCGCAATGTCATTATTGATGTGTACGCGCCTTGGGATACTTCCGCTCTTAATGTTGGCGCTAATCCCCTGGCCAAGATAATGGTGTCGGCGGCCAGTGACAACTTTGAATCAAAGGCGGTCAGTACTATCGTCCGACCGATTCACTGCTTTAATAATATCCAAGATGTGGCTAGCGGCGAAACCGGTGTTGATTGCGGCGGCGAGTGCGGCGCTTGCGCCGGCGCTCCCTGCGACGCTGATACTGCCACTCCCGTCTGCGACGCTGATAATTCCGTTTGTGCCAATGGAGTTTGTGATATTGATGCTGGCTGTATTTGTGCTCAGCTGCCAGAAATTCTTTATATTTCTCCGGCCAGCGATCCAAACAATGACACCAATTATGACGATCCTTCCACCTGGGACGATGACGTCGCTAATGGCGCGCCCGGAAATTACATTACCATTTGGGGCAGATATTTCGGCGATGAGCCAGGTGAAGTAAGGTTTAATGATCAGTTAGCTGATTTAACTCTTAAAGATGGTTGCGATGATACTTGGAATTACTATCAGATAGTCGTAGAAGTGCCTAATTTATCTGCTGGTGATTATAATGTCCAAGTTTTCAATGAATACGGCCTAGGGAGTAATGCCAAGATTTTTACTATCAATAATATCAATAGGCCGGGAATTTGCAGCGCTTATAATTTGACCAAATATAATTCTTCCGCGATCAAAGTCAGTTCTGGCAAGGATGGAGAAGAAGTCGCTGCCATTGGTAATAGTTTTCCGACTACCGATGCGGCCGGAGATTTCTTTTGGTATTTCAGCACTCGGACTTTTGATAATGCGAGTCAGACTTGGTCCTATAATCTTGTTGAACACAACAATCAAAACACGGCCTGGAATTGGGATGGCGATAATAATGCTAAAGATTATGTCCCGACCAATCGGCGCGGCCGGAGTAGTATCAGGGTTTATAATATTGGCAGCAGTCAATACAGTAATTATTTCAAATTTTTAGTCAGTCCGGGAGCAGCCGGTGATCCTTGCGGTTATGATAGCGGTTTATGCTCGTTGGATTTTGACACTTGCCAAGAGGGATTATCTTGTAGCGGTGAAACTTGTGCCTGTCAGGAAACGCCGAATATCTGCGGTGATAATCTATTGGGTTCTCAGGAGTCTTGCGATATTATAAATGGGAGCTACCGTTTCCATGAAAATAAAGCGTTATGCAGTGATTATAATCTGGGCGCCGGCCAGGTCAGTTGTACTAATAACTGCCAACTGGACATTTCCAAATGCGAGTTTTCTGGTGAGCTGGCCGCGCCAGCCAGCCAGTCAATTTATACTTGGTATTTTTTCACTGGTTATGACGATGATCCCCAGCCATATGTGATTGAGGATTGCAGTCGCAATCGGGAGTGCTCTGTCGGAGCAAAATTGCCAAGTCCCACGCCGTGGAGCGAAGGTTGGAACAAACAGAATTATCCTTATTATGATATTGATAATCCTTTATCTTGTCTGGATGTGATTGTGTCTGCCAGATTTAATGTTCAAATGGATCCCAAGACAATCAATAGTGATAATATAAAAGTTTTGAAGTGCGATAATATTGAAGGGAGCAATTGTATTGAAGTAGCTGGCAATTTACGTTTGGTCAGCGACAATAGTGGCAAAGAAGATGACTATTTCCGTTTTTCGCCCGCCAATCCTTTGTCACCGAATTCTTGGTATAAGGTAGTTTTGCGTAACGGTCTTAATAGCTTGACCGGTAAGAGTTTCCGTTTTAATGAGAGCGACGCCGAAAAAGTGGATCATCGTCATTGTCAGATAGCCGGTGTTAATGGTGGCAGTTATAACATTACTGACTCGGTTTATTGCTGGAATTTCCAAACCCGGTCAAGCAATGATTGCGAACCGGGTTGCGCGGAGTGTTCTCCTGATCCCCATACAATGTATTGGCCGCTATCTACTACAGGTTACTTGGCTGACATTGATAGTGATGACAACGTTTGTTTACTGCTTGATCCAGCTGATTATAGTTGGAATTGGAGTACTGATAAATCAGCCAAGCTCGGTATTAATGAGTCAAACGAGTCTGCCACGGCGGTCGCTATCGGTGAAACTATTTATGACAAGCCAAATCCTTATGCGTCATTATTCGCTGAGATGGTTGGTTATGGCAAAAAGGATTTTTGTCGCGCTTATAATGATTTTACCAATCCAATCGTAATGGAGGACGCTTCCTGTTCCAGTGGCAATATTCAAAGTCCGACTCCTTGGAAGGATTCTCGCGATGCCTGTGTCAATGCGATGATCTCAGCCCGTTTTAGCAGAAATATGGCCGACACAACCATAAATTATTCCAATATTCTTGTCAAAAAATGCAATCAGGGTCAGGGTAGCGCCTTTGATAAAAGCGCTTGCGAAGAGGTGGCTTATGATGATTTAAGAATCTTTGATTATAGCCATGAATGGTCGGAAATTACCCAATCATATTTAACCTCGGAGGAAATGCAGAATTTAATTTCCGATTTGCCGGAAGGATTTATTGTTTCACCGGCCGGTGGAAATCTAGAAGCGAATACCTGGTATCAGGTGGTTATTTTAGGCGGAGAGAATGGTGTTAGGGGAGCGACGAAAAACGAAGATCCTGAGGGTCGATTGGAAAAGCCAAACTGCGACGGCGATGGCGATGGATCCTTTGATGATTATTGTTGGAAATTTCAAACCAGTCGGGAGAATTGCGATATTAACAGCGTAAACGTCGCGCCGCGAAATTTATTTATGCGCTATACGGACAGCAGTCAGGTTTATAATGCTTTTCCTCAGGCTGCCAATTGTAACTTGCTTAATCCTTATAGTTATATTTGGAATTGGCGTTCCTTAATTTCTCTAAATGATGATGTTGGCGAAAATGATTCCGCGGGCGGCAGCGGCATATCGGTCGCTTCTATTTGCAGTGAGTCTGCCAGTTCATGTCAGATTGACGATTATTCATCAGATCTGACCAGTCCTAAGGTTAAGGTTTTTGCTCAGGCGGAAGGAGAGACGAATATCAAGGCGCGGGCAGTCAATACTCGCGATGTCGATTGTTCTTGGAACGACGCGACCTGCGGGGATAAATGGAATTACGGAAAATTACAAGTCGGCTTTGGCGATTTGC
Organism: uncultured Gammaproteobacteria bacterium; assembly: GCA_964536975.1. Lineage (GTDB taxonomy): Bacteria > Patescibacteriota > Patescibacteriia > 2-01-FULL-39-33 > 2-01-FULL-39-33 > JAKQDP01. The sequence continues at coordinate 22,536 of CAZHYS010000004.1, forward strand.
GAGTCATTGATTATTCTCCCAGTAATACCAAATGTTCTGATGCCGCCATTAGCATTAGCTTCAATATTGACGCCGATGTCGCGACAATAAAACCGAATGATAATCTCTTATTATATAAAGTCGGATCATTTGAAAATGGTTCCGAAAGTTTGGTTTTGCAGGAATTAAGAGAAGACATTTATCCCGATTTCAATTATTCATCTTCGGTCAAAATTTCGCCGGCTGCCACGCTATCAACTGGTACTTATCGGGTAGTATTAAAAGGAGGAACAAAAGAAAATGGCGGCGTTATCGCTTGGAATGGGAAACGATTGGCAGATCTCAATTACAATACTTCATCAGATGGCGCGGCTGAAGAATGCGAACCAGAACTTTACCCTTGGAATCAAAAATCAGGAACATGTTCTTCGGCAAGTTGTCTTTTAATCGGCAATTTGTGTGGCACCGATTCAGCCGAATGCGTTGCCGGATCTATTGATTGCGATAATGAGTGCCATAATTTAGGCAATAATAATGTTGCTTCTTGCGGCAATAAGGTAGTAGAGAAGGGAGAGGATTGCGATGATGGCAATATCAATAACAATGATGGCTGCAGTAGCGAGTGTCTGTGGGAGGGGTCAAATCAACGGTGGGGTTCTTTATGTTTGAACGGTGTCAAGGAATACGGTGAGGAGTGTGATTTTGGATCCCAGCAAGAGAACGAGGCAAAGGGTTGCAATTCTTCTTGTCTGTTTGAAACTGATCCGGAAGGCGACGCCGGCAGTCAGCCGTCAATGTCTGTGTGTGGCAATAATCGAATTGAGGCTGGCGAGGATTGCGATGATGGCAATACTTCAAGCGGCGATGGCTGCAAAGGTACGGAAACAGGGCGAGGCTGCCTTAATGAGGGCTCGGATAAATGTTCGCTAACCAATAAGTCCGATTGTTGCGGCAATAAACAGCTGGAAACCGGCCAGCCGGATAGTTTTTCCTGGACTTTTGATGTTGATCAGCGGGAAGAGGTTTGCTATCCGGGAGCAACTATAGACATTAATCCCTGTCCCAACGCGATTTGGCGGGTGATCTTTCCTCAAGGCATTGGCACCGCCAAAGTTACAATTCAGCAGGGATCAAACAGCGAGTCCAATCCTGATACCACAAAATGCGTCGCTGCGTCCGGACCGCAGAGTTTCTGGCAATCAGCCGTCAAAAAAATTAAAATTGCAATCAAGAAGGCATTTGGTCAGACAGTTTCCGCTGCCAATTATTGGTGCGCGGTTTCCGAAAAAAATTATAATTTTGACAACTTTGACAATGTTCATATTGACGCTGACGGTTTTGAAATGATTGGTTATAAAAATGAAAACCAAGCTGCAATAGTCAACTACATCAAGGATGAAAGCTGGTCTTTAGGAGGAGAATATCGGATTGTGGTGGATTATGACAATTATGGTTTATCTACCAAAACGATTACCAAGACGCTGACTGTTTTCTCTCCATCCAGCGGATACCTCAATAGTGACGGTAATTGCGCCTTGACCGGCGAAATAGTCAATATCTGGCCGGTCGGCGAGGAAAAATATACTGATAATTTTTTCTGCGATGACGATGATTGTGGCCAGGATGATTATGACAGGTATCTGAAAGATCAAAGCCCGGCGGCTGGCAATAACCATCTTTATCGCGCCTGGGCGATTAATGATAAAATTGAATTAAACAAAAAATATTTAATCAAGCCACAGGAAGGATTTATTTGGCAAATCGCGGCCACTATACCGTCCGGCCGTTTGAATCTAAGCAATTCAGCAGTTTCAGATACGGCTTATTTGGGTGATCAATGGTTGACTTTGACTAAATCAGATTTGGACATTTATGATGCCAGCGGTTGGGCAAGTCTAAGAGTGGTAGCGGCTGAGAATTCGGATAACTATACCGAAAAGGACGTTGATATTAATGTTTTCTTGTGTGATAATCCGTGGCCGTATCCGGCATTTTTTCCTTTTGTAGATCAAGCCAATAATTGCACTTATTATAATGGCGGTACTTGCCTAAATACTAATTTTAAAACTTACTATTGTCGGGACAAAGGCGAAAGCGGTCCCCATGATGATTTACCCGCCATCGGCAACTTTGATTATGTTAGTAGAAAGATGGATGTCTCAGTCGTCGGTTTGAAAAAGAATATTTTGAAAGAGTTCTTCTTCCCGCGACTTTCTCCAGAAAAATTAAAAGACGATGCCAATTTTATGGACGGCAATATTCTGGGGTCGGGTCGTTTGATGCTGGTTGATGGTAAAGTCGGCAAAGCCGGAAAGTTTAATCTTGGCGTCGGAGAAGCGGCAATAGAAGTGCCGGGATTTTGGAACTATATTGATTCGGATGAAGGCAAGGTTGATAATTATGACGAACCAATCACCATTAGTGCCTGGGTAAAGGCGGGGGCGGCGGATCGGGTGGATTTCTGGGCTGATGGAAACTTCAATGAGGGATCGGCATATTACAATCGGACAACGGGGCAATTTATGATGAGTATGCATAATGTCGGTGCCAGTTTCAGTGTCGCTCCGGAAGATTTCGATAATTGGCATTTCATCGCCATGTCGGTTCCGGGGTTTGACCATGTTGGGGAGACGGCCAGTTTTTACTTTGATGATAAATTGCAAACCAAGATTCAGGTGGCGCGCAATGACGAAATTTCCAGTGGCCCCGAGGATAGCTTACACTTGGGCTATAATCTTGGGGCGGGTATTTTTGATGGCGCAATTGACGAACTCAAAATACACAAAGCAATTCTGTCAAAAGACGAAATATATAATGGTTCTTCTCGGGGGTTGGTCGCTTATTATTCCTTTGATAATCTATACGGCCAGACTGATAATTCTTCCGATACCATAGGCATTCGGGTAGCTCAGAACAATTATCATTATTCTCCGGCTTTGTGGTATTTTGGTAATTTTGATACTAATCAGCAGGGCAACCCGAAAGAATCAGTGGTTGACAATTATCCAGCCATTGAAGAAGGACGCACTACTTATGTTGATGCCGCCGACCTTAACAATAATCGAGAGAAGATTTTTACCGATATCTATTTAGTTTCTTACAGTGAGGGAGCCGACAATGTTACTAAAGAAATTTATTCCTTGTTGGTTAAGTATTTAGGGTTCAATTTTGGCCACAGCGGAGAGGAAGATGGCGGCCTTATGGCAACCGGAGTTTGCAGCGGTAATGCCAATATAATATGCCGGACAGACCGGGATTGCCAAGCGGAAAATTTTGGCTACTGCGACTCCACTAAGGCCAAGTTGACCAGAGACACTGTTCGTCTGGCTGACATTCAGGACGCGAACTATCTATTGGAAACATATAAGTCCAAGAAACGTTGCAGTAATGATCAGTCGGTCTCGTGCTCCAATAACAGTCAGTGCTACGGAGGAGGGAGTTGCGGGGAATATTATCCTATTTTAAAGTCCGGCAGCTATGTCGTTGGGCGCAGCTTCAGCGTCTGGCCGTCATGGCAGGAGACGTTAGCTAAATTTTTGGGTTCGGTTTTGCCGACAGATCCGCTCAATCAATTGATTGGTTGCAGTAGTCCTTACGACGCCGTTACTTGCTGGAATGAAGTTACCAAATCAATGCAGTGTCCGACTGGCGCTAACATCTATTCTTATTATGATAAAAATCAGGCGGGGACTTATTCGGGATTTAAAACAATCAATGAGTACTCTAATGACTGGGACAATGATTTTGATATTTTTACCGATTTGTCGTTGTTTAATTTTATTAACAGCGAGACGTGCCATCCATAATCAGTAATAATTATTTTAATAAAGAATTTTTATGTTTGATAATCAACCTTTAAATCAAAATTCTCCGGTTAATAACGACAATCAGCCATGGCCGCCACAGGTTGAGGATATTTTTTCCAAAACCGATTCTAATGATCAAGGGCAAGTAGTCGGCCCTTCCAGACCGGGGCAGATCAATCAGCTGCCGTCAGCCATGTTTCCGGCAAACATGGAAGAGGATTTATTTGGGGGAAAAAGAATAAATTTTTCAAAAATAATTTTGATGTTGGTCGGCGTGGTAATAGTCGGTGGAGTAGCTTTTGGCGGTTGGTGGATTTTTAATAATACTCTAATCGTCAAAAACAACAATCAGCCGACTAGCGGCGACTCCCCGTCAAATCAAAATCAGGCCAGTCAGCCCCCAACCAACAACGAAAACCCCGCGGCCGATATTAATGAAAACAACGATAATAGCGATAACCAGGATCAATCATCGGAGGCGCCTATCCAGGCATTAGATAGTGATAGTGACGGCCTTAGTGATTCGCGCGAAAATGACTTGGGCACTGACCCAAAAAATGCCGATTCTGACAATGACGGCCTCACTGATAGGGCAGAAGTGGAAATTTATAACACCGACCCCTTGAATGTTGATTCCGATAGTGACGGTTATACAGACGGCCGGGAGGTCACTAACGGCTATGACCCGGCTCGACCAGGCAATGCCAGGCTTTACGATGTGCCAGTTAGTAATTAAAGTGAAAAAGCTTTTTCCGGTCGGATTTCGCATAGTCGTGCTTTTCGGCCGAAGGGAAAAATAAATAATTCTTTATCAATATGGAAGAAAAAAATCGTCCGATGACTAAAATTAATTCTCAGCATGACAGCCAAGATGACATCTATGTGATGCCTCAAAAATTTAATCCCCAAAAAACAAAAGTGGCTACCGGAAGGGTCTTATTGGCGGTAGTGGCTTTATTGTTATTAGCTTTAATCGTTGTTGCCGGATATTTTCTTTATAATTCTTGGCAAGAAAGGAAAACTGTCAGCACGCCGGAGGTTACCAGCAGTAAAACAACCAATAATTCAACCGTTGTCAATCAGACGGATCTGTTAATAGCAACAAGCACTTTATCGGGAGTAGACGCTACTTCCACCACCGAGGAAATTGCTACTACCACCGAATCGGAATTTCCAACCCCAGGATCAAATACTGCAATCACTCTAATCGCTGCTGCCGACGCCGACAATGACGGCCTCACTGATATTGAAGAAAGCGTCATTGGAACATCTGCCACAAAATTTGACTCTGATGGTGATGGCTTCGGGGACAAAAAAGAGCTTGATGACGGTTATAGCCCGGTCAAGTCTGGCGATGCAAAATTAGTAGACGATATTTTTATTAAAAAGTTCTATACTGATTTTACGGAAGATAATTTTATGATTATGTCCATAAATGACTGGGCAGTCAATTCTATTGTCTCCATCAAGCAGGTTCGGATTACTGCCAGTACCGGCGAGGTGATAAAAATTTCGGTTTCGGATAATAGAGAGGGTGTTTCTCCTTTGAATTTATATTTGCAAAACAATCCAATGGCATCAATCGCTGATTTGGAAAGCTTGGATGCCAACGGCTTAACGGGTTTAATTTCGGCCGACGGTTTAAAAGCTTATCTAACCAATCAAAGCAGAAGCAAATTCTATATTATTGAATATCTGCCGGAAGGGGAAACCGATCTTTTTCGTTATCCTAATATTTTCAGAATGATAGTAAACAGCTTGGAGCCGGGCGCAAAGCCGGTCCAGATCAATCCCACCGTTCCTTCTACTACCACTAATTCGGCTTTGTAGAGTTCACTTATGATCAAGCTGGAAATAAACAGACAATATCAGGTAAAAAAAATTTCTCAAGGTTGGCTGGAGACGGTAGTAAGGGTTTTTCAGCAGGAAGTTAAAATTTCCGGTCAATGGGATTTGTCGTTGGTTTTTGTTGACGAAGCAATAATTAGAAAATTCAACCGGCTTTATCGAAAAAAAAACAAATCCACTGATGTTTTGAGTTTTGAAGAGAAAAAAGACAATTTTATTCTGCCGGCCAATAGTCGTAGGAGTCTCGGAGAAATTATGATTTGTATTCCTGTTGCCAGAAGACAAGCAGTCAAATCAGGCGCTACTTTAAAGCAAGAGGTAACCAGATTATTCATTCATGGATTAGCTCATTTGGCGGGGTTTGAACATGAGGGAGTTTCAATGGCGGAGGCGAATAAGATGTTTTCCCTGGAAGAAAAGATTTGGCAAAAGCTATATTGAGGTGAACAAAAATTGTATTCATTGTTATTTTTATGAACACTTGTTATTTTGGGGGTGGTTTATTATAATAAAGAATCATAGTTATGGAATTTTCCCATGCTTAAAGACAGCTTAATTACCGGCCTTGACATCGGTTCAACTACAATCAGGATTGTGGTCGGACAAAAGTCAAAGCAGGACAATAAATTGAAGATAATCGGCGCTACCGAAGCACCCGCCCAGGGAATCAGCAAGGGCGTAGTTGTTAGCGTAGAAGACGCTGTTTCTTCTATTTCCTCCGCCTTGGAAAAAGTTGAGCGGATGGTCGGCCAGCCGATTGAGCACGCCTGGGTCGGTATTTCCGGCAGTCATATTATCGCTCAAGAAAGCCGAGGAGTGGTTGCTGTTTCAAAGGCTGATGGCGAGATTCGTCCGGAAGATGTTGATAGGGTGATAGAGGCTGCCCGGGCAGTTGCGACTCCGCCTAATTATGAAATTCTCCATGTTATTCCCAAGAGCTTTACGGTTGATTCCCAGACAGGAATAAAAGATCCAATCGGCATGACCGGCATTCGGCTGGAAGTGGAGACGCAGATAATCCAGGGTCTTAGCGCGCAGATAAAAAATCTGACCAAATGCATCTACCGAACCGGTTTGGATATTGATGACTTGATTTTATCGGTTTTGGCGACCGCGGAAAGCGTCTTGACCAATCGTCAGAAGGAATTGGGAGTCGCGGTAATAAATCTTGGCGGCGCTACCACTTCTCTGGCGGTTTTTGAAGAAAATGATGTTGTCCATACGGCGGTTCTGCCGGTGGGTTCTGAATACATAACCAATGATATCGCCATAGGATTAAGGATATCCATTGACACTGCTGAGAAGATAAAAATCAGAATGGGGAGCTGTCTGCCGGAGAATTTTAAAAAGCAAGACGAGGAAAAATTTTCTAATATCGGGGGAATTGAAGATGGCTCTTTTTCTAAAAAACAGGTAGCAGAAATTATTGAAGCCAGAACGGAAGAAATTATGGAGCGAGTAGATAAGGAATTAAAAAAAATTGGCAAATCCGGCATGTTGCCGGCCGGTGCCGTTATAACTGGGAATGGAGCAAAGTTAGAGGGAATAGTAGAAGTGGCTAAAAAAAATTTACGTCTGCCGGCGTCCTTGGGCTATCCGCAGGAGCTTATTTCCAGTTTAGATAAAATCGGCGATTTGTCATTTACTACTGCTACCGGTTTGGTATTGTGGGGCAGCCAGTTGCAAGGTGGCGGCGGGCATCATTTTTCACCACTAAGATTCGCGAGCAATAATAAAGCCGCCGGGCAGATTAAAAAGTGGATTAAATCCTTACTGCCTTAAATATTTATAACAATAAAATGCCGAGAAAAGAAAATATAAATAAAAAAGAAGAATCATTATTGGCCGAAGATCGGGTTGTTCGTCGATCGGTTAGCAGCCAGAAGCCTCGAACTAGAGTGCCAAGGAAACCGGCAACCATCAGACGACCAGAAGATGTTGCTTTAGCCGCCAAAAATAGGATTTCTTCCCCGGGATTACCAATAAAAAGAGAAGCATTCGATTATCGTGATAGCAAGAAAGTTAGGGGCGGACGTAATATCTTTATAATACCTGTTTTGATTTTAGTGATAGTCATCTTAGCGGGAGTCTTAGTGATACAGAATTGCGATAAATGTCTGGACTTAGTTGAAAACGGTCAAGGTAATAATTTTGAGAACTATCAGATTCCTCTCGGTATTCAGGTCAACAACGAACAAGCCGCCGATCCGACTGCCGGCTGGTCAGTATTTGAAGAAAAACAAAAAAGATTTCAGTTTAAATACCCGGCCGCATGGAATGTTTCGGAAAGCGACGGAGGCATTTCCATTGCCACTGACTTGGCAACAACCACGGTTTTGATTGTAGCCGATAAGACAGACAAAAATTTAACTGACTATCTCAAGGATATTGATACTAAAAGAAAAGAACAATCGGAAGTAAAAAAGGAGGCGCCTCTGACATTTGGCGATTCCCAAGGGTTATTAAGGCAGGAACGCCTTATTGGTTCTCAATACGATCAGGTCAATGCTTTTTTGCCGGTAAAAGAAGGAATCCTTCTCATTTCCTTGACCACCCCTCAAATTACCGAAGAGATTTCCAATACTTATAATTTATTTTTGAATAATTTCCAGCTTAATTCCGATTATCAGTTGCTCCAAGCGGTAAATAGCACCACCACAGCCACTACTACTACGCCACAATCATAAATTAATCTAAAGAACCAAATATATGCCAGAAGTAAAACCGGATATTGAAACCTTTGCCAAAATAAAAGTAGTTGGAGTTGGCGGGTCGGGCGGTTCAGCTGTCAATAGGATGATCGCCTCCAAAATAAGAGGAGTAGAATTTATCGCTATTAATACTGATGTCCAGGCGCTTCATAATAACAATGCCAAACATAAATTGCATATCGGCCAGGCGACCACTAGGGGCTTAGGGGCTGGCATGAATCCGGAGGTAGGTCTTCAGGCGGCTCAGGAAAGCATTAATGATTTGAGAGACCTACTAAAAGGGGCGGATATGGTTTTTATTACTTGCGGCCTAGGCGGCGGCACCGGCACCGGAGCATCGCCGGTGGTGGCTCAGGTTGCCAAGGAGCTGGGCGCGCTGGTAGTGGCGGTGGTTACCAAACCTTTTTCTTTTGAGGGGGTACAAAGATCAAACATTGCCGAAGCCGGATTTGAGGAATTAAAAGACAGGGTGGATACGATTATTACCATTCCCAATGATAAAATTCTCCACATAATAGATAAAAAAACTTCGCTTCTTGACGCCTTCAAAACTGTGGATGATGTCTTAAAACAGGGTGTTCAGGGCATTTCCGAACTCATTACCATTCCGGCGTTGATTAACTTGGATTTTGCCGATGTGAAAGCGATTATGCAAGGAGCCGGCTCGGCACTTATGGGAATCGGCGAGGCCAGCGGTGAGAATCGCACCATGGCTGCCGCCAAAATGGCCATATCTTCACCTTTATTGGATATTTCCATTGATGGAGCCAAAGGAATCCTATTTATTGTTGTTGGCGGTCCGAATTTAACTATGAACGAAGTAAATGAAGCCGCCAGTGTTATCACGGAAAGCGTTGATACTAACGCCAAAATTATTTTTGGCGTAGCAATTGATGAGACAATGAAGGATAATGTCAAAATCACAGTCGTTGCTACCGGTTTTGGCGGTCAGGACATAAAACCGACCGGAATGTCTTTTAGCGAGCCTAAATATTCAATGAACCGCCTTTTCTCCAAAAAGAGCATAGAAACAAAGATAGAGGAGGCGAAGAGCGATAAAATCGAGAAAAAAGAAGTGGAAATAATAGACAATGAAGCTTCCGTTATTAATATCCCAACTATAAAATCCCGCCCGCCAAGAGATCTGCCTGAAGAGGAAGAGGACTTGGAAATCCCCGCTTTTATCAGAAAGAAGATGAAATAATATAATCCCATTGACGTCCCGAGCAATCGGGACGTTTTTTATCCACAATGGCCGATAGTGGTGACAAGAAAAGCGATTTTTTCCTTTAAAATCAGGACTTTGACAGTTTTTGTCGTGGGGGAGTATAATAAGGTTATCCTGTTTTTAGGCGAGGGTAGATCTAAGAATTCTGAATTTTAAAATATTAGATTATAATTCAGTTTCTGGGTCTATTTTTTGTCACCATAAAGACATAAAAGAGCTTTTTATATGGAAAACCAAATCAAGCAAATCAGAAAAAGAGACGGCAGTATCGCTGATTTCGATCAGGGTAAAATCGCTCAGGCAATTTATAAATCTTTAAAGGCGGTCGGGCGCGACGATACAGTATTGGCGGACAGTATTTCAGAGAAAGTGGTCAAAGCCCTCAATAACAAATTCCACCCTCGCTCCATTCCGGCCATTGAAGAGATTCAGGACATGGTAGAGGAGACGCTTATCAGAGAAGACCTGGTAAAAGCGGCCAAGGCTTATATTATTTACCGCGAACAGCATGCCCGGTTAAGAGATCTCAAAAAATTGCTTGATTCTAATGATATTATAGAAGGATATTTGAAACAGCTGGATTGGCGGGTCAAAGAAAATGCTAACATGACCTATTCTTTGCAGGGCTTGAATAATCATGTTGCCTCGGCGGTCAGTTCCAATTATTGGTTAAATAAAATCTATCCGCCGGAAATAAGGGATGCCCATGTTGATGGATCTTTGCATATTCATGATTTACAGCTTTTGGCGGTTTATTGTTGCGGTTGGGATTTACAAGCGCTTTTGCGGCTTGGTTTTGGCGGAGTTGACGGCAAGGTCACCAGCAAGCCGGCTAAACACCTTCGGGTGGCACTCGGCCATGTAGTAAATTTTTTTTACACTCTGCAAGGAGAGGCGGCCGGCGCTCAAGCTTTTGCTAATTTTGACACATTGCTGGCGCCATTTGTCCGTCGTGATAATCTGGATTATAACTCGGTCAAGCAGGCAATGCAGGAGTTTATTTTTAATATGAATGTCCCGACTCGCGTCGGATTCCAGACTCCCTTTACTAATTTGACCTTTGATTTGATTTGTCCCAGCACCTTAGCCGATGAGTCGGTAATTATCGGTGGCATTCCTCAAAAAGAAACCTACAAAGAATTTCAGCCGGAAATGGATATGATTAACCGCGCCTTTGCCGAAGTAATGATGGAGGGCGACGCCAAGGGTCGGGTTTTCACTTTTCCCATTCCAACTTATAATATTTCTAAAGATTTCTCCTGGGACAATAAGATATTGGATCCGATTTGGGAAATGACCGCCAAATATGGCATCCCTTATTTCGCCAACTTTGTTAATAGCGACATGAAAGCCGAAGATGCTCGCAGTATGTGTTGCCGTCTTCGCCTGGATAATCGTGAATTGCGAAAACGGGGGGGTGGAATGTTTGCCGCCAATCCAATGACTGGATCAATTGGTGTAGTAACTATAAATTTGCCGCGAATCGGTTATTTGTCCAAGACTAAGGACGCCTTCTTCAACCGGTTGGGACAAGCAATGGACTTGGGTCGGCAGAGTTTGAAATTAAAACGGGAAATTTTGGAGAGTTTTACCGAACAAGGACTTTATCCGTACAGTAAATTCTACCTCAAAGATATTAAAGATCGTTTTGGCGAGTATTGGAAAAATCATTTTAATACCATTGGCATCAATGGCATGAATGAGGCACTGTTGAATTTTATGGGTCGGCCGATTAGCACGCAGGAAGGCCAGGAGTTCGCCTTAAAGATAATGGATTACATGCTTGTTCGCTTGGGCAAATATCAAGAAGAAGACAATCAGCTCTATAATTTGGAAGCAACGCCGGCCGAGGGAGCGACTTACCGTTTTGCCAAAAAGGATAAAGAATTATACCCGGATGTTATTGTCGCCAATGAAGAAGTTTATCAGGAGAATGGCGCCGCGCCTTATTACACGAATTCCACTCATTTGCCGGTTGGGTTCTCTGATGATATTTTTGATGTTTTGGAAAAACAAGATCCTCTGCAAATAAAATATACCGGCGGCACTGTTATTCATGGATTTCTCGGAGAAAAAATGCCTGACGTGGAGAGCACTAAAAGTCTGGTCAAAAAAATAGCGGAAAATTTCCGTTTGCCGTATTATACTTTGACCCCGACGTTTTCTATCTGTCCGAAGCACGGATATATTTCCGGTGAACATACCTTTTGTCCGCTGTGCGATGACGAAGTCGGTTTCATCCGCGAGCAAGAGGAGAAACTGCCTTTATAAGATTAATTAATTATCTTATTCATATGGAAGGAGACAACACCAAGTCCAAAAGACAGCGTTGCGAAGTATATTCGCGCGTAGTCGGTTATTTGCGGCCGGTCGACCAATTCAATCCCGGCAAACAATCCGAGTATTATGATCGGAAGACTTATCGGGTCAATAATGGTTTGGCTTAAATTGTTCGCTCTATGGAAATTGGAGGACTCCAACCGGTAACTTTATTGGATTATCCGCAAAAAGTGGCAGCGATAATTTTTACACAAGGTTGTAATATGCGCTGTCCTTTTTGTTATAATCCGAATTTGGTTTTGACCGAATCAGTCAAAATTCCGACTTTTAATTATCGGGAGGTTTTGAAATTTTTGAAGAAAAGAAAAAAGTACTTGGATGCCGTTGTAGTCACTGGCGGCGAGCCGACGGTTCAGCCTGATTTGCTGAAATTTTTGAGCCGGATGAAAAAAATCGGCTATCTTATCAAGTTGGATACCAACGGCCTCAATTCTCGGCTTTTGGAAAAAATAATCTCCGATCGGCTGGCTGATTATCTGGCCATGGATATAAAAGGCCCGTTTAATGATTATGGGAGATTCTGCGGCGTTGATGTTTTGCCAGAAAATATTATCAGAAGCGTCGCCCTTATTAAAAAAAGCGGTCTAAATTATGAGTTTCGTAGCACTCTGGTCAAAGGATTACACAGTAAAAAAGACATTTTGCAAATGGCCGCCGATCTCGGCCGGGTGAAAAAGTATTTTTTGCAAGACTTTTCCCCCGCGGAGCGCTTGGTCGGTCAGGATTTTACTGGACGCAAGTTCAGCCGCAAAGAAAAAGAAGAAATTTTAAAATTGGTTTCTGATAAAGTTGGCGATTGCCAGTGGCGGTAATTTATTGTATAATTAAATCAAAAATTACACTATTTTTATGGCTGAATATAGACCTGATTTTTTGGGAAAAATAGAAGAAGACATCCAATACGCCAAGGCGACCGAGCACTTAGTCAAAGATCAGCGCGAGTCGCTGGAAAGATTATTGTCGGAAAATCTGAAGTATGCCAAAGCCATCTACGCCGACACGCAGAAAATCAGGCGGTTCATGTTCTGGCGGATGATTATTAATATTGTCTGGATTTTACTCATCATCGCCCCGATTATCGTCGCTTTTATTTTTTTACCCCCAGCCTTAAATGATTTATATCAAAGCTATCAGAATTTATTGGGCGGCGCGCAAGGCGGTTTTGACTTGTTGGAGCAGATGAAGCAGCTGAAATAAAGCGGTTATTTTTATGAAGGAAATTATTTCTCAAATTAAGGATTTGCAACGGGCAATCTCTAGGAATTGGAGGTTGCTTTGATTTGGATCGTCAAAAAAACGAGATAGCAAAAATCGAAACGCGGATCGCCCAGCCGGATTTTTGGACTGACCAGGATGAGGCCAGGCAAATCAGGAAGCGCTATGAGGATTTGAAATTTGAATTGGCGCAGTGGGAGAAACTAAAAGAAGGGGCGGATAATCTGGCGGAGCTAGCGGCGGCTGATTTTTTGGATGAACAGCTTGAGCGGGAAGTAGCCAGGGATTTTCAATTGCTGCAAAACCGGTTTTATCAGCTGGATTTTGCGGTTTTATTTTCCGCCACTCACGACAAGGAAAACGCCATTTTATCCATTCACGCCGGTACCGGCGGAGTTGACGCTCAAGATTGGGCGGAAATGCTTCTACGGATGTATCTGCGGTTCTGCGAACAGCATCAGCTTTTGACGCGGGTAATTGACCGTTCAGACGGCAGTGAAGCCGGAATCAAAAGCGTGACGATTGAAGTGGAAGGCCGTTACGCTTATGGCTGGCTGAAATCGGAGAACGGCGTTCATCGTTTGGTGAGAATATCGCCATTTGACGCGGAAAAAATGCGCCACACCTCTTTTGCTTTGGTGGAGGTTTTGCCGGAAATTGAAGATGTAGAGGTGGAAATCAAAGATGATGACTTGAAAGTGGAAGTGATGCGTGCCGGCGGACATGGCGGTCAAAGCGTCAATACCACCGACAGTGCGGTTAGAATAACTCATTTGCCGACCAAAATCAGCGTCAAATGTCAGAACGAAAGATCCCAATTGCAAAACAAAAAAATGGCTTTGAAGATTTTAAAGTCAAAGCTACTCAAATATTACGAGGAGTCGGAAGCGAAAAAAGTAGAACAATTAAAAGGGGATTACCAACAAGCGCAGTGGGGCAATCAAGCCCGATCCTACGTCTTACAGCCGTACAAGCTGGTCAAAGATCACCGGACCGACTACGAGACGGCTGATGTTGATCGAGTTTTGGACGGCGGCTTGGAAGACTTTATTGAAGATTATTTGCGTCAACAGATTAAAAAATAATTTATTTCCGAATCAATGATTCGGTCGCTGGATAAATTCGTCGGTTCTCGGTCGCAATTTTTTTGGGGATCGCTAGTCGCTTTTATTTGCGGTGTCGCTGTCGGCTTCTATCAGCCGATCGGACACTTTTTTATTTTTTGCGCGACTTTGTCCCTATCCAGCGGGTTAATTTTTTTCTGGCGCAGCAAGAAAACGCGGGTAATTATCATTTTGGCATTGTTTTTTCTTTCTGGCGTCTGGCGATTTCAGTTAAGCCGTCCCGATTTCAGCGCCGAGACGAAAATTTATCATTACAACGGCCAGATGGTTGAGTTTTCGGCGCTGATAAAAAACGTTGATCGCCGGATTAATAGCCAGAAGATTACTTTGCAAGCCAAGTCGCTCTCGGTTGCCAGCGGCCAAAAAGATGCGAATGGAAATGTGTTAGCGACTATTGGCTTATACCCGCGGTATTATCGCGGCCAGACGATTCAGCTTAAATGCCGGCTGTTGGCGCCGGAAAAATACGAAGAATTCGACTATCCCCGTTACTTGTCGCGCTATCAGATTTACTCTCTATGCTATCGGCCGGAAATCACTTTGCTCGGCCAGAATCAATTAAGCCAGGGGGTTTACTTGGCGCTGGACAGATTTTACGGACGATTTAATTCTTCCATTCCCGATCCGCCCGCTTCAATTTTGTCGGCGATGATTTTCGGACTTCGGCAAGGAATTCCCGACGACATTTCCGAGGATTTTTCCCGAACGGGCATCAGCCATATCATTTCCATCTCCGGCATGCACATTGTCATTATCCTAATGATTATTAATTTTATTTTGATTGGCTGCGGCTTTGTCCGCCAGCGCGCTTTTTGGCTGGCAGTGGCGGCGATTTCAGTTTATATAATATTTATCGGCGCCCCCGCTTCGGCGGTTCGCTCGGCGATAATGGGTGTGTTGCTACTACTATCGGCGCAGATCGGCCGATTGAATTACTCTTCCAACGCTCTGGTTTTTGCCGCCTTTGTTATGATTTTATTCAATCCTTGGCTGTTGATCGCGGACATCGGTTTTCAACTGTCTTTTCTTGCTTCTGCCGGAATCATCTATTTTCACCCCTTTTTCAAGAATAAATTCCGAAAGATCGGAGAAAAGACTTTTCTCGGCCTGGCTGATATTTTGAGCGTCACCGTATCGGCTCAATTAATGACTTTGCCTCTTATCATTTTTTATTTCGGCGGGTTTTCTCCGATCAGTCTGTTGGCCAATCTGCTCATTCTGCCTTTTATTCCGCTGATGATGATTTTGGGCTTGGTTAATTCTTTGGTCTCTTTGGCGTCATTGACTTTGGGCCGGTTGTTCGGGGTGTTCAGCTGGCTGGCGACGGAGTATATGGTCTTGATGTCAAATTGGCTGTCAAAAATTCCCGGCGGCTATGTCACGTTGGGCGGAATGAATTTTATCCTGATGCTGGCCGGCTATTTTTTGTTGGTTTGTTTTATCTTTAAAATAAAAAGGGCGCAAATCAATGTTGATAAATTTTAAAAAAATAGCCATCTGGCTTTTGTTCGGCCTGCTTTTTGTCGTGACAGTTTGGGTGGACGATTTTTCTCGCCGGCGGGTTCTGTCCGGTTTTGATGATGCCGCGGCTATAATGTCAGTTTATTTTTTTGATGTCGGCCAAGGCGACGCGATTTTAATCCGGACGCCGGCGGGCGATGATATTTTGATTGACGGCGGTCCGGATGATACAGTAGTGAAAAAACTCGGTCAATATTTGCCCTTAGGTGATTGGCAAATAGAATATTTGATATTGACTCATCCGGACAGTGATCATGTCACCGGATTGGTAGAGACAGCCAAGAGGTATGACATCGGAACATTTATTATGTCCGGCCAAGCCGATGAAGCGTCAGCCTATCAAGAGCTTTTGGCCGTTGTCAAAGATAAAAAGATTCCCACCAAGCTCATCGTTGGGCCGGAGGAAATCGATTTTGGAGGAGGAGTCACTATGCGATTTTTCAATCCAACGGAAGATGTCTCGGGAAAAATACTCCATAATACCAACGACGCGTCTTTGGCTGGCCGCCTCGTTTTTGCCTCCACTTCCGTAATGCTGACCGGCGATCTGGAAAAAGAGGAAGAGTTTGCCGCCGATAGCCAAGGACTGAAGTCGGACATTTACAAGGCCGGCCATCATGGCGCTATTAATGCTAATGACGCGGAATTCACTAAGGCGGTCGCTCCGGATTATGCGGTCATTTCTGTCGGTTTGGATAATCCTTACGGCCACCCCGCTTATCGGACATTGAAGAATTTATCGGATATCGGAGCGGAAATATTCCGAACCGATCAGGATGGAGATGTGGTTTTTTATACTGACGGCGAAAAAATTTTGACCGAATAAGCGGGCTTGTCGGCTTTGCTTTATTTTGCTAAAATGATTTTGACTTTTAAATATTAATTGTTAAATTATGCCTGACGAAAAAAAGAAGATTTTGCTAGTGGAGGATGATCCGATGATCGTGGAGATGTATAAAATGCGCTTGGAAGAAGAAGGTTTTGAAGTTTTGATTACCGATCGAGGAAGCGAGGCGCTGGA
This sequence comes from uncultured Gammaproteobacteria bacterium, assembly GCA_964536975.1. Classification (GTDB taxonomy): domain Bacteria; phylum Patescibacteriota; class Patescibacteriia; order 2-01-FULL-39-33; family 2-01-FULL-39-33; genus JAKQDP01. The sequence continues at coordinate 39,329 of CAZHYS010000004.1, forward strand.
ATGGGCGATGAGCCGGAGGCCGGAAGTGGTTCTGTTGGATATCATTCTGCCGGAAGTGGATGGGTTTAGTATCCTGCAAAATCTCAAGAACAGCCAAGAGACCAAAGACATTCCGGTGCTGCTATTGACCAACTTGGGTCAGGAATCGGATCAGGAGAAGGGGCGGCAAATGGGCGTGACCGACTATTTTGTCAAATCGCAGCACACGCCGGCGGATATCATTCAAAAAATAAATTCAATAATAATTAATAAGTAAATTGATAATGGAAAAAGCGAAAACAGAGAAAACACTGGTTCTTCTTAAGCCGGATGCTGTCCAGCGGGGACTAATGGGAGAAATCATCACCCGATTTGAAAAGGCTGGAATGAGGATTTCCGGCATGAAGCTAAAATGGGTTGACGCGGAAAGAGCCGGTCAGCATTATGGCGAAGACATTGCGCAAAGGAGGGGAGAAAAGGTCAGAAATTTATTGATAAATTTTATCACCTCCGGTCCGGTCCTAGCGATGGTGATAGAGGGCATTGATGTAGTGGAAAATGTCAGGATGATGTGCGGAACCACTGAGCCGAAGTCCGCGCCGCCCGGGACAATCAGGGGCGATTATTCCCACGTCAGTTATCGTCATGCCGATGAAGAAGGCAAGGCAGTAGAGAATATTATCCATGCTTCAGCCACTCCGGAAGAGGCAGAAAAAGAAATTTATTTGTGGTTTAATGAGGATGAAATTTACGATTATCACACCGTTTACGAAATTCATACCTTTTAACAAATCAAAAAAATTCTCTCCCCGATTATCAGGGAGAGAATTTTTTAGTTCGCTTTTTTGTTTAGACTTTTGAGGCAGCTGGTGCAGATTCTTTTTCTTTTGCCATCTATAGTTTTGACTTGAAGATTTATTTTTTGCGTTTTTTTGGTCTTCACTTTTGAGTGGCTGACATTAAAAGATGTTCTGGTGCCGCGGCCGCACACATCGCAGACTTGCGCCATATTGTTTTGATGATTAACTAATTAGAGCTGGCCGGCCGCTACGCCAATCTTAGCGCCGACCGGTTACAAAAGAAATTTTATCATAATTGCCAAAAAATGTCAATTTGCTATCATTAATTAGTAGATAATAATCATTATCACAAATTATGCCGATTTATTGGGTATTCACTCAACCGATTTTTTTCCTTGTCTGGATCATCGCCGTGGTGGTCGCTCTCACTATCCACGAATTTTCTCATGCCGCGGCCGCCGCTTATTTCGGTGACAATACCGCCAAACTGATGGGACGCCTTAGCCTCAACCCGATTGTCCATATTGACCCATTGGGATTTTTTATGCTGATATTTCTGGGCCTCGGCTGGGCCAAGCCGGTGCCAGTCAACCCTTACAACTTGAGAAATTCTCGCTTCGCTTCCGGCTTTGTCGCGGCCGCCGGGCCGATTTCCAATCTCGCGGCAATCATTGTTTTTTCCTTGGGCATCAGATTGCTTACTCCTTTTTTGGGTCCGGAAAACCTCTTGGTCAATTTTTTGTTTATGCTGGTCTTAGTCAACGCAGTGCTTTTGGCTTTCAATCTTATCCCCATCCCGCCCTTGGACGGTTCCAAGGTGCTGTTTAGCCTTTTGCCGGACAAATTCAATGATTTTAAGTATAAATTGTCAGTCAACGGCCCTTGGATATTATTCATGATAATCCTTTTTGATAGTCTGTCCGGTTTGGGCTTATTCGGTCGGCTGTTTGTTTGGTTTTTCAACTTTTTAACCAAATTTATCTGATTTTTCAGTTTTTTCCGCTTCATCTTGACTTATTTTTGATAATTGTTTAAAATATCATTGTTAAATTATTAATAATCAAAAATCAAAATCCCCGTAAATTATTAGGAAAAACAACCCAATGATTTTACCCCGGGGTTCCCTCTTATTGGGAATTTTTTATAACCTAGATTATGCCAACTATCAACCAGCTGTTAAAAAAAGGCAGAAAAACCCCCAAAACAAAATCCAAAACTCCTGATTTGCAGGTGACTTTGGACAGTTTGCACCGCAAACGCAGAAGCGTGCCCAAGGGCAACTCTTTCAAGCGGGGCGTCTGTTTGCAAGTGAGAACTACTACCCCGAAAAAGCCGAACTCCGCGCTCCGGAAAATCGCCAGAGTGCGCTTGTCCAACGGCCAGGAAGTGACCGCCTACATCCCGGGCGAGGGCCACAATCTCCAGGAACACTCCATTGTGCTCATCCGCGGCGGCCGCATCAAGGATTTGCCGGGCGTCCGCTATCACATCGTTCGGGGCGTTTTTGACGCCGCCGGTGTCGGCGCGCGCAAGCGGGGCCGCAGCAAATACGGCTCCAAACAGGACAAGAAGGCGAAATCTTAAATAATTTTATTTAGACAAATATTATGCGAGGCAAACCAGCATCAAAAAGAAAAATCGCTCCCGATAGCAAATTTAATCGGGAAGACACCGCCAAATTCATCAATTATTTGATGGAGCGGGGCAAAAGAAATGCCGCTGAAAAAATTTTTTATGAAGCGCTTGATATCGTTTCTCAAAAAACCAAGCAGGACGCGTTGGAAGTCTTTGACACAGCGATAAAGAATATTTCTCCGACTGTGGAAATCCGTGGCCGACGGGTCGGCGGCGCCAATTATCAGGTGCCGGTGGCTGTTCGCTCGGAAAGAAGCTTTACTTTGGCCTGCCGTTGGCTGCTGGTCGCCGCCAAAGCCAGAAAAGGCAAGAAGATGGCGGAAAAATTGGCGGAAGAGCTTATTGCCGCCTACAACAGCGAAGGCGCCGCTGTCAAGAAAAAACAAGACGTTTATCGCATGGCCGAAGCCAATCGAGCCTTTGCCCATTTTGGCTAATTTAGTTTCTTTAAAATTCAAAATTACAAATTTAAAATTTAATAAATTATGCCCAGAAAACAACCATTGGAGAAAGTCAGAAACATCGGTATTATCGCGCATATTGATGCCGGCAAGACCACCGTCTCCGAGCGCATTTTATTTTATACCGGCAAGAAGCACAAAATCGGCGAAGTTCACGAAGGCGAGGCGACCATGGACTGGATGGAACAGGAACAAGAGCGGGGCATTACCGTTACTTCGGCCGCGACCACTTGCTTTTGGCCCAACGCTTCCTGGCTGGGCGGAGGCGATATTCAAATCAATATTATTGATACTCCGGGCCACGTTGATTTTACGGCGGAAGTGGAACGGTCTTTGCGCGTTTTAGACGGCGGCGTCATTGTTTTTGACGGCGTGGCCGGCGTGGAACCGCAATCCGAAACTGTCTGGCGCCAATCAGAAAAATATCACGTCCCGAAGATCGGTTTTGTCAACAAAATGGACCGGATGGGGGCGAATTTTTATCATGATTTGGAGACTATTCACAATCGTTTGACTCCCAACGCCCATCCGATTCAGTTGCCGGTCGGCGCGGCCGAAACTTTCAAAGGCATTATTGACCTGTTTGAAATGAAAGCGCGGATTTATCAGGATGATTTGGGCACTAAGTGGGAAGACACCGAGATTCCGGAAGATGAAAAGGCGCGCTCCCAGGAATATCGCGCCAAGCTGGTGGAAGCGATCGTGGAAAACGATGAAGAATTAATGGAAAAATATCTGGCCGGCGCCGAAATTCCGGTTAATGATTTGAAACGGGTATTGCGCCAGGCTGTTGTCAACAATAAAATCGTGCCGATTCTATGCGGTAGCGCCCTCAAAAACAAAGGCGTTCAGTTTTTGCTCAATGCGGTGGCGGAATTCTTGCCTTCGCCTTTAGATATCGCTCAGCCGGTCGGCCATAATCCGGAAGATGAGACCAAGACGATTCCGGTTAAGACCAGTGACGAAGAGCCGCTCGTTGGTTTGGCATTCAAAGTGGCGACCGATCCCTTTGTCGGCAAATTGGTTTTTTTCCGCGTCTATAGCGGCATCCTCAAATCCGGTTCTTACGTTCTCAATAATTCTACCGGCGACAAGGAAAGAATCGGCCGCATTTTGAGAATGCACGCCAACTCCCGCGAAGAAATAGAAGAAGTTTATTCCGGCGAAATCGCTGCCATTGTCGGCCTCAAAGGCACCACGACTGGCGATACTTTGTCCGATGTCGGTCAAAGCATTCTCTTGGAAAAAATCACCTTTCCCGAACCGGTCATTGATATTGCCGTGGAGCCCAAGACCAAAGCCGACCAGGAGAAGATGGGCATGGCCTTGGCCAAACTGGCCGAAGAAGATCCGACTTTCCGCGTCCACACCGACGAAGAAACGATGCAAACCATCATCTCTGGCATGGGCGAGTTGCACTTGGACATTATTGTTGACCGGATGAAACGAGAATTCAAAGTGGAAGCCAATATCGGCGCGCCGCAAGTCGCTTATCGCGAGACTATTCGCAAGCCGGCGGAAGCCGAGGGCAAATACATCCGCCAATCGGGCGGCCGCGGCCAGTACGGTCATTGCGAAATCAAGATTGAACCGACTGACAAAGATGAAAACGGCCTGCAGAAAGAATTTGAATTTGTTGACGCCATCAAAGGCGGCGTTATTCCCAAAGAATATATCAAACCGATTGAAAAAGGCATCCATGAAGCGATGGACCGGGGTGTTGTCGCCGGTTATCGGCTGATAAATATCAAAGCGACAGTGTTTGACGGATCTTTCCACGAAGTGGACTCTTCCGAAGCGGCCTTCAAAATTGCCGGTTCGCTGGCGCTCCAGGAAGCGGTCAAGCATGCTGATCCGGTGCTGTTGGAGCCGATTATGAAAGTGGAAGTTGTCACTCCCGAGCAGTTTATGGGCGATGTCATCGGCGATTTGAATTCTCGCCGGGCGATTATCGGAAAGATGGAAGATCGCGGCCAGGGCGCGGCGGCGGTCAAAGTGATTTCGGCCGAAGTGCCGCTCGCGGAAATGTTCGGCTATGCCACTATTCTGCGCTCACTGACCCAGGGACGCGCTTCTTATACCATGGAATTTTTGAAATACAATGACGTGCCGAAGAACGTAGAAGAAAAGATAAAAGCCGGCCGGATTACCAAAGAAAAATAGATAAATGAAAACGCCTGAATCAAACTGTTCGATTCAGGCGTTGATTGCGTGGCCGCGCGTTTCGCGGTCATTTCGGGGTGGGGGGAGCGGTGTTGTCCTCGGCCTCGGCGGCGGTTACCGCGTCTTGAGGGACGAAGGATATGCCATAATCGTGTGGACCTACAAACTGAATCGCTATTTTCCCGTCAATGGAAATGTAGCGGTAACGCGCTACTACCGTTCCCCATTTTTTCTCACGTTCTTGACTCATTTCGCTCAGTACTACCACCTTTGGCGGCGTCATCGGGTAGGAGGAGGTTGCCGGCGTTTCCGGTTGCGCGGCTTCGACAACTTCTGCTGTCGCCGGTGCGGTCGTGTCAGCTGATGTATTCGTTTTACTAGCCCCTGCCAGGAACCCCAGTACCATTGCGGCCAATATGGCCAGTGCAAAAGCCGTGTTTCGCATCCTTCCTCTCCTTTTTCTCGGCTTTCCGCCGGTTTCCCTGTATTTTTCTCTTGTTACTGTACTATCTATAATTATAGCACACTTTAAATATTTTGTCAATAGTAGCGAGATTATTTTTTGCCAAAAGCCCAATTTTACTGTAAAATATACAAATAATCCAAGGTATTTCACTATTTTATGACCCCCTTGAAAGACATTATCAATCTCATCAAAAAAACCGGGGATAAAGCCATAGTTTTGGACGAGACCGGCGTTCCCGGCTATGTAATAATGGCCGTTTCCGACTATGAACGCTTGGTTTTGGGAAAATCCGGCGTGGCGGGCTTGACAGAGGATGAATTATTAGCTAAAATAAACCGTGAAATCGCCATTTGGAAAGATACCCAGAAAATCCAGGAAATTCCGGTGGACCAATATGATTTTTCCCAGGATTTAGGGGAGTTTAATGATTTTGAGCCGCTGGAAGACTTTGACGATGACGAGTCAAACGACGAAGACCATTATTATTTTGAGCCAGTGGAATAACAGTGGAAAACTAAAAACTTGAAAAAAATCGGATTTTTGTTATAATAATAAAGCAATTTTATTTAAAATAATAACATTAAGAGATCTGGCTAAAACCCTGCCTAAGCAAAGGGGGTCTCTTAAAAAGGATTAATAACAATGGCTGAACAATTTGACAGAAGCAAACCTCATGTAAACGTCGGCACCATTGGCCACGTTGACCATGGCAAAACCACCTTGACGGCGGCGATTTTGAAAGTGTTGGCCGCCAAAGGCAAAAAGGTGCAGAACAAATCAATTGACCAGATTGACGCTGCCCCGGAAGAAAAAGAGCGCGGTATTACTATCGCGACCGCTCATGTTGAGTATGAAACTGACAATCGTCATTATGCTCACGTTGACTGCCCGGGACATGCCGACTACATCAAAAACATGATTACCGGCGCCGCCCAGATGGACGCCGCTATTCTCGTTGTCGCCGCGACCGACGGCCCGATGCCGCAGACCAGAGAGCACATCTTGCTGGCCCGCCAAGTCGGTGTTCCGTCAATTATTGTCTTCATCAACAAAGTTGATCAGGTTGACGATCCGTCCTTGATTGATTTGGTGGAAGAAGAAATCCGCGACTTATTGAAGAAGCAGGAATTTGACGGCGACAATGCTCCGGTCATCCGCGGTTCAGCTTTGAAAGCATTAGAAGACCCCAGCAGCGAATACGGCGAGGCAGTTATGAAATTGGCCGAAGCTTTGGACACTTACATTCCGGAGCCGCAGCGGCCGGTTGATCAGCCGTTCTTGATGCCGATTGAAGATATTTTCTCCATTGAAGGCCGTGGCACTGTTGTCACCGGCAGAATTGAACGAGGCATTATCAAACTCAACGAAGAAGTGGAAATCGTCGGTTTGAAAGATACCCAGAAGACCACTGTTACCGGCATTGAAATGTTCAATAAGAATTTGGACGAAGGCCGGGCGGGCGATAACGCCGGCGTTTTGCTCCGCGGCACCAAGAAAGACGAAGTGGAAAGAGGCCAAGTGTTGGCCAAGCCGGGAACAATCACTCCGCACACCGATTTTGAAGCGGAAGTCTATGTTTTGAGCAAGGAAGAAGGTGGCCGTCATAAACCGTTCTTCAAGGGCTATAAGCCGCAATTCTATGTCCGGACTACCGACGTGACCGGCGAGATTGAATTGCCGGAAGGCACCGAGATGGTTATGCCTGGCGACACTGTCAACTTGAAAATCAAGTTGGGCAAGCCTATTGCCATGGAAGACAAGATGAAATTCGCCATTCGCGAAGGCGGTCACACTGTCGGCGCGGGCGTGGTTACCAAGATTATCAAATAAGATATAAGTTGGCCGGGGATGAGCTGTTTGACGGATTCCATCAATGGCTCATCCCTGTGTCTTGCATAATTTCGTTAATTAAAAATATCAATGGCTAGTAAAAACACTGCAATCCAGGAAAACGACAAAGCGCATCAGCGGATCCGGATTAAAATCAAGGCTTATGATCACAAGGTGATTGACACCTCTGCCAAAAAGATCATTGAGACTTGCCAGCGCTTCGGCGCCAAGATTTCCGGACCGATTCCTTTGCCGACCGAAAAGCGGAAATACACGGTCAATCGTTCCACCTTTGTGCATAAGGACAGTCGCGAACAGTTTGAAATGCGGACGCACAAACGGCTATTGGACATCATTGATCCGGATCCGAAGACGGTTGACGCGCTGATGAGTTTGAATCTGCCGGCCGGGGTGAATGTGGAAATTAAAATGTAACTTTACAATTGGGAACCGAAGAGAGCGGCCATGGGTCGACCCCGCCTCTATCTTCGGTTCCTTCAATTGAGCAAATCTAAGCCGAAAATGGAGAGAGATCCCAGGTTGACAGCAGCGTATTTAGGGGAAAACCTCCACTGGCGGGTTGGGTTTACAAGGAATTGACAAATTTTTTAATAAAAACATCTTAAAAATTGAACAGTTTGACGGTCGGTTTTGCCGACGGTTGAATCAATCTGGTTTTTAAGATATGGCCAGATTTTTTTGTCCTGTTAAATTGTTTAATAGGATAAATCAAAAAGTTAAATCAAAATGAAATTCATTTTAGGAAAAAAATTAGCGATGACCCAGTTTTTCAAGGACGACGGCAATGTCGTTCCGGTGACGGCTGTCTTGGTTGAGCCGAATGTGGTCACTCAGATAAAGACTGCGGAAAAAGACGGCTACAGCGCCGTTCAGGTTGGGTTTGGCCGGCCGAAGAATTTGAAGAAGCCGCAGGTTGGCCATTTGAAAGGAATTGCTCAAGTCAAAAAAATGAGAGAATTTACCGTCCCAGCCGAAGAAATTCGCGAGCTCAAGCGAGGCGATGTTTTGACAGCGGAAATTTTTGCCAAGGGTGATAAGGTCAAGGTCATCGGCGTTTCTAAAGGCAAAGGATTCCAGGGCGTGGTCAAACGCCACGGTTTCCATGGCAGTCCGGCGACTCACGGCCATAAAGATCAATTGCGCATGCCTGGTTCCATCGGCTCCACTGATCCGGCTCGTGTCTTTAAGGGGCTTAGGATGCCTGGTCACATGGGCGATCAGCAAGTGACAATCAGCGGCTTGGAAATCGTGGAAGTTGATAATGAAAAAAATGTTTTATATGTCAAAGGAGCGGTGCCCGGCGCCAGAAACGGAATGTTGCTTATTTCCGGCGCTGGTGAATTAAAGCTGAAAGCCGCCGAGCCGGCTGTTGTCGCGGAAGCTACTGAAGCCAAAGCGGAAGAAGAAGTCGCGCCGGCTGTTTCGGAAGCGCCAGTGGCGGAAGAAAAAGAAGAAAAAACTGAAAGTAAATAATTTATATGGTAAAAGTTCCGGTCTACAATTTACAGGGAGAAAAAGCCAAAGAAATCCAGCTTAGCGCCAGATTGTTCGGTCGCGCGGTTAAGCCGGCGGTTGTTCATCAGGTGGTGGTCGCTCAAGAAGCCAATAGCCGGCAGGTTTTGGCGCACACCAAAGATCGCAGCGAAGTTCGCGGCGGCGGCAAGAAGCCATGGCGCCAAAAAGGCACCGGCCGCGCTCGGCATGGTTCCAGCCGATCGCCGATTTGGATTGGCGGCGGCGTCACCTTTGGTCCGACCAAAGAACGGAATTTTTCCAAGCTTGTCAATAAAAAACAAAAGCAAGCGGCGTTAGCGATGTGCTTGTCCGATCGCTTGGCTGATGGCCGATTGGCAATTTTTGAAAAATTAGAAAATACTTCCGGCAAAACAAAAGACTTGAACGGCTGGCTCAAGACAGTGCAAGGCAAGGTTCCCGGATTAAAGGAAGCAAAAAAGTTTTTGTTGGTGTCAGACAATAAGGATGAGCAGATTATCAAAGCGGTGGCAAATTTGAAAAACGTGATGGTAATAGCCGCTGACAGCTTAAATTGCGTGGATATTTTGAAATATGACACCCTATTGGCTTCGGCCAAGGCGATTGAAGTGATGGAAAAGCATTATCGGAAGACCAAGGACAAGAAGCAAAAATAATATTATAATCAATTTGTTTATCAAATATGAGCATTTTTGGAAAGTTTAAAAAGAAAGACGACGAAGCGGCCGAGGCAAAAGTTGCCCCGGTGGTTGAGGCGGCCAAAACGGTGAAATCGGAAAAGAAAGAAAAAAAGGACAAACCGGAGGCCAAGCCAGTCAAGGAAAAGACGGAAACGACTAGCAACAAAGAATTTTTCGGCGTCGTCATCCGTCCGCTTATCACCGAAAAGGCGGCTTTGCTCGCGCAGTTCAATCAGTATCTGTTTGAAGTTGACCGCAAAGCCAATAAGATTGAAATCGCCCAGGCGATTGAAAGTCGTTATGGCGTAAGGCCGATCAGAATAAATTCCATCAATACTGATGGCAAGTTTGTCCGCTATGGCCGCAATTTCGGTCAGCTGAAAAACTGGAAGAAAGTCGTGGCGACCTTGCCGGAAGGCAAATCAATCCAGACTCATGAAGGCGTTTAATAATTGAAGCGATATATACCAAGTCAAAGATATGGCAATAAAAATTTACAAACCTACCACCCCCGCTCGACGTCATACTTCCGTATTGATGAGTAATGACATTACCGCGCGCAAGCCGCACAAGAGTCTGGTTGTTTCCGGAAAGAATTTGGCTGGCCGCAATAATCAGGGCAAGATTACTGTCAGACATCAGGGCGGCGGCAGCCGGAAGAAGGTCCGCCTTGTTGATTACAAGCGGGATAAGTTTGATGTGCCGGCCAAGGTGGCGACCATTGAATACGATCCGAACCGCAATACTCGCATCGCTCTATTGAATTATGTTGACGGGCAAAAACGCTATATTGTCGCGCCGGTTGATTTGGCGGTCGGAGAAGAAATAATGAGTTCGCAGAAATTGATTGATTTGAAAAAAGGCAACGCCATGCCGTTGAAGCATATTCCGGCCGGCATGTTTGTCTATAATGTTGAATTGGTTCCCGGCAAGGGCGGCCAATTGGCCAGAAGCGCGGGCAACAGCATTTATTTGATGGCGATTGACGGTGGCTATGCCCAATTGAAAATGCCATCCGGCGAAGTGAGATTGGTGTCCGAGGACTGCCTGGCGACTATTGGCACGGCCGGCAACCCGGATTACAAGAATATCCGCTGGGGCAAGGCCGGACGGACCAGGCACCGAGGCATCAGGCCGACCGTTCGCGGTAAAGTGATGAATCCGGTGGATCACCCGCATGGCGGCGGCGAAGGCAAGAACTCTATTGGTTTGAAGAGCCCGAAGACGCCATGGGGCAAGAAAGCGCTGGGCGTTAAGACCAGAAAAGCCGGCAAGAAGTCTGATCGGTTTATAGTCAAGCGCCGAGCAAGTAAAAAACGGAAATAATTAAATTCGGCCTGGTGATGAGATAAAAACATCGCTATCGCCAAACGATAATAATATGTCAAGAAGCATAAAAAAAGGTCCCTATATTGACGAAAAATTGATCAAAAAAATCGCCAAGTTCAAAAAAGGCGACAAGACTGTCATTAAGACATGGTCTCGCAGCTGCGTGATTACTCCGGAGATGGTCGGGTTTACTTTTGGCGTCCACAATGGCAAAGAGCATATTCCGGTGTTTGTGGTGGAGAATATGGTCGGCCACAAACTGGGAGAGTTTTCTTTGACCAGAAAATTCTTCAAGCATGGCGGCAAAATCCAGAAGGCGATTGAGCAAGGGGCGAAAACCAGTTAATAATCAAATCTAAACAGCAATTATAAATTATCAATATGGAAGTCAGAGCTCAGGCAAAATATATCAGAATGTCTCCGCGGAAAGTCAGGTTGGTTGCCAACATGATTAAGGGATTGAAAGTGGACGAGGCATTGGTTCAGCTGCAATTCAACAAAAAGGCGGCCGGTTTGCCTGTGGCCAAATTAGTCAAGTCGGCTATTAGCAATGCTGAAGAGAACAACAAGTTGCGGAGAGATAATTTATTTGTCAAGGATATCACGGTGGACGGCGGTCCGGTTTTGAAGCGCTGGATGCCCAAGGCGTTCGGTCGAGCGACTACCATCAGAAAGAAAATGTCCCACATCACTTTGGTCTTGGGAGAACTTGTTCCGACGGCAACGACCGCCAAGAAAGAAAAAGCCGCCGACAAGAAGCAGGATATTATCAAGGTAAGCAATCTGGAAGAATTGAAGGATTTGGAGAAGAAGGATGAATTGGCTGGAAATAAGGCCGGCGCTGAAGAAAAATCAAAAGTCGGTAAAAAATCGCAGAAAGCGTTTACCAATAAAATGTTTAACCGAAGATCGGGTCAGAAATAATTAATTAGCAAATCATCGGCGCCAAGCGGCTGCCGGCGAAGTGAAAAATAATATGGGTCAAAAAGTCCATCCAAAAGCATTTAGATTGAAGGTCAATAAAACTTGGGATTCCAAGTGGTTTTCTGATAAGGATTTTCCTGAATTGTTGCGCCAGGATGTTTTGATAAGAAAATTCATTCTGCGCAAATTGCGTCATGTCGGAATCTCTCGGGTTGACATAGAACGATCAGCCAATCAAATTGCCATCAGTATTCATTGCGCTAAACCGGGATTAATCATCGGCCGTGGCGGCCAAGGCGCGGAAGACTTAAAGAAAGAGATTCATGAAAAGTTTTTGAAGGACGCTTTCAGCCGCAAAAAAGGGATCAAGAATATCAATATCAATATTATTGAAGTGGACAAGCCGAATTTGGACGCGGCGATTATCATGCAACAGATTATTGCTGATTTGGAAAAGCGCATTCCTTTCCGCCGGGCGATCAAGCAAGCCATGGGTCGGGCCGAAAAAGCCGGCGCTCAAGGTGTCAAGATTTCTGTTGCCGGCCGTTTGAACGGATCGGAAATCGCGCGGACGGAAATGCTTGCTTCCGGCAAGATTCCTTTGCATACTCTGCGCGCCAATATTGATTACTGCCGCGGCGCCGCGCAGACTATTTATGGCAAAATCGGCGTCAAAGTCTGGATTTATAAGGGAGAGATTTTCAACAAAGAAGAAAATAACAAAGAAAAAAGCAATTAAATATGTTGGCACCAAAAAAGTTAAAACACAGAAAACACCACCGGCCCGATGTCAAAGGTTCGGCCACCTCAAGCAACACCATTGCTTTTGGCAGCTTTGCTTTGAAAGCGACGACCGGCGGCTGGGTGGCGGCCAAGCAGATTGAAGCCGCCAGAAGAGTGATGACCAGATACACCAAAAAAGGCGGCAAGATTTGGATCAGGATTTTTCCTCATCGGCCGATTACCGAAAAAGGCACTCAAGCGACCATGGGCGGCGGCAAAGGCACGCCGGAACATTATGTCGCGGTGGTTAAGCCCGGCGTGGTAATGTTTGAAATGGACGGCATCACCAAAGATCAGGCGCAAGAAGCGATGAATTTGGCCGCTTATAAATTGCCGGTCAAAGCGAAATTTATCACCAAAGAGTAAAATCATATATGAATATCAAGGAAATCAACAATAAAGAAGTCAAAGAATTAAACCATCTTTTGCATGATCTGCGCAAAAAGCTGGATGATTTGAAATTCAAAGCTATTCAGAAACAGTTGAAAAATATCAGGGAAATCCGGGAAGTCAAAAAGGATGTTGCCAGGGTATTGACGGTTTTGGATCGGAAGAATAAAGAAGTTAAAAATTAGTTTATAAAAATATGGACAATATCAAAGCAACAGTCAAAAGAAACATCATCGTTCAGAAATTCAAAGGAGTGGTGGTGTCGGACAAAATGGACAAGACGATCGTAGTCAGAGTGGATGCTTTAAAGCTCCATCCTCGCTATAATAAAAGATATCAGACCAGCAAGAAATACAAAGTTCATGATGAAAAGGGTAAGTACAAGACAGGAGACACGGTGGAATTTGTGGCTTGTCGGCCCATCAGTAAGGATAAAAAATGGCGGGTAATTTATAAAAAATAAGAATCAGGCGGTAGCAGTTGGTTTAAGATAAGCCATAAGCTATAAGCTATAAGCTAATTATATGGTTCAAGCAAGATCAATTATCAATTCAGCGGACAATACCGGCGCAAAAAAATTGCGAGTAATTAAGGTTTTGGGCGGATACAAGAAGCGCTATAGCCGGTTGGGCGAGATAGTGACGGCATCCGTTTTGGAAGCTGTTCCTCATAGCATGGTCAAAAAAGGTGATGTTGTTCACGCGGTTTTGGTTAGAACCAGAAAAGAAGTTCGGCGCGCTGATGGATCTTACATCAGGTTTGACGATAATGCCGGCGTGATTATTGATATGAAGAACAAAGACATGAAGGGCACCAGAATTTTCGGGCCGGTGGCCAGAGAATTGAGAAGCCAGGGATACCAAAAAATAATCAGCTTGGCGCCGGAGGTGCTTTAATCCAAATTATTTATATTGTTATGAAAATAAAAACAGGCGACAAAGTAAAAATGCTAGTAGGCAAAGACAAGGGCAAGACCGGAAAGGTTTTGCAAGTTTTGGCCGCGGAAAATAAAGTAGCGGTGGAGGGCCTCAACCTGGTTACCAAGAATCAGCGCGGCAAGCGGCAGGGTGAAAAGGGCCAGCGGATCCAATACCCAAGATTGGTCAATGCTTCCAAGGTGGCGGTCATCTGTCCCAAGTGCGGACAAATCGGCCGAGTCGGCTATAAGATTGTCGCCGGCGAAAGCAAGGAAGGCAAAAAAGCCAAGTCAAGCAAATTCAGAATTTGCGGAAAATGCGAAGAGACGATTTAACTCGTAAAATGTAATATAAAATTATGGAATCAAGATTGTATAAAAAATATAAAACTGAAACGGTGGCCGCCCTCAAGGAGCGCTTTGCTTATGCCAGCCAATTTTCCGTTCCCAAAATAGAAAAAGCCAGCATCAATGTTGGCATCAATTCCCGCAATACTGACAGCGGCTATTTGGACAAAGTGGAAGAAACTTTGGCTAAAATTACCGGTCAGAAACCGGTGCGAACCAAGGCCAAAAAAGCTATTTCCGCCTTCAAGGTGCGGGAAGGCATGGTGGTCGGCGTCAAGGTGACTTTGCGCGGTCAGCGAATGTATGATTTTTTGGACAAATTGATAAATGTCACCATTCCCCGTATCAGAGATTTCCGCGGCTTGTCGGTAAAGAGCGTGGACAAGCAAGGCAATCTTAATTTGGGTTTTAAAGAGCATAATGTTTTTCCGGAAATTAAGGCGGATGATATTGAACGGATTCACGGTTTGGAAATTTCCGTCACTACGACAGCCAACAATTATGAAGAAGGATTGGAATTGTTCAAATCACTCGGGTTTCCCTTTCAAAAATAATTCAAGATATAATTAATAAAATATGGCGACACAAGCGCAAATCGCGAAATCAAACAAAAAATTGAAATTTTCCAGCAGAAAAGTGAATCGTTGCTGGCGGTGCGGCCGGCGGAGAGGCTATCTTCGCGATTTTAAGTTGTGCCGCATTTGTTTTAGGGAACTGGCCACCAACGGCCAGATTCCGGGCATCACTAAATCATCTTGGTAATCAATTATTAAACTAACAAGCAAACAAGCTAAAATAAGTTAAACCATAAAATACTATGACCGATCCTATTGCTGACATGCTAACCAGAATCAGGAACGCCTCCCGGACAAAAAAAGAAGAGGTGTTTGTCCCGTTTTCCAAAATAAAATTGGAGATTGTTAAGATTTTAAAGCGGGAGGGCTATGTTGCCGATTTTGACGAAATCAAACCGGACTCTTCCAAGGAGAGATTCGGCGGCATTATGGTAAAGCTGAAGTATATCGGCAAAGAGCCGGCCATCACCTCCATTAAGAAGATTTCCCGCCCCGGCCGCCGGATTTATTCCGCCAAAGACGAATTGCCGAAAGTTTTAAATAATTTAGGTATCGCGATTATTTCCACTTCCCAAGGCTTGATGACCAATCGCCAGGCGAAGAAAGCCGGCTTGGGTGGGGAAGTGATTTGCGAAATATATTAATTTTATGAGCAGAGTAGGAAAAAAAATAATTTTGATTCCGGCCGGCGTGGAAATGAAGACAGACGGATCAGTCGTCGTCGTCAAAGGCCCCAAAGGCGAATTAAAGCAGGAGTTGCACCCGCATGTCTCTGTTGAAATCAAAGACGGCCAGGCTTCGGTTAAGATTAAAGATGAAACCGACAAATCGCAGCGGGCGTTGTGGGGATTATTCGGCAGTTTGTTGAAAAATATGGTAATCGGCGTGACTCAAGGATTTTCCAAAAAATTGGAAATCAACGGCGTCGGTTTTAACGCCGCCGCATCCGGCAAGAAGCTGGTTTTGAAAGTCGGTTTTTCTCATCAGGTGGATTTTCCGGTGGTTGACGGCATTGACATTAAAACCGAAGGCAACACCATTACCGTCAGTGGAATTGACAAGCAATTGGTCGGCGAAGTGGCTGCGCAAATCAGAAAGATCAAAAAACCCGAGCCATATAAAGGCAAGGGTATCAAATATGCTGGCGAACAGTTGATTCGCAAGGCCGGCAAAGCGGCGGCCAGCAAGTAATAAAATCACTATTTATGGACAAACAAAAGAATAAACAACAGATCAGAACCAGAAGACACGAAAGAATTCGCGCCAAGGTTTTTGGCACGGCCGTTCGTCCGAGGTTGTCGGTTTACCGCAGTCTTAGCCACATTAGCGCGCAATTGATTGATGATGAAGCGAGCCGGACTCTTGTCAGCGTCAGCGATCAGGAAGTGAAAAGCGGAAAAACCAAAACAGAGAAGTCCTTTGCTGCCGGAAAACTGCTGGCCGAAAAAGCTTTGTCCAAGAAGATTGGCGAGGCGGTTTTTGACAAAGGCTTTTTCAAATACCATGGCCGAGTCAAGGCTTTGGCCGACGGCGCCAGAGAAGGCGGTTTAAAAATATAAATCAAGAATACTCACCGCTCTATAATATAAAAATATGGCAGAAAAAAATAAAAAGTTTTCCAGGATAAAAAAAGAAAAGCCGGAATTTGACCAGCAGATTGTTGATATTGCCCGTGTGACCAGAGTAATGGCCGGCGGCAAGAGAATGCGGTTTCGCGCCTGTGTTGTCATTGGCAACAAGAAAGGCAAGGTCGGCATCGGTTTGGCCAAAGCCAAAGACGTTCCTCAAGCCGTTCAAAAAGCAGTCAAAAAAGCGGAGCGCGACGCTATCATAGTCAATTTATACAAGGGTACCATTCCGCATGAGGTGAGCGTCAAACTTGGCTCGGCCAAATTGTTGCTTAAGCCGGCGCCGGAAGGAACCGGTATTATCTCCGGCGGCGCGGCGCGGATAGTTTTGGAATTGTCGGGAGTAAGAAATGTTGTTTCTAAGATTTTGGGCACCAACAACAAGGTCAATAATGTCAAAGCGACAATCAAAGCGTTGAGCATGCTTAAATCGCGGCCCGAAGGTAAAGAAAGTAAAAAAGAGCCGGCGGAGAAAAAAGCGTCTGAGGAAAAGAAGCCCAAGAAAAAAGTGGAAAGCAAGGAAAAATAAGTGAAAAAATATCAAGAATATATGGCGATTAATTTATCAAATTTAAAACCCGCCTCCGGCGCTACCAAAAAGAGCAGGCGAGTTGGACGCGGCGGCAAACGGGGTAGCTATTCCGGCCGCGGCATGAAAGGCCAAAGAGCCAGAAGCGGCGGCAAAGGCGGATTAAAAGCGCTCGGTTTGAAGCAGACTCTTCAGCGAATTCCCAAAAGCCGGGGATTCAAGAGTTTTAAGCCGAAAATGGCGACAGTTAACTTGGCTGATTTGGACAAGATGTTTTCCGTCGGTGAAATTATTGACGCCAAGAAGCTGCTCAAAGCCGGCTTGATTAATAGCGCCAAAAATGGCGTTAAGATTTTGGGTGATGGCAAATTGGCCAAAAAATTCCAGGTCATTGCCGACAAATTTTCTTCTTCCGCCCGAGAGGCGATTACCAAGGCTGGCGGCAAAGCGGAACTCAAAAAATAACCGGATTAAAACTCTTTTTATCATTTATGTTTAACAAGCTCACTCAAATCTGGAAAATAAAAGATTTGCGCCGCAGTCTCTTGTTTGTTTTGGCGATGCTGGTGATATTCAGGGTGATCGCTCATATTCCTATTCCGGGAGTGGATGCGGCCGGCTTGAAACAGGTGTTTAGCAGCAATCAAATCCTCGGACTGTTAAATGTTTTTTCCGGCGGCACAATGGAAAATTTTTCTGTTGCCATGCTGGGCATTGCTCCGTATATCACTGCTTCCATTATTTTCCAATTGTTGGCAATGGTGATCCCGTCTTTGGAAGAACTGTCCAAGGAAGGCGAGTATGGCCGGCAAAAAATAAACCAATGGACTCGTTGGCTTACTATCCCGCTGGCTTTTTTTCAGGCATTCGCGATGATTTCCTTGCTCAAGCGGACAGTGCCGAATATTTTTGTCGGTTTTGGCGGCTGGCAGATGCTGACGGCGATGATTACTATTACCGCCGGTACGGTTTTTCTAATGTGGCTAGGCGAGCTCATTTCCGAAAAGCATGTTGGCAACGGCATCTCTTTGCTTATCTTCGCCGGCATTATCGCTGGCCTGCCTTCTTCGGTATCCAGCGCCATCTATACTTATGATTCGAGCCAAATAATCAATATGGCGATTTTCGCGATTATCGCAGTCATTACTATTGTCGGCGTAGTTATTATCACCGAAGGTCAGCGCAATATTCCGGTGTCGTACGCCCGGCGTATCCGCGGCAATAAGATGTATGGCGGCGTAGACACTCATTTGCCGCTTCGCGTCAATCAAGCCGGCGTCATCCCGATAATTTTTGCCATTTCCATTATTCTGTTGCCGTCCATGGTGGCGCAGATGCTGGTCGGCGTCAAAACTGCTTGGCTGGCTTCGTCTGCCAATTGGGTGGCGCAATTGTTTCAGAATCAGCTTTTTTACGGAATTTCCTATTTTGTCTTAGTGGTGGCGTTTACTTATTTTTATACCGCGATTATTTTTCATCCCGATCAGATCGCCGATAATCTCCAGAAGCAAGGCGGCTTTGTCCCGGGTATTCGTCCGGGTCGGCCGACCGCTGAATATCTCCAAAAAGTGGTCACGCGGATTGTTTTTACCGGCGCGCTGTTTTTGGGCATCATCGCCGTATTGCCGCTCATTACCGCCCAGCTTACTGATACCCAAAATCTGGTTATTGGCGGTACCAGCTTATTAATCGTTGTTTCCGTGGTCATTGAGACGGTCAATCAGATTAATGCCCAGCTGTCAATGCGCGACTACGAGGAAATTTAGTTTTTTGTTTTTATTATACCCGACAGTCCGCCTTAGCGGACTGTTTTTGGTTGGCCTTCAACGCCGTCTGGATTTATTCAATTAAATAAGTTAGAATGAAAAGGTAAAATAAATCATTTTTAATCAAAAATTATGCCCACCAGTCAGGACAGGCCGTTTGAAATTATTGTTTTGGGTCCGCCAGTTTCCGGCAAAGGCACCCAGGCAGAACTATTATCTAAGACTTTTGACATCCCCCATATTTCTACGGGGCAGATTCTCCATTCCATCAAGGATGATGCCGCCAACCCCTTGGCGCAAAAAGTCGCCGAATTCATGAACTCCGGCTCCTTGGTACCAGATGAGCTGGTCAATCAATTGGTCGCCGATCGGATCAAAAAGAACGACTGCGCTTATGGTTTTGTTCTGGACGGTTATCCGCGGACACTGTCTCAGGCGCAAGCGATTGATTCGGCGGTAAAACTGGATTATGTTTTTTTGGTCAATGTCAGCGATGAGACTATTATTGAGCGTATTTCCGGCCGCCGCGTTTGCAAAAACGGCCATACCTGGCATGTCAAATATTCGCCGCCGAAAATTGATGGCGTGTGCGACGATTGCGGTGAGCCGCTTTTCTTGCGCAATGATGACAAGTCGGAAGTGGTGAAAAATCGTTTGGAAATTTTCCATCGGAACATGTCGCCAATAATTGAATTTTACGAAAAAGAAGGAATTCTCATCCGGGTTGACGGGGAGAAGCATATTGAAGAAGTGTTTCAGCAGTTTGTCCGGCATATGGTTTATGATCTAAGAAATAAAATCAAATAATAGGCTGCGGGGCCGCAAGATGATGGCTCTGCTTTGGCATTATGATCAAATTAAAAAACAAAACTGAAATAGCGATCATCAAGGAAGGCGGCGCGATTCTGGCGGAAGTGATGGCAACGGTAGCCGATCACGTCAGTACGGCCGTAAGTACGGGCGTACTGACGTCCGTTAGCACGTCCGATCTCAATGATCTGGCGGAAAAAATGATCGCTGAGCGCGGCGGCATCCCCAGTTTCAAGGGGTATCGAGCCGCTTGGTCGGAAGGAGTCTATCCGGCCGCTTTATGCGTGTCTATCAATGATGAAGTGGTTCACGGCATTCCGTCAAAAGATCGGCCGATTAAAATCGGCGATATCGTCGGATTGGATTGTGGCCTCAAATACAAAGGATATTTTACCGATATGGCAGTGACCGTTCCGGTCGGAGCGGTGGCCAAAGACAAGCTAAAACTGATCCGGGTGACTGAGGAAGCGCTGATGAAAGGCATTGAGCAGATATCTCCCGGCGAAAATCTTTCTGATGTCGCCAAAGCGATCCAGAGACATGTTGAAAAAAATAATTTTTCGGTCGTCCGTCAGTTGGTCGGCCACGGCGTCGGTTTTGCCGCTCACGAGGATCCGCAAGTTCCCAATTATTGGGATGGCAGTTTTGCTGATGTGGAGCTAAGGCCCGGGATGGTATTGGCGATTGAGCCCATGGTCAATATCGGTGACTGGCCGGTGGAGACGCACGAAGACGGTTGGACTATTTTGACCGCTGATAAGGGCGTCAGCGCCCATTTTGAGCACACCGTGGCGGTGACCGAAACCGGTTTTGAAATTCTAACCAAATGATTTTTAGTAATATGAAAATACTCGGCCTTGATTATGGTGAAGCAAAAGTCGGTTTGGCGGTCGGTGACAGCGAGACCGGGACGGCTCTGCCTTATAAGATTGTCAAAAATTCCGGCTGGAGCAATCTGCTGGTGGAAATAAAAAAGATTTGCGACGCTGAAAAGATAGAAAGAATCGTCGTCGGTTTGCCAGTCAATGGCCAAAACGGCGCGTCGGCGCAAATGAAAAGAGTAGGGGAATTTATTGAAAAACTGGAAGAATTTTCCGGCTTGGAAGTCACTAGTCAGGACGAACGCTTTAGCACGCGCCAAGCGCGGGAACTGATTAACAAGAAGCGTAAAGACGATGATATTGCGGCAATGCTTATTTTGCAAAATTATCTTGACAGTCGTCACTAAGGAATTATGTCCACGGTTTTTACCTCCGGTATTGTCTTACGGCAGAGCCCGTACAACGATTTTGATCGCCAGTATGTCATTTATACTCGCGACTGGGGCAAGGTGCTGGCTGTTGCCAAAGGCGGACAAAAAACAATTTCTAAGCTTAGCCCGCATCTGGGCGGATTTTTTGTTACCGACTTGATGCTGGCCAGAGGAGCGAGCTTTTATCGCATCGCCGCCAGCAGTATCGCCAAGAATTTTTCTTCTTCGGCCTTGGATTTGGAAAAAATCGTCTTAGCCGATTATGTCCGGGAGCTGATTGACAAGACTATTAGATTTGACTATAATGATCCTGTGATTTTTGATTTGCTGACAGACTTTCTGGCTGATTTGGCGGCAATTAGCGGTCGTCGCCAGGCCTTATTGCTTTTCAACACGGCGGTTTTTGATTTACTTAGCCGGCTCGGTTATTGTCCGGTGATAAAATCAGTCAAAAGCCAGCGGCAGTTGTTTCGGATTTTGACTGACTTGGCGATTCAGGTAGCGGAGACGGATATTCGAAGTAAAAAATTGGTTGGCAAATTGTTTACATAGACGCAAAAGAGGTCGCTCTTTTGAGGAAGGAGGATGAGAGGATGAGTGCGGCAATTAAGGAAGAGAGCGGAAACAAAACAGTTGGAGGATTTGCCGTATCGTTTGACGACGACAGGCAGAGCGTAAATGGTGTGGCAGAGACTTCGTCGTTTGAAGATTCTGTAGATGCCATGCATGGGTTGTTTGATTTAGCCGAGGTGCTATTCAAGCATCTTCATCGGGGAATTATTCGCGACGAGTTTTCTTTTGAAGATGCCAGTTTTGGCGAATTGTCAGGATTCAATTCGTCAAGGGACCGGGGAAAAGGATTGGATCAGGCTATTTTCTCGGACTGGCAGAGCGTCAACATTAAGCTTCGGCTGTCGTCGCATAACCATTTCGGGGCTCATTTTGGAGGGTTTTTGCAAGCGAAAACTCAGAGCGGCGAGATTGAATTATATGAGGTTGGCTTTCATGTCTATGATTGGTCGTCAAAAACAACCTAAGGTTCCGCGATAATCGTCTTGACAACGACCGGCTTTTCCTGTTTCGGGGAGAGGCCGGTTTTTCTTGCCACTTTTTTGATATTTGGCTATAATTAAAGATATTGAATTATTTAATTTGTTTATCAAATCTTATGGACAGAACCCCGATTTTGGAGGTGACAAATCAGGTGGGCAAGGAGGTGAAAATTTCCGGCTGGGTGCATACGCGGCGCGATCATGGTAAGATTATTTTTATTGACTTGCGCGACCGCAGCGGTATTTTGCAGGTTGTGTTCACTCCCGGTGACAAGGAAATATATGAACAGGCGCAAAAACTGCGCAGCGAATTCGTTGTTAATATTATCGGCCAGATAAACGCTCGGCCAGAGAATATGATCAATGACAAAATCGCCACCGGCAAGGTTGAGATGCTGGCGACCGGCTTGGAAATTTTGAATGAAGCCAAGACTCCGCCGTTTGAGCTGGATCAAAATACCATTGGTGTTAATGAAGAATTGCGGCTTAAATATCGTTATCTTGATTTGCGGACCGAGCGGATGAGAAACAATTTGGTGATGCGTCATCGGGTGATCAAATTCATTCGCGATTATTTGGATAGGGAGAGTTTTGTTGAGGTGGAGACGCCGATTCTGACCAAGGGCACGCCCGAAGGCGCGCGGGAATTCTTGGTGCCGTCCCGGTTGTGGCCCGGCCAATTTTATGTCTTGCCGCAATCGCCCCAGCAGTTCAAACAATTGCTAATGGTGGCCGGCGCCGAAAAATATTTTCAGATCGCCCGTTGTTTCCGTGATGAAGACACCCGTGGCGACCGCCAGGCGGAATTCACCCAATTGGATTTGGAAATGAGCTTTGTCGGCCAAGAAGATGTCTTCTCCTTGATTGAGCCGATGATGATTGAATTGGTGCAGACGCTTTATCCGCAGAAAAAAATTACCGCCAAGCCCTTTCCTCGTCTGACTTACGCTGAATGCATGGAAAAATATCAGACTGACAAACCGGACTTGCGAGTCAACAAAGACGATCCGGATGAATTGGCTTTTATGTGGCTGATTGATCCGCCGATGTTCAAATATTCCGAGACGGAGAAAAAATTGGTCGCCAGCCATCATCCTTTCACTATGCCCAACTTGGAAGACATGAAGGAATATCCTGATGATCCCAAAAAATGGCGGGCTTACGGTTATGACTTGGTCTTAAACGGTTTTGAGATTGCCGGCGGTTCCATCAGGATCCATCAGCGCGACATCCAGCAAAAAGTGTTTGAGCTATTGGGGGTAGGTGAAAAAGAAATTGAAGCGCGCTTCGGCCACATGTTGGAAGCATTTTCTTATGGCGCTCCGCCGCATGGCGGTATTGCCCCGGGCATTGATCGGATTATGGCGATTTTACAGAATGAGCCGAATATCCGCGAAGTGATTGTTTTCCCGAAAACTGGCGATAGCCGCGATTTGATGATGGGCGCCCCGAGTCCGGCTGGTAAAAAAGCCCTAAAAGAAGCCAATATCCAATTAGCCAAGGGGGTTGAGGCCGAAGAAGGTTTTGATACGGCCATGGCTGATTAATTTTAAAATTATTTTATGCATCTAAAACTTTCTCAAATCAAGGATGATCGGCGGATAAAGACTTTTATTTCCCAGACTGACAAATATTTGGATGCTCTCGGCTACACTGATCATGGTCCGCGCCACATCAATATCGTCTCCGAGCGGGCGCGGGCGCTAGCAAAGAGTGTCGGCCTATCGATTGGCGACCAGGAACTTGCCGCCATTGCCGGCTATTGCCATGATATGGGAAACTTTTTGGGCCGCGATCAGCATCACTATTGGGCGGCGCTTCTTTTTTCCCAATGTTATTTGGCCGAAGGCGACCCGCTGGAAGTGGCGACCATTGCTCAAGCGATTGTCAGTCATGACAAAAACGATTTGAAGATTGTCAACAAGGTGACGGCAGTTTTGATTTTGGCCGACAAATCCGATGTCCATCGCAGCCGGGTCAAGACCAAAGGCAAAAAATCATTGGCCAACGACGTCCATGATAGGGTCAACGCTTCGGTAGTGGATAATGATTTTTCGGTGAACAAACCCAAGAAAGAAATTGTTCTTAAATTGAAAGTTGACACCAAAGTCACCGATCCATTGGAATACTTTGAAATTTTTATTGATCGCATGTCGTTCTGCCGTTTGGCGGCCGGATATCTCGGTTATCGGTTCGTGCTGATGATAAATAATTTCCGCTTGTCATAAACATATGAATCTCTCCGGCCTGCAGAAATATATTTTACTCCAAGGCTTGGAGAGCCGCCGGAAGTCGGTGGACAAAAAGACCCTGCTGGGTTATTACTCTCATCGGAAAGACAGTCCGCCGGCCGACGACCAGCTATCTATTATTACAAAGAGCGTAGATAGGCTGATTAGCCGCGGTTTGGCCAAGGGGGCGGGGATTAAGACAGCGGAAAAGTGGTACGTCCGGGAAGTAATCCTGACTTCTCTGGGCAAAAAGACCGCCCGCCGCCTTTTGGGAGAACAGCAGAAGCTGCCGCTCAAAACTAAAATCAAATAAAGAATAAATAACCAAAAAGATATGGAAAAGACATCGCGAGAAGGCAGAGGCGCCCTGGACGCCTTTCTTAATCTATTGACCCTAGTTACCTTGGGCTGGCTGTCTATTGTGGTTGGCATGATTTTGTTTCAATTGATTGACAAGATTTTTGCCGGCAGCTCAACGGCTGTTTTTAATGAGTTCTCCCAAGTTCGGCTCAAATTTAGCATCGCCTCGGCGATTATTGTTGCACCGGTGTTTTTATGGATTTCCTCGGTTTTGCACCAGCAATACAAGGCCGGCAAACTTAGTCCGTCCAGCGGCATCCATCGCTGGCTGACTTATCTAATGATGTTTGTTTCCGCGCTGGTCATTATCGGCAGCTTGATTAACATTATTTTCCGTTTTTTGGATGGCGATTACACTTGGCGCGCTGTTTTGCGGATTTTGTCCGTCCTGTTAATTGCCGCCGGAATTTTCGGTTACAATTGGTATGATCTCAAACGAACCGATTATTCCTCGCGCAGCAAAGTATCGGTCACTTTTTTTGCGGCGGCGGCGGTTTTGGTTTTGATTTTGGTTGTGGTCGGATTTTTTCTGATTGATTCGCCGAAGGTTGCCACCATGAAAAAGAATGATTTGGAACGAGCCAATAGTTTGAACAGTTTGAATTATCTTATTAATAATTATTATTATCAAAACCAGAAACTGCCGGCTGATCTCGTATCCATTGGCGCCGTTAATTATGTTGATCCGGAAACCAAAGAGCTCTACGGCTATGAAGCTTTGGGGCAGGACACTTACAATCTTTGCGCCAATTTTTCTTTGGCGACCGACAGCGCCAGCGCCAAAGAATATTATGCCACTTATTATGGCACGGCCAATTGGTACAGCCACGGCGCCGGTTATCAATGCTTTGAGCAAAAGGTTTCTGTCAGCGTCAACAAAGGCGATCAGGCCGCGCCGGTCATTATTCAATAATTTTTTTGGCCATTAGCGCCGGCTCTATTTAAGTCAGCTAACAAATTAAATTAAAAAATCATATGCCTATTCCTTCAAAGGTCAAGACTTATCTTGACAAGCATGGCGTCGATTATGAGGAAGTGGTTCACAAGACCGTTTATACTGCCTTTGATGCCGCTCAAACTCTCAAGAAAGAATTGAAAGAAATCGCCAAGAATCTATTAGTCCAAGTGGACAAAACCTATGTCTTGGTGGTGGTGCCGGCTGATAAAAAAATTGATTTGAAGAAAGTAAAGAAAGCTTTTCGCGCCAAGAAAATTTCCATTCCCAATGAAAAATTGATGATCAAGGTGTTGAAAATCAAACCCGGCGCGGTCTCGTCATTCGGGAAACTCCATCAATTGGAGACAGTCATTGATAAGGCGATGCTC
Source organism: uncultured Gammaproteobacteria bacterium (assembly GCA_964536975.1). Lineage (GTDB taxonomy): Bacteria > Patescibacteriota > Patescibacteriia > 2-01-FULL-39-33 > 2-01-FULL-39-33 > JAKQDP01. The sequence goes on from CAZHYS010000004.1 coordinate 65,077, forward strand.
AAAACCAAGAAAGCGGTATTTTCTACCGGCAGTTTTACAGATAGCGTTTTCATGAAAGTGAAGGATTTTGTCCAAATGGAAGAAGCAAAATTGGCTGATATCGCGATGGCCGGCGGCTACAAAATTCCGAAAGCCACCAAGAAAAAAATGAAGAAGGCCAAAGCCAAGGCGGCGGCCAAGAAATCTCGGTCGGGCAAAAAAGCCGGAAAGGTAGCCAAGCCCGCCTTACGTCGACGAATGACTGCAAATAGAGGCGGGAAAAAAGTCGCTAAATCGGCGCGGAAGAAAACTGCCAAAAGAAAAAGATAGATAATGTACAAGATAAAATTGGAACAATTCCAAGGCCCGCTGGATCTATTGCTGCAATTAATTGAGCAGGAGAAATTGGATATTTCCCAGGTCGCGTTAGCCAAAGTGACTGACCAATACTTGGCTTATCTGGAAGAGGCGGAAGAAATCGGCGCGTCCGATCTGGCGGATTTTTTGGTGGTGGCGACTAAGCTGCTGGTAATAAAATCCAAGTTGCTTTTGCCGGCGATGGCCGATGACGAGGAAGACAGCGCCGAACAATTGGAGGCCCAGCTTAGAATGTATAAGGATTATCTGGAAGCGGCCAAAAGGATTGAAGACCGACTCAAGGAGAACAGGATTTGTTTCAGTCGGGAGAGGATAGTCTATAATTTTCCGCCGATGTTCAGTCCGCCGGACAGCGTGGCAGCCGGAGATTTGGCGGAGATTTTTGCCGTGATTCTCGGCCGGATAGATTACATTGTCAATTTGCCCCAGAAGATAATGGCGCGGGCTGTCAGCATGAAGGAGATGGTGACGAATATCCGCGGCAAACTTGATCAATTCAAAAAGATGAATTTTCACAATATCCTTTTGACCGCCGAGTCGCGAGTGGAGGTGGTGGTTTGTTTCATGGCGCTTTTGGAGCTGATAAAAGCCGGCGAGGTGGCAGTCAATCAGAAAGGCGTTTTGGACGACATATTAATAGAAAAAGTGTAATCATTTATGAACGAGAAAAATCAGATTGAAAGTCTGCTTTTTGTTTCTCACAAGCCGCTTTCAGCCAAAGAGCTGGCTAAGCTTATCGCTTCAACCGAGGTGGCGGCGCAAAAAGGATTGGATGAATTGGCGGAGGACTATCAGGCGGGCAAAAGAGGGGTGGTTCTTCTGCAGGCGGATGGCAGATATCAGCTGGCGACCGCCGGCGAACACTCGGCGATCATTCAGAAATTTATCAAGGGCGAGGTCACTGGCGAGTTGACGCGGCCGTCGCTAGAAGCATTGACTATCATCGCTTACCGCGGCCCGATTTCCAAAGCGGAATTGGAGCTCATTCGCGGCGTCAACTGCAGTCTGATTCTCCGTAATCTGCTCATTCGCGGTTTAATTGAGGCCAAGGAAGACAAGCAGAGGGGCGTCACCCTCTATAATATCACTTTTGAATTTTTGAAATTTTTGGGAATTTCTCGGGCTGAAGAATTGCCGGATTTTGACAAGCTTAATCGGAGCAATAACTTGGACAAGTTGCTCGCCGGCAAAACCGAAGGAATAGCGGAGGGCAAGGAGCAATAATTATGCTGGAAATAATCATCAATCTTATTTTGACTGGCTTGTTTTTGCGATTTCAAGCCGACAGCCAAATTACCGTTGATAATTTGGCTGACTCTCAATATCATTTGTCCCAGGAACAAGTGGGGGAGCTGTCTCGGACCGCGCCGCAAAAAAAGCCGGATGCGTCTTTGGGCGTGGAGGTGACTGCTCAAAGCGTTCTGGTCGTAGACAAGAAAACCGGCAAGGTTTTGTATCAAAAAAACCCGACCGAGATTCGTTCAATTGCTAGTTTGACCAAGCTGATGACCGCTTTGGTGTTTTTGGATAACAATCCCGGCTGGGATAAGACAGTAACCATAGAAAGCAGCGATTATCGCGAGGGCGCGACTGATTATTTTATTGCCGGCGAAGAGATTAGCGTGAGAGATTTGTTTTACGGCACACTAGTCGCCTCGGCTAATGAAGGAGCGGCCGCCTTGGCGCGAGCAACTGGTTTTAGCGAAGATGAATTCGTCCAAAAGATGAACAGTAAGGCCAAGAGCCTGGGGTTGTCCGGCACCGCTTTTGTTGATTCCACCGGCCTCAAAGACGGCAACCGATCAAATGCCGCTGATGTGTTGTTGGTTTTGCGGGCGGCGTTGGCTCAGCCGCAAATTGCCGACGCGACCAGCGCCAATAGTTACGATATTTATATTATCAATAAGAATATCACTCGGCGGCTGGCCAATACCAATAAAATTTTAGGCCAAAGATTCGGCCTTAATGACGCTCAATATCAAGTGGAAGCCGGAAAAACCGGTTATTTGGAAGCGGCGGGCTATTGTCTGGCGACGCAAGTCAAGGACGACGTCAATAATAAGATTCTGGTGGTGGTTTTGGGCAGTCAGACTTTGAATGATCGTTTTAGTGACACCAAGAGTTTGGCTTATTGGGTTTTTAATAACTATTTTTGGCAATGAATTTTCTCTGGCAATATCTAATCAGTTTTAAAAGTTTGCCACCGGAAGCGATTACGATCATTGTTTCCATGATTCCCATTGGCGAACTCCGTGTCGGCCTGCCATTGGCAATATCGTCATTGGGTTTGAACTGGTGGGAAGCGTATATTTTTTCGGTTGTCGGCAATTTTATCCCGGTAATTTTTATTTTGAAATTAATCGGCCCGGTGTCATCCTGGCTGGCCAAAAATTTTTCTTTTTTCAAAAAATTTTTTGATTGGCTGTTTGAGCGGACTAGAAATAAATTATCAAAAAATTATGAACTGTACGGCTTGTGGGCGTTAGCATTGTTTGTGGCTGTGCCATTGCCAATTACCGGCGCTTGGACCGGTGCTTTGGCTGCTTGGCTGTTTGGGCTGGATTGGAAAAAATCCGCTGTTTATATTCTGATAGGCATAATGCTGGCTGGTATTGTCGTCACCTTGATTACCACCGGTATTTTGGGATTTTTGTCCTGGCTGTTATAATTTCATATATGACCAAACCGATTTTTATCGCCAACTGGAAAATGAATCTGACCCTGAAAGAAAGGGAGAACTTGGCTTTGGCAGTAAAAAAAGAGCTGGCTGCCGAGGCTGGCGGAAAAGACATAGTTATTTGTCCGCCCTTTGTCAGTCTGGCGTCAATTGGAGAAATTTTGAAGGGTAGTGGCATAAAGCTCGGCGCGCAGGATGTTTTTTGGGAGGAGACAGGCGCTTATACTGGTGAGATTTCCCCTGTTATTTTGAAGGAGATAAATTGCCAATACGCGATCGTCGGCCATAGTGAGCGGCGGCAGTATTTGGGCGAGACTGATGAAATGGTCAACAAAAAAACGGCTGCTTGCTTGGATAGCGGACTCACGCCGATTATTTGCGTCGGTGAGACATTGGAGGAACGGCGGGACAATCGGACCGGCGCGGTAGTCCATTTGCAGGTATCGCGCGCGCTGGAAGGAATTGATCTTGTTGACGCCGAACAAATAATTATCGCTTATGAGCCGGTCTGGGTGATCGGCTCCGGCCGGCCGATTTCACCGGAAGATGCCGGTGAGGCCTTGGCGGTCATCAGGCAGGCGCTCATTGACCTTTATCCATTGACAATAATCAATAATAATATTAGGCTGGTTTATGGGGGCAGCATTGGCTCTGACAGCGCCCGGGAGTTCTCCGAACTGGACTTAATGCGCGGTTTTTTGGTCGGCGGCGCCAGTTTGGATGCCAAGGAGTTTTGCCGAATAGTAAAATCAAATTTTTCTTAAATCAATCAGATGGCTTTTCTAATTTTTTTAATCATCGTCATAGTTTTTTGCGGGGCGATACTTGGCTACATGGTGTTTAAGCGGTTGCCTGATTTACGGGCACTGGACACTTCTTCCATTCCCGAGGAAAAGCAAGAAGCCACCCGGACAAAAATTTTGGAAGCAAAATTTTCCCGCACCAGCGCGGAAATGTCCAAAAAAATCGGCGCGGCCGTGACGCCATTTAGAGAATCTTTTGTTTCTCGTTTTCGGGAATTAAAAGACAAGGTCTCCCGTCTGGAGGAGACATATAAGTCGGAAGCGGCTAAGAAAAAACAGAAACGGCCGCCGACAATCAATGAGCTGTTTGTCTTGGCCAAAGATTTGATTGATCGAGATGATTTTCCCGGCGGGGAAAAAGCGCTAATTGAAATTATCTCCCGCGATAACAAAAATGTTGCGGCCTATGAGATGCTTGGTGATCTTTATTTTGACAATCGCAGTTATGATCAGGCAGAGGAGATTTATAAATATCTACTCAAGCTTTATACTCTCAAGAATAAAAAATCCAAAAAGCAGCTTGACGCTCTGAATCTTAGTAGTGACGAGATGCAACAGTTGGAGACGGATTTTTTGGCTGATTTGGATATTGATCCCAAGGTCGCCACTTATTATGATGATTTGGGGGAGCTTTATGAGGCGACCGGCAAAATTGATAAGGGGTTGGAAGCGTATTTGAAGGCGACGGCAATTGAGCCGAGTAATCCCAAATATCTCAACCGACTGATAGATTTCAGCATTAAGGCGGGGGATAAGACGTTGGCCAAAAAGACCTTCAATCGCTTAAAGCAAATAAACCCGGAAAATGCCAAATTGGGTGAATTGTATGAAGCTATTGAAAAAATGAAATAATTGTGTTAAGATAGGAAAGAATTTTGCCGTTGTAGCTCAGTCGGTAGAGCGCATCCATGGTAAGGATGAGGTCTCCAGTTCGATCCTGGACAACGGCTC
>CAZHYS010000004.1:69964-83729 GCA_964536975.1 uncultured Gammaproteobacteria bacterium
AGGTCTCCAGTTCGATCCTGGACAACGGCTCTGGTATTAACAATCAACAATTAACATTTGACAATTAACCAATGCCCCCGATTTGGCGGTAGAGCGTCCCGACGAGTCGGGAAGGTCTAATGTTAACAGTTAACATTTAAGATTTAACAATTAATCGAAGGAGGAATGAGTCTGTTTAGATTTTTTGATTTTAAGGTCTATGCCGACGCCAAAGCATTATATCAGGAGGTATTGGCAGTGACCGAAAAATTAAAAAATAATTCTTTAAAAGATCAAGCCCAGAGATCTTCTTTGTCTGTTGTTTTGAATATTGCCGAGGGATCAGCAAAAAAATCAGACAAAGATTTTTCAAGATTTTTGGGAATTTCCATTGGCTCGGTTAATGAGTTGGTGGCTTGTTTAAACTTAATGTACGGTTTGTCTTTTTTAGACAAAGAATCATATATTAAATTATTTAAGCAGGCAGAAGAGGTTGCCAAGCAATTGGGCGGCTTCATAAAAAAGTTAAATAAAAGTTAATGGTTAATTGTTAATTGTTATAAGTTATTAATGGGTCGGTACCTAAGCGGTCAACAGGGGCAGACTGTAAATCTGCTGGCTATGCCTTCGGGGGTTCGAATCCCTCCCGGCCCATAATCAAATTAAAAGGATGAGACCTTGTCTCATCCTTTTAATTTGCATTCTGGTCAGAATGGGAGGGATTCAAATAGGCGACCACCCAGGATAAAAGAAATCACCGGATTCAGCCGGTGATTTCTGCCGTAAATCCCTCCCAGCCACCTACTAATCTTGCCAAAATTATCAGAATATACTATGATTTATAACAGTGCGATAAAAATATGAAAAACAACACCAAGAAAACCCTACAAATTTATTGGCAATACGCCATGAAATACAAAATTTCCATCCTGGTAATGGTGATTTGTATTGTCGTCACCTCCCTGATTGGCGTCGCTATCCCGCTTTATTTCAAGCAGTTATTTAATTTGCTGACTTATAGTCAGGATCGGTTGGCAGCCGTACCGGCGCTCATTGGTATTTTGGCGGCCATTGCCAGTTTGGAATTCGCTTCCTGGCTTTCGTGGCGGGCGGTGAGTTTTATTCATGCGAATTTTACTTTAAAAGTCGTCAGCGATCTTTCGGTGATGTGTTTTTCCTACCTCCATAAGCATTCCTTTTCTTATTTCAACAATAATTTCGGCGGTTCATTAGTCAAGAGAGTAAAATGGTTCACCAGTGCTTTTGAGGCGGTTTTCGGCGAGGTTATTTGGCAGCTTTTGCCGCTGATAGTCAATATTTCCGCAATATTTTTTGTCCTTTCCCGCACCAGCCTTTGGTTGGGCGGCGGGATTTTAATCTGGGCAGTGATTTTTTTGGGCATCAACTGGGTTTTTACTGTCTTCAAGTTAAAATACGATATTGAACGCAGCGCTGCCGAAACGGCGGCCACAGGGCTACTGGCCGACACCATTACCAATCATAGCAACGTCAAGCTTCTCAACGGCTATGCTCGTGAAGTAAAAAATTATAACGACGCGACGGCGAAGCTTAAGCGCATTCGGGGGATTTCTTGGAGAACTAGTAATATCTTTGACGCCGTCCAGGGGTTTTTGATGTCAGTAATGGAAATCGGCATTTTTTATCTGGCGATCAAATTATGGTCGAGAAATATTCTGACGGTTGGCGATTTTGTTTTGATCCAGGCATATCTGTTGAATATTTTTATGCGCTTTTGGGATTTTAGCCATGTTATCAGAAGGATATATCAGAGCCTTTCCGATGCCGAGGAAATGACGGAAATTTTGCAGACGGACCATGAGATAAAAGACATTGCCCGGGCAAAGAAATTGATCGTCAAAAAGGGCCAGATTGATTTTGAAAAGGTCACTTTCAATTATCATCAAACCCGATCAATTTTCAAAAACTTCAGTTTGACGATTAACCCGGGCGAACGGCTGGCAATCATTGGCTCATCTGGTTCTGGCAAGACGACCATTATCAAATTGGTTTTAAGGATGCACAATATTGACGGCGGCAAGATACTGATTGACGGTCAGGATATTGCCAGGGTGACCCAGGAAAGCTTATGGAAAAATATTTCTCTGGTCCCTCAAGATCCGATTTTGTTTCATCGGACATTAATGGAAAATATCCGTTACGGCCGGCCGGAGGCGACTGACGAGGAAGTGTTTGCCGCCGCCAAAGCCGCCAATTGCCACGATTTTATTGAAGCATCCCCGGAAGGATATCAAACCTATGTCGGCGAACGAGGCATTAAGCTGTCCGGCGGCGAACGGCAAAGGGTGGCTATCGCCCGCGCTATTTTGCGCAACGCGCCGATTTTGATTCTTGATGAGGCAACTTCCAGCCTGGACTCCAGGTCTGAACGGTTGATCCAGGATGCTCTTGATAATTTAATGAAAAACAAGACGGTAATCGTAGTGGCGCATCGTTTGTCCACCATTCGCAAAATGGATAGAATTATTGTTATCAGCAAGGGCAAAATAAGTGAGGAGGGAAGCCATGAAGCGCTGATAAAAAAGGACAATGGAACATACAAGAAACTGTGGGAATTGCAGGCCGGAGGATTTATCAAATAGATCAGTTTCAATTAAAGCCCCGCTCAGCGCGGGGCTTTAGCATTACGATTTTTCCAGCCAGCCGTCTCCCTGACCAGTTATTGGGCTAATTTTTGTGATATAATACTGTTACCGGCTATATCCAGCCATTTTGTCCGGCTTGCAAAAAACGGTCTTTTGTGTTAATATCAATCCTGTCCCGGGCGGTTTTTATCGGCTGGCCGACGCCCGCGCCCAAGTAGCTCAATGGTAGAGCAACCGCCTTGTAAGCGGTAGGTTGTCGGTTCGATTCCGACCCTGGGCTCAAGTAAAAGTAAAAAATAAAAAAATAAGCAAAATATTATGTCTCAAGACAACATGATAAAAATGGAGTGTACTGTCTGCAAAAAAGTCAATTATTTTTCTCGCAAAAATAAGAAGATTTTGAAAACCAGGTTGGAAATGAACAAGTTTTGCAAACATTGCAAAAAACACACCCTGCACAAGGAGACGAAGTAGTGGCTGGCATAAAGCAGATAGCTTATGGCTTGTTGGGACTCTCACCAATAAGCCATATGCCATATGCTGTTTGGGCGTGTAGTTCAACAGTAGAACAGCGGTCTCCAAAACCGCGGACGAGGGGGCAGCACCTTCCACGCCTGCCAAAAAATAATCCGCCACGGCGGATTATTTTTTTGTTATAATTAATTTAAATGGAATTAATTTAGTATTTAATGTTAAAATTTTATAAATTCTTTGCATTATTTTTGGTCATATTTCTTTCCGGTTGCGCCACTAGTCAAATCCCATCCTTGTCGGTCAATCAGCCGGCGAGCGAGTTAAGCGCGCCCGAGCAAATTCGGGAGGAAATAACTGTGCCGATCATTGTTTACCATCATATCAGCGATGAGTATCCGACTATTGCCGAAGCGGATAGAAATTATACTGTCGCGGTTGCCAATTTTCAGGCGCAAATGGATTATTTGTCCGAGCGGAAATTCACTCCCATTCTTTTTGGCGGCATCGCCAAATATTTTGCCGGCGATTTCAAACTGCCGGACAAGCCGGTTGTCATCGCCTTTGACGACGGCGCTATAGATCAATATCAAAACGCCTGGCCGATTCTCGCCGACCATAAGTTCAAAGCGACTTTTTTCATCTTTACCAATCCGATCGGCAAAAACAGTAATTATCTTACCTGGGAACAAATCAATGAATTTGTCGCCGCTGGTTCGGAAGTGGGCGTTCACGGACATTATCATTTGTTTTGGGATGAAATCAGTGGCGATGAATTGGCTCAAGAGATCGTCTCAGCCAAGAAATTAATTGAGGAACGGACCGGCCAGAGAGTCACTGCCGCCGCTTATCCCTTCGGTCAGTATGATGACAGGACGGTCCAGGCGCTCAAGGACGCGGGTTACTCGGCTGCCCGCGGCATCGTCAACAGTCGGACACATCGCTCGGAAGATTTGTTTTGGCTTAAGTCATATTTTATCACCAATAATTTTTCCCGTTTCAAAAATATCGTCGGGGATTAAATAACAAGCTGGTTCGTGGTATAATATCATCAAGATTAATAATCTACGGATCATATGAAAAACCAACAAGGAATGTCGCCGGCAATAAAAGTGATTTTGTTTTTCATCCTGATATTGTTTTTGATTTTTATCGGCGGGCTGTCTTACGCGGTTTACAAATTATGGCCGCTACTAGCCGCTAGCGGCAGTATTCCTTTTGTCAATCAGTCGCAGGAATCTCTAACGTCATCCCAAGATCAATCTGCTGACAAAAACCCTCTTCTTAATGATGATCAGGAAAAAGTATTGGAATCGCTCGGCGTTGACCCAGCTTCCTTGCCGCAGGAAATCACGCCCGCTCTGGAGCAGTGCCTTATTGAAAAAGTCGGCGCTGAACGCGCCGCCCAAATCAAGGCCGGCTCGGCTCCGACCGTCGCGGATTTCTTCAAGGCGCGTGATTGTTTATAAGGAATATTGGTTTTAGGCATTTAAAATCAGCGATACCCCATCCGCCGTTGAGGATGGGGTATTTTCATTTGGAAGAAAAAATGTTACTTTGCGTATATACAATATAAACGCAATTATGGTATACTTGCCCAATTTGGAAGATAAGACCGATGAGGAGCTGGCGCAATTGACTTTGAAAAATCAGGAAATTTTCGCCTGCCTAGTCAACCGATACAGCGACAAGCTTTTTCGGTACATAATGAGAATATCGGATTTGAGCCGTGAAGACGGCGAAGATTTGTTGCAGGATATTTTTATCAAGGCCTACAAAAATCTCAATAGTTTTGACAAAAAATTGAAATTTTCTTCCTGGATTTATCGGATTGCCCACAATCAGGTGATTGACAATTTCCGCCGCAAAAAAATTCGGCCTCGCCATATATCCTGGGAGGACAATGAAAACCTGATGGTTGAACTTCTAGCCGAAGAAGGCGCCAGCCACCGGATAGACCGGGAAATTGACCACGAGAGGCTGATTAAAGCGCTGGATAATATGGATTACAAATATAAGGAAATCTTGGAATTAAGATTTTTGGAAGACAAAAATTATCAGGAAATTTCCGATATTTTGAAAAAGCCGGCCGGTACCGTTGCTTCGTTGCTCAATCGCGCCAAAAGCAAATTAGCCGAAGAAATTACCAAACAACAATAATATGGACAAGAATTTTGGACAAGAAATCCTCAAAAAAATAGAAGACAAGAAAATCCTGCCTGAGCCGAAGTGGAAGTTTTTGCTCAAGGATTATTTGGTTTGGTTGCTCGCCGCTATTTGTCTTTTTGTCGGCTCTTTGGCGGTGGCGGTGATTCTTTTTGTGGTTTTAAATAGTGATTGGGATTTGTATCGTAACGCGACCGCCAGCTTCTGGCAGTTTTTCCTGGCCGGCCTGCCTTATCTATGGATAATTCTTTTGGCTTTGTTTGTTGAGCTTATCTATTACAATTTGCGCCATACCAAGACCGGGTATCGCTATCGTTTTCGTTCAATATTTTTCGGGACGGTTTTGGCCAGCGTGGTTCTTGGGGCGATATTTTATAATATCGGCTTTGGCCGCGCGATTGAGAGGATGCTGATAAACAACTTGCCTTTTTATGAACGTTTCAGTCCCCAGCATCGTCTGTGGCAACGAGCTGATCGGGGAGTGCTCGGCGGAATTATTGTCAATATTGGCAATAATGGAAAAATCACCATTCGTGATCCTTTCGGGCATAACTGGCAAGTGGATGCCGCAACCATAGAAACAATTGACAACTCCGGAGAACTTCAGGTGGGGCAAAGAGTGAGGATAATCGGTCGCCGGCAGGCTGGCGATACTTTTGAGGCCAAAATAATCAAGCCGGTTTTCGGACCGCCACCTGGACCGCCGCCGGCAATGCGTTAGGTGGAAGAAATTATTCTTAGGTTTCGTATTAATTGGTGAAAGGTCTTAATCGCTAGCGAGACCATTCAGAATAATTAATAAACCATCTAACGCATGAATAAAAAATTGCTTATTACCACTTTGTCGTTGGCTTCTGTTCTTGGCCTGGGCGCTTTGTCCGCCTATGCCGCCACTACTGTCACCGGAGCTGGTGATCGTGGTCCCGACTCTGCCAATCGTCAGGCTGTCGTAATCGCGATTGAGAACGCCGATTACGATGCCTGGAAAGAAGCGGTCGGTGATTGTCCGCTGGCGGAAAAAATCACCGCTGATAGTTTTTCCAAGTACATTGAGGCTTACAACTTGCGCGAACAGGCCAGACAAATAGAAGAAGAACTCGGCATCACCGGTTTTGGCGATCGCGGCCCGGGCGACCATGGCCCAAAAGGAAATGGCCCGGATTCTAAAAATCGCCAAGCCATAATGACTGCGATTGAAAACAGTGATTATTCGGCTTGGAAAGAAGCAATTGGCAATTCGCCGATGGCTGAAAAAATCACCGAGGAAAATTTCGCCAAATTCGTGGAGGCTCACACTTTGCGCCAAGCAGGCAAGTTTGATGAAGCTAGCCAGATAGAGGAAGAACTTGGCATCAAAATGGGCGGCCCGAGGCATGGCCAGCCAGCCGGTTTTTCTGACAATTAGACAAAACAGGAAACAGAATAATACAATTTACTAAAAAATCCGTCCCGATAAATCGGTGCGGATTTTTTAGTTTGTGATTATATATCAAAATGAATTGTAAAAAAAGACCCCCTCGGATGCCTTGTGGGACTTATACCGAGGGGGAATGTCTATGGCCGTTACCTTTTTTTTCGCGGACCCAGTGGCCCACGCTGGTCACTATGGAGATAGCATCTATTCCTCGACCCGCCTGTTTGGGGCGTCGGGCTCGCCACAGCGCATCCTAGCTGTTTTTAGCCAGCTTTCGGGTGCACCCCTTTTTTCCTCGGAATAGAAGACGGCTCTAGACTACTTTCCGTTTACCTAGGATATGGAGAAGTAGCTCGACATTAATCACCACAGTGTACGCATCAATATATTAGCAAATAATAATATTTTTGTCAATACCTATTTTGCCTTTTTTAGATACAAGTAATAAATAATGGCTAAATTTAGCCAAAATAAATTATTTAAAATTATCATAATTATCCCGAAAATGCTATAATTTTAGAAAATAGCTCCTATACCCCCTAATTCCTAATTCCTGCCCCCTCATGCCAAGACGCCGGATAATCGTCGTTAATGATAGAATGCAGAAAAATTACCGCTATATTTTATCAGCGCCAATCGGCCGCGATTTTAATCCTGATTTTAAGCCGCAACTCACCCCCAAAGAAATGCTAGAATTGGGAGTCTTTGGCGGAAAATATATGACCGATTGCCGGAAGGAATTTCCCGCTTCCTGGTTTAAGCGAGCCAAGCTGTGCCCGGAACGACACGATCCGAAGTTTAATTATTTTGGCGTTAATGCCAGTCAGTCGCTATCTATTTGGCGGCGCAAGGGTTGGATTTATCCGGATGATCCGCGCGGCTGGTTCCAATGGTATTGCCGGTATTACTTGGGGCGGAGGATTCCGGAAGAAGATCGGCGGCAGATCGGCCGCTGGAAGGCGATGGCTCGCCACATCGGACAAATCAAAAACAATTGTCCGCCCCGCGATCAGGCTTGCCGCCGACGCCAACGGCAAGCGCTCTTGCATTGGGCTTATGATAGTCGGAAAATTTAAAAATAATCATAAAAAAATGTCCAAAACAAAACAAATCATCGCTTTGGCGATTTGGCTGGCCGTTCCGTTGGCTGTGGGGTTTTTGAGCTCGTTTTTTGTCTCCTCGCCGCAGACAGATCAATACGCGAATTTCATTCAGCCGCCTTTTGCTCCGCCCGCTTGGCTTTTTGGTCCGGTCTGGACAGTGCTTTATCTTCTAATGGGCGCGGCGGCATTTTTGGTTTGGAAAAACGGCTGGCAGAAAAAAGAAGTCAAGCTGGCGCTCGTCCTCTTTGCCATTCAGTTGGTTTTTAATTTTTTCTGGACGACGATTTTCTTTGGCCTCGGCTTGTTTGGCTGGGCTTTTGTGGAAATTTTAGCTTTGTGGGTTTTGATTCTCATTGATTTGATTTTATTCTGGCGCCAGAATAAAATCGCCGGCTGGCTTTTCGTTCCTTATCTGCTATGGGTCAGTTTTGCTTCGGTTCTTAATTTTTCCATTTGGCTTTTAAACTAATTGGCTAGGCCGGAAGTCCGGGCCAAAACGGCTCGGACTTTTTTGTTTTTCGTCTTTCTGCTAAACTTAGGAAGTATGAAAAACTATACTTTGAAGAATTTTGAGCCAACCGGTGATTTCAAAATTGATTATCGCGCCGAGCTCAATGATGAACAATACCGCGCAGTCACCAGCGGCGACGGGCCCTGCTTGGTTTTGGCTGGCGCCGGCAGCGGCAAGACCAGAACACTGGTTTATCGCGTTGCTTATCTATTGGAAAAAGGGGTCGCGCCCAATCGGATTCTTTTGGTCACTTTTACCAATAAGGCAGCCAAGGAGATGCTATCCAGGATTGAACTACTACTAAAATCCTCCCCCCAAGGCTTGTGGGGTGGCACTTTCCATCACATCGGCAATCGGATTTTGAGGATTTACGGGGAGAGCGTAGGCGTTCGGCCGAATTTCAACATTTTGGACGCTGAAGACGCCAAAGCGCTGGTCAAAGCGTCTTTGTCCGGCGTCAACATTCCCGCCGACAAAACTTTTCCCAAAGCGGATTTGATTTACAAAATCATCAGCCTAAGCGCCAATTTGTCGCGGCCGTTAGATGAAGTAATCAGTGTCCGATTCGGACAAATCAATGAAGATTACATTCCTCTGATTGAAAAAATTGCCGAGGTTTATCGCCGCAAAAAAACCGACTCCAATTCGCTTGATTTTGATGACTTGCTTTATCTGTGGAGCCGACTACTAATGGAAAATGAGGGCGTCCGGGAAAAATTATCTCGCCAATTTGAGCATGTTCTCGTAGACGAATATCAGGATACCAACTATATCCAAGGGCAGATAGTCGCCAATTTGGCCGGTCCGGCCAGAAATGTTTTTGTGGTCGGCGACGATTCGCAGAGCATTTATTCTTTTCGCGGCGCCGATGTCAATAACATCCTGGATTTTCCGAAAATTTTTCCCGGCGGCAAAACATTCAAGCTGGAGACCAATTATCGTTCCACGCCCGAGATTTTATCTCTGGCCAATCATTCCATAGAATACAACCGCCGGCAATTTCAAAAGGAACTGCGAACCAGTAAATCGTCCGGCGCCAAGCCGGCGGCTGTGCCGCTAGACGATGCCAAGCAGCAGGCGGAATTTGTCTGTCAGCGGATTTCGGATTTGGAGCGCGATAAGGGCCTCGGTCCGGACAAAATTGCCGTTCTATTTCGGGCTCACTTCCAATCGCTGGAATTGGAATTAGAACTCAATCGGCGCGGCATTCCTTATGTGATGCGCGGGGGGTTGAGATTTTTTGAGCAAGCGCACATCAAAGACATCATCGCTTTTTTAAAAATTATTGCCAACTGCCACGACGAGGCGGCCTGGCGGAGAATTCTTTTGCTCCAATCGGGAATCGGCGAAGCGACTATGCAAAAAATTTATCAGCAAATCGCCGCTTGTCCCGACTTGCCATTAGTAGTCAGCTTGGAACGCGATTATCTGCCGGCCAAGTCTGGCGCCGGTTTCGGCCGGTTGCAGGATTTACTGCGCCGGCTTTCCGGTCTCAAGTCGGACGCCATTAGCTCAATGATTGAAATCGCGCTGAATGATTTTTATCGCGATTATCTGAAAGCCAATTATGAAAATTATCAGGATCGGCTTGCCGATCTGGAACAACTGATCGCTTTTGCCGGCGATTATGACGATTTGGAAAAGTTTTTGTCCGACACGGCGCTGGGAGAAGGATTTAAGGGCGAGGCGATTACTGACGCGGATGGCAGCAACGCGGTGATATTGTCCACGATTCATCAAGCCAAGGGCTTGGAGTGGCCGGTCGTTTTTATCATTGGTTTGGTGGATGGCCAGTTTCCCAACGCCAAAGTTTTTGAACGATCAAGCGACATGGAAGAAGAACGGCGTCTGTTTTATGTGGCAGCGACTCGAGCGCAGGATGAATTATATCTGGTTTATCCGCAACTCGGGTTTGGCGGCAATTTCAATTCGGTTTCGCAGTTTCTGCGCGAATTGCCGGAAAAAACTTATGAAGATTGGCGGGTCAAGGAGGCAAAAAGCGATCAAGATGTGGTTTATGTTGACGAAGACGACGATAGCGTGACAGCCAACTTCTGGCAACGGGTCAAAGCGCGCCGCGAGCGTGGTTAAAACCGGCGGTGGATAAAAAATTGAAATTCCCCTTGTTTTTATTGGTTCTTTGCGTTATAGTTAAATGTGTGGAAAACTCTCACTTTAAAAAAATAACTAAGTAAACAAAGATTATGGCTAAAATGACCAAATCTCAAATGTTGGCATCTTTGTCTGAAGGCACTGGTCTCAGCAAAAAAGATGTCACCAGCGTGATGGACAAGTTGACGGAAATGGCTTATTCCGAAGTCAAGAAGAGCGGTGAATTCACTGTTCCTGGCATCGGCAAGCTGGTGAAAGTCCATCGCAAAGCCAGACAGGGCCGCAATCCGGCGACTGGCGAAACCATCCAGATTCCGGCTAAGACTGTCGTCAAATTCCGCGTGGCCAAGGCCGCCAAGGACGCCGTCTTATAAACATTTTGAGACTATTCTCCGAAAAATTCCGATTTGTAATGAGTCGGAATTTTTTGTATAATAAAATTCGTATAATCAAAAAAGATTATCAAAAAGATTCCCATGCCCAAAATAAAAAACAAAGCTTGGGTGGTGACCGTGGATATGGGTTACGGCCACCAACGAGCCGCTTACCCGCTCAACTATTTTGCCCAAGGCGGCATCATCAGCGCCAACAATTATTCCGGTATTCCCAAGCGCGATCGCGAGATTTGGCACAAGACAAGGATATTTTATGAATTCATCTCTCGCTTCAAGAAGGTGCCGCTTATCGGCGCCAAAGCTTTTGAGCTTTACGACAAACTGCAATCCATTCCCGATTTTTATCCGCGTCGCGACTTGTCCAAGGCCAACACTCAACTGACCCAGATGTACAATCTTTTTGAGACTTTGGGTTGGGGCAAACATCTGATTGACAAGCTGTCCAAAAATCCCTTGCCGATAGTGACGACTTTTTTCACGACGGCGATGATGGCGGACTATTATAAGTATGAAGGCGAAATTTTATGTCTGGCGACCGACACCGATATTAGCCGCGCTTGGGTGCCGCCTGAGCCGAAGAAAAGCAAGATAATTTATCTGGCGCCCAATCGTCGCGTGGCCGATCGGCTCAAGCTGTATGGCGTAAGATCGGACAAGATTTTTTTGACCGGCTTTCCTTTGCCCTTGGAAAATGTCGGTCCGCGGCTCAATATTATCAAGCATGATCTGGGTCGGCGATTGGCCCAGCTCGATCCTGATAAAGTCTATACCAATCAGTATAAGAAGACCTTGCGCCACCATTTGGGCAAAGATTTCAAAAAAACGCCTTGCCGGCCGCTCACCATTACTTTTGCCGTCGGCGGCGCCGGCGCTCAACGGGAACTTGGCGGCGAGATAATCAAGAGTTTGCGGCAGGAAATTTCCACCGGCCGCGTCAAGATCAATTTGGTTGCCGGCATTAATAATGAAGTCAACGACTATTTCAAAAAGGCAGCCAAAGAAGCCAAGCTGTCTGGCCAGCTCGGCCAAGGAATTAATGTCTTATTTCATCCGAATAAGTACGAGTATTTCAAAAAATTCAATCAGCTTCTTCGGACGACCGATGTCCTATGGACCAAACCGAGTGAGCTGTCATTTTATTGCGCCCTTGGCCTGCCGATAATTATGGCGCCGCACATCGGCTCGCAGGAAATTTTCAACGAAAAATGGCTCCAGTCAATCGGCGCCGGCATCAGCCAAGAAGATCCTCGCTATACTGCCGAATGGCTGACCGATTGGCTCAAATCCGGCTGGCTAGCCGAAGCGGCGATGCAGGGATTTTTGGAGGCGCCGAAATATGGCACTTACAACGTGGAAAAGATAACTTTCCATAAATTCAAGGAGGCCAAGAAGATAAAATCAGTTCTTCAATATTGATATGGCAAAAAAATTTTTGATCCTGGCGATTGTCTTGGGCGGGGTGATAATCTCCTCGCCAGTTTTTGCTTTGGGCGACCTGGTTAAATCGTCAGACAGCTCCACAGTATATTATTTGGACGGAAATAATATCCGCCATCCTTTTCCGACGGAAAGTATTTACAAAAGCTGGTATTCAAGCTTTGACGGGATAGCCGACTTGTCTCCGAAAGAGATAAGTAAGTACCCGCTCGGCGGCAATGTCACGCTGCGGCCGGGTATTTTCATCGCCCGCTTCGCCACCGATCAGAATTATTACGCGGTAGAACCGGGTGGCATTTTGCGGCTTATCGCCGATGATAGTCTGCTGCTGGAAATTTACGGCGACGATTGGCAAAAGCGAGTAGTAAAGATTCCAGACGCGTTTTTCGGCGATTATTCTATTGGCGATCCGGTTAAGCATAATTACGAACTTCCCGACGGCCTTGTTTATCAACTTGGCAAAGACGGCGGCTATTTTTATAAAGACAAAGGAATAATTTGGCCGTTTAAAAATCTTTCGGCGGTTTTGGACAATGGAATAAAGTCAACTGACATTGTCATTAATGTCACTGATTTCAACCGGCGAAAAACGGAAATCTCCGGTTTGGATAGCCGGCTTTTCAACCCGGCCGCCGTGCCGGATAAATCCACCGCTGACTGCGAAAACAAAAAATTAAAAATCGCGTTTGTCTTGACGGTCAAGGAAAAAGCTTCCGCCAAAGAGCTGGAAAAACTATCTGCCATCCAAAAGCATCTCCAAGAAAATTTCGCCTGGGCCACCAAAGGACTGGCCGAAGTGGATATTGATTTTCCAGTGGTCGTTTTGGGCGGCGACAAAAACCTGTTTTTTCGGGATGTTGACGGCCAAGATAAGCCGGACAATGAAGTTATCAATGCTTTTTATGACAAAAATCCCGATGTTTTTGATTTCATTATTCTTTATAATAATTTTGTGTTGGACGAGCCGGTTATCGCCAAATATCTCACCGTCACCAACGATTTTGCCGGCACCGGCAATGCCGTGATGCACAGCGCTTTCAACTTCGGTTCCGGCGGTAAGCTCAAAGGCATTGCCAATATGGGCAACATCGGCAAATACAATACCGACTTGGGCAGTGATCTGGATTTGTCGGTCAATTATATCTTGCATGAGCTTGGCCATCATTTCAGCGGGCGGGCGAAATTCGTTGACAAGGCGGGAAATATCCGTAAGGATTTGCTGGTTAATAATGATTTCCAACATTGGAATATGTACGCTGATTTTGTCTCGCCCTTGGGCGGCAATGGCTGGCAGGACAACAGCGACGGGACGTTTACTAGTGAAATAACTTTGATGGCCAACCAAAACAAAAAACAATACTCGGATTTGGATTTGTATTTTATGGGGCTTTTGCCAAAGGTAGCCATTGATCCGATAAGTTATTTAGTGCCGGATAAAGCAGGAGAAGTTGGCAATAAGATTGCTGGACATTTGGAACGTGTAACAATTGACCAAATTATTGCGGCAATGGGCGAGTGGCGATGCGTTTTAAAGTAAAAATTGAAAGCGAAAA
>CAZHYS010000005.1:0-42126 GCA_964536975.1 uncultured Gammaproteobacteria bacterium
TCGGCGGGACAATAGAGCCAAACGGCTTATAATCGGCAGAATAATCCAAATCATTGTCAATGAAGTTATCCAAGATATTATTGACCCAATTATTAATAGTATTATCAAATACCCAACTGATAGCATTGCCGATTATCGGAATGTCTTCTAATCTAGCCGAGAGGTCGTCCAAACCAGTATCTCTATTTGGCAAAGTGTAGGATGAGCCTTGGGCCACTCTGGCGTTCCAAGCTTTATTTTTTCCGGACGGCGTAACCACCTGGACGACTTCCGTGCAATATTCCACATCCATAAAGCCAAAAATAGTACCAATGGAAGTCATGGAAGTGAGTGTTCCACTCTCCAGGAAATAAGCAACGCCCAAAATATCGCCCGGAATATCCGGATATGGATCGGTAAAATTCTCCGCATAGACCTTATCCTGATCAGTAATGACTCTCATTCCTTGAGAAGAAAATCCGCCCAACTGATCAGCTAATTCATTCATCGCATAACCGGAAATCGCCGTTGACCCGACGCCGGCCGCCCCGGAAGCGATCGGCCAGCCAACCGGAATGCCAACAATGAATCCGCTGTTCCCGTCAATTAACGTCGGCATAATATAGCCCCAACCGCCCCATTCGCTATTATTTGATCCTATAGAATCAAAAGCACTGTTTAAGGCGTTCCTCAAGCCATTGCCAGTTATTGATCCCAAAAAACTATCACTGGTTATATCTCCATCAGCATTCCAGTTCAACAAATTACAAATCAATCTTAAAACCGGAAGGGAGCAGAGTGAATCTCTCACATCACTTAATCTATCACTAATACTCTGCAAGGTGTCACTTATCCAACTTCCATCACCAAGACTCGATAATATCTGGGCTGGCGATAATGGCTGAATTGAAGGAATCTGAATGACCGCGCCCATGCTTCCACCATAGGTTATGCCAGCGCCACCAACAAAAGCCATGTCCTTCAACATTATGCCAGTGGTTAGATAGGCAGCCAATCCATCCATGTTGGCCAAGCCGCCGCTACCAATGACCGGGATAAAAAATTTGACGCTCGGATGACGGAAAAAAATCCTGGTCGCCGAATCAACACTCTCAAATGGTGTGTATTTTATCGGCTCGCTTTCCCCTAAATTTCCAATCAAATTTTTCACCAAACCAATTAGATCAGAAAAATCTTGGCCTGAACCTGATCCCGAAGTGTTGATAGTTTGTTTTACTAAAATGCTTGTTTTTGTCTTATCAATACAATAATACAGCGGCGCCCGTTCGTTATAGCTGCTAGAAATTTCATCCAATGTCTCTCCAGCCAAAAGATCTACCGGCCACCATTGCAGACAATTGCGTGAATTACTCGGATCATGAGTAAGACAATATCCATACCAACCGCTATACACCTTGCCGCCGGAGACATATTTGCAAGACAAAGAATCGGACTTCGGATACAGGCGGCACTCTCGGGCAACATAATCATCATCGCCGACTTCCAATACCGGCTTCATGTCTATGCTGTCAAACAGCGACGCGCCGGAAATATCGCAAATATCATTATTATCACGATCATCACAATTTCCATCTGGCGAATTTTCAATCCATCTACCCAAAATATTAGATCTACCAGCGTCTAACCAATTGATCAGCTTGATCGACACGCTCGCCGTAGTGATCGAAGTTCTGAAAGGCAGAGCCGTTTTTTGCCATGGCAAATTGGCTCTCACCTGCATATTGTCCCATAACTGCCAACCGTCAGACAATAATGTACACTCTCCCGACTTAACTTGGCAATAAGTACCAGTCTTTATTGCTGCGCCTTCATTATTATATTCCCTGACGAGTACCTGCGCTCTCGCGCTATTATTATACTCACTGGCGCTCGGTTGAAGATCAAGCGTATTGACCCAGCCAGACAGAATATAATCAGTGCCCGAATCAACATCAACCATTTCCGATTCCGCCCCATAAACAGAATTGACTCTCAAATAACTGGCTCCCTCCAGACGATAAGCTCTGTCAGTCTCTACTCTTATCTTATAATCCTTCCAGCCCAAGCCATCGGCATCATTGACTAGCGTCCAGCCAAGCGGATTCCCGTCTTCGCTATAAACGCTGCCGAAATCACCATTACCGATACTGGTCGCGCCGCCATATTGGCTCATCCGTTCAAATGGATAAAGGCCGGCTACTTTCTTATCATTGCCAAAATCTTTGCCTACCACCGAATAACCGGTCTTGTAAGAACTACTCGTATCATATTGGACGGTGTTAAGAGGAGAATCATCCACCACCACATTGAGACATTCACCCTTTTCATTCATGTCCGAACAAAGACCGACACTCAAGCAATCATCTTGTTCCACATCAAAAGCCATATTCGCCGATGACCCTGAACTGTTTTTCTTATAACTATTACAATACAGCCAAGACGAACATTCCCTGTCCGGCTTGACTTTCAAAATTGAATTAGCGTCCTTAACACCGGCAAACGTAGCCAACACCGGAGACTGGCTGCCGCCGGCAGACTTTTGATTCCAATATGTCTGATCGGCGTCCATCGTTAAATAGCTTGAATTCCTGCCGCCATCAACTTCATAAAGCGAAGAAACCGGTGAATCATCAATCAATTCAAACGAGCTGGTCGCCGAATAATCCATTCCCCCTCTTTCATTAAACAAAACACAACCATCATCATAATTGGCCAGGCCGCTGCAAGTCGTCCTATCCACATCCTGGCTCAAAGCATAATAAACGCCGGTTTCGGAAATTTTGACATCTTCATATGCCTGCCCGACTTTGATAATAAATTCCAATTGAAAAGTATTAAAATCATCATCATTTGACGGCACAAAGAACCTGGCGCTGGCCGGCGCCGGCAAAGTGAGGCCGGAAGTGACAAAACTCATTTCCTCACGCAATTCGTTTGCTTCATATCCATTTATTTTATTTGTGTCCTCCGCCCATATCCACTTACGAACGCTGGCGTCCGGGGAAACGGCAACACCCTTGCTCACAGTGTTTCCGGCTCTATCTATAAAACGCACCCGCCAATATAGATCTTTCCCTCCCATAAAATTGGAAGTGGAAACAGTATAAAGAGTGTTGGTCTTTAAAGTCAAAACTTGGGTGAAGGTGACCGGATCGCCGGTGGCTGGCCAAACACTCCAGCCATCTGGCTGGTCTTTTTCATCAAATTCCCCGTCGCCATTAGTGTCTTCCCGTCTGGTTAATTCCGGGTTGACCAGTTCGTTTCGGTAAATGGCAGCGAGAGGATCAATGTATTCACTGCAACCGCTTTCTTCACTCGGACAAGCGCCGGCCCAGCCGGAATAATCACTGTCCATCTCCAAATTTTCTCTCACCCAATTATTAATCGTCACTTCAAATGATCCGCTCGGACTGGCGTCAATTCCCTGCTTGAAAAAGTCGTAATAAGGAGTGTAGGAATTGTACCAACCACGCGGTTGGCTGACGCCGACCGTCTGCAAGTTGGAAACATAATCGCATTTTTTATTTGTCCCCTTCTCAAACCAAGCGCCGCTGGATTCATTGTATTCGCAAATTCTATTACGCGGATTTTTGAAATATGAAACATTTCTAAGACCGGAACTCAAGTATTCTTCGCACCACAGAGAATCAAATTTGCACAAATCAGTGCCATATCTATCCGGCTGATTCTTGATATAGACATCATTATATCCAACCACTTCGTTATAAGCGGTGACAGTCGGAAGCCCATAAGCGGTACAACCCTTATTTTCTGCCGCGCAAGCATACTTGCTATCATTGACCAAATAAACCGTCTCATCGGCCGCCACTGAAATCTCCGATCGATCTCCTTCATTATAAACCGCCGCCAAAGAAGAATCCGTATTATGAGTGTCAATGAGCGCCTCACAACCGACCGCGCCCAAACGGCACAATTTGTCAAAAGATTTCAAATTCCAAAGCTGGCCGGCCCGATCAGTATAAGCGGCGCAATTGAGCATCTCTCCCATGCTGTCCCTCTCGGCATTATTGGCTGACAAATTACTGCCGGCCTCATCAACGCCATACGGCGAGGCAATGAGATTGTCGCAGGAATATGGCGTAAACCAAGAATTTTCAATCAAGTAAAAATTCTCTTTGACTTCTTTTAATAGGACATTATCAAGGTAAATAGTCTGGCCGGACGGAATACTGACGACCAGGCTATCACTGGTATAATTGTCGTCATTCCCCCAAGTGACAAACACCGGACCAAACTCATAACGCCGCCACTCCTCCGTGATAGCGGCAGTCGGCGCTTCTGTGCCGCCGGCAAAATAATCCGCCGCTTCGCTCGCTCCGTCAAATCTGACACTGTTTAAATTGAAGCTCCCACTCCCTTTGGCCCAGAAACTCAAGACATAAGATTTCTTATTGCCGATGTACACCGAACGCCTTAATTCACTGGCAGAATTGGCCAACGACGAGCCGCCCGGATGACTGGAAGCCGAGCTTAAAGTACCGCCTTCCCAACCGCCGGCGCCGTCTTCAAAATCGCTAAATAAGATATTGCGGACATTATTGCCGCGATTGCCGGAGTATTGCCGGCAACCGACAAACTGCTGCGGGCAGGGCTTGCCTTCGCCAGGCACCGCCATATAAATACACTCGCCGTAATCATTCCAATAGCCGTCTTTGGCGCGGCAATCGCTTTCGGCAACACTCACACACTTGCCACCATCCCAATAACCGCCCTGTCTGAGACAATTTTCTTCATTCATATTCTCGCCATCATTAATGGTCGGCTGGGTCATTGTCCGGCGATAAGGATGGCAATTGTCGGAAATGGAGACAGTGCTTGATAGCAGGCGCCAGTGAATATTGCCGGACTGGTCATAAAACTCCCGGCAATCCGCGTTGGGCATAATAGAAATTGTTTCGCCGGTTTCCGAATTATTATAATAGTACCCGGTCAATTCTTGCTTGGCGCATAGGCCGAAATTGTGCAGTTCATCAACAATTCCCTGATTCAACACCAAAGACGAGACCGGATCATTGTTTCTCAAGTAATTGAGATAATTACTCAAATTATTGTTCAAATTTACTCCGCCAACCACATTCAATTGAGCCGTAGCCATATTAAGCAGGGTGAACAAATTATCATCTTCCGTTCCGCTGCTATTAGTGCTGCCGATATCAGCGCAAGCATTTTCTCCATTGTCGCCGGCCGGATAAATCAAATTGGTGCACGGCGCTGTCTCCGCCACGCTGCCGGATTGGCTCTTTTTGAGTTCATAAACCTTGAGCTGATAACCAGTGGTATCATCCCCTTCCCAAGTATAATAAGTCCGGCCATCGCCCGGACCGTCCGGAATCGGCTTCTGGCAGGCTTGCAACTGGCTGTAATACTCGCGGCCTTCGCCGCCCTTGGCGACTTCATCAAGATTGGTAAATTCATCACAGCCGGCATAACTGGCCGAACAGTATTTCGCTTTATCGTTAGCGATAAATTGGACATAGCGCTCTAAAGTGAAATCGGTCGCCTCTTGCAAATAACGCTGATACCCCACGCATTCGGATGGACAAACGTCGGCGGAGGTTGCCACACCGGGCACACTCGGATCACCACTAGTCGGCGTATACAATTCACAGCCGACTTCTTCCCTCAAGCAAACCTCGGAATAATCACCACACTCCGGATCACGAGAAGACAAGACGCTGTTTAATTCCGCCTTGCTGGTCGGCCAATCAATCTCCGAAGTTCCAGGGTTGACATCATAACAATTGTAGTAATCCGGCGCTTTTTTGAGATAGGCCAAT
Source organism: uncultured Gammaproteobacteria bacterium (assembly GCA_964536975.1). GTDB lineage: Bacteria > Patescibacteriota > Patescibacteriia > 2-01-FULL-39-33 > 2-01-FULL-39-33 > JAKQDP01. The sequence goes on from CAZHYS010000005.1 coordinate 5,778, forward strand.
TGATTAGCCGGGCGGCCGGCCGGATCATAAGGAGTATATTCAGTCGGATAGCTGACATTATAAGTCACTTCCTCCAGTTTGATGTCATCATAATAAGCGGTGTAAGTCTCGCCGGCGGTATTGTTTTGTTCCATTACGATTCTGACATATCCTTCGTAATCTTCCGTAGGAATGAATACTGCGGTAGACACCCTTTGCCAGCTGCCGGCGGTCTTATCTTCATAGCTGGTAGTCAATTCCCGCGGCGGATTGTTATTGCCTGGGATATAACGCTCAAAATCAAAGATGAAATAAGCCGATGCTGATGATTTAATCCAGCCCGACAAAATATAACGATGCCCCTTTAATACCTTTATCGGCTGGCCCAGGCGATAACCGCAAAAATTTCCCGTTCCGCTCGGACCCTGCACTTTGAAAGAATTGACACCACTGTGAGTCTGTTCACCAGTGATTGACGCTTGGCAGGCGCTGGCATTGTTGACAATTGCCATCGGCATCGCGTCACCGCCTTCAAATCCGCCATTAACCGCCAGATTGCTGCCTAATCCTTCTTTGGTTCTGATAAATTGGCTGCAACCCCCGTCCTTGGCATCGCAAGATTGAGCGTCGCGATCGAAATAAATCTCTTTATCGGTGACATTGCTTTGCGCGCCCAAAGTCAACCAAATCGCTTGGGTGGTAAAGCAGCCGGCATCAACTTGATTCAAGCTAAAATTGTCAAAATAAACCGAACCCGATGTTCCGACATTGGTAATAATCCGTATTTGCGCCTTATCGGTATTGCCAACATCAATATCATCAATGGTGTATGTCCGCCAGCTCGTCGCGCTCAAAGAACCGAGATTCAAATTTGTCCCCCTGGTCACCTCTTGGCCATAAACATCTTTGTAATACAAGGACACCCCCGCCGAACCGGTGGCGCTAGCCGCTTTTTTGGCCTGAAAACTTAAAGTATATTTTTTATTCGCTTCAATCTTAATATCCGGCAAGGCACTGGCGATCTCTGTAGTATTATTAAGTGAGGACGATTCCAAAGCATTATTCGGATTGCCGGCGCCATTGACGCAAGAATGACCGTTATTGACATTCTGATACCCTTCATCCCAATTATCCGCGTCCCAACCGGCGCAGGCCGAAAAATCTCCATTATAAGCTGATAAGATATTTTCTCCCTTGGCGCAACCGCCGGAAACTTCCGCCCGACACTTGTAGCCACCGGCCGGAATAATACAACTTGCTCCGACAAACTCGCTCAAACACCCTCCTGACTTAGCGCAAGGAGTGCCCAAGATAATCCTGTTATTGGTGCTAGTACTGCTCCATTGCGGCACTGTCCAAGCAGCGTTATCCTGAACCGTGACAGTCGTGTCAACACTGACCTGCGTCCAAACCGTCTCTTCTGCCGCGTGTTCCCAATCGGCGTTGGCCGAGTTGAAAGCGGCGCTATACCACTTGCAGCCGACACTGTTTGCGTCGCAATTGCGATAATCAAGAGAATTGGCTAGCCAATTGGTCGCGTTCCCATCCCGATCCTGATAGGTCTGGCAAGTATTATATTGGGCATCACAGCTGTCAGAACCAAAATTCCAAATCAATTTTTCCTCGGTACAATAGCCGAACGCTTCGCAGTTGCCTGTCTTTTGGTCCTCTTTCAAGCATTGCTGTTCGTCGGCGCAATAATCATTGCTGCGAGTGACAGAGCCAGACGCGCCGCCAGTGGAGCTTTCCGGGCCATAGCCGACCCGGCGGCAAAATACTTCCGGCGCCTTCAGCACCCAGTTCGGATCAACCAAACCGTAGAAAGGACTGGCTGAATCATTGAAAGCACTCATTAAATCGCCCAGGGTATATGCCTTATCGCTATACTGATTAATATATTTAGCCGCAATTTCCCAGCCGACCGGGACAATCCGATATTTTCTCAAAATTGTAATGTTCCTCAAAGTGAATACCGTCTGGACGCTCTTAACATCGCTGATCTTTGGAGAAAACTCCCTGTTCTTGATAGAGTCAGGCAAATCCTTGACCAACATCTTATCGCGTATCACTTGAGCCATCAATTGATCAATGACGCAGTCAGTCGGCCCGGGACTGGTTTTTTTGCTGTCCGAACACTGTGTCAATTTTGATAAGATATCATAAGGACCGCCAATGGAAAAATCAAACTCTACCAGATTGGAAAACCTCTCTTCCGCGCCAGCTTTGCCGCTCATTATCGGCGAAGCCTCGGAATTAAATAGGCTTGACAATCCAGACAAAGCCGAAAGGTTTGACAAGTTGGCACCGCCGCCCGAAGTAGAATCACCGGAGAAATAACCTTTCTTCAAATTATTGAGCAGTTTGCCGACCAAAGTATTCAAAAATGTCTCAATAATATCCCAAACCGAGCCGGTATATTCACCGACATCAGAACGAATTGCTTCGTCATAAGAAGAGTCAAAGGCTTTTCTAACTGCTGTTCCCGGCGTCAAAATATTCCCCGCCAAATCTTCCAAGTTGAGCCAGCCTTGAGTGGAAACTAGCTGCGCCAAAGTGTTTTCCGCCGTTTTGTCTATTTCTCGGTTTAAATCTGATCTTAAAATCAAAAACGACGATAAATCATTTTCTCCCGGCCGCAGAGCCGTCACGTATTCATAGCCGAAATCGGCATTTTGAATAGCTGATTCCCAATTGGCGGTCATCTTGGAAAAAGTACAGCGCGGTTTGCGCGGCGCCCGCGGATCAACGCCGGTGGTAATAAGAATCTTGACGGCAAAATCCGGCTCGCACAAATCCACGCCAAACCGATCATCCACCTCGTCAATAAAAGCGCCAATTGCTTCATCGGCGGTCTGCTCCAAATAGGCACCCCACCCTTCTGTCACAAACAATGGCTGCTGGCCCTTGCCGCCAGAAGCGATCCAAGTGGCTGTATCGTATACTAATTGTTTGGAAAACTGCTTCCACATCGTCCGCCAAGATCCGGCGAGCGCTTCTTTGGCCACATCCCTAGCCTTGTCCCAGGCCTCTTCCAATGACTGTTTTAATTGCATTGAAGATATATAAGCTTCAATTTGTTTTTTGGTTTCGGCATCGCTCTTTTTCATGAAGTTACTAATACACTCCGCCAATTCAGCCGAAGATGTCTGACTTAAAGGAGTTCCGCTCATCACGCATTTCGCGAAAGACTCTTCCAGACTGTAAATCTCGCCTTCACGATTTATTTCCAAATCCGTTGACTGAATAATATTTGTGGCACCGCTTGAGCCAGCGGCTTTAACGCTATGAGACAATCCTAACGAAAAGAAAAATAATACAAACAAAAAAGACGACAAAATCATTAATCGTTTTTTATTTTGTTTGTTTGAAAAAATTTCTAACATCCTATTGATTCATTTGCGATTCCAATTGGCTTAAAAACATTGTTTTCAAATCATCATCGCTAATGCCGGTCAAAACGCTCTCCGGCAGACCCTGCGCTATTAGCAATTCCCTGATTTGCGCGCCGGTCAAATTTTTCAAGTCGTCCACCGACCCGGACGCTGTGCTATCCGACCCCGAACTGGCAGACGAAGAATCTGCCGTCTCACCGGTTTGAGAAGCAACCATCTGATCATACAAAGTCAATATCTGTTCATCGGTCAACTTGTTTAATTCATCCTCGGGAATTCCCGACGCCTTGAAAATATCGCGTATTACTGACACGTTTGGCGTTGTCACTCCTGTCGTCGGCACTGTGCTTTGAAAAGTCGGCACTATGCTTTGAACGCTATTTTCGCCATCGGTGGACCCGGTCGTAAAACAGAAATCTTTACCCGGACAATTGGGATCATATCCCATATCCACTTCATATTTGTCATCCATCCCATCGCTGTCGCTATCTTCCAGATATGGGCTGGTCTTATGAATCGTCAACTCTTCATAATCCAATAAGCCATCGCTGTCAGTATCAATCATTGATTGAGAGCCGACGGAGTTCTGGCAATTGCCATCAGCGCACTGCTCGCTCTCGCTATTTGTATTCTTGGCTGATAAAACAGACGAGAACGGCTTGCCGATACTGCCGGAAAGCTGGAAATAGCCAAAAAAAACAGCCACTGCCGCTACTGACAAAATCGCCACTGTAAGCCACTTTTCTTTTTTTGTCCTAATATTGGCATTGCTGTTTTTATTGTTACTGACATAACCGTCGGTTGACGGCGAATTGTTTATCAGTTGATTGAATTGATTGTCATCAAAATGACCGCCTTCCATTGCGATTGTGTGGATAAATAATTTACTTTAATTATACCACAAAAAATAAAAACTCACTATTATATTATAACATAAAATGTCAATAAAGTTGTAGTCAGCGAACAATAAAGGAACTCGTAACTCGCGACTCGTAACTCGGGAAGTCATGGAACGCATAACATGAAACATGGAGCATTAAGAAGTCAAAAGTCAGTAAAGTCGAAAACCTATAAAGTCAAATTGACTAATTGTCCGCCACGGCGGATTGTTAAATTGTTTGGTGCTACCTCTATGATTGAGGCACAACAACAATATAACAATATGACAATTCAACAATTATTCATTGGAAATTTTAAATTAAAAATTGAAACCTGCCAGTCTCACCCACTCCTCCACTGACAAATCTTCCGCCCGAATTTTCTCGTCAAGACCCAAACTCACCAGGATTTCCTTGGACTTGATATTTGAAATCTTAAAACCGGCCGCCAGATTATTGTGTAACTGTTTACGCTTGGCGGAAAAACCGATTTTTACCGTTCGGAAAAACTTTTTTTCGTCAATCGCCGGCAATTTTTTCTTTAACGTTAATCTAATCACTGCCGAATCAACTTCGGGCTTGGGCCAAAAACAGGATTTTCCAACCGCAAACAAAATTTCCGGCTCGCTGTAAAATTGAACAGCAACCGCCAAAACGCTCATTTCTCCCGGCCCAGCCACAATCCTTTGCGCCACCTCTTTCTGAATCATCAATGTCATTTTTGCCGGCCGATACGGCGAAGACAAAAAATCGCGCAAAAAATTGGAAGTGATATTGTAAGGAAGATTGGCCGCTACCTGATACCCGAATTTTTTCAGTCCCAACTCCGCCGGGTTGGTTTTCAAAATATCGCCGGAAACGATCTCAACATTTTTCCGTCCCGCAAATTCAACCCGCAGAAAATCAGCCAATCGCCGATCCACTTCCACCGCCACCACTCGCTTCGCTTGTTTTGCCAATTCAACAGTCAAAACACCGAGACCGGGACCAACCTCCAAAACAATCTCCTCTCCGGACAAACCCAAGGCGGCCGCTATTTTATTAATAATGTTTCCATCAATCAAAAAATTTTGGCCGCGGCTTTTGGTCGGGAAAATCCCTCTCTCTTTGCACAGCAATTCAATCTTCTTTTGGCTAAGCATATTTTTTATTATTGTGTTTCTAAAATATTTTCTTAAAAACCAGCCAGCATTTTCCGGAAATCGCCAAGAAACCGATAAAAATTATATCAAACAAGACAAATGTCGCCATTAGTCCGAATCTCACTCCCAAAAAATCTGACAAAAAATTCAATCCGACCAAATGGTGCAAAAAATAAATAAAAAACGCTGATTGGCCGAGTACGATCAGCCAGCGGACTTTGATTTTTCTTGCCTCCAATAAGAAATAAGCCAGTCCGAACAGCAAAAAAATCATTCCAATGATCCAAAACAGCGTGACGATATTCGGCGACCAGTGATTATTGAGATTATAATCGTAGTCAAAGACAAAAGCCGGTCCGGCAACAAACAAAAAATGATAAACGGCGAATATGGCGATCAAAGCCAAGCCGGCCACGGCGCCACGATAGGCAAAAATCGTTCTATCCTTAGCCACCAAAAACGCTCCCGCCTCCAAAAGTCCGATAAGCACAAAACCAAACCACGGGATTAATAGAAAATCGGAGAAAAAGATGCTTCTAATCAGTTCATGATCACGTGACCAGGCGGAGAAAAAAGGAAAAAACCATCCAAAACCAAACAACAGAAACAAGGCCAAAGCAAGGATCACCGCCTGGCCGGACTTCTTCCTCCCCAGAAACAAAAAAGGTATGGACAAAATAATGCTGGCGCCGATAGAATGGAGCACTTTTCCGGACAAAATAGATTCATCGGCAAAAACCAGCCAGTTGAAAATATAGCCGGAAAAAATGATAAAAACTCCCCGCCGCAAATATTTAAAGACGATTTGGCGATCGGTCAGCTTATCTTTTACCGCCTCAAAAGACAATTTCAAACAGAATCCCACCAAAAACAAAAAAATCGGCGCCGACAGGGTGACCGTAAAGTAAATCCATTGTTCGCGGAATCCGGCGCCCGCTGATAATATCCAGCGTGAAGCGTGATTAATGACCATGAGCGCCACCGCCAGCCCCCGCAGGCCGTCTAAAAAATTCAGTCGCGCATTACCTTGGCTGATAGCAAATGGCATATGGTAAAATTTCTAATATCTAATGTCTTCCGCCAAAGGCGGATAAAAATTTCTAATAAAATTTCCAATTTAAAATTTACAATGAATGGTTCGGTTTCACTCACCACAAGTTTCCAATGATTTAATTTTCAAATGAATAATTGTTGAATTGTCATATTGTCTGCCGCGGCGGATTGTTGTTATGCCTCAATTATAGAGGTAGTACCAAACAATTTAACAATCCGCCGCGGCGGATGTAATTTTGAATTTGGAATTTTGCTATTTGACTTTATGGACTTTACGAACTTTAAAAACTTTTGGCTTTATGGCTTTATAGACTTATTTATATCCTAGATAAAACAACGCCATCAAGCCGGACAAAAGAAAAATGGCATTCCAACCGGGCACGAAAAAATTAAGCAGGACGAGCGCCGCCGCAATAGCAATTATTTTGCCGACTACCAAAGACATTTCAAAAAATAAAACCGCCTTCATCAGCGAAGTGTCCTGCGCTTTGTCATAAGTCTCGGCCGTCAGCGGGATACTGATGATTTGCTTGGTAATTTTGGAGTAAGTGTCCACCAAAAACACCCCGGCGACGCTTCTCACCATCAACCTAAATAGCCAGGAGAAAAAATATAATAGTGTGCCAAACTTGAACACTGATCGCCGGTCCCTTTTATCTGCCAGCCGGCCAATATAAAGATAAATCAAAGTAGTCAGCATCGCCGACGCGGCGCTGATGAGGCCGAGTCCCAAAAAATCATTAATAATGGCAAAAATAAACACCGGCCAAATCACTAATAAAATCAACTCCTCGCCGAACCCCCACAATGACACGAAATTTCTGATGTGTTCCCTTTTGATTAGGCGGCGATAAGCGGCAAAATAAGAAAATTTGATCCCATCAACTTGTTCTTTGGTAATCAGCATCGGCACATTGGACAAGACAATCAATATCGTCGCCACCGCAAACAACACCGAAAAATCAAAAAATCGCAACAAAAATCCGCCGATCAACGGCCCTAAAATCACCACCGCCGATTGCAGGGCAGTCAAATTACTTACCTCCCGTCCATGCTGGCCGTCCACGGAAAACTTGGCAAAATTGCAATGATAAGCCGGCCAATAAAAAAGTTTGGACAACACATACATTGCCACGGCCGGCGGTATCCACCACCAAGACGATTGAATCCACCAAAATACCAAATAAAACAAAGAGGTAAAGACTGACCCGATGGCGATAGTATGCTCATAGCCGAAGCGGCCGGCAAACTTCGCCCCGAGCGGTAAAACCAAAAAATAAATCACATAAACCGCGAGATAAAAATACAAAATAAATTGCAAGGATTCCGTCAGTGAACAATGGCGAACAAAAATCGTGTACAAAAAAACCGGCTCAAACACCGCCACCATGGACAAGGCGAAATTCAAAATCACTGACGACGAGTAAAGCTCCTTCACCTGCGGCGTCAATCGGCAAGCAAAGAAAGATGATAATATCTTTTTGAATCCTTTTTTCATTTATGAAAAATTACATCCGCCGCGGCAGATTGTTAAATTGTCATATTGTTGTCATGTCCCAACCATAGAGGTAGCGCCCAACCATCCGCCGCGACGGACAATTAATCAATTTGACTTTATGGACTTTAATATCGGGCGGGGAGACCCCGCCCCTACATCCTAATTCCTAACTCCTAATCCCTGAATTTTGACTTTATAGACTTTACAAACTTTATGGACTTTTGACTTTACTGACTTTCGACTTTATGACTTTATGGACTTAATCAATCTATACACATTATACCACAACCTGCTGTAAACCGCGTCCCAAGCGCCGGCATAAACAACAAACTTTTCGTCCGGCGCGAATCCTTGCTTGAATCTGGTGACTCCCGGCCATTTTTTTTCATCCACTCCCCAAAAATCATAAAACCTCTTACCCGCTTTTTTTGCCGACAAAATAGTCTGCCATTGAAGCAAGAATGGCGCCATTTTGTCGCGATACTCATAATCGGACGCGCCGTGAAGATAGACGCACCAATCGCCGGCATAAATAATGATATTGGCGACAATCACCTTGCCCTCATATTTGGCGACGACGATTCTTGCCATCCCGCCTAAGACCGATATTAATTTCCGATAATAATCTTTCGGGTGAGAAACTATTTCTTGACGCTGGGAAGTTTTTTCCATTAGCCGCCAAAAATCTTCAAAAAAATCCTCCTTCCCCTCGTCTAAAGGGAAGGACTGACAATTTTCTTCCTTCTCCTTATCTGAAGGAGAGGATTGGCAATCCTCTTCCCCTCCCTTGTCTGAAATGGAGGACTTGAAACCTTCTTCCCTCCCCTCGTCTGAAGGGGAGGGTAGGGAGGGGTCTATAATCTCCACGCCATGTTTCTGCGCCACTTTAATATTGTATCTGGTCTTTGGCTTCATTTGAGCTAAAAGCTCCGCCTCGGATTTTTGCAAATCTAAAATCAGCGTCTGTTTGGGCTGGACTTGGCCGACTGGCCGGAGGCCAAGCTCCTTCATCAGCGCCAGAGTCGCCTCGTTTTCCTGCCACGCCGGATCCAGCCGCAAAAATATCGCTCGTTCTTTCTGGGCCAAACGGCTTATTTGAGACAATAGCGATTCCAAAATATCGGCCTGTTTGCCGCCGGCAGATTTGGCGTCGGATAAAATCGGCCCGCGCGGGAGATAAAAATAGCTTTTGCCCAGTTTGAGCGGCTGTTTAATAACTAACGCCACTGCCACAAAATTATCCTGTTCGTCAAGGGTCGCCAATGGAAAAACTTTCCGGCCCAATTGCTGTTGAAAATCGCCCCACGCCCAAGACTGCAAAACGCCAAAATCGGCGGAATTGCTTCTGACAAATTCATCCCAGCTGCTTTTTTGTTGGTTATCGCAAATTATTGTTTTCATTTTGTCTATTGTCGTAATCGTAAAAAATTACCAGTACCCCGTCCTTAATCTGAACTTGCCTGTACGCTCATGGCGCATAAACAAGCAAATAAGAAGTTTTTCCTTAGCGTAGTAAAAATTGGTATCTTTTCCCCCTCCTTGTCTGAAGGAGGGGTAGGGGGAGGTGGATAAAAAACTGTTCACTATAAATAGCACTGACAATTCTTACAATTTATCATAACAGAATAAAGGCGATTGAAAAAGGCGGCTCCAACTCGCGGAACCGCCTCAAATCCCATCTCGCGAAATTCCCGCTCACTAAACAGAATCCGCGAGAACAAAGTCAAATTGCCGACTACCAGGGGAAACACCCTCCTCATCGGACTGAAGTGTCGGCGACTGGCCCATCCCTCCGGCTTCAACACCATTGCCGGACACCGAAAGAAACGGATCGGGCAATCGGAACAACCCTTCTACTTCCTCTTGGGCTTCCTGCCACGCCGCTTCACCAAAAAACTGTTCGGGAGTCTGGTCGTCAAGGAGAATGCTGATGCCCGGGCTTGGCGACTCTTGAACGACCGCGTCCGCTTCTTTGGCCGTCGGCTGGCGGTTTTCTCCGAGAGACAACTCAAACCGCAACCCTTCAACGGTAGCGGCCATGCTCGCCACCAAACTTGCTTCATCGGCTCCGCCCGCCTCCCTCAATCCCCCGGCTGTTGTTTTCAGAGAATCAATGAATTTACGGAAATTTCCGTCAGCTTGCGACAAGCCAAATGCTATGCGATCTTCTTTCCTACCCGCTAACAAGAAATCGTTCTTTCCGGCCACTTTTCCGTCCTCCTTCCTGTTTCTCCCTTGCCAAAAACTTCTTATGAGTATAAACCAAAAATCCCCGCCTGTCAATGGCAAGCAATTTCTCTCTTTTGCGACGTAATGACGGACGTCATTACGAACGTACTTACGTCCGTATATACGAAAAGAGACGTCCTGATCCCAAGAACTCGGGAGAGACGTCTCTACGGATTCGGGCGGGGGGACCCCGCCCCTACACCCGACTTTACGGACCTTATGACTTTATAGACTTTACGAACTTTATGACTTTTGACTTTACAGACTTATTTTATACCACAAAACTAATCATCCGGCCGGGCACGAAAATCGTCTTTTTTATTTCCTGTCCCGACAAATACTTCTTTACATTATCTAACTCTTTGGCCGCGGCTACTGCTTCGGCCTCGCTGACATCCGGCGGCAAAGATATTTTCGCCCGCAGCTTGCCATTTACCTGCACGGCAAATTCCACCGTCTCACTTCGCAATTTTGACTCGTCGGCAACCGGCCATTTTTCAATGATAATGCTTTTCTTGTGTCCTGATTTTTCCCATAGCTCTTCCGCCAAATGCGGCGCAAATGGTGATAGCAAAATTAATAATTTTTCCAGTATTTTCTGATCGGCCACTTTCTGTTCCATTAATTTATTCGTCAAAATCATTAACGCCGAAACCGCCGTATTAAATCCCATTCCCTCAATATCATCGGATACTTTTTTGATTGTTTGATTTAATAGTATCTCCATATTTCCGTTGTCCTCTTTTTCCATGTTGGGCGTTCCATGTTCCACAAACAGATTCCACACCTTGTCCAAAAATCTTCTCACTCCAACCACGCCCTTGGTGTCCCAAGGAATCGCAGAATCAAACGGCCCCATAAACATCTCATACACCCGCAAGGTGTCCGCGCCATATTGCTTGACGACATCGTCGGGATTAATGACATTGCCCCGCGATTTGGACATCTTTTCGCCGCCCTCGCCTAGCACCATGCCGTGCGAAGTGCGTTTTTGATATGGCTCATCGGTCGGCACCACCCCGATATCAAATAAAAACTTATGCCAAAACCTGGAATACAACAAATGCAAGGTGGTGTGTTCCATGCCGCCGTTGTACCAATCCACCGGCGTCCAATACTTCAAATTTTTCTCGCTCGCCAACGCTTTTTTGTTGCGCGGGTCGCAATACCGCAAAAAATACCACGAACTGCCCGCCCATTGAGGCATCGTGTCAGTTTCCCGCTTGGCCTCGCCGCCGCATTTCGGGCATTTTACATTGACCCAATCGGTTAACTTGGCCAGTGGCGACTCGCCGTCCTCGCCAGCCTGAAACTCTGTCACTTCCGGCAATACCAAGGGCAAATCTTTTTCCGACAATGGCACAAAGCCGGGGTTTAAGATCTCCCCGATACTGTATTCTCCCTCACCTTTATAAGGGGAGGGCTGGGGAGGGGTATTGTCATCGCCATTACCCCCTCCTAACCTCCCCCTTATAAAGGGGGAGGAATTATCGCGAAAAATTTCTTTAATTTTGGAAGCGCAATTCTCACAATAAGCCACCGGAATCGGCTCACCCCAATACCTTTGCCGCGAAAACACCCAATCGCGAAGTTTATAATTAACCGCCTTCTTGCCAACGCCTTTTTCTTCCAGCCAAGCCGTCATTTTTTTTATCGCTTCTGCTGGCAAAAGGCCGTTGAGAAAATCCGAATTAATCATTTGACCCTGATCAATCTCAGTAAAACATTTATTTTCTAATAGGTACTTGATTGCTTTTTTTGTAAAAGGCGTAACATCGTCTCTCTCAAGTGCCTCTAATAAATCAAGCTTCTCAATTCCTGCTCCCTCTCCCAATTTTATTCTTTCTTCTTTAATATCGCGGACATAAAATATATCCAAAAAACTCCCCGGTTTATTGTGGCTTTCTAATTTATTTAATAAAACAAAATTATTAATTTCCAAATTCAATTCTTCCTTTACTTCTCGCTTTAATGTTTGCTCAATATCTTCTTGACCTTCTATGCCCCCACCAAAAAAAGCTAACATACCTGGATTTCTATCAGTCTGATGGTCTCTTCTTTGAAATAAAAATTTTTCGTCTTTTGTCTGAATCATCGCCCCTATGCCTATTACGTTCTTTTTATTGGGAGTGATAACTGTTATCATCGGCAAGTTAAACTTTTTTGCAAACTCAAAATCCCGCTCGTCGTGCGCCGGCACCGCCATAATCGCGCCCGTGCCATAGCCCGCCAAGACATAATCCGAAATCCACACCGGAATTTCTTTATTGTTTACCGGGTTGATCGCCTTAATTCCTTTCAGCTCCACGCCGGTTTTTTCTTTATTAAGCTCGGTCCGCTCCAAATCTGATTTCTTGGCCGCGTCAGTGATATATTTTTCCACCTCGTCAAAATTTTCTATTTGGTCTTTCAACTGCTGAACCAGCTCATGCTCCGGCGCCAGCACCATATAAGTCGCGCCGAACAAAGTGTCGGGGCGAGTGGTATAGACAACAATGTTTTCTCCCTCACCTTTATAAGGGGAGGGCTGGGGAGGGGTATTATTACCATCTCCCTCACCCCCTCCTAACCTCCCCCTTGTTAAGGGGGAGGAATTGCTACCTGAAATTTTAAATTGAACTATGGCTCCTTCGCTCCGGCCGATCCAATTCCGTTGCTGGGTTTTTACCCGTTCAATATAATCCACTTTGTCTAAATCTTTTTCCAGCCGATCGGCGTATTCGGTGATTTTGAGCATCCATTGGGATTTGACTTTCTTGACCACTTCGCCGCCGCAACGCTCGCACTTGCCGCCGACCACTTCCTCATTGGCCAAGCCGACTTTGCAGGAAGTGCAAAAATTTATCGCCACTTCCGCCTTGTAGGCCAAGCCGCGTTCAAATAATTTCAAAAATATCCATTGCGTCCATTTGTAATACTCCGGATCGGTAGTGTTGACTTCCCGCGACCAATCAAAAGAAAAGCCAAGCGATTTTAATTGACGCCGGAAATTATTGATGTTTTCTTCGGTTTTTATCCGCGGATGCGTGCCAGTCTTAATCGCGTAATTTTCTGCTGGCAGGCCAAAGGCATCCCAACCGATCGGATAAAGCACGTTATGGCCCTGCATCCGCCTCTTTCTGGCAACAATATCCAAAGCAGTGTAGCTGCGCGGGTGGCCGACATGCAACCCCTCAGCTGACGGATAAGGAAACTCTATCAAACAATAATATTTTTCGCCTTTGCCGTCTTTGGCTTCAAACAATTTTTCTTTTTCCCAAAAATCCTGCCATTTTTTTTCGCCGTTCTCATCTAAAAAATCTTGATATGTTTTTATTAAATGTTCCATGTTATGTGTTATATGCTTTGTGTTTCATGCTTTCAGCATAACAAAAATGTCCGCCTTTTTCAATTGCCGCCGACTGGCCAAAAAATTAATTTGACAAAAACATAAAAAATTGATATAATTAAGATTAATTAATATAAAATTACTGATTACTGATTCTAATAATATGTCCCAACACAAATACAAATCCGGCCAAAAAGGCATCAATTTTTCTTCAATAAAAATCATGACCGGATCAGACTTATCCTCCCGCCGGCTGGCAATAATGGAGGCTCGCGGTAAAAATCCCGGACCGGTCGTCTGGCTGACCGCCTGTGTCCATGGCGACGAAGTCGGCGGTATTGTCGTCATTCAAGAAATTTTCAAACGGCTCCGCAAAAATCCTCTCAAAAAAGGCGCTATCCATGCTTTCCCGCTGATGAACCCCGTCGGATTTGAAACGGGCTCGCACAACATCATTATTAGCAATGAAATATCGCCGCGCAAAGAAGATCTCAACCGCTCTTTCCCCGGTGACAAAAACGGCTCTATGGCTGAGAGAATCGCCGACAAAATTTTCTCCACCATCATTGAAACCAAGCCTACCATCGTCCTTGATCTCCATAATGACTGGATCAAATCAATCCCCTACACCTTGATTGACCCGTATCCGGGAGTCAAATACCGCGACGCCTATGAGGCGACCAAAAAATTCAGCCGCGAAATCGGGCTCTTGGTCATCAACGAGCAAGAAGAAGCAGACGACGCCGACGAACTCCGCCGATCGCTTTCCGGCAGCCTCATCCGTCGCAATATTCCCGCTCTAACTCTTGAGCTTGGCGGTTCATACGTTATTGACGAAAAAAATATCAACCAAGGCGTCCGCTCCGTTTGGAATCTTTTGGTCGCCTTAAAAATGGTGGAGCCGGTAGAAATAGAAGATGCCGAATACAAAACACCGGAAGGATTTGAAGATAAAATTTTGCGTTATTCTCATTTGCCGGTCAGTTCCGCCAGCGGCATCACTAGATTTCTGGCCAAGCCCGGCGATGTCGTCAAAGAAGGCCAACCGGTCGCCCGCGTCTATAACGTCTTTGGCAAACACGAAGAAACAATCAACGCCATCAGTGACGGCGTGCTCTTGGGCAATTCCGATTCGGTCGTCGCCTTGCCCGGCATCCCGCTTATGGCTTTCGGACTATTGTAAATTTTTTTAAAATAAAGAATCACTACTTTTAAAAACGCTTCATTCCAATTATCCGGAATGAAGCGTTTTTTTGTTATGTCTAGGTAATAATTCTTAATTTTCAAACGAATAATTGTTGAATTGTCCCCACCACAGGCGCTTGCCAGCCTTTAGCGGGGACAAGCACCCGCATCGTGTTGACTTTTGACTTTATAGACTTTACGAACTTTTAACTTTCTCTCTTACCACTCCGCCATTTCCCAGCCAGTCGGATAGGCCATGCTGGTGGAGACATTCTTGATGACATTCTCATCTTTGAAGCCGTTTTGGGAGAAAACCGTGGCGCTGACTAAATGCTTGTGGCCGTCTAAGATGTAATAGATCTCATCGGAGCCGGCGTATTGGATGAGGGAGCCATCGGGATAGCTGGAAGAATTGGTAATTTCACAAGCGCTGTCTTTGGTGTAATCAGTCTCAAACGCATCTTGGATAAGAACGGCCCTGTTTCTGAAATAGGCGCTATAGAGACCGGAGACCGGGCAAAGCTTGTCATCGGGCAAGACCGCGTAAAGTTTGGAACTGTTGACAAACCTAATAAGACGAGAGCCGGGACGAACAGTAACATTCTTGTCTATATTTATTTGATCAAATTCATCTTGAGAGATGGTTTCCACGGTTTGGGTGTTCCAGGTGCCTGTTTTCCAAGTCCAATAGGTGACTTCATTGGAAAATAACCTTCGTTTATTATCTGAACCGATATGGTAGACGGCGGGGTTAGTGGCAGTCTTGATATATCTGCCTTTAAAGAAGGTGTTTCTGATAGTTTGGGCGCCTGATTGATCGGAGTTGGTGGTAGTAGTCACAACCGGAGTCGTGGCTCCCCCACTGCCACCACTGGTGGTGGGCGGGATATAGGTGCAAGATTGGGACTCGGCTGGTTTGCCGGTGGCCGTACCGCACGAGTTGCTGTCCGTGCAAGTCCTGATCTGGCGACCGGAGGAATTACACACGCTCCAACCGGTACAAACCCAGTTCGGAGAGCAGGAAGTTACAGGCGGAGTATAGACGCAAGACTGAGAGGTAGAGGTCGCGGTGCCGCAATTATTGCTATCAGTACAAGTCCTAGTTTGGATTTGAGATGATGGACAGGGAGAAGGGGACCAAGCAGTGCAGGACCAATTGGGAGAACAGGTATAAACACAAGAGCGGGATTCGGCCGGTTTATTGATAGTGGTGCCGCAATAATTGGCATCAACGCAGGTACAAGTCTGGATTTGAGAAGCAGGACAGGTGGCGGGAGACCAAGCGGTACAAGACCACTCCTCTTCGCAAGGAGACGGCTCACCGCTTTCGTAAGCGCCGACATCTGGAGCAGATCCATAATATGGCAAAGTTACGGGATCATTTGCGCTCCACGTTCTTGGTTCACTCAAAACTATCGTATTGGTACTGTCGTCAATGGAAACAATTTGTACAGCGGCGCTATCGTTGATAATTATTGAATCCGGCGTGTCCAAATATTCTCCGTTTAATGGGTAACCGTCAGAAAAATATGAAGCGCGATCAACTGTCAATTGCGTGGAATTGCTGCCTGAGTTTGTCGCGTGAGTTAGCGGCATTCCGGCATCAACGGCCGGACTGCCATCAACCAATCTAAAATCTTCATTGGAATAGTTGACAAACATGTCCCCCACGGCAGTAGTAACCATAATGCTTCCGACGTCAGGATAGTCCGGGCCGCAACAGCTTTGATAATCAGCAAATATCGCCGGCGTCATAGCTGCTCTCCATTTTTCCCAAGCGATTGTTTGGCTTGGCCCGAATTTATAGAGATTGTGTTGAAATCTCAATGAGGCATAAGTCAAATTAAAGGCCGAAGCATTGTTGATATGGATTAAATACCCGCCGATTGAAGAATCGTTGTTAAAAAATAAATTATTTTTCCAGTTCGCTCGGCCGGTATCGCCACCGGAATAAGTGGAATCGCCGACATTACAAAGGCCGTCACAATTTTCCGGATAATACTGGTTATTTGAAGAATTAAAAAAAGTATTATTGTAATAAACTATGGGATTTGGGTAGGCGTAGGCACTAGTATTTGAACGTATCAAAACATTATTTCTGGCAATAATATGCCCGGATGTCCCGGGAATATAATTATCAGCTCCGCTATGAATTTTAAAAGCCGGCCCCGTCACGCTAGTTGAAACTTTATTGCCCTCTATTAACATATGATGAGAGAGGCCATGGCTGCTGACATCCAAATTATCGGCTCCGTTATTCCAAATGCCTGTTGTTTGATTGTAGCCATTATTATATATAATGTTATTTCTAATAATCACATGATTGGTGCCGACTGAAGCGCCGCCAATCTCAATCCCATCCCAATTGCCCGCGCCTTCATTATTATAGACTTCATTATCGTGAATGTTCCAATATCCGCCCGAAGCGCTCCAGAGAGTGATGCCCGCTCCCGGCCCATCATGAACCTCGCAATATGCTATCTCAGAAAACGCGGGCACACTGCATCCGGTTGCTATAATCTGCGAATCAACGCCGTAAATTGTGCCGGCGTGATGAACATCCAAATATAGCAATTTCAAATGCGTGCTATTGTTATGAATTAAAATATTTTCGTATGGGGAATTTCTCACTTCAAAGCCGGAAAAAGTAATATATGATGCGCCATTAAAACGAACCAGCGTGTCATATCTGATAATATTTAATCCGGTTCCATCAATAATCGCTCTATTGTCAGGGTTTGTTTGAAACACTATAGGATTGCCGGCTGTGCCACTTATGGTAAAAGTCACCTTCTCATTATATACTCCCGCCGCGACATTCACTGTATCCCCGGCCGTGGCGATATTGGCCGCTTTTTGGATGGTTTTGAAAGCGGTGGACGAGGAGATGCCGTCATTGGAGTCATTGCCACTAGCTCCGTCAACATAGTAAGTCGTGGCGGCGGCCATAGTATAAATGCCTTTAATTTGCGGCTGACTGTAAATAAAAAGTTCCAAACCTATGTTGGATAAGTAACCGTAAATACCGAAAAATATACAAAAAAAAGACACTGTTAAAACGGCCAATGTCTTGGAAAAAGCGTTAAATTGCTTGAAATGATAATGTTTGGGCATTGATTCTTCAGCTTTATTTATCCCCCATCAATCAATATGATAATTATAACAAAAATCAAAAAACAAAAAAACAGCGCCGGACTTCCTTGTTCGACGCCATCAGCTTGCTGCCTCCCAAAAAAAGGACTCCGTCTTTTCTCCGGTCGCGTCATAATAAATCCGCCCATGGCCTCTTCCTCTAGCCAAAACCATCGGGAGCCACAAGCGATCGGAGTCCCACATTCCATCATAAGGAATCCCGTCAATAGGAAACCACTGCGGCCTCATTTCCCCGGTCTCGGCCGGCTCTCCTGTCCAGTCGTAAGCCAAGAAAACAAACACCTTGTACTTGAGCTCACCGGCAAAGTAAAAATCCACTATGCCGGCTTCTTGCAAATCAACCGGCCTGACGATCAGCTCTGATTCTTCCCTAATTTCCCGAACCGCCGCGGCCTTGATGTCCTCCCCCAATCTTGGTTTTCCACCAAAACCGTTCCATTTCCCCTCGCCAAATCCCTCCTTCTTCATAGCCAGCAAAATTCTTTCGCCAGCCTCATCCAGAACAAAACAGACTGTGCCGACTTTCATTGTTGCCTCCTCTTCCTAGTTCCTATTTCCTAACTCCTAATTCCTTCCCCCTATTTAATCAATTTCGCCAGATATTGTCCAGTATATCCTTTTTTCACCTTGGCCACCTCTAGTGGCGTGCCGGCCGCTACTACTTCGCCGCCACCCTTTCCGCCTTCCGGACCGAGATCAATTATCCAGTCGGCAGATTTGATCACATCAAGATTGTGTTCTATTACCAAAACTGAATTCCCCTTCTCCACCAGCTTATCCATCACTTGCAACAGTCTTTTGACATCATCAAAATGCAAGCCGGTCGTCGGTTCATCAAGAATGTACATGGTCTTGCCGGTCGGCCGGCGGGACAATTCGGTCGCCAGCTTGACTCGTTGCGCCTCGCCGCCTGACAATGTGGTCGCGCTTTGGCCCAAATGCAGGTAGCCCAAACCAACCTCTTCCAAAATCTGCAATTTATCCACGATCTGCTGATGCCGGGCAAAAAAAATCTTCGCTTCACTCACCGACAGCGCCAACACATCGGCGATGTTTTTGTCTTTGTAATGGATTTCCAACGCTTGATTGTTGTATCTCCGGCCATGGCACTCTTCGCATTCCACATACACATCCGGCAAAAATTGCATCTCAATTTTGACCATACCATCGCCGGAACAAGTCTCACATCGGCCGCCACCTTTGACATTGAAGCTGAAATGCCCCTGTTTGAAGCCGCGCATCTTGCTCTCCGGCAGACTGGCGTACAAGTCGCGGATATAAGTAAATACGCCGGTATAAGTCGCCGGGTTGGAACGCGGCGTCCGGCCGATTGGCGACTGATCAATGTCAATCACTTTGTCCAGATTTTCCAAACCTTTGATTTCCTTGTGCGCGCCGGGCAAATCCTTGGTCCGATAAAACCGATTGGCCAGCGCCTTGGCCAAAATTTCCGTCATTAGTGTTGATTTGCCGCTACCGGACACGCCGGTAATACACACCAATTTTCCTAAAGGAATTTTAACGTCAATATTTTTCAAGTTGAATTCGCGCGCGCCTTTTATCTCAATAAATCTGCCATTGCCGTCCCGGAATTCGCGCCGCGGTTCTATTTTTTTCCGACCAGACAGATATTCACCGGTGATTGATTTCCTGTTTTTCTTGATTTGTTCATAAGTTCCGGCCGCCACCACTTCGCCGCCCAGCCGGCCGGCGCCCGGTCCGATATCAATCAAATAATCAGCTTCTTCCATCATCTGCTCGTCGTGCTCTACCACAATAACCGAGTTGCCTTTTTCTCGCAGATTTTTGAGAGTGTTTATCAGTTTCGCGTTATCGCGGGAATGCAATCCGATTGACGGCTCATCCAAAATATAAATCACGCTCTCCAAACCGGATCCAATCTGGGTCGCCAACCGCACCCGCTGAGCCTCGCCACCGGCCAGCGTATTGGCGCTGCGGCTCAAAGTAAGATAATTCAAGCCGACATTCTGCAAAAAACCGAGCTTCTTGGTCGCTTCCTTAATAATCTGTTTGGCGATTTTGCCCTCGCGAGAAGTGTCTTTCCATTTCTTATTTAATTTGTTGAAAAACTCCGCTGTCTGATCAATATCCAAATCGGTCACCTCGGCAATGGACAATCCGTCCACAGTCACGCCCAGCGCTTCCGGTTTGAGACGTTTGCCGCCGCAGGATGGACAAGTGGATACCCGCATATATTCTTCCAAAGTCTTTTGGAGGTATTCGGACTTGGTGTCGTTGTATTTGTCGTTGATGAATTCTATCAATCCGGGAAATTTCATCATCCTGCCGTCCACCTCATATTCCTCGTCGCCAGTGCCGGAAAAAATTATTTCCAGCGCTTTGTCTGGCAATTCGGCGACTGGCACATTCATTTGGAATTTGTATTTTTGCGCCACTTTGTCCAGTAGTTTGGCATTGGAGTTCTGGGAAGCGAAATTCCGCGACCAGGGCTTGATCGCCCCTTCGGCCAAAGTCAGTCGTCTGTTGGGAATAATGAGATTCTTGTCGGGAACCAGCTTGATGCCGATGCCGCGGCAAGCCGGGCAAGCGCCGAACGGCGAGTTGAAAGAAAAACTGCGCGGCTCCACTTCCGGCAAATTGATGCCGCAATTATGACAAACGTAATAAAGATTAAAATTGATATCCTCGTCTTTTTCCGCCAGATAAAGATTCATGAAACCGTTGCCCAAATCAAGCGCCAAATTGAGCGCTTTTTCCAAACGATCAAATTCCGGATCCCCCTTCTGTTGCTTTTTCATTTCCTGGGACACGCTCATACTGTCCACCAAAATCTCAATCGTGTGATTGATGTTTTTGTCCAAACTCAAATTCTTTGCCTCATCAATGTTGTAAAAGTGATCATCAATCCGAAGCAATTCATAATTGGCCCGGCTAATGGCTTCAATCTGTTTGGCATGATTGCCTTTTTTATTGAAAATCACCGGCGCCAACAGCTGCACCCTCGTACCGGCCGGCAGGGCGACTATCTTTTCCAAAATTTGTTTCGGCGTCTGGCGGGAAATTTCCTTGCCGCACTTGGGACAATGGACGACGCCGACCTTGGCATAAAGCAGGCGGAGATAGTCGTAAATTTCCGTCACTGTGCCGACAGTGGAACGCGGATTGACCGAGGATGATTTCTGGTCAATGGCAATAGTCGGCGACAAACCTTCTATGCTGTCCACGTCCGGCTTGTCCATCAAATCCAAAAACTGCTTGGCATAAGAAGACAAACTCTCCGCGTAACGCCGCTGGCCTTCGGCATAAATCGTATCAAAGGCCAAGGACGATTTGCCGCTGCCGGATAATCCGGTGATAACGACCAACTTGTCTTTGGGAATATCAATACTGATATTTTTGAGATTGTTTACTCGCGATCCTTTGATAGAAATTTTGTTGGACATAATTTAGCTTTTAGCTAATTAGCTTTTTAGCTTCTTAAATTATAAAAACCGTGGTCATTAAATTATCCGCCGATGAATAATTTCAAATTTTCAATTTATAATTTTAAAACAATTTTCAATTTTAAATGGATAATTGTCATATTGTTTCATTGTTATATCGTTGTTATGTCCCAACAATAGAGGTAGCACCCAACAATTTAACAATCCGCCGTGGCGGACAATTAGACAATTTTACTTTATAAACTTTATGGACTTTACGAACTTTCGACTTCATACCCCGTTTCAAATCAACCTTCATTATACCGGAAAGTGTCAATGGTGTCAAAGCCTTTTTCTGGCAAAACCAAAACCGTCAGCCGCGGCTGACGGAATGAGTCGTTTTCTTCTAAATTAAGCTGTATTTTTTGATATTGGCATCGGCAACCGCCTGGATTTTGGCGATTTCCGCCTGCCCGGCCGGAGACTTGAATAAATGCTTGAATCTTTTTTGCGGCTTCAAAAATTCTTCCACCGGCTCTTTTTTGACTATCTTCATCACTCCTTTAAGTTCGCCACTAACATATTCCACGATCGGATAAAAACCGCTGGCGACCGCCAGCTTGGAAACCCTGACTGTGTCTTTCGGCTCGATCCCCCAACCCGGCACGCACGGACAATAGATCTGCAAATATTTCGGCCCCTTGATTGCCAACGCCTTTTTGACTTTATTTATAACATCTATCGGGTAGCCAACAGTCGCCGTCGCCACATAAGGCAAGTGGTGAGCCAGAGCGATTTCGATCATATTTTTTTTGGGCAGTTGCGAGCCGAATGATTTTTTACCCGGCGGCGTGGTGGTGGTATTGGCGTCAAGCGGAGTAGCGCCGCTAGACTGATAACCGGTGTTCTGATATGCCTCATTGTCATAACAGACATACAAAACATTATCGCCACGCTCCCACATGCCCGAGATGTTGCCCAGGCCGATATCAAAAGTCGCGCCGTCGCCACCGATGGCAATGACATTAATTTTGCTATCCAATTTCCGCCGCCGCAAAACCGCCGCGATGCCTGACGCCAAAGACGACGGGTTCTCAAACAAACTGTGAATCCAAGGAATTTTGAACGAAGTCATCGGATATTGCGTCGTCGTCACTTCGCTGCAACCGGTGGCGTTGGTGGCGATGGTATTGGGACCGGCCGTATCCAAGACCAGCCGCGCGGCGATAATCATCCCGCAGCCGGCGCAAGCGCTATGGCCGGGATTGACAACATGAGACAACGGCGCTTTGTATTTTGATTTTTTAGTCATATTTTTTGTATCTATTGTTATCTTTATAATTTCAACAGCTTAATTAATCCCGGAATTGAAATTTGAAATTTTACTATATGCCATATGCTATAAGCTATATGCCGAATCCTATTTCCCCACAAACACTACCTTGCCCTTCTCTTTCTTCACTCCCGCGCAAATCCCTTCTATCATCTTCTCGGTGATGTCGCGACCACCCAAACCCAGGATATAGCTAACGATTTTTTTCTTATCACCGAGCGCGCGGCGGATTTCTGTCGCCAGGATTCCTTCCGTGCCCAAAGACACCGACTTGTCAACCACGGCGATATTTTTTGCTTTAGCCAGCGCCAAAATAATTTCCTCATCGGGAAAAGGGCGCAGGGAAACAATTTTCAATACGGCAACGCGTCCCGTAGAGACGTTGCGCCGCAACGTCTCTACCTTTATCCTATCAATGACATCCTTGATTGTCCCCACGACCGACCCCATCGCCACAATCACCGTCTCCGCATTTTTATCGCCGTAATAATCCACCAAGTTTAATTTTCGGCCGAAAATTTCTTTGAACTTTTTCATCTCCGCGGCAATGACTTTTTTTGACGCGACAATATCGTCATGAAGCTCCTGCCTGATTTCAAAATAATGCGCCGGCGTAGCAAAAGCGCCCAGCGTCAGAGGATTTTTTACGTCCAAAAACTCTTTCGGCTTGTAGCTCGGCAAAAACTTCTTGATTTTGGCCGGTGTTTCAATTTCCACCGGCTCCACCACGTGCGTCAAGACAAAGCCGTCCAAATTCACCATCACCGGCAAGGATAATTTTTCCGCCACCTTGTAGGCCAGAATGTGAAGATCGCAAACCTCCTGATTGTCCTCGCCAAACCACATCAGCCAGCCGCTGTCGCGCATTGTCACCGCGTCCTGCTGATCATTCCAGATATTTATCGGCGCCGAAACCGCCCG
Organism: uncultured Gammaproteobacteria bacterium; assembly: GCA_964536975.1. Classification (GTDB taxonomy): domain Bacteria; phylum Patescibacteriota; class Patescibacteriia; order 2-01-FULL-39-33; family 2-01-FULL-39-33; genus JAKQDP01. The sequence goes on from CAZHYS010000005.1 coordinate 29,273, forward strand.
GTTGGCATCGGTCATTACAATGGGCAGGCGCATTCCGGCCACATTAAACAGCACTTCCGTCATCAATAGCAATCCTTGCGATGAAGTGGCCGTATAGACTCGCTCACCCATTGCCGCCGCGCCCTCCACGATGGATATGGCGGCAAATTCGCTCTCCGCCCGGACATATTCATAATCCGCCTCGCCATCAGCTTTTAGCTTGGCCAAGTCCTCCACTATATGCGTCTGCGGAGTAATCGGATACGCCGACACTACGCCGACACCGATATTTTTTATTGTTTCGGCAATCGCCCGACTGCCTTCTAATATCTTCATGAGTTAATTTATAATTTATAATTTTAATAATTATTTCTCCTCTCTTTTCATCTTAATCGCTTTAGCTGGACAGATCTCGGCGCAAAGGCCGCAACCCTTGCAATAATCAAGATCTTTTTCATAAAAAATCTTGCCCTTGCTATTCTTCTCGCCGGTCGAAAAACAAATCCCTTCCGGACAAATTTTTTCACACATAGAGCAGCCGATGCATTTTTCATGGTCTATCTCCGGCACATTAAGCTCGCGCCAATTGCCGGTTTTGATTCGGGAGGTAGTGCCTGGTTTGGCGGTTAAAGAAATATTCATAAATAATTTCTAATGTCTAAATCCTAATTTCTAATAAAATTTCCAATGTCTAATTATTTACTCCTTGACTTTCTGATAATTGAAACAAAAATCAGATTTAACTCCGTGGCTTCTCGCCATAGCTTTCTGGCTCCTTCGCCCAATTCAGGCTGAGCTTTAGCAATCATCCTTAGCCAATGCTTTGTCTCTTTCGATTCTTTCTTGGCGATGCTCAATTTATGTTCAAAATCTTTTTTTGATTCGGCGCAATCCGCCTCGTTATAATTCGCGCCAACAGAAGTAGCCGAGCGTATCAACTGACCAACTAATGATTTAGTTATATCATTGATTCTTATATGTTTACAAAAATCTATTACTAATTCTCCAAATTTTGCTGTTCTTTCTTCCAAATCAAATTTGGAATTAGACATTTTATTAGAAATTAGTTATTAGAAATTTTTTCAAACCCTTCCCTCGCCGCGACAATATTTTTTTCCGCTATTTCGCCTTCAAATCGTTCCTGAATCGCTTTTTCCACCGACTTCATTTTAATTAGTCCGGTTAATCCGGCGAACGCGCCGAGCAGAATCGTATTGATAATCGGCTTGCCGATAATTTCCATTCCGATTCTAGTCGCCGGTACGGTTTTTATCATCACGCCAGCCGGCGCCTTAAAATCCGCCGCCAACTTTTCGCTGTTGATCAAAACTATCGTGCCTTTTTTAGCGCCGGCAAAAACATCCACGCCGCCAATCAAGCTGGGGTCTTGGACAATTATAAAATCCGGCTCATAAATCTGACTGCGGCGGCGAATGAATTTGCTGTCAATCCGCGCGAACGACGTCACTGGCGCCCCGCGTCGCTCCACGCCAAAATTGGGAAACGCCTGCGAATATTTGCCATCATAAAAAGCGGCAATCGCCACTAGTTCCGCGGCTGTCACCGATCCTTGCCCACCCCGACCATGTATTCTTATCTCTTTCATAATATAAAATTTGTTAAATTTGTAGTATTGTATAAAATTTAGAACCGTTGAACTTTCCTCCCCTTTACGAAATGGCGCGCCTTTCTTTCCCTCCCCTTACGAAGGGGAGGGTTAGGGAGGGGTAATTGAGGTAAATATCATAATTAATTTTTACCCCCTCCTACCTCCCCCTTCAGACAAGGGGGAGGAAAATACAACGGCATTAAGGCGTGTACAACACTAACAATTCTTACAAATAATCAAATAATCATCAATATTTATATTCTACCATTTTATGTCCGCTTTGCCAAAATCTCAAAAATTTCTTTTCTAATTTTAAAGGCATTCCCATGTTTCAATAATCCCAGATAGGAATCAACCGTCGCCCGGTTTGGATTTGTCCCTATCTTCCGGAGCGCTCTCCGCTTGGTCTTGGTTCTCAAAACTCTATGGTCAAAAAAATTCACCCAGCCGAGAAAATCCACTCCGGAATTAATCGTCTTGATAAAAACTTTGTCCGGATGAAGCGTCAACTGCAATTTGGCCGTCAAAAAATTGCCAATGAGCGGAATCAAATCCGCCAGGTAATCTCTGCCAGCGGAAAAAATCGCAAAATCGTCGGCGTATCGGATATAATATTTTATTTTGAGCCGATGCTTGGCAAACTGATCCAGCTCGTTTAGATAAATATTGGCGAAGAGTTGCGAAGTCAGATTGCCCAGCGGCAAACCAACTTTATTGTCATTCCCGCGCAGGCGGGAATCTACAATGCAATTGCCCGTGTCAAAACTTTTAATAATTTTTTCCAAAAGTAGAATAATTCTCTTGTCCGAAATATGTCCGGCCAAAATCTCCATCAAAATCCGCTGATCAATGGAGGCAAAAAATTTCCTAATATCGCATTTTAACACCCAGGCCGTTCTGGCATTGTTCCGGCCGGCTTTATAAGCAAACCGCGCAAAGCGATTGATGGCTTTGTGCGTCCCCTTGCCGTTCCGGCAGGAATACGAATCGGCGATAAATAGCCGATCAAAAAACGGATACAAAATCCGATAAACGGCGTGATGGACCAGCCGGTCGCGAACACTGGCCTTATGGATGTCTCTTGGCTTGGGATCGGATATTTTAAACGCCTGATAACCGCCATGCTGATAATCGCCGTTTGCCAAATCATTATGAAGCAGGATAAGATTATCCATGAGACGAAGAGAGAATTCCTGGACATCTTTTTTATTCTGTTTGCCACCGACGAATTCCCGCCAAGCCAATAATAAATTTTCTAAACTAATAATCTCATCAAAACTATGGCTCAATTGGATTTTAGTATGGTTCATAAAAATAATGACACTTCTTTACCCCCCCCCCGCAGGAAATTTGTCAATTGTTAAAAAATTAATCGATTCTTACAAGCTTTGGCAGGACTATGCCAAACACTTCCCCAAAACGGAACGATTCAATCTCGGACATAAAATTTCCCAAACCTTTATTGAATCACTGGAACTGGTTTTTACATCTTCTTATCTGCCGATAGAACAGAAAATAATACATCTTTCCAAACTTTGCGCCAAAATAGACATATTAAAATTCTTTATCCAAATAGCCTGGGAATGTAAGTTTTTAACTGATGAAAAATATATTAAAATCTCAAATTCAATAAATGAAGTCGGCCGGATGGCGGGAGGATGGAAAAAGGGTCTTTTGCAAAAAACCTCCCGAATCAAGCGGGAGGAAAAATAGCAAGTAGCGGAACAACAATGCGATGACGATTGCCGGCATTCCAAACGTTGGAGTTCTCAAACCTGTTGACATTCACCTTGAGCCTGCCATCGGAATGGACGTTCACGTTGTCCACGAACAAATACGCAAAGAGCCATCTGACACACCATCTCTTGAATACTCTTGAGATTGAATCGTATTTGGAGCATCAAAGCTCGCCAGCTCAATGCGCCAACTGGCTGTTTTTGTTTTGAAAAATACTCTCTCTTTCGCAAGACTTATCCGGCGAAATCTTGAATAATATTTTTCAGCAATCATGATTTGAAGCCTTGGCCGCAAATATTTCCAAATTGCATTATTATAATAACAAAAAAATCCCCTCAACTCAAAGTGTCTAAGAGTCAAGGGGACAAAGGGGACAAAAGAGGATTAAGACGCTAAGTGTCAAAGTGTCTTAAGCCAGTTGCGGAACAACAAGGCGACGACGAAGGCCGGCAGACCAAACGAAGGAGCGCTCAAACCTGTAGACATGCACCTTGAGCCTGCCATCGGAACGGACGCTCACGTAGGCCACGAACAATTGATCACGCGACTGGAACAAGAAAAACGTCGCGAAGCCATCTGTCCGAAGCCACTGACGATACTTTTTCACAAAGCCCTTTATTTGGGCTTGGGTCAAGCACAGCTCGCGAACATCGCCGGATAAAGATCCGAACATTTGTGAAAATGTCGCGTCCTTATCCATCTCATACACCGCCACTCCAGTAGCGACAGTGGCCGGACCCTGCTCGTCCGCTCCCCAATTTCTGAAATCGGGATCAATGATGTCGAAAACATCGCTGGCGTCAGCTAATGTTTCCGTCCCGTCACAGGCGTCCACTGCTAGTTTTTGGCCAGCAGAGATGAGGCGAAGAATCGGCGATACGACTGCCTCGCCAGCGCCGACAATGATCTGCGCGATTTGCTGGAGCGTCTCCTTGCCCGCAGGTGTCGTCAGACGGTAAATATTCTCCATCGTCCCGCCCAACTCCTTTACCATCTCCACGAGCAGAATGATAAAAGTTTGGAACATCCCGGCGCCACGAACGATTTCTTCCACTTTCTTACCCATTTTTTCCTCTCCTTAGTCAGCCCCTCATTCCAGCCCCATGCCAGAACCCCAGGCCAACTTATGGTAATGTACTATATATAATTATAGCACACCTTAAATATTTTGTCAATAGAGAAATTGGCCAAAAATAACAAAAATGGCTAAATTTAGCCATTTTATATATTATTTTGAAACTTAGTCATTAAAAATTCATTAGAAATTAGAAATTAGACATTAGAAATTAGAAATTTTCCTAATCCCTTCCGCCAAAGGCGCCTCGCCCGCCTATGGAGGGGATGCGCCTGAGGCGCAAACCCCTAAACGCTAATCGCTAAAAGCTAAGCGCTATCCTCTAATCGCTGCCCCCCACCACCGATAATGAATAATCTATAATCTGTTTCCATTGAGCTTCAGTCACGGCGCCGGTAATCTTATTGCCATTGATAAAAAACGTCGGCGTCCCCGATACGCCCAGACTGGCCGCGTCTCTGACATCATCTAATACTTTGGACAAAAAATCTTCCGCGTCCAAACAGGCGGCAAAATCAGTTTCATTAAGTCCTGTTTGCTTGGCAACAGCCAACAGATCATCACGGGAAAAATCGCTCTTGCCGGCCATAAACAGCCGATCATGCACCGCCCAAAATTTGTCCTGCGCCTGCGCGCACAAAGATGCGTTGGCAACCGTAATAGAGCTTTCGCTAATAGTGGGAAAATTGCGATAAATAAAAAATATATCGTCTTTCCTCTCCGCCATCACTTTGCGAATGATCGGGAATTCCGATTGGCAGACTGGGCATAAAAAATCGGAAAATTCCACAATGACAATTTTTGCGTCCGGATTGCCAAAATACGGCCGATCTATTCTTTCCGCCAGTTCCCGTTCAGCGCTTCGGCTATTGGTCGCCAAATTTTCCGCCAATAACTCGGCCGGACTGGTTTCCGACGAAGAGGCGTTATCGGCGCTTCGCAAAATATCAATAAACACAAAAACCAGGCAAGCCAACAGAATAATCGCCAAGACAAAAAAAATAATCAAGAAAACCCCCCATCTCTTGCGGTACCACTTGATCGGCGAAAGCGACGAACCTGGCGCGGTCTGATTGTAATTTTGCCAATCTTCCATACTTAATTCATATTATAGCACAAGATGGCAAATGGCGAATAGCGTATAACAAATAGCGAATGGCGTTTAGCGATTAGGGATTAGTAAAATTTCTAATTTCTAATAAAATTTTAATGGTTCAGCTTCGTTCACCACAAGTTTTCAATTTAAAATTTACAATCTACTTTCATGTTGTCATCCCGACCCCTTCGACTACGCTCAGGGTAAACTCCGTGGAGGGATCCCTCCACTCGTCCGCTTGGGGCGTCCTCGGTCGGGATGACACATTTTTTGATGGGATCGCCACGGTCGGCCCTTTTGGCATTAACCAAAACGTCCTCCCTCGCGATGACACTGTCTGCCGAGTTCCGTTACTGGTTACTCGTTACTGATTACTTCAAGACGCGAGCTTATCGCGTCTCTACGAATTTCCATTCCGAGTTGCGAGTCGCGGGTTACGAGTTCCGCCCTTGCCTTGACTTTCTCCCCCAAATGTGATAGTATGGAAATAATGAGTAAATTGATCATCTATGATTATTAACATTATCCAACTTATTTCGGCGGTTGCCTTGATAATCGCCGTTCTCCTACAAAACCGCGGCTCCGGCCTCGGCTCCGCTTTCGGCGGCGAAAGCAACATCTATCATGCCCGCCGGAGCTTTGAGAAGTGGCTTTTTTATGCTACTATTGTCTTAGCGATAATCTTCTTTATTACCGCTTTTATCAACATCCTAATCTAAAACTCTTTCGTCCCGAGCGCTTGGGACGGAAACAATCAACAAACAGTGAAATTAATATCTTCTTGGGGCAAACACCTCACTAATTGTTTTTCCCGTCAAAATAAAAAAATAAAAAACTTCCGACGCCAGCACCAATTGGATCGGCATCTGGTGACTTCTTTGAATAAGTCAAAATTGCCCACCTTAAAGCAAATCAAGTACTTTCCCAAAATCCTCAACCGGCGGGAGAGAATCCAAATCCGAGTCTTGGCCGCCGCCATCGCTGTTTGCCTGATTGTCCTTTTGATTGACTCTTACCTGATGGCAACGATCGCCATTCCCAAAAACGGCGGGCACTACACCGAGGGACTCATCGGCTCGCCGAAATTCATCAACCCGATTCTCGCCCAGACCAATGATGTTGATCTGGATATTTCCCGACTGGTTTTCTCCGGCCTGCTCAAATACAATAACAATCGCCAGCTTATTCCTGATCTGGCGGAAAGCTACGAAATATCCGAGGACCAATTGGTTTACACCTTTCATCTGAGAAGAGATATCAGATGGCACGACGGCGAAATATTCAAAGCCGACGATGTTATCTTTACTGTCGCCTCCCTCCAGGATCCGCAGTTCAAAAGTCCCTTGGAGAGAAGCTTCCGCGGCGTGGTGGCGGAAAAAATTGACGACTACACCATCACCTTGACGCTCAAAGAGTCCTACGCCCCGTTTGCCGGATTGCTTACTTTCGGTATTTTGCCCGAACACCTTTGGTATAGCATCCCGCCGGCCAATGCCGACCTTACCGAACTCAACAAAAAGCCAATAGGCACCGGCGCTTGGAAATTTGATAATTTCAAAAAAGATACCGACGGCAATATCAAATCTTACACTATAGTCAAAAATGAAAATTATTATGGAGATCGTCCTTATCTGGAAAAAATAGTCTTTCGGTTTTACGCCGATTATATTTCCGCCGTAGAAGGACTAAAAAACCAAGAAGTCCAAGGCATTGCCTATCTCCCCAAGGAACTCCGCTCGGAATTGGCCAAGTACAAGAATCTCAATTATCACAATCTTGATCAGCCGCAACACACCGCCATATTTTTCAACCAGAAAAAAAACGAACTGCTCAAGTCCGACTACATTAGGCAAGCGCTGGCGAAATCCGTCAATAAGCAAAAAATCCTGGGAGAAATCTACAACAACGAAGGCCGCGTTATCAACGAACCGGCCTTGCCGGGCATTGACAGTCCGGAGGATATCAAAAAATACGACTATGATCCGGCGGCGGCAATCGCTCTGTTGGAAAAAAACGGCTGGACTATGACCTCCACCACTACCGCCGACGGGGTCACCCAGCAATATCGCCAAAAAAACGGTTTGGCGCTGGCAGTCACCTTGACCACGGTTGACCAGCAAAAAAATATCGCCACCGCCGAGCTGATCAAAAAAGCCTGGGACGAAATCGGCGTCAAGACTGACCTAAATATCGTGGACAAGCAAAAAATTGTCCAGGAAACCATCAAGAACCGCGATTATCAAGCATTGCTATTTAGCGAAAATATGGGCTCGGATCCCGACCCTTTGCCGTTTTGGCATTCTTCCCAAAACGCCTACCCCGGCCTCAATTTGGCGATTTTTTCCAACAAAGAAGTTGATAAATTACTGGAGGATGCTCGCAAGCTGAATAATTGGGAAGAACGGAAGAAAAAATACAATGAATTCCAAAAAATAATCGCCGAACAATTGCCGGCCATTTTCCTATTCAACTCCACTTATACTTATCCGCTGGATAAAGACATCCGGGGCTTTGACGGCTGGGGCATTGCCGTGCCGGCTGATCGCTTTGCCAATCTCAGTGAGTGGTATATCAGGACCAAAAGAATTTGGAAATAAGCCGCTTCCATTGAGACGGAAATAATTCAAGCAACTTTGCATTTTGCCGATGTGGTGGAATTGGTAGACACGCAGCGTTCAGGGCGCTGTGAGCATCTGCTCATGAGGGTTCAAATCCCTCCATCGGCACCAGCGAATCTCTCTTTAATTATCTCCCACATTTTTTCGGCCGGTAAAAATCGGGGCGAAAAAAATTGAGCTGACGCGAAATCCCTCTCTGGCGTTTTTATTCAAACGCCAAAAATCTAATTAAAAAAATTAAAATTTAAAGTTTATGATGAACAAAAGAAGATATCCGCGACAAGGCGGCTATTTGATGAATTCAAAACAAAAAAACAATTCGGCCGGCGGAGAAAATCCGATCGGCAAAACTGACAGCCGCAAAAAAAGCCATTCTGTCGGGCGGCGGCTAGGTAACAAAAAACCTTTCCCCCTCAAAAGGGAAAGAGGATCGGACAACAAATCCGACGGCAAACTGAAAATAATCCCGCTCGGCGGCTGTGAAGAAGTCGGTCGCAATATGACTGTCTTTGAATACAACCAGGACATTGTCATTTTGGATATGGGCATCCAATTCCCCGAAGAAGATATGCCGGGCATTGATTATATCATCCCCAATATCAATTATCTCAAAGGCAAAGAAAAAAATATCCGCGGCGTGATTTTTTCCCACGGCCACTTGGATCACATCGGCGCCGCGCCGATTCTGCTGGAAAAACTCGGCAACCCGCCGATTGTCGGCCGCGATCTCACTATCGCGATGGTCAAACATCGCCAAGAAGATTACAAAAAAGACAGCGCCAAAAAATTAAAAACCATCATTGTCAAAAATGTCCAGCAAAAATTGAAGCTGGGAGCTTTTGACGTGAGCTTCTTCCAAATTGAACACTCCATTGTTGACGCGGTCGGCATAATTCTGAAAACACCGGTGGCGACCGTCATTCATCCCGGCGACTGGACGATGGAAAAAGACCGGAACAAACGGCCGATTCTTGATTATTCGCATTTGGCGCGTCTGCCCAAGCCGACCGTGCTGATGCTGGAAAGCCTTGGCGCCATTGATGTCCGGCCCAGTTCGTCCAGCGAAGAAATGAAAAAAAATCTGCTTGACCTTATCGCCAAAGCGCCCGGCCGGGTGATTATCGGAACATTCTCTTCCCAGATTGAAAGAATCGGCTGGATCATTGAGAATGCTCAAAAACTCGGCAAAAAAGTGGCGATTGACGGCTATAGCATGAAAATGAACGTGGAAATATCCAGACAGCTCGGCTACATCAAATACCGGCCGGATACGCTTATAAAATTGGAAAAAATCAGCGACTACCCTGACAACAAAATCGTTTTCTTGTGCACCGGCGCCCAGGGCGAAGGCAACGCGGTTTTATCTCGGGTCATTGAAGGCCAACATCGCCACATCAAACTGCAAAAGACTGACACGGTGATCCTTTCATCTTCCATTATTCCGGGCAACGAACGGACAATCCAGCGGCTCAAAGACAATCTTTACCGCCAGTGCGATAATGTCATTCATGGCAACATAATGGACATCCACGTTTCCGGCCATGGCAACAAGGAAGACATCATCCATATGGTCAAAACTGTGCGGCCGACCTACTTTATCCCGGTCTATGCCAACCATTATATGCTCAAAGAGTCAGCTAAGCTGGCCAAAGACAACGGTGTCAACCCAAAAAACATTTTTGTCCCGGACAACGGCCAGGTGATTGAATTTGATCGTCGCGGGGGGGTGCTGACCAACCGTAAGGTGCCGGCCGATTATGTTTTTGTGGACGGCCTGGGCATCACTGACAGCAATAATGTTGTTTTGCGCGACCGCCAAATGATGGCCGAGGATGGCATGCTAGTCGTCATCGCCACCATCAACGCCAGAACCGGCGACCTCATCCATAATCCCGATATTATCTCCCGCGGCTTCGTCTACATGAAAGAAAATAAAAAGCTGATTGAGATGACTCGGCAAAAAATCAAAAAGATGCTCAAGGACAACAATCCTCTGACCGCGCCCGACGAGCAATATCTCAAAGATATGATCAGAAATGAGATCGGCAAATTTCTCTACCAAAAAACCGAAAAGCGCCCGATGATTCTGCCGGTGATTATTGAAGTGTAAGGCAGTAATCAGTAATCGGTAAATAATATGATTGTAGAGACGCGATAAGCTCGCGTCTGAAAGTAATCAGTAACGAGTAACCGGTAACGGAACTCCGAATGCTCTGTGTCATCGCGAGCATTAAATTGTCTAATTGTTAAATTGTCCGCCGCGGCTACGATTCAATAATTTTTCATTAAAAAATTAAAAACTTGTGGTGAGCGAAACCGAACCATTATTTTGAAATTTAAAATTAGAAATTAGAAATTTTATTAGACATTAGGAATTAGAAATTAGAAATTTTACTAGTCCCTAATCGCTAAACGCTAATCGCTAAAACAATCTATGCAAAAAACCCCTCTCCAAGGCTGGCGCGATTATCTTCTGCTTAGCTTCAACCCGGTGATCCGCTGGCTGACCATTTCCGACTTTATTCTGTCCAGTAGTTACGGCCTGCTCGCGCCGATTTTTGCCATTTTTGCCTCCGAGTACATTGAAGGCGGCAATGTCCAAGTCGCCGGCATCGCCGTGACTATTTATCTACTTACCAAAAGCTTGGCCCAAGTGCCGGCCGCCGGCATTATTGACAAAATCAAGGGCGAAAGAGATGACTTCTGGGTGCTCATTATCGGCTCTCTTTTGACCGCTATTATTCCCCTTTTCTACATTTTCACTCATACGCCGGGACAATTATTCCTCGTCCAATTTTTCAACGGCATTGTCACTGCCGCCACCTTCCCGTCCTGGATGGCGATTTTTACCCGCCACATTGACAAAAACAAGGAAGGCGTGGAATGGGGCGTCTATTTCACTCTGACCGATTTGAGCTCGGCTATTACCGGCGCCATTGGCGGCACTATGGCACTCTACTTCGGATTCAATGCCGTCTTTATCGGCGTCTCTGTCATATCTATTATTGGCAGTATCTCGCTGATGATTATAAAAAATGAAATGCGCCGCAGTCGCCTTACTCATATTCTCCCCTTTTAGAAGGGGGAGATAAAGAGGGGGTGATTATTTTCTTGATTGCAATAATTACCAACGTTATTTACAGTTAGCCATTCCCTCCCCTTTATACTCGTCCGCCTGTGGTGGAAGGGAAGGGATCTGCCCTGAGCTAAGTCGAATGGGTATCTTTCCCCCTCCTTGTCTGAAGGAGGGGGAAAGGGGGGAGGTTAGAATGTTAACCCCTCCCTAACCCTCCCCTTCGTAGGGGGAGGGAAAGAAAAGGACGCCACTTTGTAAGGGGGGAGGAAAATGCAACAATGCTAAAGCGTGTATAATGCTGATGATTTTTATATTATCAAAAATTACATTTTTCTCACTAAAACTGCCGTTCAGAAATTATAAAACAAAACTCTCCCGCCAAAGCGGGAGAGAAATGAAGAGAGCTGCGGGACGGACCAGGCGAAACCGCCATCGTCATTCCACTGGTTGTCAGGATTGTCGTAGTACGCGTTCAACCGCCGACCATGGTCGTTGCGGTTCGCGGCCAGGAGGTTCGGGTTGCCGTCAGAATTATATGAAATATCATCGGTGCCACCACCTCTTGTCCGCCGGTTGGCGGACTTGGGGTTGTATCTTATCCGGCATCTATAATGCCTTAATATTTCACACCAAGTATCTTCATTTTTGAAGTGTCTGCATGGTCACTCTATCCAAAGCCGTGGCCGTGGATACTCCGGACACATGGATACTTAGGTTCGGTAGCGGGAAGCCTTGACCGCCCGCGTATTCACCTACTGCCGATTTTATTATAATTGATTGAAAGAAAAAATAATAGCCCCATTCTAATCTCCCAGGTCCCGAATTGTTCGGGATTGGATTTAGAATGGGGCCAAAGGGCTAAGGACTAAGAGGATCCAAGGGCTCAAGAAGCCCAAAGGGTCTTAGTCCAAAGCACTAACTTGCGGGACGGACCGGGCGAAACCGCCATCGCCATCCCACTGGTCGTCAGGATTGACGTAGCACGCGTCCAACCGCCGACCATGGTCGTAGCGGTTCGCGGCCAGGAGGCGCGGGCTGCCGTCAGAATCGAGAATGGGAGGATGCATGACGACGATGTACCACAAACCGAGGGCTTCGATTTCCTCGTCCGTGAGGTAGTCGCGGATAAGGCAGCCGACCTCGGCGTTCGGATCGGTGAGGTTCTGACCCGAAGTAAATACCCCGGCTTCGGCATCTTGACGCATACACTTCGTGATCCGATTTATATCCGACCAGAGTTTGGCCGGCAGGATCGCGATTTTGTGTACGACGCCTGTGGTCGGCTGGAATTTTTCGGAGCGAAGGACACTCTTGGCGTAGTCGCTCAAGTTGTCGCCCTTCTGCTGAAAGTGAGCGATCCATTCTTCCCCTGTCCGACCAGTGGTTGGAGGCAGGGCGAGGTAGATCACGCCATTCTGGGCGACTGTCCACTTCGGTTTGAGACACTTCTGGTAATCCTCAACTGAGATGGTGCCTTGGGGGGCTGACTAGTGACGCCAGCATCTTAAAATCGACGACATATGGAACAAGGGGCGTGGAAGGGACGGCCGGGGTAGGACGGGCGGTGATGACCAAATCACCTCTAAGTAACTTCTCAATCCCCGTTACTCCCCGAGCTTATTGAACACTGCCTCGGCCGTTCCGAAACTCACATCCTTATACTT
>CAZHYS010000006.1:0-41176 GCA_964536975.1 uncultured Gammaproteobacteria bacterium
AGTGCCGGCAGTGTAAGAACCACTACCGGTAACCGTGCCCTTTCCCGCGGGGGAAGGGACGGCGGTCAGGGCGTACTGGGTCGCCGGTATTTCCACAAACACAGCCGTGACAGTCGTGTTTGCGGAAGGCATCACTAGTGTCGTCGGGTTGGTTGATCCCGACAACCCGCCAGTCCAGTGACTGAATTGCCAGCCCGTTATGGGTGTGGCAGTCACTGTAACTGAAGTGCCGGCAGTGTAAGAACCACTACCGGTAACCGTGCCCTTTCCCGCGGGGGAAGGGACGGCGGTCAGGGTGTACTTCTGTACGGCAATGGATCGATGAATTTCCCAGTAGCCAATGGGATTGGCTGCCTTGGCTTCACCGTTTTCCGTTGCTTCCCAGCGCCACACCTTTGCCCAGTAGCGGCCGTCGTCGGTGTCGGGATTCGGCGTCGTTTTGTGATAGCAGAACGATGCCACCCGATAGTCGGTTACGTCTGCCGTCAGGGCGTTCAGGAGGTTGATTGTCTCCGGAACGCCGCGTTGGAACGTCCGCACCTCGGTTGCGCCAGTCTGATCATCTCCCCACCACACAACCACCGCCCAAGAGGCGACATCATTGTTCGGCAGGTTGAAGAACAGATCCGTCAAGTCCGCGTCGTGAGCATCCAGGTAGACTGACTGCTCTGTCGCGGTGTTGGTGAAGTCGATTGAACCGGGGCCATCTCCGAACGGCCCTTCTTGGTAAGGGTAGTCATTCGGATCGTCAGGGTCGGTACCGGCATTGACTTCCACTCTGTTGCTGTAACCATCGCCATCGGTGTCAATGATGATGTTGAACAGCACTGACTTGGACTCTTCGGTTGTGCCGAGAGAGTCCGTGGCCGTAAAGGCGACGCTCACCCGAACATTGAACAACCCTGAGCCGAAATTGTTGAATTGGAACCCGCCGGCCCAGTTGTTTGATTCGTCAGTCGGCATGGCCTTTTCGGCTTCGTCCGATTTGACGATCGTATACGGGATGCCGGCGCGGTAGACCGCGGCAAAGGGCGCTGCCCACCAGTAGCCATTGTAAAGGCTAACGGGGTATGCCCACGCCGAAGTCAACACCGACGGCAACTTAAATGTTCTGCTTGCGTCAACAAAAATGATGTTGGTGCTTCCACCGCCATCATCCGCAGTCCATTCTTCCACATGCGGATCGGCTCCCCAATCAGTGGGATTCATGAAATGTTCCGTTTTCATGGAATCCCATTTGACTTTGGCTGCGCCGCTGGCGCCGATTTCCACCCAGAGAGTCTTCTCTGCCTCAGGCGTGAACAGGAAATCGTCGCCGTGATTGACGGGGATGTTGACGTCGCCCAATTCGCCGTTTACGACCACATGAAGCGTGGAGTTGTTGGTGAATTGCTCGTCGTAAGGCTGATTCCGGGGGCAGCCCAGAACCGCCATCACCATCAACAGTCCCAGCCCGATTGACACGGAACCCTTTGTTTTCATCTTTCCACTCCTTCTTGTTTGGGCCTTCTGTGTGGCCCTTGCCTTTGCTTTTTCGGTTCAGGGCCACACGCCCAAAACCGCATCTCTACATATATAATAACCAACCGCCAAACATAGGTCGGCAGTTGGGTTTTTCCTTGTTAAAGGGCTAAATCTGGTAGGAAATTAACATTCCTATCGGATATATTATTTTAGCAAATAAAATTCTTTTTGTCAAGTCCTTTTTTCATGAATTTTGACGTTCAAATTATCAAAACAAGAAACCAGCCCGAGTGCTTGGGCTGGTTTCTTGTAAAGATTAATTAAAATTGATTATTATTGAACAATTCCGCCGCTATTTTCCAGCTTGTCAAAAGTAAGATTAGTGGTGATATTATCGGCACGGGCGGCAATAGTCTGGCCGGTAAAATCATCAGTGGCGGCAAGGGAGATGCTGTCAGCTAAAATGGCCGCTGCTCCAACTTGGTCGGCTGTCGGTGTAAAAGCCACCTCTAGGGCGACGCCGAGACTATTTGTTTCGCCGGCGGCCGCGACCGCGGCTTCATCCAATGTCCAGATAATTTCTTTTTTTGTATTGGCGATAATTTGTCCGGCGGTGGCGCTTTGTCGGCCAGTCAAAGAAACATTATCAGCTAGTCGCGCGGTCACGCTGATATTTTTTAAATTATTATAATAATTATCAATACTCAAAAATATCCAATACTTTGTCGTTTCGCCGACTTTTGGCGGCAAGGGGCCGATGCCGATCTGATCGCCTTCGGCGGCGTAATAACGGGCAAAAGCATTGAGAACAATGGGGGTGGTGATTTTTTGCGTCAGTCCGCTGGCGTCAGTGGAAATCTCTCTGTCAGGCGCTTGCGGGTCAATAAAAGTCGCGATCGCAGACGGCTTAATAATAAATTCGCCAGCTTGGACAGAGACCATTGATGTCCGAATTTTTATTTCAAAAGAGGCATCGCCGCTTTCGCCAGCCGGAATTTTTTCAATTACGATTTTTTGCCGGCTATTTTCCGTCACTGCCATGTCCGCAGTCAGAAATATGGCCACATCTTTGAGATCAAACTGGCTGTCGTTTTTGTAGCTGACGGAATAACTAACAGTCTCGCCCGGCGCGACAATTTCTTGATCAGACGACAATCGCAAAGACAAATTTATCGGAGCAGATGGGCCGCCATTATTGTTGTCGGTAGTAGTGGCGGTTTCTCCATCGGGCGTAGTGGTTGCTGTTTCCGTATCGTGCGTGCCAAGAACGGAAGACGACTTGAAGGCGGAAAAATAAACATTTACGCCGATGAGAATAAGAACGACCGCTACCAGCGATAAGTCCACCAACAGATGCAAATAACGGTGTTTGTTTTGGGCGTGGTAATATTTTTCCCAACGTTGTTTGATAATTTTCATATATTTGTAATTATTTTATGTCTTTGGAAAAACTAAGTGTGAAAACGCTCGTGGTCAGAGTGACAATTTCGTCTTTATTATCGCCGTCCAAATCAGAAGCAATCACCCGGATTCCTTCTTTAAGCTTGGAGTCGTAGGCAATCCATTCGCCGAGTTTTTCGCCGCGAGCGCTAAAAATCGCGACATGCGGACCGCCGCCGTAGCCGGGACCGGTGATTATCTCGCTTATCTTATCGCCGTTAATATCGCCGACCGCGACATTGACGCCGCCGCGGAACGCTTGGTCATAAGCGAAAAATCCGCCTGATATCAGTTTACCACTTCCATCAAAAATTCTCACCTGCGGACCGCCGCCGTAGCCGGCGCCAACCACAATTTCCGCTTTGCCGTCGCCATTAATGTCTCCAGCGGCGACATTAGCGCCAAGAGAAGCCCAGCGGGAATTAAAGGCGTTCCAGCTTTTGCCAGTCTCTCGGCCGTAACAGTCGTAGATTTTTATCAGGTTGGCTTGGCCGGTTTTCGGGCCGACGATGATTTCTTTTTTGCCGTCGCCATCCGTATCAGCCGCGGCAATAGATAAACCAGCGGAGTATTTTTGTCCGTAGGGAAAAATTATTTGCTTTCGGATGCCGGCGGAATTGTAGAACAGGATATGATTGTCTTCGGCCACGACAGTTTCCGCTGCGTTGTCATTATTGATGTCGGTTTTGATTATTTCAGTGCCGCCTTTGAATTTGGAATCATAGGCGAAAAAGCCGGTTCGGATATTTTTTCCCGATTCGTTAAAAACGCGAGCGAAAGAGCCGTTGCCGTAGACGCTGTCTTTCACTTCTTCAATCGGCCGAAGCAGAATTATGCCATCTCCCGAATCAATGTTCAAGCTGTTGATAATAGCGCCGTTGTTGACGGTTTTGTCTTGGCTGCCGTGGATCTTTTCATATTCCGAATCAAACTCAATCTCCTGTTCTTTGTTGGTGGAATTGACGATAATGATGCCGTTTTCAAAGTCCCGTTTCCAGATGCCGGCGACCATTTCGGAATTGCTTGAAAGCAGATTGACGGCGGCGGTTTTTGCCTTGCCGAGATAAGCATCATATTCATCATACCACCACAGTTGCTCTCTCAACTCGGTGCCGTAGTCAAAGCTGAAATAGCCGCCGAACAGCAGAGCGCTGGCCAGGCCGTATCTCATTTTTTGGTAATCGGCGCTGTTGCCGGTATTATCGGTGTCGGAATTGATAATATTGATTCGCGGCGAGTAGCCGTTTTGGTCGTTGTTTCTGTAGCTGGCAACGGAGCCGGTCCAATCGCCATCCCAATATTCAGGGAAACTTTCAAACACCCGGCCATTGACGATGTTTTGATAATTGCCGTCGCCATTGATGATGATCAGTTTGTCTCGGCCGATTTTAGCGCGTAAGTTTTCAAACAAGCGCCGGTGTCCGATTTGCCATGATTCGTTTATTTCTGTCTCGCTGTCTTTTTTGCCGTCAGCGTCAATGTCAATATTTTCATCCAGCCAGGAGATATTGTTCCAGACCGTGTCAAAAAGCAGGCCGTCCCATAGGCCGGAGGACAGGATTTCGCGTTGATAAAAATCGGCCAAATAATCGGCATAGCTGACGCCATTGGCGTTTTTGGCGTAAAGATTCATTGAGGTGTTGCCGGGCCACCAGGAAATATTTTTTCCGGTGCAAGTTTTTAAGTACCATTCGGGACTGGCCGCGGCGGTCAGATTGTGCCATAATCCGACCCCGGCCGGCTCCAAAGTATTTAGCCGGTTGACAGGCAATTCGGTTGCCGAAGTATAAGCCAGAATAATAATATCGGGATTGAGCTTGCGGATATAACGGATGTTGTCAGCGCTATCGCTTTGAGCGGCCATGCTAAGAGCCAGCATGTCCCATTTGGCGAGTTCCTTGGCTTCTTCTCTTGTGATGGGAGTTTTCCAGTACAAGTTAACGATTTTGGGATAGGTGTCATCAGCAAAGCTCAAAGCTTGCCCGAAGCGGCAGGGCGCGAGCAGAATCAGCAGACAAATCAAAATTAGGATATTTTTTTTCATTTTTTTAGTAGTCGGTTATAGGCGGCCATTAGCTCGTGGTAATGTTTTTCCGGAGAATATCTTTCGCGGGCAGCGCGGTGGGCGGCTTGGCCCATTTCTTCCAGCCGTTTTGGATTGGACAAAAGATAATCAATCGCTTCGGCAATTTGTCGCGGCTCGTTGACGCCGAAAAGAATGCCGGTCTGATTGTCTTCCACTAACTCGGGAAAGGCGCCGACTCGGGAAGCAACTGTCGGTTTGCCGCATAATTGACTTTCAATCACTCCCAATCCGAAGGTTTCATGGACACGGGAGGGAAAAACAGTGAACAGACTTTTTTTGATAAGCGCGATTAGTTCTTCGCCGTGTTTGGCGCCGACAAAATGGACGCGATTTTCCAGACCGAGATTTTTGGCCAATTGGCGAAGGTCGGCCTCTTGCGGGCCGGCGCCGATTATTTTTAAGTCAATTTTTGATTTTGTTTGCGCCAAGGCGATCAAAAGCAGATCAACACCCTTGCTTTCATCAAGCCGGCCGAAATACAAAATATTGTTATCCCGATTTTTGACTGGCAAGTTGTATTTTTCAAAATCAAGAAAATGGGGGATAACAGCGATTTTGTCAGCGGCGAATCCTTTTTCCAATAGCCGATTTTTGACAAACTGCGACGGCGCGATGAAAAGATCAACGTTGTTTCGGTAAGTGCCAAGAATCCAATGAAACAAGAATTCCGCTCGGAGCAGCCAGCCGGACCAATGCGGCCGGGAGTCGGTTTTTTTGTCGGCGCGCAAAGTATAATCATGCTTGATTAGTTTGAAATCATGGATAGTCATTACGATGGGAATCCGGCGTCTTTTTATTAGTGGCAAAATAGAAGGAGAAATCTGATGATAGATATTGTGGATATGAACCAAATCCGGTTTTTCCTCCGTGATTATCCGGCGGACAATTGATCGTGACTTAGGCGACCAAAACATTCGTCCGATTTTTAAAAGCGCCGGCCAATTAAACTGTCCGAGTTCTAAGTCGGAGATGAAATATTTTTTGTCATCGCTTCGGCGATTTTTATCGTTGGCCTGGGAAAAAACCATTACCCGGTGGTTGTTTTTTTTGAGCAAATCAATCAAGGCGAACAAATATGTTTCGGTGCCGCCGCGAGGGTAGAAAAATTTATTTATTTGGAGGATTTTCATATTTTTTCTTGGTCGGGAATAATATTGCGGGCGGTCGCTAAAAGCCCCATAAATATCCATAAGAATATCGCTGTCAGATTGGTTTCCAAATAGGGCTGGAACAGGCTGCAAAACAAAGTGCCGACGATAGCGGCTATTAGTCCGAAATAATAAGGCATCAGTTCCTCGCTTTGTCTGATTTTGCGCCAGGCATAGGATAGGCAGGCGATGGTGAAAACGGCAAAAGCGGCAAATCCGACTACGCCCATCTGAATAAGAATGGCGAGCGGTGAATTGTGGATATTGCGGATCTCCTCGTAAGTTTGCCAGTCGGTGAGCTCCAACGGAATTTTGCGGCCGAAGCCGATTCCCCAGAGCGGATTCTCCAGCCAGATTTTTTCCGCGGTTTGCCATAGGACGACTCGCCAGCTAATACTAGTATCGCCGCTAGCCTTGCCAAGAGAAGCCAAGCGTTCGCCGAAGTTTTTTATCGGCCCCAAAAACTCCCGGTAATAAGCGGTGTCAGGCAGGAAATAAGCGATGAGCACTATTAAAGATATTAAGCAGATAATGACCCAGCCGTTTTTCAGCAGATACGCGGATAATTTCTTTTTGTTTTCTTTGGGGATGATAAGCCATAAGGTAAGAATAGATACTATCAGCCCCAACCAGAGATGGCGCATCAGTGAGCCGGCGATACCTATCAGCCAAATAGTCAAAATGACAGCAATCGGCTGGCGGCGAGGAAAGCGATTGAAGGCGATTAAGCCGGTCGTTAAGGTGGCGGCCAGCATTAAATAGAAAGCGTGGGTGTAAGCGAGGATTCTGGTGCCGGCAGTGGAAAGAGGAGTAAACTCCGTCCACAATCCTTCGCCGGTGATGATGCCGAAAGCAATAAAGACAATTAGGATAACGGCGATATTGATAATGATAGTAATTATTTTTTTTAGTTTTTGCTCATCAGTTATGATTAAAATAGTGAGAAAATAAAGCAAGGGATAAAAGGCGTAATTTTTGAAAGTACTGAAAGAGACATAAAATTCGGAGTTAATGTCGGCCAGTCCGCGAAAAAGATAGATTATTCCCAAAATAATGAAAATTGCCAGTGACTTTTCCGGCAGTTGCCAAGCAATTTTAGGCCGATAATGGCGATAGCGATAAAATAGAGCCGTGGCAACGGCGGTCAGGATAATTATAATATCCAACGGATAGATTTTGTAGGAAATTTGATTGATGATTACCGGCGACAAAGTGAAAAATCTTTCAAAAATCATCGTCAGGCCGATAATGAGCGATAGACCGGATAATGGCGATGGCAAAACAAAAATCGCCGCCAACAAGGCAAGGGCGATCAGAGTGAATTGATTGATACCGATAAAAATTGAGACGGCAATAATGGCACCCAAGTATAGCCAGGCCATAACCTGATACAAAAAATCATTTTCCCGGGTCGGGAAATCATCGGGTTGTAGGAGATTGTCTTGGTTCATTGTTTACCAATTATAATATCGGTTGCCGTCAGTACGCGGCTGATCCGGATTGATTTGGTCGGTGTCCGGCGTTTCGTTTTCCAGCGATTGCTTGTCAGGCGATTCGTAAGCGGCAATCGGGGCGGTTTCTTCTTTGGCGGGAGTGAATTCCCAATCAGCCGGTTCGTGATAAGGGCTTTTATTTTTTCGCCCCAAGACTTCTAGCACTCGCTGGTCGGGAAAGACAACGATAAAGGTCAAGCCGATGACCAGGCCGATAAGTAGTCCTAAAAATGAATTTTTGAAAATTTTCGGCTGAACCCATTTTTCGGAGACGGCCGGAGTGTCAATGACTTTGACGGCGATCCGGTCGCCCAGACCGTGATAGAGTTGGTGTTTGGAAGACAAGGTGTAGGTAATCGCTTGAGCCAGTTTGTCGGCTTGATCATGATCGCGATGAAAGACATTAATGACGATGATGCCTTTGTCTTCTTGGTTTTTGATATTGACGGTTTTTTTCCAATTCTTTTCTCGTTCTTCTATGGTGGAACCGAGATCGTCATTGACATTGTAATCGCTTTTGAGGACGGCGCTGACAAATGAACCGGAGTAGGCGACTTCGCTTAGAATGTCGGAGACATAACCGGCCGTTCTGGTGGCGGTGTAACTGTCAATATTTTCCTGATTGACGACGACAAGCAGTTTGGCGCCGGCTTTGTATTTCGGCGTTTCAAATAAACTTATCGCCAAAGCAATAATCATTACCAAGATGGCGATAAGAATCGCGGTGATAATGTTTTTGGAGTTGAAAATTCCGTTTTGTTCCATATTTGTTTAAATTTAGCGGTTTTTTAGGGGTATAATTTCCGGCTTATTTGGTCCAGATATTAATATAGTATATTACCATATAATTATAAAAAAGTCAAGAGTCGGTAGGAAAAAGTCAAAAATAGACTTTTGTCGGGAAAGTTATTATAATGTAATTGAAATTACTTTATCTTTGATTCGCGGTATGATTATATCCGGCTTTGAGCGTTTGTACGCGCTGGTTTTTGCCAGTCCCGCCAAGCGAGACAAGATTTTTTTGGTTAATTTTTTTGCCGCGGCGGCGATTAATGTCGCGCTGTGGGTGATAAACATTTGGCTGGCAATCCGGGTTGGGGAATTTGTGATCTTGCGTTACAATATTTATTTCGGCATTTCTTCGCTCGGCCCTTGGCATAATCTGCTTTGGTTCCCTTTGGCAGGACTTCTTATCATCGTCGCCAATTTCGGACTAGCTTTTTATTTTTATTTGCGGCAGCGGATACTGTCTTATTTTTTGGTCTGCGGCGCTGGCCTTTTCAATTTGCTGATACTGGTGATGTCTTTATTTTTGATTTATATAAATTTTTAAAAAACTATGGCAGTTGATTTTTTTATCATTAAGATTTTTTTTCTCGGGTTTATTTCATTCGCGCTAGCGATAGGCTGGACGCCGCTACTCACTCATTTTTTGTACAAATACAGATTAGGCAAGCAGATCAGGGATTCGGCTACCGCGCCGATTTTTTCCAAACTCCATTTGAAAAAATCCGGCACGCCGACAATGGGCGGAATTTTGGTGTGGGTGACGACTTTGTTTGTGGCGATTTTGTTTTTTTATTTGAGCAAATGGTTTGACGGAGATTTTTCCCGGCTGAATTTTTTGAATCGGTCGCAGACCTGGTTGCCTTTGGGGGCGCTGGTTGTAGCGGCGCTGGTCGGATTAGTAGATGATTTTTTGAACGTCAGAAAAATCGGCCCGTACGGCGGCGGCTTGTCTATGCGGCACCGGTTGATAGTTTATACGCTTATCGCGCTGATTGTCGCGTGGTGGTTTTATTTCAAGCTGGATTGGGATTTTATCCGGATTCCGTTTGTTGCCACTTTCAATGTTGGCTGGTGGTATATCCCATTTGTGATTTTTGTCGTGGTGGCGACCGCTTTTTCGGTTAATGAGATAGACGGCCTGGATGGTTTGGCCGGCGGGACACTACTAGCGTCGTTTGTTTCTTTTGGCGCGATCGCCTTTGTCCAAGGACGATACGATTTGGCGACATTGTGCGGAGTGATTGTCGGGGCGCTGTTAGCTTTTTTGTGGTTCAATATCA
This sequence comes from uncultured Gammaproteobacteria bacterium, assembly GCA_964536975.1. Lineage (GTDB taxonomy): Bacteria > Patescibacteriota > Patescibacteriia > 2-01-FULL-39-33 > 2-01-FULL-39-33 > JAKQDP01. The sequence continues at coordinate 9,701 of CAZHYS010000006.1, forward strand.
CGCCGGCGCGTTTTTTTATGGGCGATACAGGCGCGATGTCGCTCGGGGTAACATTGGCGATTATCGCGCTTTTGACCAATTCGGTTTTGCTATTGCCGATAATCGGTTTTTTGTTCGTGGTAGAGTCAGCTTCGGTGATTATCCAGCTTTTGTCCAAGAAATTGCGCCATGGCAAAAAAGTTTTTTTGTCGGCGCCGATTCACCATCATTTTGAAGCCAAGGGGTGGCCCGAGGCAAAAGTAGTGATGAGGTTTTGGGTGATTGCCTCAATGATGTCGGTGATTGGGCTAGTGATTTTTTTGATGGATAGGGGAGGGTGGCAGTAGGGGGCAAGCTTATAGCGATTAGCGTTTAGGGATTAGTAAAAATTCCTAATTACTAATTTCTAAAACCTAATATCTAATAAAATTTCAAATTTTTAATTTAAAATCCGCCACCGCGGATTGTTGAATTGTCATATTGTTTGTGAATACTGATCGTGTGGAAGGTATTGAACAATTTAACAATTCAATAATATAACAATGCTACTAAATTTCAAAAATAAAAAAGTGACGGTGATGGGATTGGGGTTGTACAAAGATGGCAGTGGGATATCTGCTACCCGTTTTTTATTGGATGGGGGAGCTAAGGTGACAGTGACCGATCTAAAATCCGCCGATCAACTCGCTGCGCAAATAAAAAGATTGGGTAAGGCGGCGGATAAGATTAATTTTGTCTTGGGCCGGCACCAGGAGAGCGATTTTGAAAACGCGGATTTAATTGTCAAAAATCCTGGCGTTCCCAACACTTCCAAATATTTGGCGATTGCCGTTAAAAACAAAATTCCGATAGAAACTGACATTTCTTTGTTTTTTCAGTTGGTTGATCGCAAACGGATAATCGGCATTACTGGTACGCGAGGCAAGAGCACGACGACCATGCTGATTTATGAAATTTTAAAATCAGTTGATCGGCGGGCGGTTTTGGGCGGGAATATAACTAAGTCGCCTTTGGCGCAAATGCCGGAGGTGGCTAAAGGCGGGCCGGTGGTGCTGGAATTATCTTCCTGGATGTTAGAAAGCTTGGCGCCGCATAAAATCAGTCCGTATATCGCAGTATTTACCAATATCTATCCCGATCATTTGAACACTTATAATGGCATAGCTGATTATGCCGCTGCCAAAGAGAATATTTTCCTCGGACAGAATATCCAGGATTGGACGATTCTGAATCGTGATAATTCTTTTACCAAAAAATGCGGTGCAAAGACGCCCGGCCGCCGGATGTGGTTTTCGCTCAAAGAATTTTCCGAAGAGAACGGCTGTTTTGTCCGTGGCAAGAATATTTATTGTCGATTAAATGGCGAGGAAAAAATGATTTTGCCGCTTGCGGATATTAAGATTCCCGGCGAGCATAATCGCGCCAACATTTTGGCCGCTATTAGTGTGGCAATGGCATATGGGGCGCCGGCGGTAACAATACGAAAAGCAGTAAAAAATTTTAAAGGGGTGCCGAATCGGCTGGAACTACTGCGGACGATTGGCGGAGTAAAGTATTACAATGACACCACTTCCACTACGCCAGAGGCGACCATGGCTGCTTTGCGGGCCTTGGGCGGAAAGAAAAAAAATATTATTTTGATTGCCGGCGGATCAGACAAAGGGTTGGATTTCAAGGCGCTAGCCAAGGAGATAAAGAAATATTGCCGGCGGGTAGTATTATTCAATGGAACAGGAACTGAGAAATTGAAAAAATTGATTTCATTTGTTGGCGAGGTCGGTTTTATGAAAGAGGCAGTGGAATTGGCGAAAAAGTCGGCGAAAAGGGGAGATGTGATTTTGCTTTCTCCGGCCTGTACTTCATTTGGCATGTTTGACAATGAATTTGATAGGGGGGATCAGTTTAGGAAGATTGTAAACAGTCTATAAAGCTCGTGGTGAGCAAAGTCGAACCATTCATAAAGTCATAGTGTCCCCGCCAAAGGCGGGCAGGCGCCGATGGAGGAGGCGGGCGCTGACGCAGAATATTATCAAAAAAAAGAACGGGCAGTGTGGACGCGTGCACTTTTTGGTGCCGTCACACTGCCCGTATTCCTTGAGAAGATCGCTCCCTATGATGGGAACGTGTTCTCGAAACCATAGGTTTCGTCATCTCGCCATCTAAGTGGTGTCATCAACGACGAAGCCCAGATGCCTCAAAAAATCAATTTGAGGCCGACGCCCGCGTGGCTCAGGTTGCGGGTCGCGCCGTCGTCGCCGTCTCCGTGCCGAACGTGATCGTGTTATGAACATCAAAAAGGGGATTCTTCCTGGTCGTCGTCGGTCCGTAGCGTTCCATGTCGAGGTTCCTCCTCTGTTGTTGGCTCGGCAGGTTTTCGATTCCTGCGATTCCGAGCCGGTCCGATGTACCTTGTCGACAATACATTGAACTAAGATACAACGGCAGTATATCACATCATGGGTTTTTTGTCAATAGTATTTTTGACAATTATTTCTAAAATAGTAAAAAATGGCTAAATTTAGCGGAAAAAATATTAATAGTTCGTAACTCGTAACCCGCGACTCGTAACTCGGCATGCGTTGTCATCGCGAGGGAGGCCGTCCCGATCCCGAGTACTCGGGATGGACGGGTGACCGCGGCGATCCAATCAAAAATCGTGTCATCCCGACCGAGGACGCCCCAAGCGGACGAATGGAGGGATCCCTCCACTCCGCCTCCTGTCGGGATGACAACATGAATATGGGATTGGCCACGTCCGCTTTCGGCGCCTGTCCGCCTTGGGCGGATCCTCGCAATGACAGTAGTGGTGGAATCCAACAATCCGCTGTGGCGGACAATATGACAATATAACAATTATTCATTTTAAATTAAAAATTAGAAATTTTATTACCCCCCTAAACGCTAAACGCTGGATGTCTTTTTGTGCTATAATGTTTTTATGAGGATAAAAATCAAAGCTTTTTTACGGGATATCGTCGGCGGCCAGAAAGATCAAGCTCCGGATTGGTATTTGGTGGGGATTATCGGTTTTTTGTCGCTTTTCGGTCTTATTGCTTTATCGTCGGCGGGCGCCGCTATCGGACTTAGCAAATTTGGCGACAGTTATTATTATGTCAAACACCAATTTCTCTTTGGTTTTCTGCCAGGCGCAGTGTTGTTTTTTATTTTGTCCAGGATTGACTATTCCCGTTTGAAGGCGCTTGCCACTCCGATGCTGTTTGCCTCTGTTGCCCTTTTGATTTTGGTGTTTATTCCCGGCATTGGCCAAAGCCACGGGACAACCGCCAGAAGCTGGGTTGATTTCGGTTATTCGTTTCAACCGTCAGAGGTGGTCAAACTGACATTTTTGATTTATTTAGCGGCCTTGTTCTCGGCCAAGGGCGAAAAAACAGTAAAGGATTTTCATGAAGGATTTTTGCCATTCATCTTTGTGCTGTTAGCGGTAATTGTTTTGGTGTTGCTCCAGCCTGATTTTGGCACTGCTTCCATTATTATAGCAATTTCTTTGGCGGTTTATTTTGTCGCTGGCGGCAGCTTGATCCATTTGGCCTGGCTGGGCATCGCCGGCGTCGGCAGTCTGTGGGCGCTTATTAAAATTTCTCCTTATCGGCTGGAACGCCTGACTACTTTTCTTCACCCCGAACTTGATCCCAACGGCGTCGGCTATCATATCAATCAGGCGCTTTTGGCGGTCGGCTCCGGCGGCTGGTTCGGCCGCGGCTTCGGCCATTCGCGGCAAAAATTCGCTTATTTGCCGGAAGTATACGGCGATTCCATCTTCGCGGTGATGGCCGAGGAACTTGGCTTCTTTTTTTCCGTCCTTATTTTGGCTTTGTTTGTCGCGCTGATGTGGCGCAGTTTCAAAATAATCCGCCGTTCTCGCGATCCTTTTGCCAAATTACTGGCTGTCGGCATCGTTGCTTGGATAGTGACGCAGGCTTTTCTCAATATCGGCGCGATTATCGGGGTTCTGCCTCTTACTGGCGTGCCGCTGCCGTTCATTTCTTACGGTGGCACGGCGCTGATGATGTGCTTGGCAGGTTGCGGAATTTTGGTTAATATATCAAAGCAGGTCGGCGAGAGATGACTTTTGCCGGTTTGATAATAATAAAAATCAACAAAAAATGAGAATATTGCTGGTCGGCGGCGGCACGATGGGATCGGTCAGTCCGCTCATTGCTGTTTATGAAAAAATAAAAAAAGCCAAACCCAAAACAAAATTTTTATTTTTGGGGACAAAAGGCGGACCAGAAAAGAATGGCGTGGAAAGCTATGACATTGATTTTCGGGAAATATATTCCGGCAAATTGCGCCGTTATTTTTCTTGGCGGAATTTTTTTGATCCTCTTCTAGTGGTGATGGCGTTTTTTCAGAGTTTTTTCATTATTTTGAAATTCAGACCGCAAGCGATAATGATCGCCGGCAGTTTTGTCGGTGTGCCGGTGGCTTGGGCGGCTTGGCTGCTTAGAGTGCCGGTGCTTATCCATCAGCAAGACATTATCGCTGGCTTGGCCAACAAATTGATGGCTAATACCGCCAAGAAAATCAGCGTCTCTTTTGATGTGTCGCTCAAGGATTTTTTTCCGGCCAAGACGGTTTTGACGGGTAACCCGGTGCGGGAAGAATTTTACTCTTGCAATCCGGATAGAGGTCGGGCATTATTTAAACTCAAAGACAATATGCCAGTGCTTTTAGTAGTCGGCGGCGGTACCGGCGCGGCGGCAATAAATATGCTGATGGAAAAATCACTGTCGGATCTAATCAAATTCTGCCAGGTAATCCATGTTACCGGCCGCGGCAAAAAAACGGAGTTTAGAGATGAAAATTATCATCAATTTGAATTTTTGACCAATGAAATGACAGAAGCGTTTTGCGCGGCCGACGCGGTGGTCAGCCGGGCGGGAATGTCTACTTTGTCAGAATTGATTATTTTGGCCAAACCGACGATCTTGATTCCAATGGCAGACACTCATCAGGAATATAACGCCCAATATTTTCAAAGAAATAATGCCGTGGTGAATTTATCGCAGAAGTCCCTGACCAAGGATTTATTTGTGGAGATAGCGAGAGAAGTTTTATTTGATCAAGGGAAGCGGCAAAATTTGGAAAGGAATATTTCAAAAATGATGAAGCCGGATGGCGCCGATGAAGTGGCGCGGCTACTTTTAGAAATAAGCAAAAAATAATCAACAATGGAAATTGATAAGGCAAAAAAAATTTTTTGTTCGGGTATCGGCGGCATCGGCATTTCGGCGGTGGCGCGAATTCTGCGGGAGCAAGGAAAGTCGGTGTCTGGCAGCGATAACGGCGAAAACGAGATAATTGATCAACTGCGGCAAGAAGGAGTAGAGGTTTTTGTCCCCCAGCGAGCGGAAAATATCGCCGAAGATACGGATTTGTTGATTTATTCAGTGGCGGTGCCGGCGGAAAACCCGGAACGGCGTCGCGCCGAAGAATTGGGGATAGAACAAATCACTTATCCGCAAGCGCTCGGACAATTGCTTAATGGCAAATACGGCATTGGCGTGTCCGGTACCAACGGCAAGACAACAACCACGGCAATGCTGGGAAAAATTTTTCTTGAGGGCGGGCTCGATCCGACCATTGTCGTCGGCAGCAAGGTTGATTATTTGGGCGGAAATTCGCGGGTCGGGGGTGGAGAATATTTCATTTTTGAAAGCGATGAGTACCGCCGGGCTTTTGACAACTATCAGCCGAAAATCGCGGTCGTCACTTATGTCACGTCCGATCACTTGGATTACTACTTGGATTTGGAAGACATTAAGGCGGCTTTTGGCGCGTATTTGCAAAAGATTCCCGCTGGCGGAGTGGCAATCATCAATGCCGATGATCAGAATTCTTTGGATGTTGCCGCCGGTATCGTCGCGAAAGTAATCACCTTTGGCATTGAAAACAAGGCGGATTATTCGGCCCAAAATATCCGAATGGAAAATGGCCGGCAAATATTTGATGTTTTTGCCGCCAAAGAAAAACTCGGAGAGATAGCTTTGACAATACCGGCCAAATACAATATTTATAACGCGTTAGCGGCGGTTGCGGCTTGTCGGACAGTCGGCATTAGTTTTACCGAGATTGAGTCGGCGTTAGAGAGTTTTCGCGGCGCTTGGCGCCGATTTGAGCAAGTCGGCGAAACATCCGGCGGCGTAAAAATTGTTACCGACTATGCCCACACGCCGGACGCGTTAAAACAGACCATTTTGGCGGCGCGGGATTTTTATCCTGATCGAAAAATTCTGACGGTTTTCCAGCCGCATCAATTCAATCGGACAAAAGTTTTTTTCAAAGAATTCGTCGCCGCTCTGTCGGCGGCTGATAAGTCGCTGGTCACTGATATATTTTTTGTCGCCGGCCGCGAGAATCCGGAAGATTTTGATGTTTCTTCCGAAAAAATGGCCGCGGCAGTCGCGGCGAGCGGCGGGAACTGCGTTTATAGCGGCGATTTGCGGCAAACAGAGGAATTGGTACAGCAAAATATAAGGGATTTTGATATAATATTGGTAATCGGAGCGGGCAATATCTATGAATTAGCCAAAAATCTAATTAACAAATAATCAGATCAAAAACTATGACGCAGTTCGCCGACGATGAGGCGGCTGATTTGGAAGAATCAGACGCCGGAATCGAAGACGATTTGGACAGTCAGATTGACTGGGAAGAGGATTTGGAGGATAAATATGGCGGCGGCAGCCGACGGGATCGGCATCGGGAGAACAAGATATTGGGCGGCGGCTTTGCCAAGCAAAAAGAATTGTTGGAGAAGAATAAGGGTTATGTCGCCAGTCGGAAAAAGCCGAAGGTCAATCTAATTGATAAAACCAAAAAGTAGTTTTTGCGCCAATAATAATGACGGTTGTCATAACGTTGCTATCTTGAAAATTAGCGACACTTATGGATTTTGAAGAAAAATTAAACAAATTTGCCGGCGGACGGCTCAAGCTGAATGAACCGTTGGCCCAATATACCACTTTTCAGGTGGGCGGACCGGCAAAATATTTTTGTTTGGCGGAAAGCCCCAAACAACTGGCTGAAATTATCGGACTGCTGGAGAAAAAGGAGGTGGTTTTTTTTATTTTGGGCGGCGGCAGCAATGTTTTGATCAATGATCGGGGGTTTGACGGTGTGGTGATAAAGCCGGTTTTTGGCAGGATAAAAAAAATAGGAAATAAATTGGACGTGGAAGCGGGCGCCCTATTGAGCAAGGCGGTCGGTGAAGCGATGTCAGCCGGTTTGTCCGGTTTGGAGTGGGCGGCGGGGATTCCTGGCACGGTCGGCGGAGCGATCGGCAATAACGCCGGCGCTTACGGCGGCGAGATGGCGCAAAGCGTGGAAACGATCACGGTTTTGCGGCGCGGCAAAAAAAGCGTGATAAAAAATTCCGCTTGCGGTTTTGGCTATCGCGCCAGTATTTTCAAGGGGAAGAAAGATAACGGCATAATTATTTCAGCAGTTTTGCGGCTAAGGCCGGCAGACAAGGAAACAATCCGAGCGAGAATGAATGAAATTTTGAAAGAAAGAAAGAATAAGTTTGCCGGAGAAAAATGCGCCGGCAGTATTTTTAAGAATATCGTTTTGACGGAAGCGGCGGCAGAAGAATTCAGGCGGAAGTTTCCTGATTGTCCGGAAGAGTTCATCGCCAAGCGGATAATTCCCGCGGCTTGGCTGATTGATTGGTGCGAGCTAAAAGGGCGAAAAGTCGGCGGCGCGGTGGTTTCTGATAAACACGCCGGCATAATTATTAATAAAGGAAATGCCACGGCGGAAGAAATTGTGTCGCTAATCAGTATCATTAAGCAGAGGGTAAGCGATCATTTCGGGCTTCAATTGGAAGAAGAGGTGGAATATGTGGGGTTTTGATTATTAATTATTTAATTAAATATCATGGAAATCAACATCAAGGCCACCAAGGCCAAGCTTGCTCCGGAAGCTCATCAAATAATTAAGGAGAAGATAGAAGGACTGAAGAAATATTGCGATTGCATCATCAAAGCTGATGTGGAGCTTGGCATTACCACTTTTCATCACCAAAAAGGTGATATTTTCCGGGCGGAGGTGAATTTGGAGGTGCCGGGGAAGGTTTTACGGGCGGAGGCGGAGACTGATAATATAGAAAAATCAATGAATCAGGTGCGGGACAAATTGAAAAATGAGTTGAAAAAATACAAGGAAAAGCGAAGATAGCGGCGACAATCGGGAATATTTTTTTATTAGCCGGCGCCGATTTATTTCGGTGGCCGGCTTTTAGATTGCCAAATAATTGATTTTTTGGTAAAATAATTTGGAAATTAACAGAAAAATTTAGTCAATTTATGTCTATTTTAAACAGGTTTTTTGGTAGTAGCGATCAAAAAACAATAAAAGAATTTGCTCCGATGGTGGAATTGATAAATTCTTTTGAGCCGAAAATTTCTACGCTATCTGATGAGGAGCTTAAGGCGCAGACAAAGAAACTCAAAGAGGAATTGGCGGCCGGAAAGACGTTGGACGATATCCTGCCGGAAGCTTTTGCCACGGTGCGGGAAGCGGCTAAGCGAGTTATCGGCCAGCGGCATTTTGACGTCCAACTCATCGGCGGCATTGTTTTGCATCGCGGGCAAATAGCGGAAATGAAAACAGGAGAGGGAAAAACTTTGGTAGCTACTTGTCCCCTTTATCTCAATGCTTTGGCCGGCCAAGGCGCGCATCTGGTGACAGTCAATGATTATTTGGCTCGGATTCATGCCGATTGGATGGGTCGGATCTTTGATTTTTTGGGGATGAGTGTCGGCTGTATCCAGCAACAAAACATTTCTTATCGTTTTAACGGTTTAAAAGCCGCGGCCGGCAATGGCGACGAAGAGTTGGATGTCCAGTATTTGGAGCCGTGCACGCGCCGAGAAGCTTACCAATGCGATATTTTGTATGGCACCAACAATGAATTCGGTTTTGATTATCTGCGCGACAACATGGTCCAGTCACTGACAGAAATGGTCCAGCGGGATTTGTCGTTCGCGATTGTGGACGAGGTGGATTCTATTTTGATTGATGAGGCGAGGACACCGCTTATTATTTCCGCGCCGGACACGGAGTCAACCGACAAGTATTACCAATTTTCTCAAATCGTCCGCCGGCTTCAGGAAGGTGAGGATTATAACATTGATGAGAAGATGCGCGCCGCGACTTTGACAGAAGAGGGTGTCGCCAAAGTGGAAAAGGCGCTCGGCGTCGGCAATATTTACACCGACAGAGGAATCGGCGAAGTCCATCACATTGAACAGGCCTTAAAGGCGTTGGCGCTGTTCAAGCGTGATCGGGATTACGTGGTCAAGGACGGAGAAATTATTATTATTGATGAATTTACCGGCCGGATGATGTTTGGCCGACGTTACAGCGAGGGCCTGCATCAGGCGATTGAGGCCAAAGAAGGCGTCAAAGTCCAGCGAGAGAGCCGGACATTGGCGACGATTTCTTTTCAGAATTATTTCCGATTGTATCAGAAATTGGCCGGCATGACCGGCACCGCGGTGACGGAGGCGGAGGAATTTTCTAAGATTTATAAATTGGAAGTGGTAGTGGTGCCGACGAATAAGCCCATTGCCAGACAGGATTTGAATGACCGGGTGTACAAAAATGAACGAGGCAAATATCAAGCGCTGGTCAATGAAATAAAAGCGCGACATGAGAAAGGCCAGCCGATTTTAGTCGGTACGATTTCTATTGAAAAAAATGAAATTTTGGCGGACTTGCTCGCCCGAGAGGGGATTGATTGTCAGATTCTCAACGCCAAACATCACGAAAAAGAAGCGCACATTATCGCCCAGGCCGGAAGGTTGGGAGCGGTGACGGTGGCGACTAATATGGCTGGTCGCGGCGTGGATATTATTTTGGGCGGTCATCCGTTTGACGCGGAAGAACACGAGAAAGTGGTGGCGGCCGGGGGCTTATGCGTTTTTGGCACCGAGCGCCATGAGTCGCGCCGGATAGACAATCAGCTGCGCGGCCGCAGCGGCCGGCAGGGCGACCCGGGCGTGTCGCAATTTTTCATTTCCATGGATGATGATTTGATGCGGATTTTCGGTTCGGATCGGATGAAGGGGATAATGGAAAGATTGGGCGTGCCGGAAGATATGCCGATTGAAAACAAGATGATTTCCAAATCCATAGAGCAGGCGCAAAAGAAAGTGGAAGGAAATAATTTTGATGTCCGCAAACATTTGGTAGAGTATGATGACGTGATGAACAAACAGCGGGAGACGATTTATCGCAAGCGGCGGGAAATTTTGGACGACAAGAATTTGAAAGAAAATGTTACAGCGGCGGTAGGCAAAGAGATAGAAAAGGTGGTTGCATTTCACACCCAGGACCCGGATGAAAAAAGTTGGAATCTGGAAGAAGTGTATGAGGCGATCGGAACGATTTTTCCGTTGCCGGCGTCGGCGCGGATAAAGTTGGAGGATATGGAGGCCGAGGCCGGAGACAACCAGGAAGATAATATGGCTCGGGGAAGAATAATCGGCTGGCTCAAAAAGCAAGCAGTATTGGCTTACAATCAATTGGAAGAAAAAATAAACGCGCTGGATAAAGGCGAGGGCGGTTTGGCGCCGATGCGGCAAGTAGAGAAGGCGATATCGCTAAGAGTGATTGACAATGTCTGGATTGAACATTTGGAGACGATGCAGTATTTGCGCACGGGAATAGGACTGCGCGGTTATGGACAGCGTGATCCGCTGGTTGAATACAAGCGAGAGGCCATCAGGATGTTCAAAGAGATGTTGGCGGAAATAGATCGGCAGGTCACTTATAGTATTTATAAAATCGGGTTAATCAATCCGGCGGCGATAGCGCCGGAACAGCAGCCAAAGAACAGTTTGCGGTTTTCCGCGCCGAGTAAAGAGTCAAGCCGGAAGTCGCCGATGGGGGCCGATGAAGGACTGAAAGAAAGAAACGAAGATAAAATCATCAAGGACGCCTCGCATTATAATGGCCAGAAAGTCGGCCGGAATGATTTGTGCCCGTGCGGGAGCGGGAAGAAGTTTAAACATTGCCATGGGAAGTAATTTTCTTGTTAATTTTGCCTTCCGCTTTATCCAAATTTTTTAGTGCAGCAGAAAAAAGCGTGATGATTTTTAATAAGATGGTTTTTGAAATAATGAACCAGAATTATTATCGCAATCAGTACCTAATCAATTCTTCCCGTTGGCACAGGTATGATTATACCAACAGTGGTCTGTATTTTGTCACCATTTGCGTTCAGAATAGAAAATGCCATTTGGGCAAAGTAAAGAATGGCATCATGGGGTTATCACCCATCGGTGTTATCGTCTGTAAAGAATGGTTTAAAACAGAAAAGATCAGAAGGAATGTTCGCTTGGGTGAATTTATCATCATGCCCAATCATTTACATGGAATCATTGAGATTACTGGAAATAATACGGGTGAAACGAAGAATATCGGGACAGACGTAGAGACGTTGCGGCGCAACGTCTCTACAGATGCCGGTAAAAAAGATGTAAATTGGCAAATGTCACAAATATCTCCAAAATCAGGGTCATTGTCGGAGATTGTTCGATCGTTCAAATCCGCTTGTACCAGAGAAATCCACCAATCCGGCTACAAATATTTCTCCTGGCAACCGCGTTTCTACGATCATGTCCTCAAAATCAATGCTGATTCTTTGGACAAAATCAGATATTACATCAAATACAACCCTCGGATGTGGGACAAAGACAAGAATAATTTGGGGAATTTTAAAAAATATGCCAGAACTTCCCGAGGTGGAAACTTTGCGGCGGCAACTGTCAGTAAAATCAACAGGCAGAAAAATAAAATCGGCGAGGATTTTTTGGGCCGGCATAATCCGTCCTCTTACCACGCAAAGTTTTTGCCGTAAAATAAAAAATCAGAAAATAAAAAGTATCGGCCGGCGGGCGAAAATTCTTTATTTTGAACTGGCCGGCGGGGATTTTTTGCTGATTCACTTGAAGATGACCGGGCAATTGATATATCGGTTTGCTCCCACCCCCTCTGCCAATTTTGGTCGCTCCGCTTCTAAATTGGCTTCTCCCCCTCGGGCAGGGGGAGAAATAATCGGCGGGCATCCGCAGGCAGGCGGAGCAGACCACTTGCCGAACAAATTTACCCGCGTTCAGCTGGATTTTTCTGACGGGTCAGTTTTATTTTTTAATGATTTGAGAAAATTCGGCTGGATGAAATTGCTTTCGGCCGAAGAAGCGAAAAAAGTCTTGGCGTCGCACGGTTTGGAACCGTTGGAAAAAGGATTTGACGCCAAAAAATTGGCGGAAATTTTTCGGCGTTATCCGCGCCGGCCGGTCAAACAGATTCTAATGGATCAATCACTTATCGCCGGCATCGGCAATATCTACGCTGACGAGTCTTGTTTTGCCACTGGCGTTTTGCCGACGCGGCCGGTCGGGCAAATCACGCCGGCGGAAATCAAATCGCTCGCGCAAAATATTAGAAAGATTCTTCGTTTGTCCATCAGCAAGAAGGGGACATCATTTAGCGATTATCTGGACAGCGATGGGACGCCAGGGGGATTTGTCCCGCATTTAAAGGTGTATGGGCGAGCTGGTAAAAAATGCCGCCGCCAGAAGTGTCACGGCATAGTAAAAAAAATAAAAATGGGCGGCCGGGGTACCCATTTTTGTGAGAAGTGCCAGAAATAGGGATAGGATTGACTTTTTTGATAGAATATGATAGCTTGATATGAAGTAGGGAAAATATAAACCGGAAATTGGTTTCAGAAGTCAGAAGGAGGATGATTTATGACGGAAGAAAGAAAGAGAGAAATCATGGAAGCGGCGTTTAAAGCTATGTGGGGTGACGTAGTCAATAGGCACGTGCTTCCGACAAGCCAAGGATCTCTAGCTTTAGAGATCCGGCAGCTTTCAAGATTGGCCGATATTTCTGTAGAAGAGCTGGTAGAGTTTTTAATTGATTATATTGATTCCTCAGCGCTTAGCGTTATTAGGCGGGAGGCGTCGGCCGGACTGGTGGTATAGTGTCGTAGCCTGTAGCCAAGGAGGACGAGAAGATGAAGTGGACTGTATTTGTCTTGGATGTTAATCTGTTTGCGGGATTGGTTGACTCACCTCGGGTATGGGCAGAAAAAGTGGTGCAACCATACCTTCGCCAAAACGGTGACATTAGGTCTCCATTGACGGCTCAACAAGGACCGGATACGGAGGACGGTATGCCGTTCTTCGCCCATCTTGGGTATTGTGAGGGTCCGACCCTGGAAGAGTGGGCCAAGGAACAAGAAATGGAGCTTCCCGTTCAGTAAGCGCGCGAAAGAATACACCGTCGCTGGCCAGAGTGGCTCGCGACGGTGTTAATTTTTAAAGAATAATTTTATATTATCAACAGAAACAATAAATAGAGCATTATTGATAATGCCGAGCCGATGATAAAGCCGGCGATAACTTCGGAGACAGAGTGCCCCATTTCTTCATTGAGAAATTCAATTTTTTGTTTGGAGAGCGGCGGCAGATTTTTGAAGACGACTTGGGCGATGAGGTTGGTAAAGACGGCGTTGTTGCCGATCTCCCGGCGAAAACCGACAGCGTCGCGGATGACGATTATCATCAGAACCAAGGCAACAGCGAAAACCGCTGAGTCAAATCCCTCCCTCAATCCGACAACAGTCGCCAGCGAGGCGACAAAGGCGGTGTGAGCCGAGGGCATGCCGCCGTAATCGCTTACTAAATGTTGCCAATTGAAGTTATTTGGTATACCATCAATAATAAGCTTGATTGCCTGGGCGATAATGCCGACAATAATGGGGATCAAAATTAATTCATACATAAATTATGGAATATTTATTAGCGGTAGTGGCCGGCCTTATCCAAGGTTTGACGGAATTCATTCCCGTTTCCAGCTCCGGCCATTTGGTGATTTTTCATGATCTTTTCAAATTCAATCTGCCCGATGATTTGCTGTTTGACGTCGTGCTTCACTTGGGAACATTCGTCGCGCTACTGGTATTTTTTTTCAAGGATGTGGAAAAAATCATTCGCGGCTTTTTGTCCAGTCTGACCAATTGGAATCTGATAAACAATTTCAATCAGCGGTTGTCCTGGCTGGTGATCGTGGGAATTATTCCGGCCGTAGTATTCGGTTTTTTATTTGAAGATCTGATCACCGGTTTCTTTCGGGCGAGCTATTGGGTGGGAATAATGATGATTTTGGTGGCAGTGTTGTTTTGGATTTTGGAAAAATACGCCGCCAAGACCAAAACTTTGCAGACGATGAATTTCAAAGACGCGTTTATTGTCGGCTGCGCCCAGGTACTGTCATTCATCCCCGGCACGTCGCGGTCGGGTATTACCATTATAGCAGGATTGGGACAAAAACTAAAAAGAGAAGAGGCGACTAGATTTTCTTTTTTGATGTCTATTCCGGTGGTTTTCGGCGCCGGCATGAAAAGCCTGTTTGACGTGGAGAGCTGGACTAATATCAATGTGGTTATATTGCTGATCGGCGGATTATCGGCAGCTATTTCCGGCTATCTGGCGATAAAATATTTCCTTAAATATATTTCCCGTCATTCCCTGAATATTTTTGCCTGGTATCGGTTGATAATCGGATGCTTGATATTGACTTGGTTGATATTTTTTTGAGGCCGATAGGTGACAAGATACAGTCCTAAACTAATAACCAAGGCATAGCCGACCCAGCGGTTGATATCGTCCAACCTGTTTAATGAGACGAATTTTTGCCACCAACTACGGCGGTAAAAATAATTAGCTGTCAGGTCGCCCACGGATTGGTAATTGTCGGAGGAGCTTTCCTTGTCGCCCAAAACACGAGTGCCGAACAATTGGACCACCACGATAGTTGAGTGGTTTTTATAATTGCCACGCAAAGCGGCAATGCCGATTTCCTGGTATTGCGGCTTAACGATATTGTCTTTGTGGGTGGGGCTGTTCAGCCAAGCCTGGAACAAATCTTCTTCATTATCAAAATCAATCGCCAAATTCTCGCCAACATAGAAATATTGATAATTGACATCCTTTATCCATTGGGAGAATTTCTGGCCGTCGGGGGAAGTATGATCAAAATATTGGCGCGTCAAGAGATCCTCGGCCTTGTTGTAGGCGGCTTGCGTCAATCGGGCGTTGGCCGACAGGGCATTGAGGCCAAGATTGGCGCGGTACTCATTGGTGAGGTCAATGAGAGTCGCCGGACTGATGGATAAATTATCGTCTTCCGGCAGAGGCGGATAGAAAAAAATCACCAGGCCGAGCGCCACTTTGACAATAATAAGCGACACGGTGGTGATAAGAAGGATTTTTTTGATTAATTTGACCATTGTTTTAGCCATGCCAAAAATACTAAAAATCTTTTTTATCTTTGAATTATAACATAAATTTTTGTCTTAGCGCTACTTTTGCTTTTGGTGGGGGCGATTGTTTTTGCGGCGGTTATTTGTTATGATTTAAACAGTTGAAAAAAATATGCGCAAAATAAAATTGGCAGTTTATTCGGTTGCGATTATCGCGGTTGCCGGCGTGGTATTTTTTGTTTCGGCGGTTTCTTCGCCGGCCGAAAAACAGAGCCAGCCGGTTTATTTCATTATCAAATCCGGCGAGGGTGTCAATTTGATTTCTACTCATCTCAAAGAAGCCGGCCTCATCAAAAACAAGTTTGTCTTTGAAACTTATGTTTGGCTGAAGAAGGCGGAAGGGAAATTCCAGGCCGGAAGTTATCAGCTGGACAAAACAATGAATGTCAGAAATCTTACTAAGGCTCTTATCAGCGGCGAGGCGATCAGTAATGAAGCGGAAATCACAATCATTGAGGGCTGGCGGAGCGATCAGATTGCCGATTATCTGGCCGAGCGCGGGCTGGTTGGCAAGGAAGAATTTTTGACGGCGATAAAAATTGAAAATTGGCAGAATAAGTATGATTTTTTGGCCGACGTTGAGACAGATGATGTGGAAGGATTTTTGTTCCCCGATACTTATCGGATTTTTGTTGATGCCGGCGCCGAAGATATAATCAAAAAAATGCTGGATAATTTTGATCGGCGGGTTGACGAAAAAATTAGACAGGATATCGCGACGCAAGGCAAGACAGTGGCGGAAATCGTTACTTTGGCTTCAGTTATCCAAAAAGAGTCGCCGGTGGAGGATATGCCGAAAGTGGCGGATGTTTTTCTCAAAAGATTAGCGGACAATATCGGCTTACAATCGGACGCGACGGTAAATTATATCACCGGTAAGAAGGATTTACGCCCCAGTCTGGCGGACTTAGAAATTGACTCGCCATACAACACTTATAAATACCGCGGTTTGCCGCCCGGGCCGATTGCCAATCCGGGACTAGCGGCAATAAAGGCGGCAGTTTATCCGGAAAGCAATCCTTATTATTATTTTCTTCATGGCAAAGACGGGAAGACTTATTTTGCCAAGACTTATGAAGAACATCAGCGGAACATCAGCGAATATTTGGATTAAAAATATATGGAGCAGGATTATTATACTCGGGGCGAAAAAGAATTCTTACTCAAAATCGCTCGCGCCGCCTTGGAAAAATTTTTGGTCAGTGGCGAGAGGTTTGAGCCCCAAACAGTCAATCAAAAACTCTGGGAAAAAAGAGGTTGTTTTGTCACACTCTGGCGGAAAGGAGAGTTGCGCGGCTGTATCGGGTTGATTGAGCCGGTGGAGTCATTGATTTTGGCGGTAAGAGATAATGTTCTGTCGGCCGCCCGCGATCCGCGGTTTTTGCCGGTAGATGAAAGCGAATTGGACAAGCTGGAAATTGAAATTTCCATTTTGACCGAACCAGAAAAGACGACCATAGCGGAGCTCAAGGAAGGCGATGGCGTGGTAATCAAACGGGGGAATGATAGCGCGACTTTTTTGCCGCAGGTTTGGGAGGACTTATCGGAGCGGGAAGAATTTTTTCGGAGCTTATGTCACAAAGCGGGGGTTGATTATGAATTTTGCAATGACAAGGAGATGGAGTTTTTTAGGTACGGGGCGATTGTTTTCAAGGAAGGGGAGATCTGATTGACATTTTTACAATTCGGTAGTATATAAGATATTAGTTCTTTGGTTTGCGTCAACAACGGCAGTTGGCCGTTACAACTTTTGAAGGAGGGCAGTGAAGTGAAAACATGGAAACACCGATTTCTTGGCTTTTTGATGGGGAGGATGTCTTGGAAGGGTTGGCTATTGGCCTATCTGATGTGCTTTGCAATCACCCTTTTTATGTCCTGTGGGTTGCTCGGCGTGAAGGATTGGACGAGCGCCGGCAATTTGGCGAAAGCGGCGTTGGCGGCCATTCCGGTCATGTTGGTTGTCGTCGCGCTTACCGTATTGGATAGGCCAAGGGAAAGTCGCAAGAGACAAGAAAGATCGCTGATAAAGTTTAATCGTTGGATCGTTTTTTGGCTGATTACCGTCTGGTTGGGATTGAGTGTGGTATCCTATTGGCTGGGGACATTGCTTACGCCTTGGTCGCGGCTCACAATCGCGCTTGTAAGTCCTATCGCTGGCGCCGCGGTTTTTTGCGGTTTCTTAGGGAGTGTCTTTGGGGTTATTTATTACTGCCAGGACAAGCTCTATGAGTACCACAAAAAAAGACAATATTAAAACGTGAAAATGAAGGAAGTTGGCCTTATCGTCGGATAAGGCTTTATTTTATTTGAAAAGATCAGCTATTGACAAATTATTTTTAAAATTGTAATATAACATGTTAAACCGAATAGTTCGGTTTATGTACATAAGTAAAGAGGGCAGGGCTTTTGTGGTCCTGCGAGAGGCGCAGGATCACAAAAAAGCTTTGATTCTGCAAAAAACATCGGGTCAAAGACCCGGAGGAGGAAGCCATGAAGAATGTGCTGGTTTTGAGTGTGTGTCTGTTGGCAGGATGGTCGGCGGCGGCGGGGATTTTCCCTGTCACCGATGCCGATCTCTCCGGGTCGGTCAACGCTTTGGATGTCCAGCTGGGCATCAATGAGGCGCTGGGGATTCCAATTCTCGGTGATACGACCGCGAAGGCCGTGACTACCGGTGGCGGTATCGTAAAGGCCGATCCAGTCGGACCGACTTGGCCGTCCGGTTCGGTGGTCAAATTGACTGCCGTACCAGACACGGGTTGGCAGTTCATTCGTTGGGAAGGAGACGTCACTGGCTCGGCTAATCCCACGAATATAACCATGAATGGTAATAAGATCGTTCGGGCGGTATTCACGGAGTTGCCACATTACACCCTGACCGTGACGGTCGGTGGTAGTGGATCGGTGGCAAAAAATCCCGATCAAGCCGATTATATCCAAGGCGCCGGCGTGTCCTTGACGGCCACACCGGCGACTGGTTGGCGGTTTGATCATTGGGAAAATGGCTTGACCGGATCAACGAATCCGGCGACGGTTGTGATGACGGCCAACAAGACAGTCAAGGCAGTGTTTGTCCAAGACCTGCCGAATGCGCCGGTTATCACCAAACAGCCAGTTGACTGGTCTGGCGATTCTGGTGAGACGGCGACTTTCTCGGTCACGGCGACCGGATCGGGGTTGAGTTACAAGTGGTACAATGACAGCGGAGCAATCAACGGCGCCATCGCGGCCGATTTCTCGTTCGTTGCGGATGAGGTTTACGAAGGGCTGTATTGGTGTGTTGTCACCAACTCTGGTGGCAGTGTCACTTCCAACAAGGTTCATTTGTACGTCAACGGCCGGCCGGAATTCCGTCTCACTTACACGGACGGAAGCGGCTTGATCCAGGCTGACTTCAACGCCAACGGCGCTGAATTGTCAACCTTTATCATCGGCGGCCTCGGCGCGAACGAACAGGTGATCGGCGTCGGCTTGGCCTTCATGTGGCCGACTAGCAATCCGGCGCACTTCGCGATGGAGATTGAACCGCTGATCGCCGGCTTGCTTCCCGATGATTTCTCTGAAGTGGTGGAGTTCAAGGGCACGAGCTGCATTGACTCGGCCGGAAACGCCGTTGCCGATTTCAGTCTGGAGGCCAGCGACATGTACCTGGCCTATCCGGTGTTCAAAATAAAGAACACTGTGACAGCGGCTACGCGGGTCGCTTCCGGCAACACCGATCAGATAGACCTGACGCTCAACGACGCGCCAGTCGCGCTAGTCGGTGGCAACTATGAGCTGGTGCTTGGCGGCGGAGTCGTCAAATACTCGCTGACTATTGAGGCGGTCGGTGGGGGAGATGTTCTCTCCGCCAGCGCTTCGTAGGTAGCGTCGCGCGAATACTGCGGCAGTGGGGAAAAGTTTCCCGCTGCCGCTATTTATTTTGACAGCGGTTAGTAAACAGCGTTTAGCGATTAGGGTTTAGGGATTAGTGGGGATTTCTAACTCCTAATCCCTAATCCCTAATCCGATTACTGATTACTGTTTTTTCCCCATGTTTCGTGTTGTGCGTTATGTGATTTTTTCCGAGTTACGAGTCGCGAGTTACGAGCCCCACCTCTTACCTTGACATTTTCTGTAGATTTGCTATAATTAATATATAGTAAATCCATATTCCGCAGACAGCAGGCAAAAAATAAGACCTGCCGAGGAAAAAGCCTTAATTTAGGCCATTTTTTCTGCGGAAACCGCAGATTTTTTTGTTTGACAAAATAATCAAAATAACCATAGATTAAAAAATATGCCAAAAACAAGAAAACAGAAAAAGGATATTCTGGAAAAATTCGGCCAAGGACTAGGGGAAAGCAAATCCTCGGTGTTTGTCAATTTTTCCCGAATTCCGGTCAAAGAAATAGATTCTTTGCGCCAAAAATGCAAAGAAAGTGGCGCCAAGTACGCTGTTGCCAAGAAGACTTTGCTCAAAAAGGCTTTGGCGGAAAAAGGATTTTCCGGCGCGGAAGATCAGGATCTATCTGGTGAGGTGGCAACGATTTTCGGTTTTAATGATGAAGTGACGCCGGCCAAGCTGGTCAGTGAGTTCATCAAAACGCATGAGAATATGAAAATTCTCGGCGGAATTCTGGAGAATAATCTGATTGACGCCGAAAAGGTCAAGGCCCTGTCCAAGCTGCCTTCCAAAGAGGAGTTATTGGCCAAGATTGTCGGCAGTATTGCCGCGCCGATGTCTGGGTTGGTCAATGTATTGCAAGGCAATATCCGCGGTTTGGTCTACACTTTGTCGGCCATCAGGGATAAGAAATCTTAATCCCCAAAAGCGATCATACGCTGATTAAATAAAAAATAATAAAATAAAATTATGTCTGAAGAAAAAAAAGAAGTCGTTGTTCCGGAAAAGTTCAAAGCTTTAGTGGAACAAATTGAGAAGTTGAGTGTGATTGATTTGGCCGAATTGGTCAAGGTATTGGAAGAGAAGTTCGGTGTCTCCGCTGCTGCTCCGGTGGCCGCGGTAGCCGCTGCTCCGGCCGCGGCTGAAGCGGTTGAAGAAAAAGACAGTTTTGATATTGAGATTACCGCTTCCGGCGCCAACAAGATCGCGGTCATCAAAGCGGTTCGCGAAGTGACCGAGCTCGGTCTTAAAGAAGCCAAAGATTTGGTTGATGGCGCTCCGAAGGTCGTCAAGGAAGGCGTTAAGAAAGAGCAAGCCGCTGAAATCAAGAAGAAATTGGAAGAGGCTGGCGCGACTGTTACTTTGAAATAGTAACCAGTAATCAGTAAATGGAAAAATTCCTCCCTAATATTAGGGAGGAATTTTTTTGGTATTATTTACGGAAGTTTTTTAAATATTAAGCAAAAAATTCGTCTTCTTTTGCCTTTCGCCTCATCCAAATTAAGATGAATTGAAGATTTATTGATTTGTGATTTTAGAAATCCATATTTATTCGGTAGATCTTGCTGCCGCAGAGGAGGTAAATTTTTTTGTCAGCTTCATCAACAGCCATTGCTTTGGTATCAGAAAATTCCTTGGATGTATATTGGATTTTGAGCTTGCCGTTTTTCTCTATTACGACGATTTTATTTCCGGCTTTGTCCAAAAGGTAAAGATAATTTGATTCCGCCGAAGTGGTGATTTGGTCGGGAATAAAGGCTGGTTTTATCTCTGGCGTGAATGAGTTAGCGGCGCGGCCATTTTCAAAATAAGTGATAGAGTTATCATTTTTGGCGGTGAATATTCCGCCGTCAATAGCCAGTGTCATGGCAGATGACAGGTCGCTGCCGTCTTTTATCCAATTGCTGCCGGAATTGAATCCGCTTCCGACCGGCAAATGTTTTAGAATTTGTCCGTTTTTTAGGCTGTAGATTTTTCCGCCATAAGCATCAAAGTCGCGGATTGACGCGTCAGACAAGATTTTGTCAGTAGTGCTGCCACTGGCGGCATATTTGTAGAAATCGCCGGCGTCATTTAACAAAATCACTTCTTTATCGCTAAGTGAGCGGATTTTTTTTATCGCTCCAAGATCAAAATTGGCTGCCGCGACTTGCTGATTGGCCAAGTCTATGCGGTAGATATTTTTGTTTTGATTGTCAAAGGCAAAGAGAGACGCGCCGGCTTTGGCGAGGCCGCCGATATTGGCGTCGGAATTCTGGTTGGCAAGATTAGCCACGGTTTTCGGGTTTTCCAGATAAACAAGCTTTTGGAGTTTTTGTCGCAGGGTTTCTATTTTTTTACTAAGCTGGCCTCTTTCTTCTTCGTATTTCTTTTTGTCGGGAATTTGGGCGAGCAGTTCATCGGCCTGATCCAGATATGCTTTGGCGCCTTCTTCATCATTGAAGATATTGAGCGCTTCGGCTCGGTTTATTTTTTCCTCGGTTTGTTTGACGAGGTCGGCGACATTGCCGCTGCCGTTTATGGAGTCGCTCGCTTGGCCTTGCCAGACAACACTTTGGCTAAAGAGGAAAATCAGAACAAAAGCGGCGATCAGTAGAACCTGTTGAAATTTTTTAAGACGGACAAATTTGGCCATTTGTCGGTTGATAAAATTGCTCAATCGTCGGCCGAGGGAATCGCTCGGATGACTGCCAAATTCTGTTGTTCGGTCGGGATGACGTGATTCAGGCAATCGGCAGTCAAAGTCTCCTCGAGCTTTGTTTTTGTTGAATAATTTTGTCAGTAACCCGATTAGTCCGCCGATGACAGCCTTAATTCCCAGATATAAGTATTTGAAGAAAATGGTAGCGCCTTTTTTGATGTTTTGCCAGATAAAGATCAAGATTTTTTTCCAGTTTGGCATGGATGATGGGTTGAGGTATTGCGCGGTTGACGCCTGAGTACTCATTAATTGGCGGAGGGATTTGTCCGGAGCATGACGATCGGCGCCAGTCGCGGCATTCATCCTTCGCTGGGGTAGGGGGGTGGCAATATTGTTTAGTTCCGCTTCGCGGTCTGCCTGGAAAATCAGGGAATAAAAATTATCATTCGTCCCTTGGTCTTCCAGGATCTGTTTGATTTGTTGAGCGGGGATCGGCGATGTGTTTTCACCGATTATTTCCATCAGCTCGTTTTGTGACAGATGTTCAAAAATAGCATCATTGGAAAAGAACAGGTCGTCTTTTTTGGTGATGGCGCCGCTGATGATGTTGGAGAACAGCTTTTCCGGATTAATTTTGGTTTTCTTTTCATCGGCTTGGTCCAGGATATCAATAATTAAGCTCTCATGTTTTTGTTTGCGGTGGAAGAGAAAGGCGTTGATTCGTCCGGTTTGACTCAAATAAATACGATCTTTGACGACTAAACCCACAACCGCGTTGATATTTTCCAAGTTAATTTCAAAATTTGTCTCTTGAAACGCCTTGCTGATCCGGCGATTGGCTCGTTGCAGACACTCCTCAAATCTTTTTTCCAAGCCATATTCGTTTTCCAGCGGGGGAAGATAGTATTCGGTTTCTAAATCATTGATGATGGCAAAAAATTTGTCGCTGAATTCTGGCGGCAATTCAAATATCTCCGCCAGTCCGAAAACAGTCCCCAGTCGGCTTTTTAAGTCCTTTCTGGCTTCGGAAACAAAAACTCCGCCGGCGACTTCGCTATTGCCTTCAATGATTAATTTGCTTATTTTTATTGATAATTCTTCCATAATTTAGAAATGACAATAAAAGCAGTTTACAGTTTGCTTCTGATATTATACAATATTTATTAGTAATCAGTAAATACTCATATTAAGACAGGTCAATGCTGGAACATCTTTTTGGCTCAAAAACCAGAGTGCTACTGTTAAGATTGTTTTTGAACAATCCGGACGATTATTTTTTTATCCGTGAATTGTCCCGTCGACTGGGCGCTCATCTGAACTCGGTCCGCCGGGAATTAGACAATCTGGAAAAGATCGGCATCATCACTTCTCATACCAAGCAGGACTTGGAGCGGGAAGTAGAGAAAAAGCTCAAGGATAAGAAAAAATATTATAAGTTGAACACAAATTTTGTTTTTGTGGAAGAGTTGAGAGCTCTACTTATCAAGGCCCAGCTGATTTTGGAACAGTCACTGGTGAAAAAAGTGGAGAAACTAGGCAGTATCAGTTTTTTCCTGCTCTCCGGAATTTTTGTCGGCCGGCCGGAGGCGGCGGCCGATCTTTTGATTGTCGGCCGGGTCAATCGGCGCCGGCTTACCAATCTGATCAAATCTTTTGAACGGGAATTGGGACAAGAAATCAGATACTCGGTTTTATCGGTCAAGGATTTTCAATATCGTCGCGACGTCACTGACAAATTTTTGTACGACTTGTTGGAAGGAAAAAATTTAATCATTATTGATTATTTGACTCATAACATATAAAGATGTTTTTGATAGTTGACAGTACGGGCGAGAGGATGAAGCTGATTCTGGCTAAGAACCGGGATCATTTTTTTGTTAAAGAAATTTCTCTGGCTGGCAGAAAGACTGACTGTTTGCTCTTGGAGATGGATAAATTTTTGAAAAATAAGAAGGCGAATCCCAAGTCACTGTCGGGCTTGGCGGCAATAACTGGTCCGGGCGGATTCACTAATCTGCGCATTGCCATTGCCGCGATTAATGGTTTTGGGTACGCGCTTAACTTGCCGACGGTCGGATTATCAAAAGCAGAATTTACGGACACAGAAGATTTGATAGAGAAGATAGAGCGGCTACTAAAGAGGAGCAAAAATTTTCAGTTGATTGTTCCTGATTACGGAAGGGAGCCAAATATTGGCGGTAGTGGATAACTATCGGTGTTGAAGTAAAAATGTGTTATAATATATACATAAAAAAATAACTTTAAAACTTATGGCCAGGAAGGTGACAAAATCCAAGGCAAAAGTTTCTATTTCCGCTTATCCGGGAATACTAATGGCAGTCGCCGTTTTTTGCGGCATTGCCTTGATGGGTAGTTTTTGGTTGATGATGGCGGTCGGCATCATCGGTCTTAATTCGGCGGGGACAGTTAAATGCGTTGATAATGATGGCTTGGACTACAATACTCCGAGCTATACACAAGTGCAATATTTAAATAGAGCCGGAAAGGTGCTTGCGAAATATAATTATTATGACGCCAAAATCGGCAACTCACTTCGGGAGATGACTTGCAACGGATATAAAGTTGGAAATAAAACAGTTAATTGCGCCGGCGGGTTTACCAGTCAGAAGGTAAATGGCAAAACGGCCTGGGCTTGTGTCGGATCTGGCAGTACCGTCGGTTCGGCTTGTTCCAAAGAAGATATTGACAAAAACGGGCAAGTTGACGCGATAGACGTTCAGCTGACAATAAATGCTTCGCTTGGCATTTTACCCAAAGATGAAAAACAGTTAGTCGGACTAAAGGAGCTAGATGCCGCTTATGGCACCGACAATGCCACTGATGGGGTTTTGGGCGCGGTGGAATGGCAAAAGGTAATGAATTGCAGTCTGGGGCTTTAGAGAGGATTGGGTATTCAACTTATCCACTGTTATAAAATTTAGCAACAAAGAAGTCTTGTCCGCCGCGGTGGACAGGATTTTTTTGTTGTTGATAAAAAGTTATCCAGTGTTGACTTAGGTATTAAAGTGGATTATAATTAACTATATAAGGTGAAAAGTGGGGAGAAGTGGGGATAACCTGTTCTTAAAGTGGAAGAAGTTGATTGAAAATTAGCGATTTTGCCAAATTTACCATGCTTGTCGGCCTTTTCTCTAAATCTGCCGGAAACGGCCGAAAAAAATAAAGCCGCCGAGCGCGGAATATAAGATTCCGCCTCGGCGGTAAAATCAGCCAAATTTCAATTAAAATGTTTGTCGGCCAATATTCTCACAATTTGGATGCGAAAGGGCGCTTGGCCATACCAGCCAAGTTTCGCAGTGAACTCAAAAAAGCGGTTGTCACTAAGGGTTTGGACAATTGTCTTTTTTTGTATCCTAAAAAAGAATTTGAAAAATTGGCGGAGAAGGTTTCCACGCTCGGATTTAGTCGAGCAAATACTCGCGCCTTCAACCGCAATTTGCTTGCCGGCGCGATGGATGTGGAGGTTGATAAGCAGGGCAGAATTATTGTGCCGGAATATCTGAGAAATTTTGCCGGTCTAAGTAAGGATGTTATTATCACAGGTTTATATAATCGGCTGGAAATTTGGGATGCCGAAAAGTGGAATCAATATAATACTGAAACCGAGAAGAATTCCAATGAGATAGCGGAAGCACTTGGTGAGTTGGGGATGTAGATGGCGCACCGCATATAGCATATAGCTTATAGCGAAGAGTAGCTGGTGAGTGATATTATTGCCGCGCTTGGGCATTAAACAGGGAAGTCCACGGGATTTATTTGTCGGTTTTCTATGGCCATGAGCCATACGCCATAAGCCATAAGCAATTTCCATGTCCAGCATTCATGAGCCGGTTTTATTGAGAGAGGTTTTATCTTATTTGAATCCGCGGCCGAACCAAGCTTTTGTGGACGGCACTTTTGGTGGCGGTGGACACGGCTTGGCGATCTTAGAAAAAGTAAGGCCGAATGGCAAAGTAATTGGTATTGACTGGGATCCGGCAGTCATCCAAGACAGCAGTAATGATAATTTGATTCTGGTCAATGATAATTATAAAAATCTAAGAAAAATAATCAATGGCGCAGGAATTGATAAAGTTGACGGTATTTTACTTGACCTTGGGTTATCATCAGATCAGCTCAATAGAGACAGTCGGGGATTTAGCTTCAAGGATCAAGGATATCTTGATTTGAGATTCAATCCCGATACTGGTCAATTGACGGCAGCCAACATATTAGATCGGGCTAGCGAGGAAGAACTTTTCAAAATTTTCAAAGATTATGGTGAAGAAAAATTGGCGCGACCAATCGCCAAAGAAATAATCAAGCGGCGAGAGCGGGGTGATAAGTTGGAGACGGTTGAGGCGCTAGTTGATTTGGTTTCGGATATTTATCGGAGATATTTTCGGTCAAAGTCTTTCCGTCACCCGGCGACCAAGGTATTCCAGGCCTTAAGAATCGCTATCAATGATGAGTTTGGCAACATTGAAGCGGCATTGCCGGAAGCGGTTGACTGCCTAAAACCCGGCGGCCGTTTGGCAGTGATTTCATTTCATTCCGGTGAGGATAGAATAGTCAAACATTTTTTCAAAAAAATGGAAAGTCTAACTGTCACGCCGATCAGGATTATTACCAAAAAACCGGTCATGGCGAGCGTGGCGGAAGTTTCCATCAATCCCCGCAGCCGCAGCGCCAAATTAAGAGTAATAGAAAAAATATAATCATTGAGTCATTATGTGTAATTCTTGGAAAAGAGAAAAATGCAATCATCACTTTCCTGAATTAAATGGCAAGAGAAAGCTGCTTTGTTTTGTCGCAATAATTTTCAACCTTCGGACGATCATGGTCGGATTGTTTGTTTTCGCGGTTACTGGCGGGTTGTTTTATCTGACCCAGACCAACATCTCCGCCACCAGGGGGTATGAAATGGAGGCATTAGACGAAAAGATGGAGGCATTAAAAGAAGAAAATAAGAAGTTGAATTTGCAATATATAGAGCTACAATCAATGGCTAATATCGTGGAGCAGGTGAAAGATATGAATTTGGTCGCTACTGCCGAGGTAGACACGATCTCTTCTCTTGGTTCGGCTGTTGCTTTGAGATAGTTTTCAGTTTTTGGGCTGTAATTTTAACATTGATCAAAATGCGTTGGCGCAAATCTTTTTCTCATCGGCAGAATTTGGAGAATTCAACCGGACAGGGTAGAATCAAACTTCTATCCGTTTTTTTTATGATTTTCGCTATGATATTGGCCGTTCAGCTTTTCCATTTGCAAATCATAAAAGGCGGGGTGTATTCGGCCTTAGCGCTCGGTCAGCACGAATTATACCAAAAATTGTTTCCGGAGCGGGGGTCAATTTATGTTTCAGAGATCGTCGGCGGCAAAGAGACGTTGTTTCCTCTGGTGACAAATCAGGATTTATACATGCTTTACGCCGTTCCTCGCAACATTACTGATCCGGAATTGGCAGCGCAAAAAATATTTGAGATGTTCGGTTTGCCGGAAGACATTGATATGGAAAAGGCAAAAAAGCAATTATTTGTCGACATTTCTCCTGATCTTGATCCAGTGATGGCGCAGGAAATAAAAGCCAGCCGTTGGGAAAAGTGGCTGGAAGAGCAGAAGAATCTGGAAATAAATAAATGGAAGGAAACTTTTTCCAAAAAGGATGACCCTTATGAACCAATCCGCCATCGGATCACCGACGAGCAAAAAACGCAGATAGAATCATGGGATATCGCCGGCTTTGAATTCAAGAAAGAAACCTGGCGTTTTTATCCGGAGCGGGGGATGGGCGGCCATATTTTCGGATTCTGGGGTTTTAATGGTGACGATCGGCAAGGCAGTTATGGACTGGAAGGTTATTTTGACAAAATTTTGGCCGGCCAAGCCGGAGAGATTTATTCTGAGCAAGATGCTTTCGGCAATATCATTGCCATTGGCAGCAGTTCACTCAAAGAAAAGGTGGATGGCTCGGATTTGATTTTGACAATTGATAGAGCCATTCAATACAAAACTTGCCAAGCGATTTATCAGGCGGTTGACTATTTTAAGGCGGAAAGCGGGTCAGTCATTGTTTTGGAGCCGAAGACGGGAGCAATTTTGGCAATGTGCGGCGCACCGGATTTCAACCCGAATGAATACAATAAAGTGGAAGATATTAATGTCTATAATAACCCGGCGATTTTTCGGGCTTACGAACCAGGATCGATTTTTAAAATCATTACCATGGCAGCCGCTTTGGACAGTGGCAGTGTCACGCCCAACACGGTGTTTAATGATACTGGAAGCGTCACAATTAACGGCGAAACGATTAGAAATTTTAATGATAAGATTTATGGCAGTCAGACGATGACGCAGGCTTTGGAAAAATCAATTAACACCGGTTTAGTTTTTGCGATGGAAAAAACCACGCCCAAGATGTTTAAAAAATACGTGGAAGATTTTGATTTTGGAAAATTAGCCGGTGTTACTCTGGATAGTGAAGTGGCGGGAAATATTTCTAATCTTGATGAGAAAGGAGAAATTTATTTTGCGACCGCTTCTTTTGGACAGGGTATCACAGTGACGCCTTTACAAATGGTCAAGGCGGTGGCGGCTATCGCTAATGGCGGTAAGATGATGGAGCCGCGTATCATTGGCAAGATTGCCGATGATAAGGGAAATGTGGAATTTATGGAGCCGGTGGCGATTCGTCAGGTAATATCATCAAAAACAGCGGCAACTTTAGGCGCGATGATGGTCAGTGTCGTGGAGAATGGCCATGGCCAGGCGGCGAAGGTGGACGGTTATCGATTAGCCGGTAAGACCGGCACTGCTCAGGCGCCAAAGGAAAACGGCCGGGGATATTCGGAGGATGTTTATACTTCTTTTGTCGGCTTTGCGCCGTTTGATAATCCGCGGTTTGCCATGATTGTCAACATTAATAAGCCCCAATGGGGGAAAGAGGCGGTCGTGACCGCCGCGCCGGTATTCAAAGATATTGCCAAATTTATTTTGCAGTATTATAATGTGCCGTATGATGGGAGATAATTAGGGATCAGGAAAAAGGAATTAGGGATTAGCAAATAAGCGCATTATGATAATATCTATCCAAAATTCAAATGAAAAATTTACTTAAAAAAGCGGCTCAAAGAATGTTGAGGGTGTTTGCCAAGGCGATTTTGAAAAAATACAAGCCGCAGGTGGTCGGCGTAACCGGTAGCGTTGGCAAGACATCGACTAAGGAGGCGATTTATGCTGTTTTGTCGTATAAATTCAATGTGCGAAGGAATATTAAAAATTATAATAATGAAATCGGCTTGCCGCTTACCATAATCGGCGCCGGATCAGGCGGCCGATCAATTTGGAATTGGCTGGGAGTGTTTATTAAGGCACTAACAATGCTTATTTGGAGAGATAAAAGTTATCCGGAGATTTTAGTATTAGAAATGGCAGTTGACCGAGTGGGTGATATGAAATATCTGACCGATTTGGCGCCTTGCGATATCGGAGTGGTGACCAATGTTAGCCCGGTTCATTTGGAGTTTTTTAAATCTCTGGAGCGGATTGCCAAGGAGAAGTCAGTGATGGTTTCCCATATTGATAAAAATGGCTGGGGAGTATTGAATTGCGATAACTCTTATGTTTGCGAGATGAGGCAGGTCGTTCGCGGGCGGGTATTGACCTATGGAATAGACAACAAAGAATCGGATGTTAGAGCGTCGGAAATAGTCGTTTCTCGCGGGGGAGAAAAAAAATTAGCGGGACTTAGCTTTAAGCTGATTTATCAAGGCAGTACAGTGCCGGTGTTACTTCCTAACATCTTGGGCGAGCATTTGATTTATGCCGCCTTAGCCGCCGCGGGAATAGGCATTATCAAGGGCATGAATATGGTGGAGATATCGGAAGCATTACGGCTATTTGAAGCGCCAAAAGGGAGAATGCATCTGCTTGATGGAATAAAAAATACTTTTATCATTGATGATACTTATAATGCCGGGCCCGACTCCATGGCGGCGGCGTTAAAGGTGCTTGGCCGACTGGAGACGGCTGGCCAGAAGTTTGCCGTTTTGGGCGATATGTTGGAGCTTGGCGAATACACGGCGGAAGCGCACGCGCAAATCGGCCGTCAAGTGGCAGAAAATAAAATTGATTTTTTGATTACTGTTGGAGAAAGATCCAGGATTATTGCTGATTTGGCCGAAAAGTCAGGGATGGTCAAGGATAATATTTTCAGTTTTTCCGATACCGAACGAGCAGGGAGGTTTTTGCAGGATCGGATTGAGCAAGGCGATTTTATTCTGATCAAGGGATCGCAAGGGATGAGAATGGAGAAAATCACCAAAGAGATTATGGCCGAGCCGATGAAGGCAAAAGAGTTACTGGTGCGGCAAGAGAAGCCGTGGGATTAAGGGGTAGTGATTAGGATTCAGCGGCCAGGACTTAACTGTTTTATTCCTCGATCATCTTGACAAAAAGTGATATTCGTTTTAGGATTAAACTGCGTTGGACGTCTATTGGATATTTAGTTGAAAAAAACGAGGATAACCGGAGAAGGAGACTGATCATGAGGAATTTTGTCGTTTTTACGATTTCCATCGCGTTGTTCTGCGGGTGTGGGTGGAAATTTGTCAAGGTTGACTCGGAGGAGGACAAATCTAAGATTGAACCGGCTGTGGCAACAGCCGAGAGTCAACAATCAATCGAAGGATTGCCGGGGCAATCGGGGTTTAATTCAACACCGATCAGGAAATCAAGAGACGGAAAATGGCTGGGAATTGATTATCAGCCCGAAGGAACAAGAACAATTGCCGATCTCTCTGATGATGAGATCAAAATGGCAACATTGCGACTATTTGAGGCCTTCCTTGGTTCAGATTTGAAGGAGATAATAAGCAAGGAGGTTTCTTTGCTTGATGATTCTTGTTCAGAAGAAGACGCCAGAAAAAAAGTCTTGTCTTCATTGTCAGTCAGGAAGGCGATAAGAGACAAGACGTTGCCCGAATTGCGTGGGGAGCCATTTTTGTTGGCGGATGCCGAGGCAAACGCGTTTGTGGATCAGACACTTGATAATCTCGCTCAAATGGGAGGAGTGCACTTTGGAGAGGAAGATCCTACTAGCGCGTCTATTAGCGCCGAATCCGAAGACCCTCGGCAATCTTTGGAACTTCTTTCAAAAGCCATGGGTGAGCTTGATTCCCTTTCGGAAGGGAATACGAAAAAAGCCACAGAGATAGTCATAGGCGCCTTCAATGAAGAAAAAGTGAAAGATCGCATTACTTTGTTGATGTTTAAGGAGGTGCCAAACGGTCTTTCCGGCGAGGAAGCCGCCAAGGTCGCGCTTGGCTCATCCGACGTCCATGCTCTAGTCTTCTTTTTGGTAAGCGAGAAGCTGAATGATCCACCCTTTAACTTATCTGATGAAGCGGTGATACTGCTAATCAATATCTGCAGCGAACTGCTTTACGATTTGTCCGTGGCGGAATAGATTGATTGAAGATTGCTTTTGACGAGTATGTCAGAAGCAATCTATTTTTTTATCTTTATAAAAAATAGAAAAAGCAGTAATTAATTTTTGGTAATTAGTTGGAAATGTAACCTAGTAGGTGGTAAAATATCACTAGGTTAT
>CAZHYS010000007.1:0-40204 GCA_964536975.1 uncultured Gammaproteobacteria bacterium
CCTCCCCCTTGTAAAGGGGGAGGAAAATGCAACGGTGCTAAAATGTATACAACGCTAACAATTTTTACATGTAAATTGTAAAATTGTTGGGTGCTAACTCTAAATTTGGGAGTTAATAACAATATAACAATGAAACAATTTAACAATAACTACATCAATAAATCCAAAAACCTCTCCCGAGTATTGGGGAGAGGTTTTAAATCAAATTTAGATTTTGGAGATTTCCACTTCGCTATAATGCTGGCGATGCCCGAAACCCTTGGCTTGCCTAGTTTTGGGCTTGTATTTGACGCCAGTCACCTTTTTGCCACGGCCATTTCTAACAACCACGCCTTCAACCGAGCCCTTGACGACCGGAGCGCCTATTTCCACTTTGTCGCCATCAGCGACGAGCAAGGTGTCAAAAGTCGCTTTTTTGCCGGGTTCTATGGCCAGCTTTTCAACTTTAACTTTATCTTTTTCTTTGACCAGATATTGCTTGCCACCAGTCTTGATTACCGCAATCTTCATATTGTTGGAAAAGTATTATTAATTTAGTCAACTTCTGCATTTTAACCTATTTTTGCCAAAAAGTCAAATCCGGCAAAGCTAACTATTTTGGGGATATTTTTTGGAATTAAAATAAACCATCAGAGCGATAACAGCCATAAAAATTATCAAAATAATGAGACCGATAAGCTTGCCAAAGCTCTTGGCAAAAATCGCCAGCGATCCAAACGACAGGGCGACAAAATACAAAAACAGCACCGCGCCTTTTTGGGAAAAGCCCAAATCCAAAAGACGGTAATGCAAGTGCTTGCGGTCGGCATGGGAAAACGGCGACTCGCCTCGCGCCAACCGCTGAATAAATACCCA
This sequence comes from uncultured Gammaproteobacteria bacterium, assembly GCA_964536975.1. Classification (GTDB taxonomy): domain Bacteria; phylum Patescibacteriota; class Patescibacteriia; order 2-01-FULL-39-33; family 2-01-FULL-39-33; genus JAKQDP01. The sequence goes on from CAZHYS010000007.1 coordinate 856, forward strand.
AGCGACATCTAGGGCCGGCACGCCGACCACCAAAAAAGTAGTGGCGATTTTGGAGCCGGAGATAATTGACAGGGCGCCAAGCATAAATCCCAAAAAAATGCTGCCCCCTTCGCCCAAAAAAATCTGGGCCGGCCGCCAGTTGAAAACCAAAAAGCCCAGCGCGGCGCCGACCAAGGCCAGCGCCATAATGCCGGTGCCGGATAGAGGCACATCCCAATCCAGACTCAACAGAAAAATTATCACCGCGGCAATGGCGGCTACGCCGGTCGCCAGACCATCTAGGCCGTCCAAAAATTTGGTCGTGTACATCATCACCATCAGCCAAATGAAAGAAATGATCCCGCCGATCGCCGGCGCCAAATAAATTATCGCGCTAGTCGGACCGCCGAGCGGATTGGTGATGTAAGTGATTTTCAGGCCGAAAAATAGAACACTGGCGGCGGCCAGAAGCGGCCAGACAATCTGCTGATACGGCCGGAGATTGAATCTATCGTCAAGCGCTCCGCCAATCATAATAAACAACGCGCCGATAAAGATGCCGATCAAAAAATTATCCGGGATGCGGGAAAAATCGCCAAAGCCGAAAACGCGAAACAGAAAAATTACCGCAAAAAAAGAAGCAAAAATCGCCGCGCCACCCAAAAGCGGCTTATCGGATAAATGGATTTTTCTGTCCTCCCGGCCGGCCTTATCCACAATATCAAAGCGAACGGCTATTTTTTTTACCATTGGCACTAATAATAGCGCCAATAGAAAAGCGAGAAAAAACGACAGAGAGTAGAGCGGACTGAAAATCAACATATTAGTTTACAATTTTCCTTGTTTAATTAGCTGTCTAATGTTTTCCATCAACTTCAAATAAAACTCCAAATTATTCAAGGTCGCGAGTCGCATTCCGAGCGGTTCGCCAGTTTTAAATAATTGATAAAGATAAGCTCGGCTGTATTGCTTCAAATTGGTATTATTAATGAGCGTCTGGTCATTTCTAAACCTGGCGTTGGAAATATTGATAGTCTGATATTTTATCCGGCCATTAGCCATAAACCGTTTGCCACTAGCCACATACAACCGCCCATGCCGCGCTTCTCTGGTCGGAATAACGCAATCAAACATGTCCACACCGCGGCGAACCGCCTCAATAATATTTTCCGGCGTCCCCACCCCCATCAAATACCTCGGCTTGTCTGCCGGCATTTGTGGCGTTAAATAATCCAAAACTGAATACATTTCCTCGCTAGTCTCCCCCACCGCCAAACCGCCGACAGCATAGCCGTCAAAATTAAGCTTGACTAATTCCTTCAGGCTTTCCTCGCGCAAATCGCGATATAAGCCGCCTTGGATTATGCCAAACATTAGTTGTTTTTTGTCCAAAACTTTTTTGTATTTTTTGGCTTCTTGAGCCCAGACAGTAGTCAGACAAACTGCTTCTTTGATTTTTTCCTTCTTATCCTTGGAACTCGGGCAAACATCGAGGATCATCGCAATGTCGCTGCCGATTATCCGCTGAATTTCCAAAACTTTTTTGGGCGTCAAAAAATGCTTGCTGCCGTCTAAATGAGAGCTGAATTCCACGCCAGTCGGCGTTATTTTTCTAATTTTAGAAAGAGAAAATACCTGAAAACCGCCGCTATCGGTCAAAATCGGCCCATCCCAATTCATAAACTTCCCCAAACCGCCCTGCTTTTTGAGTACTGGCAGTCCCGGCTGCAGATAAAGATGATAGGTGTTAGAAAGGATTATTTGCGCGCCCAAATCTTTTATCTCCTCGGCGGTCAAATTCTTGACTGCGGCCTTGGTCGCTATCGGCATGAAAAACGGCGTTTGGATTTCTCCATGAGCCGTTTTTAATATTCCCGATCTCGCTTGCGATTTTTTTGATTGTTTTAATAACCGGAACATAAAAGGAATAATTGTTAAATTGTTTCATTATTAAAATGGCAACTGTTGAATTGTCATATTGTCCCCACCACAGGCGCTTGCCAGCCTTTAGCGGGGACAAGCACCCGCATCGTATTGACTTTTGACTTTATAGACTTTACGAACTTTTAACTTTCTCTCCTACCACTCCTCCAAATCCCACCCCGTGTCATAAGTAATAAAAGTGGGAACAAATTTGATCACGTTTGCTTCTTTGAACTTGTTGGCAGTAAATACTTCTGGAGAGACCCAGTGTTTGCGCCCATCTAAAATATAATAAATCTCGTCAGAACCGGCATATTGGATAAGTGATCCATCCGGATATTTGGAAGAGTTGGTTATCTCGCAAGAATTATCCTTAATATAATCAGTCTCAAAAGCATCTTGAATATTAATAATCCTGTCAAGCCAATATTTGCTATATAAACCATAAACACCACACAATTTGTCGTTCGGTAAAATTGTGTAAAGCTTTTGACTGTTAGCAAACTTGATCAATCCCGTGCCGGGACGAACAGTAACATTTTTATCGGCAGAAAATTTGTCAAATTCCGCTTGAGAAATCGTCTCTATTATCTGATTTTTCCAAAGGCCGATATTCCAAGTCCAATAAGTTATCTCATTGGAAAATAAACTTCTGGTACTACTAGAGCTAATATAATAAATAGCCGAATCATTGGCCAGTTTAACATAACGGCCTTTATAAAAAGTATCCCGAACTAATTCTCTCAAAACGTCCCCGGTGGTGCTATTATTTGCGTTTAACGCATTAGAAGTTGACGTTGATTCCGGCACAACAACACTACTCGCTCCGCCACCTCCCCCGCCGCCTCCGGAATTTGGCGGGGTATAAACGCAAGACTGCGACTCACTGGGCTTGCCAGTGGCCGTACCGCAAGAGTTACTGTCCGTGCAAGTCCTGATCTGACGGCCAGAAGAGCTACAGACGCTCCAACCGGTACAAACCCAGTTCGGAGAGCAGGGAGTTGTGGACGGGGTGTAGACACAAGACTGGGAGGTAGAAGTGGCTGTGCCGCAATTATTACTATCAGTACAAGTCCTGGTCTGGACTTGAGAAGAAGGGCAGGTGGCGGGAGACCAAGCAGTACAAGACCAATCAGGAGAACAGGCATAAACACAAGAGCGGGATTCGGCCGGTTTATTAATGGCGGTACCACAATTATTACTGTCTGTACAAGTACAAGTCTGGATGCCGGAAGCAGGGCAGATAGCGGGAGACCAAGCAGTGCAGGACCAGGATTCGGTGCAATTACTGCCGTCCCCCAATCTCCTTCTATAAGCATTGTATTTTGGGGTGTCCATTGCATCTTGATACTCAAACATTCCCCAAGATCCGTACTGTCCGAACGATGAAGAATAGACAAAAATCGTAAATAGCTCACCAGGATTTTCTGCTTCCCAAACGTCAAACATTTCATCAAACAACTCCCCCATTCTCTCATGTCTGTTGGCCAAAATAAACTTGTCATTTATTGCCGTATCCGCGCTGCGGAGATGCTGCCCCCCCTCGTAAGTGACCAACCGAATACACTTATCAGCTAGGCCCTTATTATTGCAATAGGTCTTTATCATGCTCATATTACTCCTGGTCCACGCCTGGGTGTGGCTATAAACGCCTTGCTGAGCTAGATTCAAAATATCATCAACTGTGGAATCACTGGTTGGATTCGGGCTGGTACTAAAATAAGGAGCAATCGCCAAAGCGTCCACTTCTATTCCGTAAGGATTATAAGCGGGCTTATCCAAATATTGTAAAAGCTGCTTTCCCCACCAGGAATTAGCGGCTTGCGAGGCAACGACGTTTATTAGTCTTGAATCGTCGGAAAACTGGTCTTGAAAAATTTTGAATATCTGCATCGTACGATAAATATGATAAGCTCGACTAGCCGCGATAATGTCAGTTTCCAGCCCTAATTCTATTCCTTTATTGCTGGCGTATTTATAATGTCTAAATGTTCCACCATTCCATAATTCGTTGGAATATTCAATATATACTTTCAAACCTGGGTTCAAATTATCATTCAAAAATTTTGCATAATTTGTCACAAAATCATCGCTCGCGGTGTAAGGAATGTTTATCCAAGCATCAACGCCGAGACGATTGGCCAATTCCGCCACATACTCCGGCGCCACACCCCATGTCCGAGTCTGCGTGAAACTGGTGGTTTTGGTGCGATTTGCCCAGTCAAAAAAATCTGGCGCCGGTTCAGTATCGGCCCACTCCCAATTGGTCCTCATCCAATTCATAAAACGAAGCTCATCCACTCCCGCCAACCCAGCCAAAAAATCCGGATGAAAAATCTGCGTCTCATAAGTATCGGCAAAACCGGGCATAATAAGATGCATGTTTCTAATCGGATTGCTCTTGTCTGATCTGGTGATTTTTAGAATCGGGGCGCCTTCGCTGCTAGAAAAATTTACGGAAAACACGACCTTCCCCCCGGTGGAAGAATAATTTTTGCCTTTCAATTGAACCGTGCCATTTCCCTCAAAAGTAAAAGTATAATCCCCGGCCGGCCAATGCAACCAATTGTGAGCCCAAATTGAATTAACACAAGTAAGGCTGCCATAGGGCATTTCCGTAGGATAACCATCAGCAGTCAAAGGAACGCTCGGCTTACTATCCCATTTGTTGCAATCTGACCAATCTCTGGCCATTTTTATTACATCCACAAAAACCCAGGCTGGTTGCCAATCATTTATTTCATAGAGATTCATGCCTGTCTGCCTCTCATCACTGTCGCCGGCGACAGTCGGCTGGTGCTGTATTTTTGTTGAAAAAAACAACAAGCCGAATAATGCCATGGCTGATATCAATATTATAATTTTTCGGCTCGGATTGATCATAAAATTATTTAAATCTATTATTCCACTATGCCGTCAGTCCGACCCAAAATCGGATCGTCAAACGACGTAGTAATGGCTTTTAAGATTTTGTTTATTTCTGCTCCCGTCTGGGAATCCTTGGCAGAAAGAGATATTCCCGATACCAAAATGAGTACTCTGCCGATGTCGCTTTCCGTCGGATTAATACTGACATTGAAAGTCGCTTCGGTTCCACTGGCTGATTTTATCAATCGAGAAATGTACCAAGTTATTTTTTTGGCAGTAGCATCATAAACTAGGTCGCCGGTGTTATGATTTTCTTTGTCCGCCCATTTGACATTGCTCGGCAAGGTAGCAGTCACCCTCACGTCCTTAACGTCATTCAAGCTATTGATCAAGCTTAATTTGATGTTGTAAGTTGATTCCTGTCCGGCCTTCGGCTCAATCGGGCCAAGGCCAAGCGGTATATTGTCGTCGCTATAATATCTGGCCGCGGCGGCAATGCCTAAATCCGAACTAACCGGATTAGTGACCATCCTGGTTTTGATTGTTGCACTACCGCCTCCGGATTGGCTGACCGTAGCCTCAATATGGCTCTCAACACTATATTTTCCGACATTCTGCCCGGCGGCGGACGCTGATTTTACTTTTATTTGCCAGTTGATTTGACCCTCTTCACCCGGGTTTAATTTTAACAAAGAAGGGATGTTCTTCCCGTCCCAAATTATTGTCTGCCCTTCAACTGAACCGTTATTTTCGTCGCTAATACTATTGAAATCCAATATTTGCGAGTTAAAAACCGCTTTGATTTTGATATTTTCCAGAGTCTCCTCCCCGGTATTTTTATAGCTTAAAGAATAGACCAAAGTGTCGCCGAAAGCAATAGGCTGATCTTCGGCCGAGCCATTGATAATCAGCTGCATCGTCAATTGATCTTTTATCACTTCTGTCGTTGATACCTGCTCGGATTGCGGATAATAATCGTCATCTTTTTTGAGTTGAATCCGGACTTTGAATTCCTTATTGCCGGGATCGGAGACGGCGGAATAATTGCCCTTTATTTTTATCTCTCCCTCCTGATTGGGATCAAGCTTGTCTACTGCCCAAGTATTATTGGAACCCTCTACTTGCGCCGGCTCGGCTGATTGGTAAACAAACCCTTCGGGATATTCAGCTACGACTTGCAAATTTTCAAAAGTCTCTTCGCTCAAATTCTTGTATTTTATCGCGTATTCAATATCGTTGTTGGCCAACGCTTTTTCCGGACCGATAATATTCAAATTGATGACCGACGACGATATTTTGGCGTCAACAATCGCTTCCTGCTTGAAATCAGCATTAAGATTGGCCGGTTTGAAATTGAGGGTTCCCTTGAATGTCTGAACGGAATTGACGGCGGCGACTATTTTGCCTTTGATTTCTATCTTTTGAGTTTCGCCGACTCTAAGCACATTAAAAGTCCAAATATTATCGGCGTCATTTTCCGCCTCGGGCGCCGCGGAAATATACTGAAAATTCTCCGGATATTCCAGCGTTAATTCCAGATTATACAAATTGACTTTTTCCTTGTTGGTAATCATCACGGTGTAAACAGCCTCCTGGCCGGATACTATGCTAATCGGCGGTTCAATTTTCAAGGTGATTTTTTCGTTGGTAAAGCTATCGTCGCCCCAATTGGTAAAAAACCAAAACCCGGCGGCGGCGGCCAAAAGCAATACTGCCGTTATGCCGATCAAAGTATAAAGCACTGTTTTTAATTTTGATTTTTGGCTTTTTTCCAATTTGGTCATATCCGGTATCTCGCCGTTACTGTCAACGTAAACTTCCGCCAACTCATTGCCCAAGCCAACCGCCGGCGACGAATTATTGATCTGCCCGATGGTTTTTTTGACCGGAATCTCACTGGCGCTGTCCTGGCTTGAAAAATCGTTGCTTTTATTGTCCGCCATAGTAAAAAATAAATTTATGATTATTTGTTTAATTTTGTTCTTAAACCGACAAAATACAGACTGTCGCCGGCTGATTGAGCGATAAAAGAAGCGGAATTTTGCCCAGCCGCTGCTTCCGCTGTCGCCGGATAAACCGCCTGCTGCTCCAAGTCTTCCGGATAAACCGCTTTGAGATGAAATTCGCTGTCGCCGCCGGCCTGGGCTTGGAATAATAAACTATAGGAATCATAGCCGTACTTGGGCAGAAACGCAGAAAAAATCTTGCCCAGCAAATTATTATTCTTTTGCTCCGCGTTCCAGGATAGTTTGAACGGCAGTTTATAAACAAGCAGAATATCGCGCGATTCGCCCGGAACAATGGTCAGCCAATTGGCAAAAACGGTTTTGCCGTTTTCTTGATAAATTTTTGTCTGAGAATCAGGATCTATTTCCGCCTGGTATTCACCGGCCAACTGCTCATCTTGGCGCAAAAAATTATCCGGGGTTTTGAATTCTTTTTCCGCCGGCTGATTGAACCCGACGGCTTTGATAAGCTCACTACCCAATGGGACATAAAAACGCAAATACGAACGATTGGGCTGGACGGTGAAAGTCTCGTCAACCGGACCGATGTGCGACCGACTGACGATCACCGAATCAATCACCGAACCGTCCGCGGCAATAGATGCCTGATGATATATTTTTTGGCTAATGACGTTGTCGGTTTTGCCGCCGCCGATATTGGTCGCCACCAGGCTGAAATAATCTTTTGGCGCGTCCTTCATCGCGCCGTCCCAATTATTGCCGGCGATGAATTCCTGGGCTTTTTCATCAAAAGAATAAAGCAAAATATCCTTGTCCGATAAACCCTTGCCCACACTAGCGAATAACCCCAAAAATTCCTCCGGCGCGGCGGCAAAAATCCTTTCTATCAATTTTGGCGCCAAATCACCGAGAATTTTTTTGGGACGAGTCTTTTCATCATAGTCAATTTCCACTTCCTGTTGAATTTCATTTTCAAAATTGGCAGCCGTAATCGTCTTGCCGTATTCCGGCAGTTCAATGTCGCCGGTCGCGGCCAATAATTCGCCCAGCCAATCGGAATTTATCGCCACCACGCCGTCAATAGTCGGCCCGCCGCTTTTATTGTAAAACCAGGCGATTTTTTCCGCGGAAGTCGGCCAATCCGGCCACCAATTGGCATCCTGAAACTCCCAGCGCGGATTGATCAGTTGCAAGGCCGGCGGCGCCGCCAAAAGCTCGCTTAATCCGGCGCGGACATCATAAGTGCCGCCGGGCGGAATGGTGATTTTGTCTATATCTCCGGATTTAAAATCTATTAGCGCGAAACTGCCCATAAAACCGCCGGTCGCTCGGAGCTCGTTGTCATTTTGAAACACCAAAAGATAGCGCTTCAATCCGTCATCACCCAAAAAATCCAAAGCAAAATCAATGGAATCATTGAGTTCCTTTAAGCTGCTGATAAAAAACGGCAACTTCTCGCCCAGCGCGGCGAATTGCAGCTGTTTGTCCGCCGGCAAATTTTTTATTTTTATGTTGTCAAAATTTTCTTGCGCCTGTTCCAATTCGGTCTGCGCCGCGCGGCTATACTCGCCAAAGGCTTTGATTTTGTCAGTCAGAGGGTATTCGTCGCTTTCATCGTTAAGATTGAGCGCTTCCAACCCAGATAGCAGATTTTCGCCAGCCAAAGACAAATGATCGCCCAAATCCAACAGATTTTTTCCGCTTTTAAAAGTGTTTCCCAGGGGCAATGTTTCGGCCACCACTGTCAAAAACGACTTTATCTGTTCCAGCTGGTCTTGGGCAGAAACGAAATTTTCATTGGCTTGAGATAAATAATCTTTGGCCGAGGAAAAATTAAAAAATTTCAGCTCCTCGCTGGCCGATTGCAAATTTCCCAGCGCTTCCTCTGTTTGGCCCAACACCTCCCCTTTGGCGGATTTTATCTCTTGCCAATAGTCAAACCCCTTTATCGGCAAAATCACTAGTAAACACAGCCCGACAAACGCCAAAAGCGGTTTTAGAGAGGGCTTCAATGATGGTTTTAAGGGAACGCGCCACCTTGAAAATCTTGAAACAGAAGGCTCGGCCAGCAGAGAAATTTTTGGCTTTTGGAGCGATGTAATAGGTGGTTCTGCCGCCGGCAAGATATCTAATTTTTCCGTTGGCGCGTTGAATTTTTCTATTGGCAAAACTTCTTCTGCCGACAAAATGGCACTTAACTCTCGCCGATTGAAATCAATTTCTTCGTCATCATGATTACGCTGGCCAAAGCCAAAGGGCTCAACGGCATAGCCGAACAATCCGCTGGCCGCCGCAAACAGCCGATAAAAAATTTCACCCAAAAAAACGAATAAATTTATCACGGATATTTCCCGCCAATCATCAAGCAAAGGATTTGACGACTTGTCGGGAATGAGTGGCAGTTTCGGAGAAAGATCAACCCGACCGAATAGCCGGCGGCCGCAAATTCCGATCTGGGTGGATATTGACTTAAGCGAGGACAAAAATTCGCTTTTTTCCAAATCCAGCAAATCAAAAAAATGGAATTTGTGAAGCAATTCCGCGCCGGGAAAATCAAACTCCGCCAGCACTGACGAACCATTGGCGCTGGGCACGGTCTTTTCAATGAATTTAGCTTTTGAGAGATCTAATAAAAACGGTGAACGATAAGCATCCAGCGGATTTTTGGCGACACTAATCGCGATATTGCGATTATTCGCCTTGGGAGTGATTTTTCTGGTTTCACCGGCCGAAGGAACAACAAAAAAATCGCTTTTCTCGCTCTGGGGAGAAGAAGCTTTGTCTATTACTGTTTTTTTTGCGAAACCGGATGATAGGCCGTCGGTGCCGGCTGATATTTTTCCCAATTCGGTTCCACTATTTTTCGCTTTTGCCACCTGATTGCAAGCTGTGAATATTGTTTTTATTATAACACAAATCAATCGTTAAAAACAACTCAAAAACCCTTGGGGATAAAGACACTGATTTTGCCTCTTGACAAAGTTATTAAAGTATGATATAATTAATATATCGCTAGAACAACTCTAGTGGTCCTGTTCGCGAGGGTTTCGCGGAAATAGTAAAAAGGAGAGCTAAAATGCCTGGGAAGAACCAAATAACTCCGGAACGGATGGGCGAAATCGCGCTAAAGATAGTCAAAAGCATGGCACAGAAGGGCCCTCTCCATCTCGGGGAAAACTTCCGGCGCGAAGCTGGAAACAGAGCCAAAGAAATCAGCATCCCGAAAGAAGAGTACGTCCAGTTTTCGTTTCAAGTGCTCAGGGAGGTGTTTGAAGAAACGTTCCCCAACCAAGAATAAAAACGGAAGGGTGAGTCCCAAGGGACTCCTAAACGGGTAATTGTCGCCTCCCTCTAACTAAAAAGAGGCTTAGGCGCAGAACAAGAACCGCTCCCCCCGTTTTTCAATACCGGCCGCATTGCTAAGAAGCGATGCGGCCGTTCTTTTTTTACTGAAAATTATTTTATCCGTTATTATTTGCCAAGATATATGTCCAAAGTCTTTTTGGTCAAATCCTGCCAGGAATATTTTTTTAGATTCTCTCTCCCCCTTTTTATCAAATCCTGCCGCAAAGAATTATCATTCAATGCCAGTTTTATCTTTTGCGTCATCTCATACGGATCGCTCGGATCAAAAAATACCGCGCTGTCACCCAGAATCTCTGGCAAACAAGTGGCATTTGAGGAGGCCACCGGCAAATCGTAGCTCTGCGCTTCAAGCGGCGGCAAGCCAAAACCTTCTATCAAGCTGGGAAAGACATACAAGGCGGCTTGGCGATACAGACCGGCTAATTCCCGATCACTGACAAAACCAGTGAGCACGACCCGGCCGGCCAGGCCGTTTTTTTCAATTTGCTCCTTGAGCCGATCATAAAAAAAGCTATCTTTGCCGGCCAAAACCAATTGCAGTGATTTTTTTTCTTGAATCAGATAATGAAAAGCGATTAGGAGATTACCCAAATTCTTGTGAGGATAAGCCGAGCCGACATAGAGCAGATAATCGCTGGTCAATCGGTATTTTTCCAAAATCTCACGCGAATTCTCCTCTGGCGGCAAGGGCAAATCATATCCCTCGTAAATCACTTTGACTTTGTCTTGAGTCACCGCCAACAAATCCACTATGTCTTTTTTGCTAAACTGCGAGACGGTGATTATTTCATTGGCGCGCTTGGCTGTTGACTTGACGATGCGACGATAGAAAAAAAGCTTCAAACGGTAAAAAATCGGATTAAGCGTCGTCGCACGACTGTCGGGGTAATGAGAAATGATAAGATCGTGGATGGTGACAATAAATTTTTTGCGATACAGCAATGGGACATTGAAATGAGGAAAATGGACTAAATCCAGATGATACTTATTTAGGTGGAAGGGAAAAACAATCTGTTCTTTGAAAGAATACGCCCGGCAGTCAACCGCCACTTTGATAAAATTTTCTCCTGGCAGTACGAAATCGTCAAAATCCCCCTCATTCAAGAAAACGACATAAGTATTGCGCGAATCCAAGCGGCCCAAATTTTCCAACAGTTTTTGAATATAACGGCCGATTCCGCCGTTTTTGGGACCATAAAGCCGGGCATCAATGCCAATACGCAAAGCGCTGTCAGATGGAGGATTTTTTTTATTCATAAATGTTAAATTTACCTTTTTTGATTAAAGCAATTTTCCAGAACTTCCAAAGTCTTTGTCGCAGTCAATCGCCAACTGAATTGTTCCGCCCGCTGGCGGCCGCGAGTGACCATCTCCGTCCGAAAATCACTATCATTCCTTAGTGATAAAATGGCGGTTATTATTTCGCCGCGGCTGTAAGGATTGACCAATAACCCGCCAGCGCCAATTACTTCAAACAGCGACGAGTCGGCCGCGGCAATAACCGGGCAGCCGCAAGCCATGGCCTCCAAGACCGGCAAACCGAAACCTTCGTAATAAGAAGGATAAATGAACATCGCAGCCAAATTGTAAAGCGCTGGCTTGTCAGCTTCATCCACATAACCGATTAATTTTACTCTCTTTTGTCCGGTGGCGAGGCGGCGAAGATTATCAGTCTTCCAATTTATTCCGCCAGCAACAACCAGATTGATTGCTGGGTCAGCCGCTAAAACCGCTTCAATTATTGTGGCAATGTTTTTTCTCGGTTCTAAATTACCCAGATACAAGGCAAAGTCAGCCGGTAAATCGTATTTTTCCCTGATTTCCAGGAGCCGCCCATCGCTCGCGTCAATCGGCCGATATTCCTCACCTATTCCCAACGGAACAACCTGAATTTTATTTTGATCCAAATGAAAAAACCTGATCAAATCCTTTTTGGTGTTTTGGGAGTCGGTTATCAAGATGTCGGCCTGCTCAATTATTCTTTTGCGCAAAATCAGTTTTTGCCATAATCTCATGCGGCGAGAAAAGAACTCCGGAAAGCAAACAAAGGACAAATCATGCACAACTAGCGCCTTGCGGCAATCTTTGGACCAAGCGGCGAAATGCAAATTGGGCAATAAAAATACATCCGCGCCGCCGACGAGCCGATCCAATCTTGGCCGGCCGAAAAAATTTACCGCCAAATTGAACAGCTTATTGGGATATTTGAAGCCGCGATAAGATACATTATCCTGCCGGAATTCCGGCAGAGAAATTTTTTTGTGGGAATTGTAAAAAAGCAGATATTCGTTTTTCTGATCAATCGCCAATAAATTTTTGAGCAAGTTGAAAGCATACCATGATACGCCGGAATATCTCTCATCCATCAAGGACCGGATGTCAACCGCGATTTTCATTTTTTATCTCCATTAATAAATTAATCAATTCTGTCTTGAAATTTTCCTTGCCGAATCGGCCGGCATACTCTTTGATAGCGAGCGGATCGTAGCAGGAGGAGTCAAATCTGATCACTTTGTCGGCCAAGTCTTCCCAAATCTGCTCGTCAAAAAATTCTCCCGACAATCCCTCGCGTACCGTCTCTGTCGCGCCGCCGGCGCGATAAGCGATTACCGGCCGACCCGAGGCCATCGCCTCCACGGCAGTAATGCCGAAATCTTCTTCTTGAGGATTGAGATAAGCGATGCAGTCGGCAAACAAGCGTTTTTTGCGATCTTCGTCAATCTTGCCTAGGAATTGCACATTGGGTTTGGCGATTTTTTTGAGACTTTTCATCTCCGGTCCGACGCCGAAAATTTTGAGTGGAACCCCCAGTCGGGAAAATGCCCGGACCGCCAAATCTATTTTTTTGTAAGAAACTAGTCGGCCGCCGGCCAAATAATATTTTTTGGGGGAATCAGAGATAAAAAATTTTTCCACTTCCACCGGCGGATAAATCACCCGGCTATCGCGGCTGTAATATTTTTTTATCCGATTCTTGACCGTCACGGAATTGGCAACAAAATGGTCCACCCGGTCGGCGGCCAGCTGATCCCATTGACGCAACTTCCGCAAAGTGAGCGGCAAAACCGTTTTGACAATCGGATTGACCTTGAGCTCTTTGATGTAAGAATAAGTGTCAGTCCACAAAAATCTGGTCGGAGTATGGCAATAACAGATATGGATGCTATCCGGTCGGGTGAGTATTCCTTTGGCAAAGGACGAAGCGCTGGAAATGACGACATCATAATCCATCAAATTATGATTTTCGGTTGCCAGCGGCATTAGCGACAAATACCATTGATACCTGGATACGCCCAAAGGAATTTTTTGCAAAAAAGACGTTCGAATATCCTGGTTGGCAAAAAAATCATTGGTATGCCTTTTATCAAAAATCAAAGTGAAAATCGGCGCCTGGGGAAACATTTCCTTGAGCGTTATCACTACCTGTTCAGCGCCGCCATCTTGAGCCAAATGGTCATGCACCAAAGCAATTTTTATTTTGTTTATATCCGCCTGTTCCATAAGTCCAGTTTAGACAATTTGGCTGTTTTTGGCAAACAAAAAAAGGGCTCGACCGCGCGCCGAGCCCCGCCAGAACGATCATCTGTTTGTCCTCCTGCTGCAACCGGCGAATTCCTCCCAAAAAACCGTAATGGCCAACCCCGGCCAGCCGATTGAACACTGCAGGAAATACTTGACTAGGAGCTTTTCCCTTCGTAACTCCGCCCATTTCTGATCAAGAGTCAAGTACAGAACGCCAGTGAGCGAGAAGCAACAAACACCCGCTACGTAAATCCATACTCCTATGAGCAAAAAATCCATCATTGCGAACATGAATGAATCTCCTTCTCCTTGTTATCCCCAGCCCCAGTCTCGCGACGAATTCGGATGATCGCTGACGAAACACCCGACAGCCAATTCTATTGTTATTGCCAGCGCCCACCAGAAAATTGCCGCAACAGCGAGGATTGCCATTATCGCCTTACTCAACAGCCGATAAATAGTCTTTTTGATTCCGTTTGCCATTGTTGTATCTTCCTTTTCAGTTTTTAGCCCACCGCCGAATTTGATGGTCGAGAGAAGGAATACCCGACCACAGAAACCAACGCCACTATAAACCAGAATATCGCTACCATCGCAAACGTGACAATTGCTCGCCTGCCCTTGGCCGGAAATGGCGCCCGGTTACTGACAAAGAACAATAGATACAGAAAGACAATCGCCGCGACAATAAAGTATCCGGCAAACACTTCCGACCAGCCGACCTCTATATTGCTTAACATCGCGCTTTCTCCTCTTCTCTTTTGCAATCTTCAATCAGCAACCACAGCCAAAGAGGCCAAAAAACCGACAAGACAAGGATCATTATACCTGCTTCTTCCCCCTCCACACGAAACAGACCTATTCCATAGTAGCACAACGCGCCAACAAAAAACGCGACCGCAACAATGGCGTAACCGGCCGCGATGGCAAGAAATAGCAAAGCGGCCGCAACAGCAATTTTCGCCCCAATCCCTAAAACCAATAATACCAGCGACATTGTGGCCTCCCTTCTTTCCAGCCGGACAGCTATTCCGCCTCCCGCCGTTTGAATACCGCTAGTGGAGTTTTGAGCAGGATCATCAGATCCAACTTCGGACTCCAGTTTTCAATGTACCACACATCCAATCTGACTTCTTCTTCAAAGTCCAGATCGGATCGACCAGACACTTGCGCCATACCGGTTATTCCCGGCCTTATTGTCAACACCTTGCGGTGATGATTCTGATATTTTTCCACCTCCTCCACCTCATGGGGCCGCGGACCAACCAAGCTCATCTTGCCGATAAGCACATTGAACAACTCAGGCAATTCATCAATACTGAATCGCCTGATAAACCGGCCCACTCTGGTCACCCGCGGATCACGCTCAAATTTCATCATCGGCGTGCCGTCGCGCAAATTCTTGTGACTAGCCAGAAACTCCTCGTCAAACCGATACTGGTGAGCATCCTTTATCATAGAGCGGAATTTGAAATATGGAAACGGCCGGCCAAGCGCGCCAATACGCTGATAAGAAAAAAACAATGGACCGCGCGAATCAAGCTTAATCGCGATAACAGTCAAAAGCAGAATTGGCGAAATAATAATTATCAGCAACAAAGCGCCGATCAAATCAAACGCTCGCTTGTAAATCCGACCCCAACCGTCCAGACGAGTTTTCTTCACTTCCACAATCGGCCAGCCGGAGACGGTGTTGATGTCAAAATTGGTAATCGGCCAATCAAAGATATCGGCGACGAATTTCAGTGTCAAATGATTGATGTAGGAAAAATCATTGAGCCGGTTGACTTGTTTTGAAGACAAATTTGGCGTCACCACCAAAATCTCATCAAATTTATCTTGGGCGACCAAATTATTCATCTGTTCCTCGGCCGCGGAAGAAAAATCGTCAAACGCCGCCACTATCATATATCCAGCCTTTTTGTCTTTGGCAAAAGCAGCGCTGACTTCTTGAGCCAATTGCCCGCCGCCGATTATCGCTACCCGATGGATGCCCAGGCCGTAACGATACAAAAAATGCTGAATAAAACGAACGACTATCCGACCAATGACCGTAAAAATAATACTGAAAACCCAACCAGCAATGATAATAAAACGAGAATCAAACAGACTGCGGCTGAAAAAGAAAATGAACATCAAAATCATCACTGCCGTGGAGCAGCCCAAGATGATTTTGGACAACTCATCAATCATCCGCCTAGTGCCGCGCATTGAGTAAAGCCCAGCGCCGGCAAAACCGACTAGCCAGATTAGAGCAATGGCCAACAATAAGCCGATATATTTTTCAAATTGCAAATTAAAAATAACCGGCCGAATGTCTTGCACCGGTTGCCAATAACGGATATAAAACGAAACAATTCCCGCTAAGACCACCATCAAATAGTCTATCGGCACCAGGCTGGCGGAAATTGCGATTTCCGATCTTTTCATATAATAATTTTAACTCAAAATCATACCACAAAAAAAGGGAAAAATCAAGAGAAAAAAATGACCCCGGCCGGATGATGATCCTCACGGCCGGGGCTTGACTTGGCCAATCACAGATGGTGATTGACACAAGCCGACGCCGCCGGTCGCTTTTCGCTCGCCACTACTAAGCGAATCTGCAATCTCCCATGGCGCCGAGATGGGGCACCGCGAGAAATCCAGTTGGAAATGCGCTGCCTAACCCTTAGCCAAGCAACCCCTATGGCCGCTTGAATGCGCGAATCCGATCTGCCGGCGGTAGGGACACAATCAGAGGCCCGCCCAATAATGGCCCGTCAGAAGACGGCGAGGAAGCTGGTCCCGATTGCTTCCTCATGGTCTAAAATCAGTTTAATCCAAGAAGAAAGAAAAATCAAGACTATCTGCAAGGTGAAAAAGAAGAGCGGATAGCCGCTTACCGCTATCCGCTGTCGCTATCTCTTTCCGCCAATTGCTGTTTCAGGGCAATGTTTTCTCCTGCCAATCTCTCGTTTTCGCCGAGAACGGCAAAAAACTTCCTGACCAGCCCAAAAACCATCAACATGACAAACAAGACAACCAACGAAAAAATCAACCAATGACATTCCCAATGAAGCATTCCCCTACCCTCCTTTTTATCGGTTACGAAGACTGTGCGATTACTCCAATACTGCTTTTATCCGCCGAACGCCAGAACTGCTGGATTCTTCTTTTTGTATTTTGAATCGGCCAAGGTCGCCGGTATTTTTCGCGTGCGGACCGCCGCAGATTTCTTTGGAAAAATCCCCCATTGTATAGACTTTTACTTTGTCACCATATTTACTTTCAAAAATACCCATCGCCCCTTGCGTCTTGGCTTCGTCCAAACCTATCTCCTCGCAAATTATTGGCAATTTTTTATCTATTTGTTCGTTGACCAAATCTTCCACCTGCTTGATTTGCTCGGCAGTCATTTTTTCGCCATGAGAAAAATCAAAACGCAATCTTTCGGCAGTAATATTTGACCCTCGCTGATAGACATGATCACCCAAGACTTGTCGCAGAGCCGCCAGCATCAAATGAGCTGCGCTGTGGAGCCGAGCAGTTTCTTCTGATTGATCGGCTAATCCCCCCTTAAACTTTTTCTCGGCACCCTGGCGAGAAATGTCCTGGTGTTTCTTGAATTCTTCGTTAAAGCCAGCCTCATCAATTTCTATTCCTTTCTCTTGCGCCAAATCTCTGGTCATTTCCAAGGGAAATCCATAAGTAGCGAATAAATCAAAAACATCTTTCCCGGAAATATTTCCATTGGAGATTTTTTCAAACCGTGATAGACCGTTCTCCAATGTCTTGCCGAATTTTTCTTCTTCTTTTATTAGTTGTTCAATAATAAAATCGCGATTCTCTTTTAATTCCTTATAAAATCCGCTATGTTCGGCAATCACCACTTCCGCCACTTTGTGAGTGAATGATTCGTCGATGCCAATTTGCCGGCCAAAACGAATCGCCCGACGAATTAATCGGCGCAAAACATAGCCCCGCTCCACATTGGATGGCTCAACTTTTTCCGATAGAATAAAAACCGCGGCACGTAAATGATCGGTGATTATCCGTGTTTGTCTGATCTGTTCCGGTGATAAATCAGCAGCCGCCAGTCCAAATAAAGCCGTGACTTGAGAGACTATGCTGGCCAATTTATCCGTCTCATACACGCTGGTTTTACCGTTTAAAACCGCTACTGTCCGTTCCAAGCCCATGCCAGTATCAACATTTTTTTGGACCAATTCAATGTATTTACCATCGGCAGTTTTGTTGTACTGCATAAAAACATCATTCCAGATCTCCACCCAGCGCTTGTCAGTCGGATCAAATTTCTGCGGCGCCGGCTCTTCGCCACTCCAAAAAAACATTTCAGTATCAGGACCGCAAGGACCGGTCTGGCCGGCTGGACCCCACCAGTTGTCCTCCCGACCCAAAAAAGCAACCCGCTCGGCCGGCATCCCCGCTTCCTGCCAAATTCTTGCCGCCTCATCATCTTTGGGAATATTGTTCTCCGTGTCACCGGCAAAACAAGTGACCGCCACTTTATCAAGCGGGATCCCGAGTTCATGAGTCAAAAACTCAAAACTCATCTTAATTGCCTCTTCCTTGAAATAGTCACCCAATGACCAATTGCCAAGCATTTCAAAGAAAGTCAGATGCCAATCATCGCCGACCTCGTCAATATCGCCAGTCCGGATGCATTTCTGGATATCCACCAATCGTTGCCCGGCTGGATGTTTTTCACCGAGCAAATACGGCACCAAAGGATGCATACCGGCGGTAGTGAAAAGAACTGTCGGATCGTTTTGGGGAATTAAAGAAGCGCCATCAATCAATTGGTGGCCGTGGCTCTGAAAAAAAGAAAAATATTTTTCACGAAGTTCCTTGGTGGTCATGGGGATGGCTTATGGCATATGGCTTATGGCATATGGCTAATAGCGTATGACAAATGATGATTAATAAGGTAATTTTAAAAGAAAATTGTTTTTTTTTCAAGAGTAACGAATAATTTTTAATTTTTAATTTAAAATTTACAATAAATTTCCAATCCGCTTTCATGTTGTCATCCCGACCGGAGCCGGAGGCGAAGTGGAGGGATCCCTCCACTCGTCCGCTTGGAGGCGTCCTCGGTCGGGATGACACAGTATTCCGAGTTACAAGTCGCGAGTTCCGAGTTGCGAATCCAATTTGTCCGCCACGGCGGATTTTTAACGAATTTGTAGATTTGCAGTCGCCTCAATGTTCCATGTTTCGTGTTATGTATTACGTGATCACTCCTCCCCCCAACAGCTCCTCGCCATCATAGAAAACCACTGACTGGCCGGGCATAATAGCTCGTTGGGATACGGAAAATTTAACCGCCAGTCCTGATCCTTTGCGACTAACAACGCACCGAGCCGGCTTGGCTTGATAACGAATTTGCGCTCGGCATTCAAAAGGAAATTTTTCCGGCTTACGCAGCCAATTGACTTTGCGGCAAATTAGTTCTTTTTGGCGTAACTTTTGGCTGGAAAAATTTTTGGTGACAAATAAAATATCTTTTTTCCTATCAAATCCGGCGACATACCAAGGACCGCCGGAAAGACCGATGCCGCTGCGTTGACCGATAGTGTACAGCGGCAAACCGGGATGCTCGCCCAAAATCCGGCCAGTTTCCCGTTCAACGATTTTTCCCGGCCTAAGCCGCAAATATTTTTTCAAAAAACTGCTGACACTCGCGCCGACAAAGCAAACTTCTTGGCTGTCTTTTTTATCATGAACCGATAGGTCGAACTTTTTTGCCAATTGACGCACTTTCGGCTTGGTATAACCGCCGACCGGAAAAAGCAAATGCGGCAAAATTTTCTTATCAATTCCGTATAAAAAATAAGTTTGGTCTTTGTTCTTATCCTTGCCTCGCAGTAATTTCAATCTTGGCGATTCTTTTGAAGATTCCGGGTTGAGCCGAGCATAGTGCCCCGTGGCCAGATAGTCAGCGTCAAAAATCGCCCTGGCTTTTTTCCACAGCAAGTCAAACTTGATGAATTTATTGCAACTGACGCAAGGATTCGGCGTCCGGCCGGCGGCATATTCTTTGATAAATTCGTCAACTATCGCTTTTTTGAACTCGCGGCCAAAATTAAGCTTATAAAGATTGATGCCCAAAATATCGGCAACTTCTTTGGCTTCGTTATATGCTTTCAGGCTGCAACATCTGTTTTCGCCGTATTTTTCCCCGCTGGGAAACCAAAACTGCATAAAAACGCCGACAACATCATAGCCCTGCTGTTTTAATAGAGCGGCGGCGACAGATGAGTCCACTCCGCCACTCATTGCCACAATGACTTTTTTATCACGATTATTCATAATTTTAAATCACTAATTACCCCTCCCTTCCCTCCCCTTTATAAGGGGAGGGAAACTTAAATGATCGCCACAATGACTTTTTTATTCTTTTTGTTCATAATTATTTCATTTTTACTACTGTCAAGGCTCTGGGCAAAATTTTGACCGAAATATTTTGCGAATTAACATCAATATAATCCCCATCAATCTGGCAACTCCGCAAATCCTTCTTTCGCGGCAAAAAAATATCAAAACTGCCGTTGTCCAAAGAAAAAACATATCTGGGCGGCCGCTGATACCACAGCATTCCCCAAACCGCATTGACCAAACCAAAAAATGTTTTATTGGTCAAAACATAAAGATTCAATATTCCATCCTGGAAATCAATGATTTTTTTGGTTTTGAAACCAAAATAATTCAAAGCATTGAAAATAATCAAACTATTGCCCTTGACCCAAAAGACGCGTTCAGTGGCGATAATTTTGAATTTTATCTTCCGAATTTTTATTTTATTGAAAATAAATTTCAAGACATAACTGAAAAATCCCAAACGCTTTTTGAGTTCTTTGTCAGTAGTGGCGATTACTTGCGAGATATAACCGACGGAAAAACCGACCAAAAAATAAAAGCTGCCATTTATCAAGCCAACATCTATCTTGGTCGTTTTGGCCGGATTGTCCAATTGTTTTAAAGCTTGGTTCACCACAATAGGAATACCCAGAGCCATAGCGATAACGTTGGCCGAACCAAAAGGAATTATAATCAATGGGACATCTATTTTTTCCTGCAGAATCGTCCGCGCCGCCACCTTAACAGTGCCATCGCCGCCGACAGCAACGGCTAAGTCAAGACCGGAAAACTTATAACCAGCGATTTCTTTTTCAAAATTTTCATTAAGCTCAAAAATATCCGCTTGATAATCCAAGCCTTCCAACTTTCTAAGCGTCAACTCTTTGATGCTATTCTGCTTTAGCGCCAAGCCGGCGCCCGGATTGATGATAACCAGCGCTTTTTTCATATTTTTACCACCACACTTTTTTAATTCTCAAAAGATAAGCAATTAGATTGGTCAAGGGATGTAAAATAAGAGTCATAAACGCGGCGGTGACGATAATCTCCCAAGACGGCCGAACAAAAAAATAAGTAAAGACAAAAAAACCGGCGACAAAGTCCAATTGATCAAACACCGGCCAAGAACGGCCGGAGGCGATGCCCGCTCGCCGTTTGAAAAAGCTCTTGGCCAAATCTCCCAAGATAGCGCCCAGACCGGCGAGTAAGCCGAACAACGGCCAGATAACAGGATAGTTTATGAGCGAGATCTGACGGAAAAAATCCTGACCATACAGAAACGCCTGCAAGCCGGCAATGATCAGCCCGCCGATTATCGCCGCCACTATCCCCCGCCAAGTCTTACCGGCGCCAAAAATAAAATCACCGCCAAATTTTTTTCCGCCATCAATTGGTTTGGCGGCAAATTTCAATAGACCTGCTTTGGCAAAAATTACCGGCGCCATATTCGCCAAATACGCCGGCAAAATAAGATAAAAGGATTTTAGAATCAAGTCAACCATACAGATAAAATAGCATATTTTGAGAAAAATTGCTAAAATCATATCTTTGAACATAATTTGACCATTAACGATTTGTCTGCTATTATGCTCGCAGATAGAGGCGATATTTGACAGATAAGAGAAAAATCAGGAGGAAAAATACAATGAGAATACGAGGAAAAATGGCATCGCCGGAAAGGCTAATGAAGGATGTTCGTAGAGTCTTAGAAACCCCCTTCTGGATTGAGGGCTTGGAAACAGATGTCTTCTATGAGAGGCTCCACGATGACCATGATGGTAGCCGCCAAGGAAGAATTCTAGTCGCCATGGGCAGGAACGGAGATGCCTGGGTATCAGTTAATGGACCGTCCAACGTCCCAACATTGCGTTTCAGGACCTTTGGAGGCGGCGGTCTTAGCCCTAGGGTCAGAAATGCCCTGATGGTACTGGCCCAGGCTATCAAACTAGACAATGAGGAACGCCCTCAAGAATAGTCAACCGCGATATTCTGGAATTGGATAACCGCCGGAGCGGTTATCCTTTTTTGTATTTTTTTGCAAAACAAAAAGCGCCCCGGAAATGGGGGCACCGCAAACTATCACTGACTAAAGGTCAGTTTTTACTTCTAATTCCTTCGGTTCCAACTATTTAGGCAAAAATTGCCGTTCCATCATGGGATGGCAACTCATGATGATTTCACAGACCGGGCAATAGCCGTCTTCGCGACTATAAAAGCCGCAATTCGGGCAAAAAAATCTTTTTTTCTGCGCGCCGGTCGGCTTTTTGGGCTCCATGCTTCGGATTAAAGCCATAAAAATCCGCCTCCTTTCCTTTTTTATGTTTTTGAGGAAGATATCTTATAAAAAAAACAACTGCCTGTCAAGAGTAAAAAGGTTGACAAACAGTGACTAACTGACTGAAAGCTGTGTATTATTTCAGAAAATTTCGCTAATTTTTGCCTTTATCAGAGAAATTAACTGTTTTCCCCCCTAAAGCGTCAGTCAAAGTGACCGGCGCCATTTCTTCGCCAGAGGCGTCAGTCAATTCTAATGCTGGCAAACCCTGATCGCGTCGTTCTTTTATTTTGGCAAAACAGTCATCGCAAAAAACCGGCCGCGACGGATCAGGCTTAAAAGTCAGCATCGCTTCCTTGCCACACATAGAGCACTTGGCGGAAAATTCCGCTTTTTTCTTTTTCTTTTTTTTCTTTGAATTTGAATCAGAGAAAGAGTTGCCGCTGCTGGCGCGTGCCGGCATTTCTCTCTCTCCTTCGGCGCCAGTAACCCTGACGATGCTTTCGCTCAAATCCATTCCGCTCCAACGATTGATCTTGTCTTCAACAATGTCGCGCGGCGTAGCGTAACGCTCGCGGGAAACCTTGATAATTTTTTCCTTGTTATCGGTCAGCATATCTTCAAATAACGGCGGCAAGGTGGCGGCGGAAAACGGATCAGAGGAAATACCATCAATCATCAGTTTCAAATAGATGCAAAAAGCTGGCAAATTAACCAAATCCTCCTCAATAAAAACTGGCGCGAATTCTTTGGCAAGCGCTTCAGCGTCAGAGGCGCCGATTCTAAAACAAATCAATGTTCCCACATTGCCAAAAACAGCGGCCGTCACGTTTTCCGGCAATTGTTCAATGAATTGGTGCGCCATAATCAGATTAAGCCGATATTTTCGCGCTTCAGAAAGAATGTCCGCAAAACTGTCGGTGGCGAAATTTTGGAATTCATCAACATAAAGAAAAAAATTCTTGCGATCCTTTTCCTCAATATCTACTCTGCTCATTGCCGCCAAATAGAGTTTGGTGACCACCATGGAGCCCAAGAGCTGCATCGTATCCTCGCCGATTCTGCCTTTGGATAAATTCAAAATCAGAATTTTCTTGTTATCTATAATCTCCCTCATATTGATGGTGGATTTAACCTGGCCGACAATGTTGCGAATAAGAACGTTGGACAAAAACTGTCCGACTTTGTTCTGAATCGGAGAGATCACTTCTTGCAGGACCCGATCATTCCATTTGGTGTATTCGTTGATCCAGAAAGATCTGACTACCGGATCTTTGATCTTTTCTATCACCTTTTCGCGATACTTGCTCTCCACCAAGATCCGCATGACGCCCAAAAGAGTGCTGCCCGGATAATCCAACAACGCCAAAACGGCATTGCGCAAAATATATTCCAAACGCGGGCCCCAGCTATCCGCAAATTGCTTTTTAAAAACGCCGACCAGACCGGAAGCAATGAGGTGCTTGCTTTTCTCATCCACTGCTTCCAAAATATTGAAAGCAATGGGAAAATCAATGTCGGCCGGATTGAAGTAAATCACGTCATTAATGCGATTGGACGGGATATAATTCAAAATCTTTTCCGCCGTATCGCCGTGCGGATCGACATAACAACAACCTTCGCCATTGATAATATCGGAAATGATCATGTTCTCCAAGAGCGTTGTCTTGCCCATGCCGGTCTTACCGATGATATAAGTATGGCGCTGGCGATCTTTTTGCTTGATGCCAAAACGTTTCCGCTGATTGCGAAAATTCGTTTCGGCAAAGACAGTAATATAATTATTTTCTTCCATAAAAAATTAAATGGTGGGCAAATTTGACGGCGGCGCCGGACGGGAAATTGAAGTGCTGTCCGGCTTGGTGTCAATCGGCCGAGGCGCCTCCGAATCTTGGGATACGGCTGGTGGCGGCGAAACAATACTGTCTTCTTCTGACACTATTGAAACGGGCGACGATGCTGGCGCCACCGGAGTCAAGCCGGGACCGGCATCATAAGGCAAACGAGACGGCGCGGCAGCCTTTCGTGAACCGATTTTTTCTACTGCTGTCGCCTTGACAGTGATTACCGGGAAATGCCAGATGGTCGCCAATTCTTCGGAATTCAAAAACATATTGCCGACATCCTCGCCATAATAATTGCTCCGTTTGACAAATTGCCGCAAAATTTTATTTTGCTTCTGAGCGACTCGCTTTTTAACCCGGAAATAATCAGCGCCTGTCTTAGTGCGCGAGCCGGGCTTAAAGCCATTGGCATCGGAAGAATTAAACTGCTGAATACTGCCGACCACCGAAGCGACTCCTTTGGGCTTGCTAAATACCCCCCTCTCTCCCAAGTATACCATCCTAAATTTGACCCGAAAAGAATGTTTGGCCAGTTTGCGCTGAACCCGCTCAAACACCAGCCGTTCGCCCGGCGTCAATTTGAACATTTTCCACTGATCGTCTTCTTTTTTTGATTTTTCTCCGCCAATCCCGCCGGCGGCGGAACTAATTACCGAATTGACTGTATCGCCTACCCAATTCACGGGCTTGGCGACTTTGTCCATTGCTGTTTCCGGCGGCGTATAACCTTCGCCCTTCATTTCCTTGACGATTTTTTTGGCCTTTTCGCCCCAGCCAGGCTTTTGCGGCGTCACCACCAGTTGTAACCAGACTTGTTCGCCCGGACCGAAACGACCCAATACTTCCAATAGATTGGCCATCGGGTCAACAAAACTTTGGCTAAATGTATGTTCAAATTCCGGATAGGTCCTAATCGGATAAGGATAATCCTTGACCAAGACGAATTCCGTGCCCCAGAGGTTGTATTTTTCGTTGGGAAATTTGAGCTTGGCATAATCTTTGGTATAATCCTCTACCTCGGTAATTTCCGCTTCCGGATACTGGGAATAAATCGCCGCCTCCACTAAATCGCGAAAATGACTCGGTGTCCGCACCAAAAACTGGACATAACCTTCCAAACTGACCAACTCAAAAGAAAAACTTTCTTGCGTCTTTCCTTCCCAAAACTGCTCTATCAAATTGCCGCTGCTTTGAGTGCCGGCCAAAGCGGTAAAAATATTTTCCACCGCTTGGGTGCTTTGCTCGTTGTTTTTTGGCACGTCAATCGCCAATAAAACATGTTTCCATTTGCCGGCGTACATTCCCTGCCGGCCATCCAGCCAAACTTGATACATTCCATAAACCAGAATCAATAAAAAAACAACCCAACCACCATTTAAAAACAATTGAATTGCGATAGTGATTGGATCCTGGGAGGCAAAACGCTGGAATCCGAGAAACAATGAAGAGAAATTTATTTCAATTTCCATAATTTGTCACCTTCGGAGATTATTTCTCTCGGCGCGGCAATCGCGCTGTTTGGTTGCTAGCGACCGCCAATCCGCCAAAAGCGAATTGACGATAGTCACCAACCAAAAATTTAGATTTTAGACTTCAGCGGAAGCAGCCGGAGCTTCAGACACCAACGAATATTTACCATTGGCATTTTTCTGGATTCTGTTGCTGTTCATCAGCGCCAAATAGACAGTGGATTTTTTGACATCGCGCTTTTCCAGTACCGCTTCAATGATTTCATCTTTGGTCAAAGGGCCTCTTTCGGCCAAGATATCAATCACCACATCCGCGACGTTGCCTGGTTTGTAGCCCCATTCCCGCAACGCGTAAATACCGCGACCGACCAAAACATATTTGTCATCCAAAATAAGCTCATTGTGAACAGTCGGCGGAAAAGCCACTTTCTCATCAAACTTGGTCTCATTAATCAGCCTGGCGATTTCCGTAAAGTGAAGCGACTTGCCGGCTTTCTTGAGCACTATATATATTTTATCATTAATCTTCTTCGGTTGCACAGTCCCCCAAGACACCAGACCCCATTCGTTGAAAAGATTTTGTTTTATTTTGCGGCTGGAACGCAGATAGCTCTCCAAAATCTTGTCAATATCTTCCTCGGTCGCTTCCAAAAAAGTGGTCGCGGCCAAAAACTTGTCGCGATTGGCGAGATAATATTCGGAACTTTTGAATTTTTTGAGTAGTTCATCCAGAGTGATCGGTTTGCCATTGCCTTCAATCACTTTGACTATTTCACTGATGACTTCCTTGAGTGAATCAGTATCAGCAGAAGAAAGTCTCCACAAATTGTTAAATTCCTTGTCTTGTCTGACTTTGGACACATTGTCAGAAAAAATATACTCGGCCAAAAAGAGCAAAGCATTGGCGTGCTCTTCCTGCGCCTCCAGATAATTCAAAACATTTTCCAAAAAGAAAGACTCTTCCATGACTCCGCCATATTGCTCCAAAAGCTGGGCGACAACACGCTCGGCATTTTTGATTTTGTCGCGATAATCTTCCAATTCTTTGAGCTTGCGGATGCTCAAATTCTCAATTTGGCGCACCCGTTCTCTGGTAATGCCATATTGTTTGCCGATTTCTTCCAAAGTGAGCTTTTCATCGGTTGACAAGCCAAACCGGCGAGAGACAACATCCCGTTCTTTGTCTGATAATTTCAAAAACAAAGAATCCAAAACTTCCTTGGGATTAAACCCGGAAATACTGTCTTGGAATTGATTTTTTCTCACTTGGTCTAAAATTGACATATCAAAATTTGTTTAAATTTAGCCAAAAAATGGCCACTTGTGTTTATTTGACTTAATTATATCAAAAATAATCTATTTTGTCAAACAAATTTTGTCAAATATAATACCGGCACCCGAAAGGACGAGTGCCGGCAAGGGGCGGAGTGACGCGCCACATTGGGCGGGGGCATCAGCCTCCGCGCAAGCTATGGCGAGACAGTAACCCCGCCCCTACATTGGATTTTATGAATTTTATAGATGATTCGACTTCGCTCACCACAAGCTTTATAGACTTTTGACTTCTAAATATTCCATGTTATATGTTTTGTGGCTTCTATCTGCTCCGCAATTTTCTATCAATATTCTGCCAAGTGACAATAATGGGGCTGGCGACAAAAATTGAAGAGTAGGTACCAATAATCATACCAGCGATAAGGGCCAAAACAAAGTTTGATATGGTCGCGCCGCCAAAAAAATACAAGGTAATCAGCGGCAATAAGGTGGTGAGCGAGGTATTAATTGATCGACTTATTGTCTGATTGATGCTGTCATTGACAACCTCTTCAAAATTGCCGCTATAATGCCGGGCTAGATTCTCTCTGGTGCGATCAAAGACAACTATCGTGTCATGGACGGAAAAACCCAAGATAGTCAATAATGCGGTGATAAACAAACTGTCAATTTCTACGCCAGCAAAGTGGCCCAGAAGGGAGAACAAGCCAGTGACAATAGTAATATCGTGAATCAGCGCCAAAACAGCGGCCACGCCGAATTTCCAAGAAGCGACCGGCTTGGATACTTTACGAAAGGCATAAGCGATATACAAAACAATCATTAGCGAAGCCAAAAAAATCGCCACCCAGGTCTTTTGCTCAAGTTCTTGGCCAATCACCGGACCAATTGACTCAAACCTTTTCTCACTGACAATATTGGGAGTTATTTCCGCATTGACTGTTTCTTCACTAGCATTAATCTGCAAGCTATCAGACAAAGCATTTTGGAGAGAAGCTATAATTTCCTGGTGAATTGTCTCATCCACCTCTTTGAAACGCAAAATAAAATCATTCTCCCCCGCCGGCTGAATCTTTACCTCGCCCAAATTAAGTCCGGCCATCGCCTCTTGAACCTTGACCAATTCTGGCCGGTCACCGGCAAAAGTGATTTCCATCAAGCTGCCGCCGGTAAAATCCAATCCAGGCTTTAAGCCCCAAGCAATCAAGCTTAAAACACTGACCAACAACAATATCCCGGAAAAAATATAAGCGTATTTTCTATTTTGAATGATGTTGAGCTTTTTCATAAATTATTTCTTCTTAACGCCATAAAGCCAGTGGGCATTACTTATGCGCCACTTAGCGACGAGCAATAAGAATTGGCGGGAGATAGTAATAGCGGAAAACATTGAAACCAAAATACCGATCGCCAAAGTAACGGCAAATCCTTTGATAATACTGGAACCAAACCAAAATAGGATGGCGCAAGTAATAAGGGACGAAACATTGGAATCGCGAATGGAACTCCAAGCGCGATGAAAACCCTCGGCCACCGCTTTGGATAGATCACGGCCGGCCCGCAATTCTTCTTTCATCCGTTCAAAGATAAGCACATTGGCATCAACCGCCATGCCGACCGACAAAATGAAACCAGCGATGCCAGCCAAAGTCAAAGTGATAGGAACTAATTTGAAAATCGCCAGGGCAACTACCGTATAAACGCAAAGGGCCGCCACTGCCAAAAGTCCCGGCAAACGATAATATAAAATCATAAATAAGGCTACCAGGACAAACCCCCAAAAACCGGCAATTAAACTTTTCTGGACCGATTCATTGCCAAGAGTCGCGCCGACAGTAGTCTGGGAAATCAGGGTAATCGGCACCGGCAAGGCGCCGGCATTCAGCCGCTGAGCCAATAGCTTGGCTTCTTTGAGGGAAAAACTGCCGGAAATGACCGCTTGGCCGCCGGTAATGGTCGTGCTCACAGTCGGGATGCTGATGGCTGTGCCATCCAGGAAAATCGCCACGTGTTTGCCGACATTGCGGCCAGTAATCTCTTCAAAAAGTTTGGCGCCTTCTTCGTTAAATTCCAAAGCCACCTGCGGAATGCCAGAGGTCTGATCCACTTCCACTCGCGCTTTTTTCAAATAGGTGCCGGTCAAATTGGTATTCTGCCATTCATCAACCGAAATTCCCAAGTCCGCCGCGGTTTTGAAAGCGAACAGAATATGCCTCGTATCAATTGTCCGATTGTCTCCTTCGCCAGCTTCAGATTGTTTGGCAATAATGTGATAGCCAAAATCAGTTTCTACCAAAGACGGATAAATTTCGCCTGATTTTAATTTATTGAAAATAACATCTTCATATTCGCTGACAAAATCGCCTTTTTTAATGCCTTGATAAAGACCGCCGTTGGCCGCGCTGCCCGGATCATCAGAATATTCTTGCGCCAACTTAGCAAAATCTTCGCCGGCCAATGCTCGCGCCAAAACACCTTCCGCTTCCTGTTTCACTTCTTGATTCATCTTGTCTAGTTCCGCCTGCTGGTCAGCGGTAAGCTGGGTAGCGGCCGGATTTTCTTCCTTGAATTCCAAAAGTGGGGTTTCGCCGATCATTTGAATCGCCTGATTGACATCAGTGACACCGGCCAGCTCTACGATCACCCGCCAATTGTCGCCAACCTGATTGGTCTGGACAAGCGGCTCGGACACGCCGAGCACGTTGACGCGACGCTCTATGACATCGCGGACGCCGGCCAAAGAGTCAGCCCGCTCCGAAGCATCTATCTGAGAAACATCCGCATTATAAATCAAATGGGTGCCGCCCTGGAGATCAAGGCCCAACTTGAACGGAAAGCCATATTCTTCCAAGTTAATTTCTTTGATATTTTTGAATTTCAAACTTTTGCTGCCATCCACCGCGCTGGTTTCTATCTTGGGCCAAATCGGCAAAGAATTAGCTACCGGCACTGCTTCTATGGCGCTATCAAAACCTCTGGCCGCCGCATTAGCAAAGCCGGAAATGTCTAAAAATGACGATAAAAAAAACAAAACCAAAATACCAAAAATAACCCAGCGAAGTTTGCCTCGCGGGCCCGGATGGAACATTTTTTTGAGGGGATTTTCCTTCATTGTGAATAAGTAAGGTAGACGACTATAAATTTATCATAAATTTAAAGCGCTGACAAGAGGAAAGACTGGAAAATTAATTGGGACGGAAATACTCTATTTCCGTCCCGAAAACGCCGAATCAGCGAGTATTGAACAGCACTGCCGGAACATGGTGCTTCATTTTCCTGACCCGGCTTGGCCTAACCCGAACGATCTTGCCTTGGCGGATCAGATCTTTGGGCACTTCTAAAATAAAACGCGTCTCTTCGCTGTATCTCGGTTTTTCCAGCGAAGCATTGCTGTCAGTTTGAAATGCCGGGCCACACCAATAGACGACATATTTATCGTCGTCTCGTTCAGCGGTGACCGCCAAAATCATCCCCGGCACCACCAAGGCTCTCTGTGGCAAGCCGGAACAGCCGGACAAGGAAAGCTCAATTCCTCGAGAGACAACTTTCAAGAAAGCCATTACTTTGGTATCAATTCTCTTTGTCAGCTCATCAGCGAACCACATCTTCTCTTGCTTTCGCATATAATCACCTCCTGTTTGTTGCGTTTTTTAATTCCAAAAAGTATCTTAAAAAAACTGATAATAATTGTCAAATGGTAAATAAAATCTCCGCCAGCCGCGGCTGGCGGAGATGATTGATTTTTAGATTAAACCAACAATGCCATTTCTACCAGCCGGCGGGAATATCCCCATTCATTATCATACCAAGCCAAAATTTTTACCAAATTGCCGCCAACCACGCGGGTAAACTTCAAATCAACAATGCAAGAATAATCCGAACCGATAACATCCGATGACGCCAATTCGTCCAAATCGGCAGTGACACCCAAAACATCTTTTAATATCGGCGTCTTGGACGCGGCGACAAAGGCCTGATTTATTTTTTCTACCGTGACTTCTTTGCTTAGAACGGCTGTAATATCGGATAAAGAACCGCAAATCACCGGTACGCGAACAGCGATGCCGTCAAATTTGTCTTTGAGCTCTGGCACCACTTTGGTCGTAGCTTTGGCCGCGCCAGTGGTGGACGGCGCCATATTGGCCGCGCCGGCCCGACCGCGCCGCAAATCCTTGGCATCCGGACTGTCAACTAATTTTTGACTGGCGGTATAGGCGTGAACCGTGGTCATAATCGCCTTCTCCACCCCAAATTTTGACACCAGCACTTGCATCACGGGCGCAATGCAATTGGTAGTGCAAGAAGCGTTGGAAATTATTTTGTCGTTTTTGCCGATAATCTCCTTGGTCAATTCCGTGCCGAGCACCAAAGTCTGCGTCAAGTCATCCTTGGCTGGCGCCGAGAGAATGACTTTTTTCGCTCCGGCGCGAAGATGTCTTTTGAGATCGTCATTTTTTTCAAACACACCGGTGCATTCCAAAACCACGTCCACGCCGAGTTTTTTCCAGGGCAATCTGGCCGGATCGGGCTGGGCTAATACCGGATATTTGCGACCATTAACGATTAAATTCTGCCCGTCATAACCGATTTTGCCATCAAAACGGCCGTAAACCGTGTCGTATTTGAGCAAATAGGCCAAGGTCTTGGTATCAGTGAGATCATTAATCGCCGCGATTTTTATTTTTCTATTGGCTAGGGCGATTTTGAAAGCGGCTCGGCCGATGCGGCCGAAACCATTGATGGCAATGGTGCGCATATTTATAAAAATTATTTGTATCTTAACTATTTTATTATATCAAATGTCTATAAATACACAAATGAGACTTGAAAAAAATTGTTAAATTGTTATATTGATCTATTGCCGCCTCTATAATTGTGACAAAAAACAATATAATAATTTGACAATGCGACAATTCAAAAACTTAAACACATAAAAACACTCCTTTATGGGAGCGTTTTTATTAAAAAAACTCTATTTCTTTATCGGCACTTCCACGATTATCTGTTTGTCGCCTTCTTTGTCGGGATCAATTTTGACGTCAACGCTGCAGCGCAAGACATGCCAACCTATCACCACGCCGCGGCCGTGAGCAGTCTTTACCCGCGTGCCAACTGGCGGCAACTTCTTGATAAGTTCTTCATAAAGCTCTTTCTCATAAGCCAGACAGCACTTGAGTCGGCCGCAAATTCCGGACAGCCGTTCCGAGCCGCGATGAGCGATTTGCTGTTCTTCGGCCAATTCGGAAGTGACGTTGCCTAGTGTCCGCAAATGTTCCCGGCAACACAAACCCTTGCCGCACGAACCGATGTCCCCAGAAATCTTTGCCTCGTCACGGACACCCAACTGGTGCATCCTGATTGATCGCTGAAAATGACGGGTCAAATCTTTGACCAGTGAGCGAAAATCAACCCGACCGTCGGCAATAAAAGCAAAAACCAATCTCTTGCCGTCCAAAGAAAAAAAACAATCCACCACCTTCATCTCCAAATTTTGACGCTTGGCCAGACGATGGCAATAATCAATCGCTTCTTGTTTGACGGCAAAGGGATTGTTGTCGCGATAAGCGGACAAGTCATCATCAGTCGCCAACCGATCCACCGAACCAAGCAATTCCCACTCCCCTTCGGCCGCGTTTTCCTTTATCTCAATGACTCGCCCCAAGTCCAAAACTGAAGCGGCGGACACCACGACAAAATCCCCTTCTTTGACGACTAGGTCGTGAGGGTCATAAGCGCCCAATTTATCCCAAGATGAGAATTGAACCAAGGCGATTTTCATTTTAATAAAACCAGGGATTATTTTTTACTCTTGAATTCTTGCAAAAACTACGGATTCCTCCGCTTCGGTAGAAACGACAGTTATTAAGAGGCTGCATGGCAACTATTAAAAGATTGTTAAACGGCAAATCTTTTCATTTCCACGACATCAGCGCCAGCCGCGGCCAACAAGTCTTTTATTTTCTTTTGGTCATCTTTGATATAAATCTGATTGGCAAGGCAGACCTCTTCATAATATTTGTTGAGTTTGCCTTCAATTATTTTGTCTATTATGCTTTCCGGCTTGCCTTCGCTTTTGAGCTGCTCGCGATAAATCTCTTTTTCTTTGTCTACTTCCGCCGCCGGCACATCTTCCGGCCGGATATATTTCGGCGACATTGCCGCAACTTGCATCGCCACTTCATCAGCCAATTCCCGATTACCGCCAGTCAAAGCTATGAGAGCGGCGACTTTTTTGTTGGAATGGAGATAGCGGCCCAGGATTGCGCCGTGAACAATGCCAAAGCTTCCCAGCTGGATGTTTTCGCCGATTTTGACAACGAGTTCGTTTTTTATCTTGGCTTCAGCTTTTTCCTTGAATCCTTCTCCGCCTTCGGCCAATAATTGCTGGGCAAGATCGCTGACTGCTTGGATGAAATCTTTATTGAGAGCGACAAAATCAGTCTCGCAATTCAAGACGACAGCCGCGGCCGCGCCTTCGGCTTCGGCAATCGCCACTAAGCCTTCTTTGACCTCGCGATCGGATTTTTTGGCCGCTTTGATCTCACCTTTTTTTCGCAACACTTCCACTGCCTTATTGATATCGCCACCGGCCTCTTCCAAGGCCGACTTGCAGTCGCCGATGCCGGCGCCAGTGAGTTCACGGAGTTGAGAAATGTTTTTCAAATCAATGGACATAATAAAAAATATTAAAAGTTTAATTAAAGAGCTATTTTTTTTCCAAGCCGTTAAGCGGTTTGCCGCTTGGCTTTGCCTTCTTTGATCGCGCCGGCAATAACACCGGTGATGAGTTCTATTGATTTGACAGCATCGTCATTGGCCGGAATCGGATAATCCAAAATCTCCGGATTGATATTGGTATCGCAAAAACCGATAATTTTCACATCTCTCTTCCTGGCTTCATCAACCGCGGTCTTCTCTCGTTTGGCGTCCAAGACAAAAATCGCTTCCGGAATCTTTTTCATTTCTTCCAGACCGCCAACAACCTTGTCCAGGCGTTCCAATTCTTTGGTCAGCGCGGCCTGTTCTTTTTTGGTGTACTTGCCCCAAGCGCCGGACTCTCTTTCTTCTTTGAGCCGCTTGTATTTTTTGATCAGGCGGCTAACGCTGGCAAAATTGGTGAACATGCCACCAATCCATCTCTCCACTACATAAGGCATGCCGGTCTCTTTGGCGTATTTTTCAATAATCGCCTGACCCTGTTTTTTGGTGCCGATAAACAAAACCGTGCCGCCCCGGCTGACCAGGTCGGCGACAAATTCAGACGCTTCCGCCAATTTGACGGCTGTCTTTTCCAAATCAATTACCTGCACCCCGCCCCGTTCGGTAAAAACATAGGGTTTCATCTTGGGGTGCCAACGGCTCCGCTGGTGTCCGAAATGGACGCCGGCTTGGAGCAATTCTAAAACTGTCGGTGATTGCATAACTTTTTTCCTTTCTGCCTCTACTTCTTGCTTTGGCCGGGCCGCCTAAATGAGAATTTAATGGCGATCGGCAAGGAAAATTGAAGAAGTATGGGTGTTTTTTATTAATAATTCAACAAGATATAATTTAGCAAATTGTGACAGTTTTGTCAAACGGAAATCATGGGACATCAAGAAGTCAAAAGTTAAAAGTCTATAAAGTTCGTAAAGTTTATAAAGTCAAAAGTCAATGCGCTGTGGATGCCTGCCCGCCTTGGGCGGGAACAACTCAACAGTAGTCGTTTTAAAATTGTCCCCACCACAGGCGCTTGTCCGCCTGTGGAGGAGGCAGGCGCCGCGGCGGATTGGAAATTTTACTAAACCCTAATCGCTAAACGCTATGCGCTAATAGCAATTTTCTGCTATAATAATTCTATGAAGAAAAAAAGGGCTTGCTTGTTGCCCAAGCCGTTTTACAATCGCCTGTTCTGGAAGGTCCTGCTCAATAGCTGGACGATTTTTGTCTTTATCATCGTCACTCTTGACTTTTTCAATAAAACCGACTACAATAATAATGCTGTTGGCGTAGCGAGCGCCATTTATATCGCCATTTTGGGCATTTACGCAGCCAACAAAGAATTTGACCGCTGGACCAAAAGATTCTCCTCGCGATTCATCGGAGAAATGTATGTCTGGGTCTGGACAGCGCTGATGATCCTGTTTTTGGCCATCAGTTTGACCGGCCGGCCGGACTGCCATATCTCTACCGAGGTGACGGCGACTTATATTTCCGTTTTGGGCATTTTCGCCATCACCCAACAATCAAAAAAAATTAACAAAGAAAGCAAAGAAAAATAATTTATGAAAAAAGACATCCATCCGAAATATTACCCCAAGGCCAAAGTCGTCTGCGCTTGCGGCAATACTTTCACAGTCGGCTCCACCCGCGAAGAAATCAATGTGGAAATCTGCTCGGCCTGCCATCCTTTTTATACCGGCAAACAAAAATTGTTGGATACCGCCAGACGGGTTGATAAATTCCAAAAACGAGTTGAAGCCAAGGCGACCGCGAAAAAAACTGCCGGCAAAAAGGCCAAAAAAGAAAAACAGAAAAAACTCCAGGCCGCCAAGAGAGCCAAAATCAAAGTGGAAAAATAATCTTTATCTAAAATAAGCATCAAAAAAAGAACTCGGATTGGCCGAGTTCTTTTTTTTACTAAATTGTAATAACAGTTGGTCTATATACAAAAGTAACTATTTGCTAATATCAAGGCCATCAACATTTTACTTTTCTATCTTTCCATAAATGAACTTTTTAGTTGGTTTGATGTCTCGTTTGGCTTGAGCGAAAAATTTCTCGATTGATCTAATATCCTTTTCGATATTTTTAATTAATTCATCAGTTACCCATCTACTACTATCGGGAATCTTATAAATAGGTCGCAAATTTTTTTTAATTTTTTTACCATAATATTCTGGGTACCGCTCGGCTTCATTTCGTTTGTCTGCAAAATTACTTCCCTTTTTAGATGGGATATATCTGCCATAATAGTATTTTTTAATAATAGGCCAAGTATCCTTGTAAAGCCTCCCGATCGCCTTTTCATTTTTTGTCTTCTTTACTGATATCAAAAGCTCGTTTAAAAGCAATTTTAGATCGTGTGTTTTTTTATATTTCCCATAATCAATAATACCAAGAGATTTAATATATAGTTCAACGCCTAGCTTAAAATTGAAAACTAGCGGTAAAACTAATTCTTCATCTAGATGAGCAGATCTCAATTTAAGTCCTTTTATAACTCCGCCACAACCTGATAAATTATTAACCTTCATTTCTTTGCAAAGAATCAACGCGGTCGCAATATAAATATCTGGCATCACTGCCCAATAATAATGTTTATTTGATTTAGATTCGTAGTTCATATACGGTAAAAATTATTTTTCTGATTAATTATATAAAAACCGCCATCTAAATACAAACCTATCCAAATTACCAAAAATTGCCAAAAAACGCCTATTCTGCTATAATCATCAATATCAGCAACCAAAAAATATGCGCGATAAATTAGAAAAAATACAATCCCGATTTGAAGAATTGGAACGGCTCCTACAAGACGAGTCGGTGGTTTCTGATCCGGCCAAAATCAAAGAGGTTGCCCAGGAATACGACAATCTCAAAGAAATAATCCAGGCCAAAAAACAATTGGAAAAAATAGAAAACGACATCCGAGAAGCGGACGAATTTATCGCCGCCAACAAGGATAGCAAGGAAATGCTGGAAATGGGCGAGGAAAACAAAGCCGCGCTAATAGCAGCCAAGGCCGAGCAGGAAAAGCTTATCCGGACACTGCTTATTCCCAAAGACCCCAATGACGGCAAAAATGTCATCGTGGAAATCCGCGCTGGCGCCGGCGGCGACGAGTCCGCGCTGTTTGCCGCCGAATTATTCCGTCTTTACTCCCGCTTTGCCGAACGCAACAACTGGAAAACCAAGCTTTTGTCGGCCAATCGCATTGGCATTGGCGGTTTTAAAGAAGTTATTTTTGAAATCACCGGCCAAAATGTCTATAGCGAGATGAAATATGAAAGCGGCGTCCATCGCGTTCAGCGGGTGCCGGAAACAGAGAAAAAAGGCCGCGTCCATACTTCCACTGTGACAGTGGCCATTCTGCCGGAAGCTGAAGAGGTGGACCTGACGATTGACCCGAAAGACTTGCGGATAGATACTTTCTGCGCCGGCGGCCATGGCGGACAGAGCGTCAATACCACTTATTCGGCAGTTCGCATCACTCACCTGCCCACCAATACCGTCGTCTCCTGCCAAGACGAGCGTTCCCAACTGCAAAACAAAGAAAAGGCAATGATGGTTCTGCGATCGCGGCTGCTTGTCGCCAAGCAAGAGGAAGAAGCCAAAAAACTTGGTGCCGAAAGAAAGTCGCAAATCGGCACCGGCGACCGGAGCGAAAAAATCCGCACTTACAACTTCCCTCAAGATCGCATCACTGACCATCGCATTAATGAAAACTTCAACAACATCCAGACTATTTTGGATGGCGACATCGGGCAGATAATCAGGCTGCTCAAGGAAAAAAGCCAAGAACAAGCTCTCCAAGAATAATCGCCGGCTCTATTGATGGCCGGTGATTATTTTTTGTGCTATAATTATGGCAATGGCAAATTCCAAAAAAACAACCGTTTCTTTGATTATTCCGGCCCACAATGAAGCTGAAAATATTTCAGCAGTGTTAAAAGTCGCCGTCAAATCAAAATTAGTTGATGAGATTCTGGTCATCGCTGACGCTTGCGAGGATAATACTGCTGCCATCGCCAGAAAATTCAAGGTCAAAGTACTAGAACGGCCGACCAGCCAGGGCAAGGGATCGGCGATGATTGAGGGCGTCAAAAAAGTCAAAGGCAATGTCATTATGTTTGCCGACGCCGATTTGGAGACTCTCACCACTCGTCACATTGAACAGGTACTAACGCCAATTATTAGCGGCAAAGCGGTAATGTCCGTCGGTTTGCGCGACCGCGTCTTCGGGCTGGGAGCGCTCATTCCCAAGTTGTTTCCGATGTATGCCATCGGCGGTGAACGAGCAATGACCAGAGCGTTTTTCAATAAAATTCCCAAAGATCAAAATACACTGGACTTCGGCATTGAGACAGTAATGAATTATTACGCCAAAAAACACCGGCTCAAAGTCGCCCGACCCGTCCTTAAGGATCTCCGCCAAGTCATCAAGGAGAAAAAATGGGGCCTCTGGGACGGATTCATCAATCGCGTCAAACTGACTTACCAGGTTTGGCGCACCCGCTCGGCGATGAGACGAAGAAAAGATCTCTAACATGACCATCGGAGAATCGCTGGCAACAGCGACAGAAAAACTGCGGCAAAAAAATATTCCCTCTGCCCATCTGGACGCAGAGGTTTTGCTTGCTTTTGTCCTGAAAAAACCGCGGGAATTCTTGCTGGCTCATCCCGAGTGGCGCTTGCAAGCAGCCCAAGCAAAAAAAATCCAAACATTAATTACCAAGCGCGTCCGATACATTCCTGTCGCCTATCTGACCGGCCATAAAGAGTTTTTGGGCTTGGATTTTTCTATTGATAAAAACGTGCTCGTGCCCCGACCGGAAACAGAATTGCTAGTGGAAGAAGTGGCCGCTTGGCTGCGGACTTGGCAAAAAAATAATCCAGCCAAAGAAATTACCGTCATTGACGTCGGTACCGGCTCGGGCTGTATCATTATCACGCTAAAAAAGATTTTTCCCGAAATAAACGCGATTGCCGTTGACATGTCGCCCTCGGCGCTAAAAGTGGCAGCTAAAAACGCCCGCCAGCATAAAGTAAGAATAAAATTCGCCAAAAACAATTTGCTGAATAAATTCACGCCGCCGGCCGGCAACTGCATCATTGTCGCCAATCTCCCCTATTTGGACAAAAAAGAAAAGTTAACCGACTGGGAGAAGAAATCAATTTCCCGCGAGCCTAAAATGGCGCTCTATGGCGGCAAAGACGGTTGCCAGAAATACCAAAAATTGTTTGAACAAGTCGCCCGCTGGCCGAAATCGCCGCTACTGGTCGCCGGTGAGATAAATTCCAGTCGACGGAGACCAATGGAAATATTGGCGCGAAAGTATTTTTCGGGATGGAGAGTGAGTTTTGCAAAAGATCTGGCGGGGAGATGGAGAAATATCATCGTAACTCGGAACTCGTAATCCGTAACTCGGGAAGTTACGTAACGCGCAACACGAAACACTAGAAGTCAAAAGTCTATAAAGTCAAATTGACTAATTGTCCGCCGCGGCGGATTGTTAAATTGTAAAATTGTTGGGTGCTACCTCTATAGTTGGGACATAACAACAACCCGCCGTGGCGCCTGCCCGCCTGTGGTGGGGACAATATGACAATTTAACAATTCCTCATTTGAAAATTCATTGTAAATTTTAAATTGAAAACTTGTGGTGAACGAAGCTGAACCATTAAAAATTGTTACATAGCATGCTACGTAACAAAATATATTATAAAAATTGCAAAATAAAATAAAGAGGGTTCGGAGACAAACGCGATGCGTGGAACGC
Source organism: uncultured Gammaproteobacteria bacterium (assembly GCA_964536975.1). Lineage (GTDB taxonomy): Bacteria > Patescibacteriota > Patescibacteriia > 2-01-FULL-39-33 > 2-01-FULL-39-33 > JAKQDP01. The sequence continues at coordinate 40,183 of CAZHYS010000007.1, forward strand.
ATTCGTTCGTTTCCGAACCCTG
>CAZHYS010000008.1:0-9001 GCA_964536975.1 uncultured Gammaproteobacteria bacterium
TGATAGGCTTTCAAAGGGGAATAAATTTGATTTTTTCTTTATTTAAAGAGGGGGATAATAATGTGTTTTCTCCACTCCGTTCCGAAAACGATTTATTTATAAACCTTATATCACAACATTAAATTATGGCTGAAACTTTAATCAAAAACTTTAATCAAATATCCAAAGCTGACACTGAAATCGCAGGAGGTAAAGGCGCTTCTCTTGGAGAAATGATTCAAGCGGGAATTCCTGTTCCTGAGGGTTTTGTTATTCTTTCAAATGCTTTTGATAGGTTTTTAGAAGAAACAGATTTAAATGTTGAAATTGACGCTGTTTTAAACACGGTTGATATTAAAGAAGTTCATACTGTTGAAAATGCTTCTGAGAAAATCCAAGCAATGATTCTTTCCAGAGAAATGCCCGAAGATATTAAAGCTGAAATATTGAAATTTTATAAAAATCTAGATTGTAAATTTGTGGCTGTTCGTTCTTCTGCAACATCAGAAGATTCGGCCTCTGCAGCTTGGGCGGGACAATTAGATAGCTTTTTGAATACAACAAAAGAAACTCTTTTGGAAAATGTAAAGAAGTGTTGGGCCTCTCTTTTTACTCCTAGAGCTATTTTTTACAGATTTGAAAAGAAATTAAACAAAGATAAAATTTCTGTTGCGGTAGTTGTGCAAAAAATGGTTGATTCGGAAGAATCGGGAATTGCTTTTTCTGTTCATCCTGTTACACAGGACGAAAACCAAATAATTATTGAAGCTGGCTTTGGCTTAGGCGAAGCCATTGTTTCCGGCTCAATAACTCCAGATAGTTATGTTGTAGACAAGCAAGGATTTTCAATTTTGGATATTAATGTAAATGAACAGACAAAAGCACTGTACAAAAAATCCGAGGGCGGAAATGAATGGAAAGAATTAGGGGAGAAAGGAAAGAAACAAGTTTTAACTGAAAAAGAGATTATTGAATTATCTAAACTGATTGTAAAGATTGAAAAACATTATGGTTTTTCTTGTGATATTGAATGGGCAAAAGAGAAAGGGAAATTTTCTATTGTGCAAAGTAGGCCGATAACTACATTGGATAAAGAACCAAAACAAAAAACCTTATTTCTAGAAAAACAGCACACAAGAGATTATTGTTTATTAAAACTTTCTTCTTGGATGTATAGTGATTTGGAGGGTTTAAAAAATGAATTAGGACAATCAGTTGAGAATACTGTTTTTTATTCAAATGGGGAATATGTTAAAGTTTATTATTATAATCCCAGTCTACAGAATATTTTCACATTAATTGCAGAAAAAAGTAGTGACTTAGAAAAAGTTAGGAACTGGGAAAAACGATTTTTAGATTATTATCAAAAATTAGAGCATTACTTGAAGAATAAAAAAACAATTTCTTCTTTAGAAGAGCTTGATAAATTTTATAATCTATATAAAGAATTATGGACACTTCTAGCAATATTTTTTGTCATTCCTTTAATTCCAAATATTGCAGAAGAACAAAAGAAGGTTGCTTTAAAATTAAGAGAAATGACTCAAGAATATTCCGAAGCTAATCAAATATTTATGGAAGGGATGAAAAATATCCTCAAAGAATTAAATGAAGATGACTTAAAATTTTTATTACCTGAGGAAATTTTTAATCAAAAAATAATAACTAAAGAAAAAATTAAAGACAGAAAAAAAGGATTTATCTATCACCACAACAATATTTATACTGGCGAAGAAATTGAAAAATTTATTGAAGAAAAAAATATCGAATTTGATGATGAAAAATTAATTGAACAAAGTGAAGATATTCTTAAAGGAGAAATTGGGTATAAAGGAATTGTAAAAGGTAAAGCAAAAATAATAATGACTCCCAAAGAAATTTATAATTTAAAAGAAGGGGAAATTTTAATTGCTCCAATGACTACCCCAGATTATATCCCTGCCATGAAAAAAGCATCTGCCTTTATAACAGATGAGGGAGGAATAACATCCCACGCTGCCATTGTGTCTCGTGAAATGAAAAAGCCATGCATAGTTGGAACAAAAATCGCAACGCAAATAATCAAAGACGGATTTGAATTAAAAGTCAATGCAAATAAGGGTTATATTAAAATATTAAAAAAATGAGTTTTAAAAAATGAAATTCACCCCTAACCCCTCTTTCATTTTTCAAAACGGAAAAAATCAAATTTATAATTAATGAGGAAAGCCTATCATAAAGAATAAGAACGAAAAATATTTTTTGAACTCAAGCCACGCTGCGCTCTCCTCCTTTCAGTCGTCGGGGCGTATAACAAGAGATATACGGTTCAGCCCTCGGCTCGGGCTTCACCCAAATTTTTCTTCCACTTCGTTCCAGAAAAACTTCGTATATCCCTGACGTTCTGCAATATAGCTACGCTCTATTGCAGAACGTGCCGTGACTACCGTCGCCGTCCTGCTTGTCGCTCCGCGACATCGCAGAACAGCGCCTAGACGAAATGCCACTCATCCTGACGGATGGTGTCACTTCGTCTTAGTCGCGGCACGTTGTGTGTAATTTATTTGTTAATATATGACTAAAAAAATCTAATTACTCTGATAATTCTATATGCAATAGGCGCAATCATAACCATCACTGCGACAACGTTTTTTTCTTTTGTAATACCCAGGATCGACAATAGCCTCGCTGAAAATGAAAAAAAACTAACCAATATGAATGAAAACGCTTATTCTATGTCTTATGCAAATAGTTTCGGAAATATTGTATTTAATCAACTTAAAATTGCTGAAGAAATTAATGCTAGTGCAAGTACTACGGAATGGTTAAGTCAAAATGTACTAAACTACAAAAAAATTGCATTATCCGGAGCCTATATACTTGAAAATTGTGAAATTAATCAGGGATTTGATAAATTTAATGCAATTAATACCGTAACCATTTTAGATCAAAAATGGTTAGAATTATCAGAGACTCGAAAATGTTATCGTGATTTAATTGATGATATAAAACAACTAAAATCAAAAAAAGGATTTTTATTGGGCTGGGCAATATTTTTTCAGATACTCGGTATTGTAACAATGCAAATCACTGTTATTTTAAATATATACTTTGAAAAAAAATCTAACAAATAAACTATACACAACACGTTTTATGTGGCTCACCCTAGTCTAAATTAATCAGCTCGCCTACATCGCTCGTTTCCTTAAATGGTGTGCTCCGCACAATTATACTATTACGGAAACTTCGCGACGTCACATAAAAAGGTAACGTTAGATAAAATCTTCACGTTTAAAGGAAAAAATTAAATTTTGTCGTAAAACTGGGTGTGGAAAAACACTATATTGACATAGCATATTATATATGATAGTCTATATACATAAACGCCTCATCCAGCCTTCGGGTCCGATGAGGTTTTTATATAAACAATATGCAAAATATCCTATTTATTGATGGGGAAAATTTCAAGAAAAAAATCAAAGATGTTTTAATATCTGAAAATATTGTTAAGGAGAAAGACGAAGTAGACTGGACAAAATTTAATTTTAAAGGGCTTTTTGATCAAATTCTACAAGACGTAAATGTCAACCGTAGAATTTTTTATTTTGCGAGAATAAATAAACATAAAGCAACACCAGAAAAATCAGAGTCTTTAATACAAAGAGCCAGAAGTCTGAAAACCTATCTTGAAAATGAAAGCCAAGGATTTGAAGTCATAATGGCTGGAAATGTTAGAGGCTACCCCACAGAAAAAATTGTTCAAGACAAGAAAACCCTGTCGTTTGGTAAAAGAGAAGTTATTGTATTTAAAGAAAAAGGCGTTGATGTGCGTATAGCGGTTGATATGGTTTCACTGGCTTGTGATGGCTCTATGGAAACTGCCGTACTTGCCAGTTCCGATTCTGATTTACAACCAGCCATAAAAGAGGTGGCAAAACGAAATAAAAGATGTGTTTATATCGGCTTTGAAAATTCTAAAAATAAAGGGATAGCCTACACAACCGACAGAACGATATTGATAAGAAACTCTGAAGTATTAAATAATTTTCAAAAAGCCCTTATTTAAAAGTGAAAATATCCCCTAACACTCAGAGACTCGTCTTCGTGAATGCTTTGAATATCAATTAATTTTAATCTTATTATTATGAAAATCGTAAGTGCCTGTTTAGCAGGAATAAATTGCAGATGGGATGGTGAATCAAGACCTTGCCAAAAAGTCGTAGACTTAGTGAAAGAAGGTAAAGCCATTCCTGTCTGCCCAGAACAACTGGGTGGTTTAACCACACCAAGAACTCCCGCGGAACAAAAAGAGGATAAAGTTTTTACTAAAAACGGAAAAGATGTCACCTCCCAATTTGAAAGGGGGGCAAAAGAAGCATTAAAAATTGCTTTGCTCGCCAATTGTGAGGAAGCAATTATAAAATCTAAATCCCCATCCTGTGGTTGTGGTAATATCTATGACGGCACTTTTTCTGGAAAATTAATTGTTGGTGATGGCGTATTCGCAAAAATTCTAAAAAAAAATAACATCAAAGTTTTTTCTGAAAACGATTTTTAACGGCGAGGCTCCTGCATCATGCCATCGTTTTGACTTCGTCTCTGCTCGGTCAACTTGCAGTCTCTACACATAATCGGACTCAAGAGATTCCGCCTTGCGGGCTCCGTCCAAATTTTCTTCGCCAGAGGCCAGTCGCAAAATTATTGGTTGTCTCAATTTTGCTCCTTCCAGTTCGGCTCAGAAAACTTCTCTTAATCGCGATGTTATGTGAAATATCCCTTTTCTTTTTGGGCTATCCCTCCAGAGGCGGGCTGGCGTCCGATTATTTTAAAAAAAATTAACAAAAAATATGGAAAAAAGACTGATCGTATCTATTTTGACAGGCGCTATTCTTGGTATCTTCTGTATAATTGGATTAAGCATCAGGCTTGGTTTTGCGGGGAACGAATTATTTATATTGGCCACATGGATTAACAGGGTTGTCATGGGCTTGATAATTGGCTTGGCGCCCTATTATAAAATTAATAACAACGCCAGAAATATAATATTTCGTGGAGCGTTCTTTGGATTTGTAATTGGCGGTTCCTTTTTTCTTGCAACGGATTTTAAAGATACTCCCGGATTCATCGCGGGAATTATGTATGGAATAATTATAGATTTTGTCGCAACGAGATACGAAAAAAATAAATTGCCTGCTTAGGAATAATTAATATTTTAAAAAAAGCTTTGAAGAAGTAATATTTAATTATAAATATGGCCGAATTAATCCTATCGCACGAAAATAATTGGAAAGGCGAGCTATACCGGTTTGAAATCTACGCGGCGACGGATTTCTCCGACCTCACCGGCGTCAGCCAAGTCTATGGCCTGGTGCTTAACGCCAGCAACAAGATACTGATCGTCTCCGGCGACCAAAAAAATTGGATTCTGCCCGGCGGCGGCGTGGAAGAAGGCGAGGCATTGATTGACACCTTAAAACGCGAGGTTTATGAAGAGGCGGCAGTGGCGGTGGACGACCAAACCATCCAGCCGTTCTTTTTCCAAAAAGTTTATTCCCAACAAGGCGGCGAGTGGAAACATTTAGACACTCAAGCCAGATTTGTCTGCCGAGTCGGCCGGCAAGACGAGTTTGTCAGCGATCCGGACAATGAAGACATAAAATACCAGTTATTTATTGACATTGGAGAATTGGATCAATATTTGGACTGGGGCGAAACCGTCAAATTCATCAAAAATGAAATTTTAAGAGCAGCGATTTAAAATAAAATTGAATAAAAAAGAAGCCCGTGGTGCCCTATTTATAATTAAATTACTTTTATGGGAAAAATTATAGCGTTGGGTGGAGGCGAAATTGGAAGACCGCGTGAAAATGGAGGTTTTTATCCTGTTGAAACAACCTTAATAGATAAAGAAATAATAAATCAAACAGGAAAATCAAGTCCCGAATTACTCTTTATTCCTACGGCAAGCAATGATTCGGAAGGATATTTTCAAGTTGTAAAAAAACATTTTTCAAAATTAGGTTGTAAAGTAGATGCTCTCTATTTAATTAATGATAAATTATCAAAAAAGCAAATTGAAAATAAAATATTATCAACAGATATAATTTATGTCGGCGGTGGAAATACGCTTAAAATGATGGCCACATGGAGAAAAATGGGCATTGATATTATTTTAAAAAAAGCTCACAAAAAAGGTGTTGTTTTATCAGGCATTAGCGCTGGTTCAATTTGTTGGTTTAAATATGGCAATTCGGATTCTAGAAAATTTACAAATGGTAGCAACAAACTAATTAAAGTAACAGGATTGGGATTAATTGATGCTTTGCATTGTCCTCATTATGATGCAGAAAAACATCGTCAAAATGATTTGAAAAGGATGATGAAAACAACTTCAAAAACTATTGCTATTGCTCTTGAAAATTGCTGCGCAATCGAAGTTATTGATAATAAATTTAGAATTATAAAAAGCAAACCGAATACTAAAGCGTATAAAATTTATTGGAAAGGCGGGAAATACTTTAAAGAAGATATCATTTCTAAAAAAGAATTTGAAAGTTTAGATGCATTGCTTAATAAATGAGATTTTTTATACAAATAATATGCAAAACATCCTAGTTTATTGAGGAGAAAAACCAAACAAAAAAGGCGACTCCCGATGGAGACGCCATGATTTTTTCGGTAGCGCAGCCATCTGCCTACTGTTTTTTCTTTTTGACGACCAGCCGCTTTCGCTCGCGACAAAAAGAAATGACTCGGTAATTCTCCGGATCGGTAATCGGTCGGCGTAATAACAGCCGTCCCGCCAGATCCAAAAAATCCGCCAAAGGAGCATAACTGCTTTTAACGCCGATAGCGCCGACCCCTTCAATCTTAACAACCAAACGTCCGCCCGCTTTCGTGCCGGTAAGACTGATTCCTTCTTGTCCCATTATCGCTTTTTCCTCCTTATAAAACACGGCCAGATAATGGTCGTGTTGTTATTGCGATAGCAATCCGAATAAACCAATGGTCGCCAATATGGAGCCTTGTTTCATTCTCTTGTCCGACTCACGGGTGGAAAACCCAAATGGATTCGGAGCTAAAGACGAGACAATCAACCCCAATCCAACAGTGAGCATTACGACACAAAAAAACTTCATTGACTTCATTGCTACTCTCCTGAATCTGACTGTTTCAACATCTTACCATTTTTATTGGCTGGCATCAACTAATACGAAAATCCGCGAAAAATCTTGCAAAATCGCGGCCAAAAACAAAAGCAGCCTCGAAATAGACTGCCTGGGTTGGCCCGAAGGGCAAATTTTCTTGCCCGGAGGCCTGCAGTATTCACAAAATTGAACACTGCCGAATCAGTGAAGATGATCGCCTATTTTTTGGGAACCACCTTCGGCACAAACCGTATTGACGCGTCCCTCTACCGGCGGGAACAAGGGCGGCGATCAAGCTGCGCGAATAACGAACGAGCAATGCGCCGACCAATCGGATTGAGATTTATCTCTTTCCAATCCGGCGATTCGGCGAGCAATGTCTCGTGGCCGTTGCGGTCAACCAGGGAGATGGAAGCATGGCCGACTCCCTGAGATTCCAGTCCTTTGGCCGCGTCGGGACCGGGAAGATACAGGGAGAAGCCGGATCGCAAAAGCAATTGTTGGGACAATCTGGCGATTTCCAGCCGATACCCTTGATGGAGAGATTGGGAAATGGAGACGCTCGCGATCAGGATGAAACGATCAGCACCGCTCCCAATAGAGACGCTTTCATGACCGACAACCGCTTGCCAACTTACTCGATCAAACTCATATTCATATTCTTTGCCCTGCTCTCTGGCTATTCCTTCTCTCTCGTTGTGTCGGAAAAAACATTGGCTGTCCACGTATCCGGCCAGTCTGCCGAGCAGTGCAGTCAGCTTTTCCCAACAAGAGGAATTCGGTTTTATCCCCAACATCCTATCCGTCTCAACTACAATATCGCTGTAATCCATTTTCTCGTCTCCTTTCTCGCGGCTCATTGGCCACGTGCTTGAAAGAACAGAACTACACCATCTAATATATAATTATATCACACCTACAAATTTTTGTCAATAGCAAAAACTATATTTTAGCCAAATTTAGCCAAAATATAATAGTAAAAAGTACAAAAAAATCATCCCGTTTAATCCACCGGAAAAAACTTGCTTATTTTTTGAAAATAATGTATAATGCGTACAGATTAAGTTAATCCCCCACCGGGGATTTTAAAATACAAAAATATGTCAAAGCTTAACGCGATAGTCCAATACATCAAAGACTCTCAAAAAGAAATGAAAAAGGTCACTTGGCCGACCAAAAAGGACGTCAAGCGGCACACCCTGCTCGTCATCGGCGTTTCCCTGGCGGTGGCGGCTTTTTTGGGAATTATTGACTATGTTCTGACTATCGGCCTGGAACAAATCATCTAATCCAACTTTAATAAGCTAACAAGCTAAATAGCTAATCTAATAAGCTAAGTAGCTAACAAGCTAATATATGGCTAAACAAAATCTCAACTTGGGCAAGCGCTGGTATGTTCTTCACACTTACTCCGGCTTGGAGGAGGCGGTGGAGCACAATCTCAAACAGCGCATTGAATCAATGGACATGGAAGAAAAAATCTTCAATATCCTGATTCCCAAAGAAAAGAAAATCCGCATCAAAAACGGCAAGCGGAAAATCGTTGAGGAAAAGATTTATCCCGGCTATGTGCTGGTGGAAATGATCGTGACAGATGATTCGTGGTATGTAGTGAGAAATACGCCGCATGTCACCGGATTCGTCGGTTCGGGCAATACCCCGACACCAGTGTCAGATGAAGAAATCAAGTCGTTGCAAAAGAGAATGGGTGTTGATGAGCCGGAATACCAGATTGACATGTCCAAAGACGACCCAGTCAAGATTACCGACGGCCCGTTCAAGAATATGGAAGGTAAAGTGTTGGAGATAGACGAAAGCCGCGGCAAGGTCAAGGTGCTGATTTCCATGTTTGGCCGCGAGACTCCGGTAGAATTGGACTTCTTGCAGGTGAAGAA
>CAZHYS010000008.1:9101-12683 GCA_964536975.1 uncultured Gammaproteobacteria bacterium
TTTCCATGTTTGGCCGCGAGACTCCGGTAGAATTGGACTTCTTGCAGGTGAAGAAAGTATAAAAAATTTCAAATTTTTAATTTCAAATTTTAAAATTAATCCGATACGCTTCTCACTGTCGGAAAAATTGTCTCCATCAAAGGCGGGCATCGCGGGGATTAAAAATTTGATCATTAATTGAAAATTAGAAATTAGAAATTAAAAATTAATCAAAATGTATGGCAAAAAAAATAAAGACAATCATAAAATTGCAGATTCCGGGCGGGGCGGCCAATCCGGCGCCTCCGGTCGGTCCGGCGCTCGGCCAGCATGGCCTTAATATCGCTGAATTCTGCCAGAAATTCAATGAAAAGACCAAAGACAAGCAAGGCGACATTATTCCGGCGGAAATTACCGTTTACGAAGACCGGACTTATACTTTTATTTTGAAGACTCCCCCGGCCGCGGAGCTGATCAAGAAGGCTGCCGGCATCAAAAAGGGTTCGGGCAAGCCGCTCAAAGAAAAAGCAGGCAAAATCACCCGCGCCCAATTGGAAGAAATCGCCAAAACCAAAATGCCGGATCTCAATACCGATGATTTGGAAGCAGCCTGCAAGATTATTGCCGGCACCGCCAGGCAAATGGGCGTGGAAATAGAAAAATAATTTTTTAATATTGTGGGAGGCGTCCTTAGTCCGGATGCCGATAGCACCACGACAAGGAAATAATTTATGAAAAAAGTAGACCATCCGAAATCCAAAAGATTCAAGGATTTGGAAAAAATGGTTGAGCCAGACAAGGCATATGCCATTGAAGAAGCGATTGAACTCGCCAAAAAAACGGCCAATGTCAAATTTGACGGCAGCATTGAAGCGCACTTCAAGCTCGGCATTGACCCGAAGAAAAGCGATCAGCAAGTAAGGAACTCCGTCGTTCTACCCAACGGGAGCGGTAAAAATATCCGCATTGCTGTCATTACCAGCAGCGGCGACCAGCAAAAAAATGCCAAAGCGGCCGGCGCCGACGTGGTCGGCGAAGCGGATTTGTTAGAAGAAATCAAAAAAGGCAAACTTGACTTTGACATCTTGGTCGCCACGCCGGACGCGATGAAATTACTCGGCCCGGTGGCCAAAATCCTCGGTCCGCGCGGCCTGATGCCGAATCCCAAAGACGGCACTGTCTCGCAAAATGTCGGCGAAGCGGTCAAAAATCTCAAGAAGGGCCAGATCAATTACAAAAATGACGACTCCGGCAATCTCCACACTATCATCGGTAAAGCATCTTTTGACAGCGCCAAACTGGTGGAAAATTTCCGCGTCATTTTAGACAGCATCATCAAAGCCAAACCGGCTTCAGCCAAAGGTACCTATATCAAAAACGCCTCCCTCAACAGTTCCATGGGGCCGGGCATAAAATTGACACTCTAATTATTTGAAGTTTTTTAATCATAGAGACGTCCCAAATACTTGGGGCGTCTCTATTTGTAATATAAAAACCCTCCCATTCCAAGCGCTCTAGGCGAGGATTTTGTTTTATCCGGATTATTGTGATAAAATATCAAATATGGAAAACGGCAATCCACAAGCAGCCAAAAATATTCGTCCGAGCTGGGACGGGTATTTTATGAATATCGCCGACCAAGTCGCCAGTCGCGCCACCTGCGATCGCGGTCGTTCCGGCTGCGTTATCGCCAGAAACAAGCAAATTCTAACCACCGGCTATGTCGGCTCGCCAGTGGGTCTGCCTCACTGCGACGAGGTCGGCCATCAATTTCACACTGTCATTCACGAAGACGGACATGCCTCCCAGCACTGCATCCGCACCACCCACGCCGAGCAAAATGCCATTTGCCAAGCGGCCAAGCTGGGCATCGCGCTTGATGGGGCGACACTTTATTGCAAAATGACTCCGTGCTATGTCTGCGCCAAGATGATAATCAATGTCGGGATCAAACGAGTCGTCTGCGAAAAGGATTACCATGCCGCCGACTTATCCAAAGAAATTTTCAGCCAAGCCGGCGTAGAGCTCAAAATTTTGAATCCCACTGTTGAACAATATGCCAAACAATAAAATCATCATCGGCCTGGTCGGTGAAATCGCCAGCGGCAAAGACACGGTCGCCAAATATTTGGAAAAAAAATACGGTTCCCAGACCGTCAGTTTCTCCGGCCCTTTGCGCGCTATTTTGGACATCCTTGATCTGCCGCAAACGCGAGAAAATATGGCCTGGCTCGGAGTGGATCTGCGGCAACGATTCGGCCAGGACATTCTCGCCAAGGCTGTTACCGCCCAAGTCCGAAAATCAAAAAACAAGATGGTCGCCCTGCCCAATGTCCGCCTGCCTCAAGATATCACTTATCTGAAAAAACTGCCCGGCTTTCATTTGGTCCATATTGATGCTGACCCCAAAATCCGCTACCAGCGGCTGATCCGACGATCGCAGAATGCCGATGATAAATCAAAAACTTGGGCCAAATTTTTGAAAGATTCCCGCTTGCCGACGGAAATAAAAATCCGCCAATTGGCCAAAAAAGCCGAGTACCGCCTGGATAATAGCGGCAGCGTGGAAAATTTGAAGAAGCAAGTTGATGAAATGATGAGGCGAGTCGGAAAGCCTATAAAGTCATAAAGTTCATAAAGTCAAAAAATGACTTTTGGGATTTTCCTGACTTTACAGATGGTTCGACTTGGCTCACCACAAGCTTTATAGACTTTATTACTTTATAGACTAATCTTTATGTTTAAAAATAAATATCCCGGAAAATTCATCGCCATTGAAGGACTGGACGGCTCCGGCTCATCTACTCAAGCCGCGAAAATCGCCTCCTATTTCAAAAAAATGAAACAGCCTTTTTGGGCGACTCAAGAGCCGACCAGCAGCGTCATCGGCGGAATTATCAAGAGCTGTTTGACGGGCGATTGGAAAATGGATAGTCCCCTTTCCCTCCAGTTGCTGTTTGCCGCCGATCGCGCTAATCATTTGGAGAAAGACATTATCCCCCGCTTGGCCAAGGGCGTCAATGTTTTGACTAACCGATATTTTTTGTCATCGCTGGCGTACGGATCGCTGGAAATCGCCGACAATGATTGGCTCTATAATATCAACGATCAATTTATACTCCCTGACCTCACTATCTTACTCAAAGTTTCCGCAAAAACTTGCATCACCAGGATAAAAGAAGGTCGCAGCAGCTTGGAATTATTTGAAGGCGAAGATAAATTGCAAAAAGTCTGGCGCGCTTATGAGCTATTGTCAAAAAAATATCCCGGAATCAAAGTGATTGACGGTGAAAAATCCGAAGAGGAGGTGTTTGGGGAGATTGTGAAGGAGATAAGCAGGTTGTAAGTATGTAAAGTCATAAAGTCGTAAAGTCTATAAAGCTTGTGGTGAGCCAAGTCGAACCATCTGTAAAGTCGTAATCAGTAAACAGCAATCAGTAATAATCGTAGAGACGCCCCGATGGGGCGTCTTTTCGTATATACGGACGTAATAACGTTCGTCAGTACGGGCGTACTGACGTCGCGTCATAAAATCACAACAGCTGTTGTTTATTGACCTTTTGGTCTAATTCTGCTAATTTTAGAGCAGTGAAATTGAACATT
>CAZHYS010000008.1:12783-39453 GCA_964536975.1 uncultured Gammaproteobacteria bacterium
TTTATTGACCTTTTGGTCTAATTCTGCTAATTTTAGAGCAGTGAAATTGAACATTAGACAACTAGGGAAGGAGAAGAAGGATGGCTATTATAACCTTTGAAGGGATTGACAATTGCGGGAAAACCTCGCAAATTCAAGCCCTCTTGGATCATTTGAAGGAAGTCAGAGCGGTTGTTGAAATGGCTCGAGAGCCGGGAGGAACCGCCCTTGGAGAAGCATTGCGGACGATTATAAAGCATCCGCAAGAGGCGATTCCGGCGCTGTGGGAAAAATTCCGCGGACACGAGGACTTTCCCAATATGGGAGAGCCGCCGACAGATTTTGACCGCGACGGCGTTTGCGAGATGCTGATGTTTCTGGCGGCACGCGCCGCTTTTGTGCCTGGTCGTCTCAAGCCGGCGCTCACCGAGCCAGGAAAAATAATCCTGGTAGATCGCTTTGTTGATAGTACCCGCGCTTATCAGGGCGGGGGTCGATTCTATAGCGATCCGGAGGCGATTACGCTGATTGACCGGCTCAACCGGTTTATCTTGGGAGATTTCTGGCCGGATACCACTTTCCTGCTGGATATTACTGTGGAAGAAATGCGGCGCCGGCAAGCGAAACGGCCGCAAGGAGATTCTCACTTCGAAAAGGAGTGTGATGACGCCTTCTTTGAGCGGACGAGACAAGAGTTCCTCAATATCGCTCGGGGAGATCCCCGTCGAGTGATGATTATTGACGGGACATTGCCGAGAGAAGAGATCACCCGATTGATTATCGGGCGGGTGGACGAGCTGCTGAAAATCGCGCGCTAAGACGCGCAGAAAAGAAGAAGGAGAAGGATAATGGACTGGAAAGTCAATACTTTGACTAGTATGGGCGATGCCCGATCCGACGCCGCCGAAGTAATAGAATCAATGGGGAGAATCTGTTACCGTTCGGAAGAAAAAATCACGCCGGATTCGGCAGCTAAGTTCATGAGGATGATCCTCGGACGAGGCCACGAAAGCGTGATAGAACACTCGTGGTTCAATTTCACAGCACATGACAACAGCTTTGTCTTGGCTGATGAATTGCTTCGTATTCTGACGGCAAACGGCTTACTGGTCGTCACTCCCCGAGAAGAAGATCCGAAAAAAAACTTCCTAATCGGCGGAAACGCCAGGATGTTTCGCGACTTGTATCGACAAATCGGCCAACAAAGCCCGCTAACTGTCGTAATGCTCAATAAGTTGAAAGAAAAATTCCCAGTCTTATTCGGCGATCTGCCGAATATCCGCGCGTTTGGCCGAGCCATTGCGGCAGAAATCACCCTCATTGAAGACCAAACAACGATTGCCTGGAGCCCATTGGAGAAACTGCGTCATTGGTGGGCAGCGGCGGTGTTTGAAGGATGCTCGCGAGCATTTACCCATCAATTGGTACGGCATCGCCACCGAGTTGCTATCTCGCAGGAATCCCAAAGATACTGCGATGAAAGCGGCTTTTTTGGCAGCGGTTATTATGTGACGCCGCCGTCTATTGATGCCGATTTCAAAGAATGGTACGAAGAACGGCTGAGGCAGATCGATGCCGATTATCAACGACTCATCGCTCTATTGGAAGAGGCTGGCAACAAAAAAGTGAGGGAAGACGCCCGCTTCCTGTTGCCAAACGCCGTTTGTTCTAAGATCGGCGTTTCCTGTCCGCTGATGGAATGGCGTTGGATTCTCCACATGCGTTGCGACGCCCACGCCCAATGGGAAATCCGCCGCGCGGCAATGTCAATACTTCAACAATTTCAAGAAGCGTTTCCCGGCTGTTTTGACGACTTTGACATCGCGCCGGATGGGGAAAGCGCTTCTTGGAGAGAAGACAGTGAAAAAGCGGCTTGGCTGTTCCAATAACCCCACCGCCAATAACGGCCTCGTTCCAAATTCGGAACGAGGCCTATTTTATTTGATTTTTTTTGCCAAATCGGCTAAGATTAAAAAGTATTAAATCAATTATTTTCCCAGATAAATATGCCAAAATACGTGCCAGTCATCGGAATGGAAATCCATGCTGAACTGAAAACCAAAACCAAAATGTTCTGCTCCTGTCCCAATGGCTACGAGCTGCGGGAAAAACCGAATGAAAATATCTGCCCGGTCTGTACCGGCCAGCCCGGCGCCCTGCCGGTTATCAACCGTCAAGCCGTAGAGTGGACTATTCTGGTCGGCCTCGCTCTTGACGCGCAAATCAATCGCCGGACCAAATTTGACCGGAAAAATTATTTTTATCCCGACCTGCCCAAGGGCTATCAAATTTCCCAATATGATCTGCCTATTACCTACCAAGGCAAATTGGATATCGGCGACAAAGTCGTCACTATTACCCGCGTCCATTTGGAAGAAGACACGGGCAAGCTGACCCATGATGACGGCGGATCGCTCATTGACTTAAGTCGCTCCAGCACGCCGCTAATTGAGCTAGTGACTGATCCGTGCCTTGAATCGGCCAAGGAGGCCAAGGATTTCTGCCAGATGTACCAACAAATTCTGCGTTATCTGGAAATCTCCGACGCCGACATGGAAAAAGGCCAAATGCGCTGCGAAGCCAATGTCTCGCTCCAAGAAGAAGGCAAGTTCGCCATTGTCGGCAGCGAGGTCAAAGCGATCGATGATTATCAGCTCAACCCGAAAGTGGAACTGAAAAACATCAACTCCTTCCGCGCCGTGGAAAAAGCGGTTGAATACGAAATCAAAAGGCAAACCGAAGCGCTGGCTGCGGGCGAGAAAGTAATCCAAGAGACGCGCGGCTGGGATGAAAACAAACAACAAACATTTTCCCAGCGAGTCAAAGAAACAGCGGCCGATTATCGCTACTTCCCCGAACCGGATTTACCGCCGCTGGAAATCTCCGAAGAATTAATCAACAATCTCCGCGCGAGCTTGCCGGAATTGCCGCAAAAAAAATTGGCGCGCTTTATAGAGCAATACGGCTTTAGCCGGGAAGACGCCAAAATCATCACCGGCGATAAGCGTCTCGCCGCTTATACCGAACAAGTCGTTTCCGAGCTCATCGGCTGGCTGGTGTCATTACCGGAAAGCGAAGGCACCGAAGAAGAAATCTGGAACAAAGACGGCGCCAAACTGATCCGGCTGTTGAGCAACTGGCTGATCAACCGATTATTCAAACATCTCAATCAAGACAAAATCAGCGCCGCTGATTGCAAAATAACGCCGGAAAATTTCGCCGAATTTGTCGCCCTGATCTATACCAATCGCGTCAATAATCTTGCCGCCCAGCAGATTATGGAAATAATGTTTCAAACCGGCGAAGATCCGTCAGTGATTATGGAAGAGCATGATTTGAGCCAATTGGAAGATGAGAGCGGCGTGGAGGAGATTATTGACAAGATTATCGCGGCAAACGGAAAAGTAGTAGAAGATTACAGGGGCGGCAAAGAAAACGCTCTAAAATTTCTCATCGGGCTGGCAATGAAAGAAACCAAGGGCAAAGCCAATCCGCAAACACTCAACGAATTGTTCAAGAAAAAATTATCCTAAAAATATGGGTTTACTCGGACAAAACCCGCTAAACGAATTCCGGCCGCGAGCAATCAAATTCTCCGATGTTTACAAATACGGCGCCAAACGGCCAAATCTCTCCCCGACTGACAAAAAAACCGTCTTTGACACACTAAAAAAAGCCGGCTATTCCGAAGGCCAGGCCAGCAAAATAATCGGCCAGGATAAAGTGGTGCCGATAGCGCAAATTAAAAAAATCGCCGCCGCTTTGGACAAAAGCGGATTAAAAGGATTTGAACTGGGGGCGCAAAAACTGGTAGACGGGTATGTCCGCAAAGAAACCATCCGCCGCCGCAATATCAGCCGGGTAATGCAAGAAAGAGCCAAGGAGGCCTGGGAAGAAAATCTGGGCGGTTCCAAGAAAATCAGCCCCGGTGAGGAAAAAATTACCCGTGGCCCGAAATTAAACTTCTAAAAGATGAGAGAAAAAACGCCTTTTCCCCCTGCCGAGGGAATAGAAAAAACATTCGGCCAGCCGGATGAGATATTGGATCAATGGTTGAAAACGACTTTTGGCAAAACCGAACAGGAGATAAAAGAAGCAGGACGAAAGAGCCGCAGTGAAGCCGAGGCGGCTGAAAGAGAATACCGCCGAGAAGAAGATCGCAGACAAAACTAAAATATCTTTTAGTTTAGAAATTCTTTTAGTAATTCTTCCGCGTCGCTTCTGCCGTCCACCCATTTTATCGCTTTATTTCGCTTAAACCAAGTCAATTGCCGCTTGGCAAAATGATGAATGGCATTTTTTAAGCCGGCGATTAGCGACTCATGACTTATTTTCCCCCGCAAATACGCGGCTACCCAGCGGTATTCCAAGCCAAACTCGTCGAGCCGTTTCCAACTGACACCGCTTTGGCGCAATGTCTCCACTTCCTTGATCATCCCCTCTTGCAGCCTTGATTCCAACCGAGAGTCTATTCGTCGATAAATTTCTTCCAGGGGAAACTTGATTCCCAAAATCAAGATATCGTAATCCGGTTTTTTATTTTTTAGCCGAGCTGATTTCGGCCGACCGGAACAAAAATATATCTCCAGAGCCCGCTCAATCCGGCGGCGATTTTTTTTATCAATAATTTTATATGTCTTGGGATCAGTTTCCTTGAGCAAAGACAATAAGCGAGGCAACGGCAAAGCGGATAATTTTTCCCTGATTGCCAAATCAGCGCTGGCCGCCGGCGAAAAAACATAACCGCCGATTACCGCGTCAAGATACAATCCCGTGCCGCCGACCAGAAAGGGGACTTTGCCGCGGCGCAAAATACCGTCAATCGCCTGATACGCGAGATGCTGATATTTGGCAACATTAAATTCCGACTTTGGACTGATAATGTCAATCAAATGATAAGGAATCTGTTTTTTGCCGACTTGGTAATCCGCCAAATCCTTGCCAGTACCAACATCCATCCCGCGATAAACCTGCCGGCTGTCAGCCGAGACTATTTCGCCGCCAAACTTTGCCGCCAAGCCAGTGGCTAGCCTGGTCTTACCGCAAGCGGTCGGTCCCAAAATGACAATTAATTTATTGTTTTTCATAATTTCGCTACTGTTTTCGGCGGCAATTATTTTTTAGAAATAATACCGAACAATCCCCAGCTGCCAGCTCGTTTTATCTCCACCGTTACAAACTCACCGACCAATTTCGGCGTTCCCAAAAAAGAAACCGTCTTAAATTGATCGTTTTTGCCAAAGCATTTGTTATTTTTGCATCCTTCCACCAGCACCCTTGCTGTCCGACCGATTAATTTTTTATTCCTCTTTAAGGCAGTTCCTTTCAAAATCTCCGTCAACTCCCGTTCGCGCCGTTTTTTTTCTTCCCGACTGACATCGTCTTTGAATTTGGACGCCGCCGTCCGTGGCCGTGGCGAATAGCGGGCAATATAGGCCATATCAAAACCAACTTGCTTCATTAGTTTGGCTGTATCGTTAAATTGCGACTTAGTCTCGGAAGGAAAGCCGACGATAATATCAGTGGAAATCATAATCTCGGGAATCGCTTGTCGCGCCCGTTCAACCAATTTGAGATAATGCTTAACAGTATAACGGCGGTTCATCGCTTTTAAAATCTTATCATTGCCGGATTGGACCGCCAAGTGCAAATATGGAGTAATGTGCCGGCCGGCGGCCATTGTTTTTATCAACTTATCAGACAGATCTTTGGGATGACTGGTGACAAACCTTAGCCAATAATCGCCGGGCAAGCTGTCTATCCGCGCGAGCAACGCGGGAAAATCATAATGGCCGGCAGAATAAGAGTTAACGTTTTGCCCCAAGAGAATTATTTCTTTATATCCCGCGGCAATCAGCCGGCGGCACTCCTTGATTATATCCGCGGCCGGCCGGGAAACTTCTTGACCCCGGGTGTACGGCACCACGCAATAAGAACAAAAATTATTGCAACCGGTCATAATCGGAACAAAGGCGGAGAAAGCGAATTGCCGTGTCGGCGGGATTAGAAAATAATCACGCGTCTGAAGCGGCGGACGATTGGACAATAATTTTGGCAGTTGAACAATATTTTTGATCGGCAAGATAAAATCAAATTTATCGGCCAATTTTTTCTTATCACTTTCTAAGACACAACCGGTCAAAACGGTTTTGAGGCGACCCCTTTTTCTTGATGCCTGCCAATTGCGAGAGCGGCCATAAATCCGGTCAATAGCGCTCTGCCTGACCGAGCAAGCCACCACAACAATCAAGTCCGCCTCTTTTTCTAAGGCAGTCTCCTTATAGCCCAAAGCGCCAAGAATACCGGCGATCTTTTCCGCGTCTGATTTGTTCATTTGGCAACCAAGCGTCCAAATATGATATTTTTTTGACATAACGCCATAATAACAAATCCGGCTCCCTTTGCCAAGAGCCGGACAATAAAAGCTTTTCCTAACGGCGACCGATAACAAATATCAGCCATAGCACCGTTCCTACCAACGCGCTAAGGCCGAGCATTACCCCTGTCGTCGCCGATACTCTCTTGAGGCTGGTTTTTTCCGCCACTTGGAGAGCCAGTTTTTTCTCATTCATATTTGATGATTATCTTGATCTTATTCCCGTTTTTGGGGAGTTTCTTGTTCCAGCTGGGGCTGACGACAATGTTCGCGTCCTTGATTAAATCATAATCAAGCAGATATTGCCTGGCTTCCTCAATATCCTTGCCGACAAAGTTCTCCGTGGCCAAAATCGGATTATCTTTGTCAATAACCGCTTCCAAAGCATAATTAATTTTAACCAGCACGCCGCCGTTGAGATTTTCTTCGGTAATCACATAATCCAAATCGTTAAAATTGATGTTCTTTATCTGAACGCCGGCCAGATTGAGATTTTGCGCTTTGCGGGAGATCAAATTGGCCAGTTGCTGATTGTCCATTTCCAAATATTTTCCAGCCAACTTCAATTTAAACTTGAATGTCTCGGTCTCCGCTCCAGTTTCTTGGTCGGCTTTAAAATCAATCACTTGAGTAGCTATTTTTTCAGCGCCGGCCAGATTGAATTCCGCGCGCAATTTTTCCGTCGCTTCAGTTACCAGTTCATCCTTGGCCCGACTGATGTCGCTATCCGCCAATACTTTGACTTCCCTTGGTTCGGCGGTCAAAATTGATTCGGCCATGGCGTAAACTTTGACCTGATTGGCTGGATTAAGCTTAATGATTGTCAACCGGCCTGGCTCAACATTGGAAAAAGTTTCCGGCTCTTTCGGGTATACATCAACAAAAACACTCCCTCCGGCCGGCACAACCACTTGATCGTTAGTTCTGACAATTACTCCACTGACTGCTTGGAGCTGAGTAGTCTTGACCAGCGGCTGATCTTTGGACAGTTCGTTCACTATTTTTACCCGGCCAACCAGGCCGGAAGCCACGGTTTTGGTGGTGGTAACGGGAAACTCGCCTTCCACCTCTATCTCTTTAATGGCTAATGACCCGGCAACCACGTCTTTTTCTGCTAATTCATCGGCTGTCGGCGCCGGCTTTACTTCCAGATTAAAACTCAAATTAATATCTTTCTTTTCCGAAGTAATAATAATTGTCGCTTGATTATAAAAAAACAGAAACACAATTACCATCAATATAACGGTAATAGCGACAAAAAAAACGGAAATATTACGATAGAGGCCGATCTTTGGGGCCGAAAAATCTTCCACCATAATTTGATATAATTTAATACTTTACTGCTTTTCCCACTGGCGAACCGCTTGCCTGATTTCCTTCTCGGTCACTTTCAAACGCGCCTTGGTTTTGGCCGAGAGATTGCTCAAATGGACGCTGCTGGAAGCTTCGTCCAAAGCATCTATTGCCTTGTCCGGATAAGAACGATTCTTTATTTTTTTGGTCAGGGCAATGGCCGCTTTTATCGCTCCGGCGGTTATCTGGACCTGGTGGTAATCTTCGTAAATCGCCTTGACTCCTTCCAAAATCAATTTGGTTTCGCGCGCCGACGGTTCGGAGACAAAAATCGGCTGTAATCTCCGATCAAGAGTTTTGTCTTCTTTGATATATTTTTTGTACTCCTCCTTGGTGGTGGCGCCAACCACTTGCAATTCGCCGCGAGCCAGCAAGGGCTTCAAAATATCGGCGGCATTTATCGCGCCTTCCGCCTCGCCCGCTTCAGCCAGAATATGAATTTCATCAATAAACAAGATGACTACCCGTTGAGCGGCGACAATTTCATCGGTAATTTTTTTGAGTCGTTCTTCAAATTCTCCGCGGTATTTGGTGCCCGCCAATAATCCGGGCAAATCAAGCGCCAGGACGCGTTTTTTGAATAAAGCCGGCGGCACTTTTCTATCAATGATTGCCAACGCCAAACCTTCAACAATCGCCGTCTTGCCGACACCGGCCGCCCCGATCAAAACCGGGTTATTTTTGGTCCGCCGGGACAAAATCTGAACTACTCGGGCGATTTCCTTTTCCCGGCCGATGACAGGATCAAGCTTTCCCGTTTTGGCCAAAACGGTCAAATCGCGCGAATATTTGGACAAGAGGCCGAAATGGCGGCCGTCACTGGAAGACTTGGATTTGCTCGGACGCAAATACCAAAGAACGGGCGCGGATATCAAAAATAGAACCGCAACAAAAGAATAAAAAATCAAAGGATTTGAAAAAATACCCATTTATAATAAATAATTTGTCACCTTTTATTTATTATAACACATAATCCGATGCGGCGACAATCGTCAAAGGCCCAATAAAGATTTGATGCTAGAAATAACTTTTTCGCTATTACTGATCCGGAAGCTGGTGCGAATTTTTTGTCTGGTCCCATTGACGCGGCTGATCATCAATTCCACTCGATGGCTGCCCGGGTTTTGATAAAATAAATCCCGTAATTTTTTTGACAGATCATAATCAAGCGGCTCATCCACCGCGATAGAAATTATTTTTTCCTCCGGCGGTAAAGCGTTATTTATCCGTGAACCATTGCGACTAATGGAGCCGTTCAAAATCCTGGTAAAAACTTCCTCAATATTGTCACTGTCTAAAGGCGCCACCCGGTCGCATAATATTTTTACCTCGTCATCCTTGTCGGAAATCTTGCCAACGCAAGCAATTGTCAAATCAACTTGCCACAGATGAGGGTTTTGCTCCAAAACTTTGGGAAAAACCAGCACTTCCACATTGCCGCCCCGATCTTCAATTTTGGCAAATACCATGGCTTCGCCTTTCTTGGTATAAATCTTTTTGACCGCGGTAATAATGCCGGCCACCCTCACTTCCGATCCGGGAGCGCAATTTTTCAAAGTGGAACAGCTAACGACAAAGCGAGAAATTTTTTGCTCCAAATCCAACATCGGATGCTCGGAAACATATAATCCCAGATATTCCTTTTCCCAATTCAGTCTTTGCTTTTTATCCACTCCCTCCGCTTCCGCCAGGGAAAGGTTGTTCAATTTTATTTGCGGTGCATCGTCAAATAAGCTGTTTTGGCCATTGTCGCCGTTTTTATTGATGTCTTGGATGAATCGCAAAATCCTCTCCAAATTGGACAAGAGCTTATTGCGTTCGCCCAGACTGTCCAGGCAGCCAGATTTGATCATTGATTCTAATGATCTCTTATTCAAATCCTTGCTTTTCACCCGGCTCAAAAAATCTTCCAAATCCTTAAACCGACCGCCGGTCTTTCTTTCTCTGATAATTTCTTTGACAATATTCTCCCCGAGTCCCTTTATCGCTAACATTCCGAAACGAATGCGCGGAGCGCTTTGGGCTAAGCTTTCCGCTACCACCGTAAAGGTGGAAAAACTTTCGTTGATGTCCGGCGGCAAGACTTCTATGCCCATCTGCCGGCACTCTTCCACTTCAATCGCCACCCGGTCGGAATTGCCCTGATCGGAAGTAAGTAACGCCGCCATAAATTCCGCCGGATAATTGGCTTTGAGATAGGCGGTCTGATAGGCAATCATGGCGTAACAAGCAGCATGAGAACGATTAAAACCATAGGAAGCGAACGGCAAAATGAATTCCCAAATTTTCCTGGCGATTTTGGCGTCAATGCCGTTTTTGACCATGCCGCTAATCATCTTGGTCTCTTGCTCGTCGAGTAACTCCTTAATTTTTTTGCCCACCGCCTTTCTCAAAATATCCGCCTCGCCATAGCTAAAACCCGCCAAATCACGGGCTATCTGCAATAATTGTTCCTGATAAACCGCCACGCCGTAAGTTTTTTTCAAAATCGGCTCCAGTTTCGGATGGAGGTAGCTGGGCTTGCGCCGGCCATGCTTGCCGGCAATGTAATCGGGAATATACTCCATCGGACCCGGACGATACAAAGCGACCATGGCGATAATGTCTTCCAAATCGGTTGGCAACAGCTGACGCAAATAACGCTTCATGCCCGCCGATTCCAGCTGGAAGACGCCGGTTGTTCGTCCCTGTTGGAACAAATCAAATACTTTTTTATCGTCAAGAGGAATGTTTTTAATATCTATCTTGACGCGATGGATTTTATCAATAATTTCCAAGGCCTGTTCAATGATCGTCAAATTTGACAAGCCCAAAAAGTCCATTTTGAGCAATCCCAGGCTTTCCACTGATTTTCCTTCGTATTGGACGACGACCGAATTGTCTCCTTGGCTGCCATATTGGCGCGGGCAATAATTATCCAGTGATTGAGGCGTAATCACTACGCCGCAAGCGTGAGTGGAAGCATGCCTGACTACACCCTCCAATTGCAAAGCCGCTTCCAATAATTGGCGTCCTTGATCGTCATTAAGAACTTCTTTTAGCTCGGAAACAGTGTCTATCGCTTCCTGCAATTTGGTAAAAGTCGGCACCAGCTTAGCGACGCGATCGCAATAATTATAAGGCAATCCCATTACCCGGCCGACATCGCGAATTGCGGCGCGAGCGGCCATGGTGCCGAAAGTGATAATTTGCGCTACCTTGTCTTGGCCATATCTTCCAGTGACATAACGCAAAACATCATCGCGTCTGGCATCGGCAAAATCAGTATCAATATCAGGCATGGAAATTCTTTCCGGATTTAAAAATCGCTCAAACACCAAATCATATCTTATCGGGTCAATATTGGTAATACCGATAAGATAGGACACCAATGATCCGGCGGCGCTGCCACGACCAGGCCCGACCACAACGCCATTATCCTTGGCCCAGTTGATAAAATCGGCGACAATCAAGAAGTAACCGGCATAGCCGGTTTTGGCGATTATTTCCAACTCGTAGTCCATTCTCCCAATGATATCTTGACTGACACCGACAGGATAGCGCTTAGCCAAACCTTTCTGGCACAAGTCACGCAAATAATCGTCAACTGTCTTATTCTCCGGCAGAGGAAAAAGCGGCAAAACCGTCTGGCCTAATTCCATTTGAAAATCACACATCTCGGCAATTTTCAAAGTATTAATAACCGCTTCGGGATGATCGGCAAATGCTTGAGTCATTTCTTCCCCTGACTTAAAAGAAAAATCATCGCCGACCATTGACAATCTGTCAGTATCGGACAAGACTTTTTTCATCTGAATGCAAAGCAAGATATCCTGAAATTTATCATCTTCCCTTTCCAAATAATGAACATCGTTGGTGGCAACCACCGAGACTCCCGATTCGGAGCTTAATTGATAAATTTTCTCATTGACCATCGCTTGATGATCAAGATTGGGATGATGCTGGACCTCCAAATAAAAACTATCGGGACCAAACAGATCGCGATAGCGGATGATCATCTCGCGCGCGGCGGACAAATCATTGTTGATAATATGGCTTGATAACTCCCCAGCCAGACAAGCGGTCAGACAAATTAATCCTTCATGGTGTTCTTTTAGAAGCTCCCAATCAATTCTCGGCTTGTAATAAAAACCATCCAGGTGAGCAATGGTGGTCAATTTGACCAAGTTTTTATAACCCTCTTTATTTTTTGCCAAAAGCACCAGATGATACGGCTTTTCATCAATCTTCGGACGTTTATTGAGATGTCCATTCCTGGCGACATACATTTCTACCCCAATAATCGGTTTAATCCCCGCCTTTTTCGCTTTTTGGTAGAATTCCACCGCGCCATACATTGCTCCGTGGTCAGTCAGGGCTAAAGCTGGCATGTTGAGAGAAGCGGCTTTTTTGACCAAATTATCAACCTTGCCCAAGCCGTCAAGGAGGGAGTAATGGGAGTGAGTATGGAGATGGACAAAAGACATAAAATCGCCAGAAAAATAGAAAAACTTCAATAAATTTTTTCCTCCAATTTATTGAAGTCCTTTGTTTTATTATAGAATAATCCCCTCGCCAAAGCAAATGGAAAAGCCCGAAAAAGCATATTTTGGACTTTTCCGGGCCTGTCTATAACCGACCGGCTTTTTTCCACCATCTTCGGAGAAAACCGCTCCTTTTATGATGTCTCCTTTGATGGCCGACAATGCCTCCCCTTGTCTGCTGAAGGCGAGGGTAAATCCCGTCTTCGGGAAATATTCTCTGACCGCCGAACCGCTTGAAAAAACGCCGGCCAATGACCACTCCCTCCTTGCTGCTGCCGTTGAATAACGCCCGCAAGTCATCTTCGGTCAGATGAGTCAATGGTATATCCACCCAGCCGGAAGGACTTGAACCTTTGTCGCAATGATGGCCGCAAGCCATCATCCTCAACGATTCTACAATTTGACTGTCTGTTTCTCCTCTCTTTCTTGCCGCCTCCACGAATCCGCGGATGGTCTGGCATTTTTTTGTCTCTGTTCCGTTTTGCATCCAGCACCTCCTTCTCCGAAGTTTGCACCAATCAGAGCAGCCAGATGATATATGAAATACTTATTTACTTTAAATTCAAAGTTATGGTCTGTTCCTGCCCATCTCTAAAGACCAACAAATCAATCTCTTTGCCAGAATCATAACTGAAAATCACTTCCGCCAAACCACGATAAACATTCAGCTCCATATCATTGACTTTTCTGATAATATCGCCATCTTTTAATTTACCATAAGCCGGACTAGATTGGGGCGGGTTACCGTAAACCAAAGCGCCCTTATCGCCTTTTTCGCTCAACCCGTCCACTTGAGCTAAATCAATATATTCAATGCCCAAAATCGGACGAGTTATGGATTTATTGTTCAAAACTTGATTAACAACGCTTTTAAAATAATCAGCCATAATAATTCGTCCGGAATCAACTAATCCCACTATCTCGCCTTTCAAATTAACCACCACCGCTCCATCAAAAGAGCTGTCCAACGCCTGATCCAAAAAAACTTCCTTGGCCAGCCCCTCGGATGACAGAACTGCCGAACCGGCAGAAGAAAAATCATAGCCAATGTGGCTGATATTGACCGGAATAATGTGCCGTTTATTGAAAACCACCACCAATGTCTGACCAACGGACAGACCACCGGAATTGCCGATTTTCGCTACTGTCAAGCCATTGGCCGGAATTTTGACAAAGACAACTCCGGTCGCCGAGTCAACAACAAAATCGCTTACTTTATATTCTTTCAACTGATAATCAACTACCTGATAATCTCCTTTGATATTTGTAATCGCTCCGCTCACTGTCACCACCCAACCGTCTGCTGTCAATACGAATCCTTGCCCCAATAATTCATTGGGCAAATAAAGCTGGCTTAAAACGTTTGCCGACTTGTCGGCCGGATAAATGTTTGCCAGGGCGGGAAAAAGCTCATTTTCAATCTGCTTTAATCGCAAATCTTGGCTGACCACGACATTGCGAGGCTGATCAATAACCAACTGATCCCCATCAATCGTTTGGTCGGAAAAATCAATACTGCGCCAAAAAGGCACACTTAACCCGCTGGAACCGAAAACGAGGCAACCGATTAGACCGGACAAAAATCCGAAAATAACCGGCAAAATTATCAATAAAATTACTTCGGTCCTTATTTTTCGCATAAAAAAGTATTATTAAAGCCAATCAGCAGTGGCGAATATTGCCACCAAAAACACCACCGCAATGACACTATATCGCAAGAGTATCTTTTTTGTCAACCGACCAGACAAGTGAGCCGCGAGCAGAGAATCCAGCAAATAATATGCCAGGGAGACGGCGGCGGCAACGACCAAAAAAGCTGTCGGCCAAAACATCAATCCGGCTAGAATTTCCACTAAAACGAGTGCCGGAATAAATGAATAAGCAAGGCGATCACGCCAAGAAAGATCCGTAAATAATAAACGGCTACCGAACAAAATAAAAAATACCAATAATGCAATCAAGAGCAGGTAAAACCAGGTAAAATTTACAAAGATATAAAAATCCAGCAGTGAAGAGATACCAATAAAAACCGCCGCCAGATTTATATAATTAATCACGCTTTCCAGGCTTAATAAAGAAGAGCGATTGGTTTGGTAAAAATAATGGAAAACCGACTCCAGATAAAAAAAATAAATCACGGCATATGCCGCCACAAACAGCGCGGCGGCGGTCGGCCGGCCGATTAATAGGACGGGGATAAAGCCGAAAATAGCCAGTATAATAGAATGGACTCCAATAAAAAAGATTTTTATCTTCTTCAGCCGCCAGAAAAGAAGTAAAAAATAAATAATATCAAAAATTATGAACCCGCCAAAAAACCAAGGCCAGAGGCCGACCAGATAAAACAAGCTGACGCAAATGGCGGCATACAGCAGCGGCAAAAAAAACGGCAGAATTCTGAGAACAAGAAAAAGCATAATTGAATCAATCGGATAAATTATTCAACAAATCCTTGAGCCGGGATAGGTCATTCTCAATCGCCAAATCATCTGGAGCGCTTATCAAGTCGGTCAAAGCTAAAATGGTTGCCAAATGGGTTTCCTTGAGGTCAGCCGTGACTTTCAGATCCAATAATGACGCGCGGACCGCCCCAGCGGCGGCTGGTAATTCCGACCGCGTTGTTTCATCGGCCGATTCAAACTCTGTCAAAAAATTTCCGACCAAATTTCTATAGCGAGACAGATAATCCTGTTTTAATACAGCCAAATCAATTGTTTCTTCCGATCCGTCGGAAACCGGCGAATAAGCGCCCTTGTATTTATATGCCGATACCACGACCAGGACAGCTAAAAACAACAAAATAACCACCATCGTTAAAGCAATTTTGGAAAAAATTAAATTTTTTGTGGCAATGCTTTTTCCAAACATATTATTATTTTCCTTTATTATTCCATCCCTCAAAAGCTCTCAATATTTCCAAGGGAATGGCAAAAATAACCGTATTGGATTGATCAGATGAAATATCGTTGATTGACTGCAAGGTTCTTAAATGTAAAGCCCCGGCTGAACTAGCCAAAATTTCCGCGGCTTTACGCATATTCTCCGCCGCCGATACTTCTCCCTCGGCTTTAATGATAACCGCCCTTTTCTCCCGTTCCGCCTCAGCTTGCTTGGCGATTGTCCGCTTCATCTCTTCCGGCAGTTGGACATCTTTGAGTTCGACATTGATAACTTTAATTCCCCACGGATCAGAAGCGGCGTCAACAATTTTCTGAATTCGACTAGAAATTTCTTCCCGATTGCTTAGAAGCTCGTCAAGACTGACTTCACCGCTGGCGTTTCTCATGGTTGTCTGAGCTAATTGAGACACGGCATAAGAAAAATTTTCCACTTCAATTACCGCTTTAGCGGCATCCGCGACCTTATAGTAAATAACGGCATTTATCCGAACAGAGATGTTATCTTTGGTAATAGCTTCCTGATCCGGAACATCCACCGCCTTGACGCGAATGTCTACTTTTTGCATCGTTTGGACAACCGGCAAAACAATGCGCCAGCCGGGATTAATTATGCTCTTGAATTTTCCAAATTGAAATTTTACTCCCCTCTCATACTCATTTATTTGGCGCAGGCTGGCCAAAACAAAAACTAGGATTAAAATTATTATGGTAATAAAAATCTCCATATAATTAAATTGTTATAATTTTTTAAAATCCTAAAAAAAGATCACTTCTGCCGCGACCACTAGAACAAAAAACGCCAAAAGCGTCGCCAAAGTGCAACAAAAAACCAACACCGCTTCTTGGTATTTTTTTTGCAAAGCCAAATAAAGCGGCCAACCAAACACCAAGGCGCCAGCAACAGCCGCTCCGATAACCAACAGCACCAAAACCGACGCGATTCCTAAAACCATACTGCCTGACTTGTCGGGTAATAAAGTCTCCGCGGCGATAAAAAAGAACGCGACCAAAATAATAAAAATAACCTCCACCAAGCCGCTGGAAATGCCTTTTTTGACCAGCATCTGCCGGTCGGATTTTTTCCTCCCAAACATAAATTTTGATTAATTATTTTTAAAGCGAAAATGATCCTTGGTTGAACTCTACCTCCAGCCAATCGGCTTGACTGTCATCCCATTTAAAGACCTTCAAGACATGGGTGAATTCATCTTCAGAATAAATATATTCCACTGCCGTCTGCGAACCTATCCGCCGCGATCCATGCGTCTTTTTGTCCAACACCACTGGCCGGGTATAATATTCCAATTTCATCTTTCCGAGAGGTCCATTAAAAATAATAGTTTCCTTAGCACCAACCTCCGGCTCGGACAAATCCTCTCTGCTCTCTTCTATTCCGTCGCCAAAAGAATCCTTGATCTGGCCCTTTATTTGCTCCCACTTGTCCGGCTGCATATTTTAAAATATTATTTTATTGATTAAATTATAACATATAGCGTAAAGAAAAATCAAATGGAGATTATGGAACACGAAATACATAACATGGAACGTTGAGAGTTAAAAGTCCGTTAGGAGTTAGGATGGCTTCTCAAAAAAATTTATTTAACTCTTCCTTATTGAAAACTCGCAGCCGCAATAATTTTGACGATAAAAATCGCACTGCCGACTCAATTCCATCGCTTTTTTAAACCCGTCGTTTTTTTTCCAATCGCCAGCCAAAAACTTCAGTCCGATTTCGCCGGCAATCCTTTCGCCGATTGAATTTATCGCTCCAGCATCCTTGTGCGGAGAAATCGCCAAGGTGGAAGCGAAAAAACCAAAACTGTTTTCTTTGGCAAAACGAGCCGTGTCAGCCAATCTTTTTTCGTAGCATGCCAGACACCTCGCGCCCCGTTCCGGTTGATCTTCCAAGCCCGCTACCATGGCCAGCCAATCTTCATGATTATAGCCGACACTGATAAATTTTATATTTCGGTCTGAAAAATATTTTTCGGCTTCACTCAAGCGACGATCGTGCTCTTCTCTTGGCCAAATATTGGGATTATCAAAAAAAACCGTCACCTCATAATTGACGGCCAATTCTTTCGCCAGAAAACCGCTGCATGTCGCGCAACATGCATGAAGCAATAATTTATTTTTCGGCATAAATCCTATTCTTCCACTTTATAAACTACATCATGCTCTCTTACCGGCTGAGCCACCTTAAAGCCGATTGACTGGCCGACAGCCGCCTCCGCCACATCTTCGCGATCAATCTGCATTGATTCTATCACCTGATCAAAATCATTGTTGTGCCCCTGGATTCGGATTTTGTCGCCTTTTTTCAGGCTGCCCTCCGTAATCTCAATGACGCCAACCCCAATCTTGTCAAAATAGTGGGTGATTTTACCGATTTGTTTTTCTGCCATAATTTTTCTTATTTTTAAACGGACCTTTTCGACCCCGCAAGATCCGATATTCATTGATTCTATTATTGACATAAGAGTCAGCTTCAGTCAAGATCTCTTTCATGCTTTTGAATTTCAAATATTTAGCAGCGGTCTTGAAGTCCATCCAGGCATAGCCGTTGTGCTCCAAAGAAAGCTTGACACTGGCGCTAGGCGGCATTTTCGCCAAAAACAAAATAAAATCTTTCTTGATCAATTCGTTTTTTCCGTTCCGATCTTCTTTGAAGAAAAAATCTGTTTTTTGCCTCCAATTTCTCACCAGTGATACGCCAGTGATTCCCGTCTCTTCCGCCAATTCGCGAACAGCAGCCTGTTCCTCACTCTCGCCATTATCAATCTTTCCCTTGGGAAAATTCCAATAACTGCCCCGATGATACAACACCAAATATTGCAGACCGTCGCGCGGACTGAAACGGAAGACGATAACACCGGCCGACTTTTCTCTAATCATTTTGTTTCTTCTTAGCAATTAAATATTTTACCGCGTCAGCTAAATTATCTATTTTGAATTTCTTGACTTCACCGGATAACAACTCACTGCCGACTTCTATCTCGCGGGTGGCAAAATCAAATTTAACCTTGCCACCAAGGCCGCCGACGCGCTTAAACACCGCCACCGTCTCCGAAACCTTATCCAGTTTGGTGCTGTCAATGACCAGATCCTGGCCAAAAATATTTTTCATTAGTTCACCAGCGCCGGGTTGATCCGGTTTGGCCAGTAGCAGCCCCAGTGACACTTCTTGATCACTGCCCCAATCAAGATCTTTGGTAATTCGCAAAATCCGCGTTGTCGCGCCCGGTTCCAATTCATACAAACGATGGAAAAGCTCAAACTGTCCCGGATCAAATTGGCCATGACTGTCTTGCAATAATGACAAATTTTCACCGCGGAAGCTGTTTAGCAAGTTTTCAAATTGCCCGCCGGAAACAATAGTGTCAGCTTTGATTCCTTCCACCCCGGCGGATTTGGCATTTTTAATCAAATCAATCGCCAACTCCCGATTGACGCCTGCTCTTTGGGCAATGTGATCAATGTTTTTGCCGACGGCCGAAATCTGACGAGAAATGTTTTCCGGTTGGAAATCGGCTATTTTTACATCAACTGATTGATTGCCGACCCGAATACTCCAAAAATCCGGCTGACCGTCATGATTAGTATCGCGCAAAAACGCTTCAAATTTTCCAGCGGAGTCCGCTGATGATATTTCGTTTAATGTTTTAAATTCATCAGACAGCTCACTGGCTCGCGCGGTAAAATCAGAGACTTGTTCAGCTTTGCCCGCCGACTGCCACGCCACCTCCGGCGGCGAAGTAATTGAACCGCCAACTTCGGAAGGAGTTGATTCAATCGTTTCGGAAGAAACCGCCTTGCTAATATTCCCAATCGGCGACGGGACTTCTGGAACCGCCGGCCGCGATGAAGAAAATCCTTCCACTGTTATCTTTTCTCCGCCCGGACGATTTTTAAACATTTCCTGCCATTTTTCCAAAGAAGTCCGATTGACATATTCCAAAACATTGTCGGCGGTTTGGATATTTTTTTCTGCTCGTTCAAAAAGCGGCGACAAAATCTCTTTTTCAAATCGGCCAGGGTCGGAGACTTCCAAGCGATTATCGGAAAAACTCACGATGCCGCGCAAATTTTCCGCTCTTAGTCCGGCAACATTGTCCCCGCCGAGAAGAATCCGCAAATTGGCCAGGACATTTTCCGCCCGCGCCGCTTCCACTGCGTCAAATTTATTGTCGGGACCGAGGTTAAACTCTTGGACTACCACTCTCCTTAGCACCTGATCTAGACTGCCGAGTTCGCTCTTGCCGCCGATTTCATAAATAATTTTCTCTGCTTCTGCCGAGGGGGTAATCGCCTTCTCGCTAGCGATGCGAAGGGCCTCCCCAGCAATATCATTATCACCGGCTTCCGCAGAATCAACTGCTTCCGCAGGAGAGGGCGGCAATGATTCCTCAATGGATGGCGGGAGATGGTCGGGAACTGATTTTCCCAAAAGATCCGACGCCGACGATGCTGATTCCTGACTTCCAACAGGAGCAATCAGCTCAACGGCTTCAGCCGCTGGCAATGGCTCTGACACTGGAGGCATGTTTTCCAAAACTGAACCATCATCGCCAGCCGGCTCGATTTTTGGCAGTCCAATCGGCTCTTTTATAGAAGAAATTTCCTCAACTGTTTTTTCTGGCACGACTAACGTTTCTGCCGGCGGAGCAATCTGCTGTTCGGAGCCAGTCGCATCAACTACTTCGGCCTGTCCGGATTCGGTCGGCTTCATCTCTTCTGCTTCGGAAGCCGGCGCAATTAATTCGCCAAAAGCCAACCCCAATCCGGCGCCAGCCACGCGCGATAAAGCGATTACCGCCAAGCGCTTATTGCGGCTCTTCTGGGCCTGGCTGTTGGTCTCCAATAATCTCTCATTCATCGCGCCAACTTCTTTTTTTAATTCTTCGGCGCGCGCTATTTTTTCTTCGGTCTTTTTTTCTACTTCTGCTTTCAGAGCGACATAATCTTGCGGCCGCGACTTTCTGAATTCCGGGGATAACAGCTGTCGCCGTGCCGCATCAAACAATCCTTCATCTTTTTTCAAATCAGCGGCAGTAATTTTCTTTTCTTGCCAGCCAAGTTTGGAAAGAACAATGTTGCCGGCTACTTCACCGGCTTTCATGCCGCCAAAGGCGAGGAGCGCCCGGCGAACGACCGGCAATTCCCGCGCCAAAACGCCGCAGAATCCAAAAAATCCGGCTGACAATACTTTTTCATTCATTGTTTCACCCGAGCCGGAAACGGCCTTGGCTATGCTCCTAAACCAAAAACTGTCATTCTCCCAAATACCTTTCAGCCAACCACGATCTGTCAATTTCTCACTAAGTGAATTATTATTTCTCTCAATGGTTGCCAAAGCCATCAGTGATCCTTCCATTTTTTTTCTATCTCCGGCTGACAATTCGGTGTTGAGGCTTAAATAATTTTCCAGTGTTCTTAGTTTTATTCTATCCACCCGAGAAAATCCCTCTTCAAACGGCTTGCCGGTATCTATGTGCATTTGTTTGGCCAAAGCCAATTCCGCCAAAAATCTTTCTTTGACAAATTTCCTTCGTTCAGAATTCGGATTTTGCATTTCGGCTTTGATTCTTTTTTCCCGGCCGGAAATTTTCGCTTCCAACCCTTTTTCGGTAGCAAACCGATCAATTACTCTGGCAACGCCCAAACCGATGCCGGCGCCGACGCCGCCGGTGGCCAAACCTAAAATCGCCCCAAGCGCGCCATAGCCACCGACACGCAAACCAGCTTTCATTAGCCGCTTGCGGCCGCTTTGCGACAAGCTCTCCTCTCTCTTGGCTGACTCAAAAATATGACGCTGCTCATTATTATAAATTTTTTCTATCACCTCAAATACGGGTCGCGGAAAGGTGTTTGGACCATGTTCAAAAAAATCAAGTTTTCTAGCCAAAACCATAAAATCATTTACTCGTTGTTCTCTTTGTTTTTCGTCAAATTCTCCGGTTTGAGACAAAAGATCTATTAACCCATCAACCGCCGCTGAAACTTCCTCATCTTTTTCCAACTCACCGATTTCCGCGTACTTGGCTTGTTGTTCAATTTTATTTTTTATTTGCTTATCCGAACCCTGATATTTTTTGCTACTTTGAAGGTGATCAAAAATCTTCAACTCATTAAACATCCGAGTCAAAGTCTTTTCTGTTTTGACATCTTCGCTTGATACTGATTGTTCTTCTTCTGATTCAGCTTCTGCCAATTCGTCAACCCGGGGCTCCCTTTCTCTTCTTATTTCCAACGCGCGTCTTATTAATCTTCGGAAACCACGTTCATCAGTTACCCTCTCTTTGTCCGAATCTGAAGACAGGCCCCCTGCCGCGTTCGAGCTTTGAGCTAACAATCTTTTAACTGCCCCCCTAATTTCTTTATTTTTTATCAATTCTAGACTTCTTGATTCTTTCCCAGTCTCCGCGTAAACCCCCCTTATCCTATCTATATTATTAATTAGTGCCGCCGAACCACCCCAAAAATTAATCTCCTTCTGATCCATCGCCCGAATCAACTCGTACAGCTGATCAAAAGTCTCTACGTTGCTAAAATCAAGCTCTAGCGACGCTTTCGCCTCTGATACTTCTTGAGCCGGCAATTCCGGCACTGATGGAGTTTCCGCCGGGGTTGATTCTGTTTCTTTCGCCGGCAAATCAATGCCTGTTTCAGCCGGCGCTGTTTGACCATCCTCTTCATTTAAAGAATGATCGGGTAGCGGCTCAAAAGACGGTACTGATATATCGTCCGCACCATCTTTGTCCTTGCCACTTTCATCGGGAGTGGGAAGACCATCATCAAATACTGGCGTTTCCAAATCAATTAATAATTTTTTAATTGACTGGCGCAAATCATAATCGTCAACCATTGCCAATCTAGTAGAAAGATGCCCACTGTCCCAGGCATAACTCCTTTTTATCTCCTTAATGTAATCTATTAATTGGCTCTTATTCCAATTGCCAAGCCGATCCTGATCTGCTTCAGCGATTAAATCAAACAACTGGTCAAAATTTTCTGCCTGGCTAAAATCAACATAATCTCTCGCCTTCTCGCCGATTTCAGGATGATCAAACAGAAGCCTCAAAAGAGCCGCCCTTATGTCGCGATTTCCAACTAAATCATTAAAACCTTCCGGCAGGTCTCCCGTTTTATTCACCTCGTCAATTATCGCGTCTATATTCTCAAGTAATTTTTCACGGCTGCCGGCGCCACCCAAAAGTTCTTCCGGAGTTTGATTTATAAACTCAAAAAAGGATTGAAAATTTCTCGCCTTGCTGAAATCCGGCACTTCTCTATTGCTTTTGCCACGCTCTCTTGATACTACGCGAGAATCCGCCGCTTTTGTTTTGTTGGAACTTTGCACCACTGTTTTCGGAGCGGCTTCTGACTGACTGGTTGGTTGCCCCTTTGGAACAGTTGACCCATTAGAAAAATCCGGCGACTTCTCGGCAGCTTCCTTGCGCCACCTTCTCTCAGAAGCCTTGGCCGCATCAATCTCATCGATTTCATAGCCATGCCGCCACTCTTCGCGCTGCAGCCGTCTTGTTTTTTTACTCATTGGCACCCGGTCCATTGCCGCGTCTCCAAAAGTGTATGCTGGGGGATTTTTTTGTCCACCCTTCTCATTCAAGCCAAGCATGCCCAATATTTTCTTTCTTCTTTGTCTTGCTTGTTCTTCTGTTTCGGCTTTTAGCTCTGGGTTTGGTGTTTCTTTTTTTTGTTCAGCCATATTTTTATCTGTGGATGGCCCCATCTCTGCTAGCTCGGGAATACCTTTATAAACATCCTCTCGGGCATTTTCCGAATCAACCAATTGGCCGCCCTGTTCAATAATCCGCTCTTCTTCAGTTTGACTGATGTCCTGTTTTTTTTGCCGCCGACCATTTCCCTTTATATTTCTTTTTTTGCCAGCGTCAAGACTATCACCATCCGGCCGATCCGGCCGGCGCCTTATTATTTTTTCAGAAGAAAAATCTCCAAATTTATCCCTTTTACCCATTTATATAAAATCAATTATTTCTTAACGGCGGCAATGAATTCTTGAGCGAATTCTGCCAAACCCACCCGAACCTTTTCCCCGAAATCAGGAATGCGGCTGGTAAAAAACCGCTTGATCGCTTCCGAATCTTGCTTGTTTTTTATCAAGTCGGAAAAATCCTTGACGCCTTGCTCGTCCAGCGAGTTCATCGCGATAAGGCCGATCCGCTGATCCACCTGCTCACGCAATTTCGCCTCGTATTCGCGGCGATATTCCGCCGGCAAATCATTTAGACCGGCTTCGGCCATTAATTTTTCAATAAAAATTCGCATGGGATCTTGGGACATAAAATTGGCTTATGGATTATAACTAATAGCGTTTAGCGACTAGCGATTAGGGGTTAGGAGGGTTAGTAAAATTTCTAATGTCTAATTCCTAATTTCTAATAAAATTTTTAATGGTTCAGCTTCGTTCACCACAAGTTTTCAATTTAAAATTTACAATAAATTTCCAATCTGCCGCGGCGAACAATTTAACAATTAGACAATTTAATGCTCGCGATGACATAGAGCATTTGGAGTTCCGTTACTGGTTACTCGTTACTGATTACTTCAAGACGCGATTTATCGCGTCTCTACAATTATTACTGATTACAGATGGTTCGGCTGCGCTCACCACAAGCTTCATAGACTTTCGACTTGATGGACTTTATAGACTTTATGACTTTTGACTTGTAAAATATTTCCTCCCTTTTAATTTTTCCGGAAAATACTCCTGGTCTTCCTGATAATCAAAATTCGGGCTGTACTTGTAATCCTTGCCGTAGCCGAGATCTTTCATCAGCTTAGTCGGCGCATTGCGCAAATGGAGCGGCACCGGCTCGTCCATGGTCTCTTGAACGTCTTTTTGGGCTTGGCCATAGGCGGTGTACAACTCATTGCTCTTCTTGCACTGGGCGAGATAGACGACGATTTGCGCCAAAATCACATTGCATTCCGGCAAGCCGATGAAGCTGCAAGCCTGATAACCGGCGACTGCCTGTTCCAAAGCGCGGGAATTGGCGAGTCCGACATCTTCACTAGCAAAACGCACCAAACGCCGCGCGACATAGAGCGGATCTTCGCCGGCTTCCAGCATCCGCGCCAGCCAATACAGTGCCGCGTCGGCATCGCTGCCACGCAAAGACTTGTGCAGCGCGGAAATAATATTGTAATGCTGTTCGCCTCCCTTGTCATACAAATAATGCGACTTTTGCAACGACTCCTTAATAACCTCCCGGGTTAATTTTATTATACCATTTTTTTTCGCCTTTGTGGCCTTGGCCGCAAACTCCAACGCGTTCATTGCCGCTCGCGCATCACCGCCGGACAAAATCGCCAGGCTTTTCAAAACATCATCATCAATTTCAATTTTCAAATTGCCCAAACCCTTTTCTTTATCCCCAATCGCTCTTTGCAAAATTTTGACAATATCGTCTTCGGACAATTGTTCCAAAACAAAAACTCGCGAACGGGACAACAGCGCCGAGTTGACTTCAAAGCTGGGATTCTCGGTCGTCGCGCCGATTAGCGTGACCGTGCCATTTTCCACATGGGGCAAAAGCGCGTCCTGCTGGGATTTATTCCAACGATGGATTTCATCAATGAAAAGGATAGTCCGCCGCTGGTGGAATTTGCGTTTATCTTTGGCCTGAGCGATAATAGCCTTGAGATCTTTGACACCGGAGGTGACCGCGGAAAAAGAGACAAAATCCGAGTGTGTCAGATTGGCGATTATTCGCGCCAAGGTGGTCTTGCCCGAGCCGGGCGGACCCCAAAAAATCATTGACGGAATGTCGTCTTTTTCAATTAATTGACGGAGGAGCTTGTCCGGCCCGATTATCTTGTTTTGGCCGACAAAATCCACCAAGGATGTCGGGCGCATCCGGTCGGCCAGAGGGGCCTCAGAAGCCAATTTTTGGCTTAATTTTTGATCAAATAAGTCCATATATAGCGCTTCTTGTTATGGTGGTAATTTTACTACTATTTTCTCCCCGCAACAAGGTGATCTTTGCCATGGTATTGACAAAATATTCAAAGTGTGCTATAATTATAGATATAGTGGAAAATGACAGAAAACGAACAGAAAGGGGCTGAAAAGGCCCAGAAAGGAAGGAGAAAAATGGAAAAGGCTTTCAACCGAATCTTCGCGGTGGTCGTGCCGGCACTGGTGGCGATTATCGTCCTCGTGTACTTCGTCCCGGAACAACGGACGGAGTTGAGGGCGGTACTGCATTACTTCTCGCCCATGGTGATCGCCGGACTGGCGCTGATGTGGGCAGCGGGTGTAGCCATCGCGGCCATACGCAAGCCACTGGTGAAATGGTGGCGAGGCGAGATTTTCGTTCGCGGGAGACACTGGGATGAATACGATCCCAACCCGCGCAATCAGGACGTCATGATGGCGCCAAGAGAGTGGCATTGATATTGCGTCCTCGTTACCGCCTGGTGGGAGAGTAGCTCTCGCTAGGCGGATTTATTTTTGGAAAAGTTTTTAGAAATTAAAAGTCTATGAAGCTTGTGGTGAGCGCAGCCGAACCATCTGTAATCAGTAATAATTGTAGAGACGCGATAAATCGCGTCTTGAAGTAATCAGTAACGAGTAACCAGTAACGGAACTCCAAATGCTCTATGTCATCGCGAGCATTAAATTGTCTAATTGTTAAATTGTTCGCCGCGGCAGATTGGAAATTTATTGTAAATTTTAAATTGAAAACTTGTGGTGAACGAAGCTGAACCATTAAAAATTTTATTAGAAATTAGGAATTAGACATTAGAAATTTTACTAACCCTCCTAACCCCTAATCGCTAGTCGCTAAACGCTAATCGCTATAAGCTACTTCCCGCCAAATCTTCTTTGGCGCCGGCCAAACTCCGCGATTGCCTCGTCCAAATCCTTTTCCGAAAGCTCCGGCCACATTTTGGGGGTAAAATAAAGCTCGCTATAAACGCCTTGCCAGGTCAAAAATCCGGACAGGCGCTGTTCGCCGGAAGTGCGAATTATTAAATCCGGATCCGGCTCGCCAGCAGTCCAAACATTGGCCGATATGGTTTCTTCGGTTATTTTGTTGGCCGGAATATTCTTACTAATGATTTTTTTGACCGCTTCCACTATCTCCAAACGACCACCGTAATTAATGGCGATATTGAGTGTGCCAGCGGTATTGTTCTTGGTTTTCTCTTCAGCGGATTGAATGGCTTGTTTTAAACTGGCCGGTAGACCATTGCGGCTGCCGATTATCTTGAGACGGATATTTTTTTTCGCAAATTGCGGCAATTCTTTGGTCAATCCCCGCTCCAATAATTTCATCAGAAAATCCACCTCTTTCTTGCTTCGTTTCCAGTTTTCAGTAGAAAAAGCGTAAACAGTCAAAAAATCAATGCCTCGCGCGAGACACCAATCACCGACTTCTTTCATTTTTTCGTAACCTTTTTTATGTCCGGCCATCGGGGGCAGTCCCCGTCTCTTCGCCCAGCGGCGATTGCCGTCCATAATAATCCCAATGTGCTTTATTTGATTCATTTT
>CAZHYS010000009.1:0-158 GCA_964536975.1 uncultured Gammaproteobacteria bacterium
AGAGACCTTCCCGATTCATCGGGACGCTCTAACCACCTGCCCGTCTCGCGTCGGCGCGAGCCGAGGCGGAAGCTATATGCCCTTTTGTGTAAACTCACTTATTAGAGACCTTCCCGATTCATCGGGACGCTCTAACCACCTGCCCGTCTCGCGTCGGC
>CAZHYS010000009.1:258-36071 GCA_964536975.1 uncultured Gammaproteobacteria bacterium
GCCCTTTTGTGTAAACTCACTTATTAGAGACCTTCCCGATTCATCGGGACGCTCTTTATTTGCTCGCGTTAACATGCCAAAAAAAATGAATCACTCCTAAAATATAGCAGATAATTACGGTTTTTGCAAGGGATAAACAAAAAAGCCGCCCCAAAAGATGGCGACTCTTTTTTGACAACTGAAAAGCGACAAAAACTTGACAAACCCCGCTTGAAAAAATTCAAGCCGACCATTGATTCTGCCCCTAAAGACAGAATCAAATACTCCCTAGAAAGGAGGTGATCCATCCACAGCTTCCGCTACGGATGCCTTGTTACGACTTCACCCCTGTCACTAGCCCTACCTTCGTCCGCGTCTAGCGCAGCCTTCGGGTATTGCCAGCTCCCTTGGTGTGACGGGCGGTGTGTACAAGGCCCGAGAACGTATTCACCGTGGCATTCTGATCCACGGTTACTAGCGATTCCAACTTCATGAGGTCGAATTGCAGACCTCAATCCGAACTGAGACCGGCTTTGATTGGGATTGGCTCCATCTTGCGATTTAGCAACCCTTTGTACCGGCCATTGTAGCACGTGTGTCGCCCAGGGCGTAAGAGCCATGCTGATTTGACGTCATCCTCACCTTCCTCCCCGTTGAGCGGGGCGGTTTTCTATGGAAAATTAACATAGAATGAGGGTTGCGCTCGTTAAACCACTTAAGGCTACACCTCACGGCACGAGCTGACGACAACCATGCAGCACCTGTGTAGCACCCTCGAAGGAGTCCCGATTTCTCGGGACGTGCAGCTACATGTCAAGCCCTGGTAAGGTTTTCCGCTTATCATCGAATTAAACCACATGCTCCACCGCTTGTGCGGGCCCCCGTCAATTCCTTTGAGTTTTAAACTTGCGTTCGTACTTCCCAGGCGGGATATTTAATG
This sequence comes from uncultured Gammaproteobacteria bacterium, assembly GCA_964536975.1. Taxonomy (GTDB): domain Bacteria; phylum Patescibacteriota; class Patescibacteriia; order 2-01-FULL-39-33; family 2-01-FULL-39-33; genus JAKQDP01. The sequence continues at coordinate 1,178 of CAZHYS010000009.1, forward strand.
CGTTAGCTATTTTAAACGCCACTGGCAGGGTCGATACTGCCAAAGGCTAATATCCATCGTTTACGGCGTGGACTACTGGGGTATCTAATCCCATTCGCTACCCACGCTTTCGTGCAACAACGTCAGGAGTGTACCAGCTAGCCGCTTTCGCCTCTGGTGTTCTTGCCGATATTAACACATTTTACCGTTACACCGGCAATTCCGCTAGCCTCTTCCACCCTCTAGTCTCCCAGTTTCCATGGCAGTCTCGATGTTAAGCATCAAGATTTGACCACAGACTTAGGAAACCGTCTGCGCACGCTTTACGCCCAATAAATCCGGATAACGCTCGGGGTCTCTGTATTACCGCTGCTGCTGGCACAGAGTTAGCAACCCCTTATTCTTGAGGTACCGTCATGTGTTCTTCCCTCAAAAAAGGTCTTTACATCCCTAAGGACTTCATCAACCACGCGGCGTCGCTCCTTCAGGCTTTCGCCCATTGAGGAATATTCTTGACTGCAGCCTCCCGTAGGAGTCTGGGCAGTATCTCAGTCCCAGTGAGACGGGTCATGCTCTCACACCCGCTATCCGTCATAGCCTTGGTAGTCTTTTACACTACCAACTAGCTGATAGACCATAGGCCCCTTTCCAACCGATAAATCTTTATTGTACAGCCATGCGACTGTACAATTAATGGAGAATTATCCCACCTTTCGATGAGTTATGCTCCGGTTGGAAGCAGGTTACCAATGTGTTACTCTCCCGTTTGCCATGGGTCTAAACCCATTCGACTTGCATGCCTTAGACACGCCGCCAGCGTTCATCCTGAGCCAGGATCAAACTCTCAAAAAATGAGCAACTAGATTACGGCCAGTTGCCAACCGTTAGATAAAACTCTAAAAATTATTGTATGTTAGGGTTTGTGGTTTTTGTCACTTTTCAGTTGTCAAAGTTCTTCTCTATACTCCGCCGAAGCGGGGAAAAGAAAAAACAGAGGGATCCGATTTAATGAACCTGCCCGATAGTGGGCGATTCGCGTCAGATACCGCTGTTTTTCCTCAAATCTTACGGATTTTAAGAGATTTTGATGAAATCTTTTGCTTAATTATCTTGCTCTATTAGTTTATATCATTTATCAAATATTGTCAAGGCCTGTCGGGTGATAAAGAAATACACAGGATATACACAAGGAATTTCTAATTTTTAATTTCTAATTTTCAATAAATTTTCAATTTTAAAATTACAATCGAACAGACATGGCGGGAATGGCCGGATTCCGTAGAGACGGGGCATGCCCCGTCTCTACAAGTCGTGCGTTATGTCATAAGCTATATGCTATATGCCATGAACTATGTTTTATGTTTCATGTTTAGTGACTTCCCTTCCCGCCATTTCGCTATCTCCCCATGATGGCCGGAAACTAAGACTTTCGGCACCCTCATCTTCTTGTCGTCAGCGACAAAAATTTCCGGCCGGGTATAATGGGGGTGTTCTAGATATTCCTGCCGAGAGAATGAATCGTTTTGGACCGACTCTTGCTTGCCGACAAAACCGGGGATATGGCGAGCAACCGCTTCAATAATGACTGCTGCCGCGAGCTCACCGCCGGCCAAGACATAATCGCCGATAGAAACTTTTTCATCTACCAACTTCTCTACCCGGGCGTCCGCTCCTTCATAGCGCGGGCAGACGAAAATAAGCTGATCGTATTTTGACAAGCGTTTGGCATCGGCTTGGGTAAATCTTTTGCCATTGGCAGCCATCAGAATCATCCGGACTTTTTTCTTTTGGCTTGACCGCGGTTTAACGGCTTTAAGCGCTTGGTAAATTGGCTCCACTTTGAACAACAGCCCGACCCCGCCGCCGTATGGCTTGTCATCGACAGTCTGATGGCGATCATTGGTCCACTTACGCAAGTCATGAGTTCTGATTTTAAATAATTTATTTTTTTGAGCGCGCTTAAACAAGCTCTCATTGAAATAAGAATCCAAAATTTTCGGAAAGATTGTAATGATATCAAATTGTTTCATTGGCTTATAATGTTTGGCCTGCTTTTTATGATTTTTAGTTACCCCTCTTTGTCTGAAGGAGGGGTCGTCAAAATTGTAATCAATTTTGGCGGGGGCGGTAGAAATAAATTAATCTGACCTCCCCCTACCCCCTCCTTCAGAAAAGGAGGGGGAAGACCCGTAAGAGAAGGGAATTAATTTTACGAAAATACCCCCGACGGTCGGGGGTATTTCCTATTTGAGAATTTAGATGCTCAAATCATCAACGGCGCTGGTATCAATGTCTTCTCGGCGAGGGGCTCGGCGAGAACCTTCCGGTTCGTTGATCTTCAAATTGACGCGGGCGTTATTCTTAGCGCCGACGATCTTGACCAAGGTTCGGATGGCTCTGGCGGTTTGGCCTTGTTTGCCGATAACATAACCGATGTCGCTCGGGTTTACAGTCAAGGTGAGTAAAACACCTCTTTCATCGACAGTTCTGTCGACTTTCACATCGTTCGGATTGGCAACAATCTCTTTAACGATGGTCTCTGCAAACTTTTGATCTCTTTCAGCCATAACATTCTTTTTGTTATTTTTTAACATTGAATCAATAATGAGTTGCTGACCTATATTTGCAACATCATCTGGTTCTTAAAAGAACTATAAATATAGTAGCATGTTAAAAACCGCTTGTCAAGCAAAAAAATTAGTCATCTTCCCGGCCAAAAACAAATAAATCCTCAATGGTGGTTTTGAGCGCTTTGGCGACCCGATGCGCCAAGAGCAAAGAAGGATTATACTTGTCCTGTTCCAAAAAAACAATGGTTTCCCGTCGCACACCGGCCTTGTCAGCCAGCTCCTCCTGGGTAATGCCCAGCTCGGTTCGGAATATTTTTATTTTGTTTTTCATAAATTATTTACATTCTACGCTCGGCGCCGGAAATGACGGCTGGCCATGTTTTACCCATTGGCCATTCTGGCAAATCCAATTATCCTCGCCCGAAAACAGGCGCAATGCCAGTACCGCCAAAAACAGAAACAATACCAAAACCAGTACTGTGTAAATTAATTTTTTGTCAGTCAGTTTGACTTTGTTGTAGTAACGGAAAATCACTCCGTAAAGCAACATCAAAATACAAGTAGAAAAAGCCAGCGTCACGCCTATTGGTTCATAAGCCGGGTTGATATCCCGAAAAGTATAAAACAAAAACATTGATATCGCCGCTATCCAGGCATAAATCTGAATGGCCAGAAGGGCGGCTCGGCCGCCAGTGGCATAATCGCGCTCATCGGCGATAACGCCGGAGACGCGGCGACGAAAAAACATCAAAAGTAGAGCTGCCGCCACCATTAGCGCGATTGGAATCACATAGTTTCTGAAAGTAACCGCTTGACCGATGGCAATTGCCAAAACGATAACCGTCGCCAGTTTTGCGAATTGATACTGTTTTAGGGTCATAATTTTGTTAGAATTAATTAACATATCTTTATGTTATATTATTCTAACATTATTGTCAAGGGGATTTATCCACCAGCCAAAAACAAAACCCGACCCATTGAGGGCCGAGCTTGAATTTTAAAGATATTAGGCTTGCTGTTCTTCGGTTTTTTCTTCTGCCGGCTTTGGCTCTTCTTTTACTGCCTCTTCGGCCGGAGCGGAGTTTTCAATAGGAGCCGTGGCCGCCTGCTCGGCGGCTTCTTTGGCTTTCTTCGCTTCTTCTTCTTGCGCTTTTTTCGCTGCCGCTTCTTCCGCCTTCTTTATTTCCAATTGGGCTTTTTTCTTTTTGCCCGGCTTGGACTTGGAGGCGCGAACCTTGTCGGCCTTGACTATCTCTTTGGAAATCAACAAATTGTGAACGGTCGCGGTCGCTTGGGCGCCCTTTTCCAACCAGGACTTTATCCGATCAATATCGAGCTTGGCTTCTTTGGTGTGAGGGTTGTAGGTGCCCAAGTTATCCAAATAATCGCCAAAAGGATCACGGCGCTTGTCAGTGACAATAAGCCGATAAACAGGATATTTTTTCTTTCCTTTGCGAGAAAATCTAATGGAAAGCATAGTTGTCTTTTAAATGAATTTATTTTTATAAACGGCACTTGACGGTGTAGCGATATATTAGCAAAAAAATCCCATTCTGTCAAACTGATCAACGGCTAGCTATTTTGCGGCTTGGCGAGCCATCTTCTCCGCCTCATCTATTTTGAGGCCAATAAGATGAGAGATGCCATCGCCTTGCATGGTCACGCCATAAAGGATATTGGCGCGAGCCATAATCGCCCGATTATGGGTGATGACGATAAACTGGGTCTTGTGGGATAGCTCTTCAATGATGCCGCTGAATTTTGATGAATTGCTCTCATCCAATGCGGCGTCAACTTCGTCAAAAAGAATAAACGGCGAAGGGTTGTTGGAAATAATTGAACAAATCAGCGCCAGAGCGGTCATGGTCTTTTCACCGCCGGACAGAACATTGATATTTTTTATCTTCTTGCCGGGCGGACAAACTTCTATATCTATGCCCATATCCGACAGCGACGACTTATCTTCAATGTTCTTTTTTTCCTTTTCCGGCGCGACTGATTTGGGCGCGACGGCTGTCGCATCATCGGAGCCTTCAGCCGCAATTTCCTCTGTCTCGGCGGCTTCCGCTCTGGCTGCCTCCGCTTCGGTCACTTCTTTTTGAGCCAAAATCAATTTGGCGCTGCCGCCGTCAAACAACTGTTTGAAATAACGAGAAAAATCACGATTGATTTTTTTGAATTCATCCTCAAAAATCTTCTTGATGGTCTTGTCCAATTCAACCACTATCTTCTCTAAGTCCTTGATAGCGGCGGACAGGTCTTCGGTTTGGCCGGAGAGAAAGTCGTGTCTTTCTTTGACTTCGGCATATTCCTTTTCTACCTCCGGATCAGTCCCGCCGATAAGCTCCAATTGTTTTTTGAGACGAAAAATTTTCTGTTCTGTCTCGGCGATATCAATGCTTTTGAATTCGCGGTCAATCTTCGGACGGTAATCTTCGCCCAAGTCCTGACGAATGGAAGCAAATAAATTTTCCTTTTTGGTTTCAATTCTGGCCAAGGCGATTTTGACTTCATTAAGACCGGCCATAATCTTGTTGAGTTCGGTCTGCCAGCCATGAATTTTCTGTTGGACCGAAAAAATCTCCCGTTTCTTGTTTTCCGCGTCTTCATTGAAACGATCTATCTTTTCTTTGGCTTCTTTGGCCTGCGTTTCAATTTTTTCCAGCTCACCATCAATTTCTACTTGCTCTGCATGGAGTTGTTGCGACAGCTGATTTTGATCCTGCGGGCTGATCTTGTTTCTCTCCAAATCCTTGGCCACCTTGGCCAATTGCTCATCCAATTCGCGTCGGCTGACCAAGAGGGAGTTCTTCTGTGAAACAGCCACCTCCAATTTTATCTTGAACTCATTGATCTCGTTGACTAGTAAATCCTTGGATTTCAAAAACTCGGACAAATTTTCTTGCAGTTTGGCCATTTCTTCGGTCTGTTGCTTTTTGTCTTCCAAAGAAATTTGGTGATAAAAAACTTCTACTTCTTCAAAAACCAACTGCGCCTCTTCTTTGAGCCGAGCCAGCGTTTCCAAATCGTGCGTGGTCCTGATCTTATTGATAAAATCTTTTTGAAGCAGATAAATCCGATTGACGGCCTGGCGAATTTCTTTGTCAGACACGCCCAACCCGCTACGGAATTCCTTTTGCAATTCCAGCAACCGATCTTCTATCTGCCTGAATTCTTTCAACACATCGGCTTGAACGGCATTTTTCTCCTTGAGCGCCTCCTGATAGCGCTTGATTTGCGCTTCCAATTCGGCCGACTTGGCGTCAAGATTTTTGATTTCCAACTTCAAATCATCGCGGCGATTCTCCTGCCAAGTCAAATCCTGCTTGCCGATTTTGAGATATTCCACATCCAATTTGCCTTTTACTTGGGCCAGGCGCTGAAGCAAGGCATTCCTCTTGGTGGACAAATTTTCATATTCATTTTGCAAATGATTGAATTCTTCGGTTCGGCCTCGTTCCTGGCTCAGCTCGGCCAACTGGGTTTCCAATTCGCGAATGGCGCTCTCCGCCTTGATTTTTTCTTTGTCAAAAGAATTAAATTGTCCCGCCTGTTCTTGATAAGACTGGTCCAAATCCAGCCACAGCTTGCCATAATAACGGATATACTCGCCGCGCAATTGGGTTTCTACTTCTTTTCTCTTGCGCAAGCGGCCGACTTGGCGAGTCAAAGACTTGAGCCGCGGATCAAGCTCTTGCAACAAGGCCTGGGCCTGCTCCAAGTTTTCCCGAGAGCGCCGGAGTTTGGCGACTGATCGATCGCGCTTGATCTGAAATTGCTTGACGCCGGTCGCTTCGTCAAAAAATTCCTTTCTCTCTTGAGTGGAATAATTGACGATTTTGTCAACCATGCCTTGGCCGATAACGCCATAAGTATTCTGACCGAAATTGGCTTTGGCCAAAAGCATCACTATGTCAAACAACCGAACTTCATTTTTATTCAAAAGATACTGGCTGGCGCCATCGCGGTAAAGCCGGCGAGTGATAGCTACTTCCGAATAATCAATCGGGGCCGACTTGTCTTCATTGTTCAAATAAAGCGACACCTCAGCCAGACCCAGCTGCGATTTATTGGCCGAACCGGCAAAAATCACGTCAGTGGATTTTTTGCCGCGCAAAAGCTTCAAGCTCTGCTCGCCCAATACCCAGCGCACCGCGTCCACGATATTTGATTTGCCCGAGCCATTGGGGCCGACGATGCAAGTAACCCCGCAAACTCCCCGCGACAGCTGGCCGGCGTGGCCAGCCACCTTTGGCGCGACTTGGCAACCTTTGCCAGGTATGGGAAATTCCAAAACAGTCTTCTGGGCGAAAGACTTAAATCCTTGCAGTTCAATCCGCTGGAGATACATGTGGTTATCGGGGATAAAAAATTAGAAAATAGGGCCGAGCCCTTAGTAATAATTTTATCAAAAAAATCCGAACAAAAGAAGAGAACGCCGGTTGTCTGCGCCAAAAGCGGTTTTTTTCTGCGCCAAAAATGCTATAATGAAACTATGAAAAAATCCCCTGAAAAACTGATTATTATTGACGCTAACGCCCTCATCCATCGGGCGTTTCATGCTCTGCCACCGCTGATTGACAAGCAAGGCCGGGCAACCGGCGCGGTCTACGGCTTTACGACTATTTTTCTAAAAGCGATCAAAGAGCTGCGGCCTGATTATATCGCCGCCGCTTTTGATATGAAAGCCAAAACTTTCCGCCACCAGGAGTATGAGGAATACAAAGGAACGCGCAAAAAACAGCCGGACGAACTATATGATCAAATCCCTCTGGTCAAACAGGTGCTGGCCGCTTTTGGCGTGCCGATTTTTGAACTGGCCGGATATGAAGCTGACGATCTCATCGGCACCATTGCCAGCGCCGGCGAATTGAAAGAAAAAAACATTGAAACGATAATTGTCACCGGCGATCAAGATGTCTTCCAGCTTATCCGTCCCGGTGTCAAAGCGCTCTCTCCTCACAAAGGATTGAGCGAGACCGTGCTCTATGACGAAGCGGGCGTGTCGGAAAAATTTGACGGCCTCAAACCGGAACAGTTGATAGATTACAAGGCGCTCCGTGGCGATCCTTCTGACAATATTCCCGGCGTCAAAGGCATCGGCGAAAAGGGCGCCATTGATCTTTTGAAAAATTTCGGCACTTTGGAAAAAATCTATGACCAATTAGACTCGCCAAAAATAAAAGATCGCGTCAAAAAACTGCTCCGAGACAGCGAAGGCGAGGCGAAAATGTCAAAAAAATTGGCGACCATCGTCATTGACGCGCCGATTGAGTTTGGGTTGGAAGCGTGCCGCTGGAACGAGCCGGACCGTGAGAAAATTTTTACCATTTTCCAAGAGCTGAATTTCAAAAGCCTGCTCAACCAATTGCCAAAAGCCGACCAAACAGAAAAATCATCAGGTAGACAAGACCGGCTTTTTGCCGCTGATAATCCGAGGACTCCGTCAGCCGATTACCGATTGGTAGATGACCAAAAAAGCTGGGATGATTTTTTTTCTCTGGCCATAAAACAGAAAGAGATTTGCCTAGACACGGAAACCACCGGCCTTAGGGCGTTTGAGGCCGAGCTGGTCGGCGTCAGTATGTCCTGGCAAGCCGGCAAGGCATATTACTTGACGGCGGCAACCATCGCCAAAAACAAAAAAGGTTTCCAAAAATTGCTGAGTCACGAAAAAATAAAAAAAATTGGCCACAATCTCAAATATGACCTGGAAGTTTTGGAAGAAGCCGGCCTAAAAACCACCGGGGTTTATTTTGACACCATGATCGCTTCTTATCTCCTAAGCCCCGGCCAGCGGCGGCACAATTTGGACAATCTTGCTTTCGCCGAACTTGGATATCAAATGCAGCCGATTGAAGAACTCATCGGTAAAGGCAAAAATCAATTGGCTATGGATCAAGTACCCAAAGAAGCGGTCTGCCGTTATTCCGGCGAAGATGCCGATATCACCTGGCGGCTGTATCAAAAGTTGGCGCCGGAACTGGAAGAACAGGGGCAATCCGGACTGTTTCACAAGTTGGAAATGCCGCTTTTGGCCGTTCTGGCGGGAATAGAGAAAAACGGCGTTAAAATAAATGACAAATTATTAAAGAAGCTAAGCGCCGATTTTGCCGGACAAATAAAAAAAATAGAAAGCCGGATTCACAAGCTAGCCGGAACTGAATTTAACCCTGCTTCGCCAAAACAGCTCAAAGAAATACTGTTTGGAAAGATGGCCATCTCCACCGCCGGTATCGGCCGCACCAAAACCGGTCTATCCACTGCCGCCGGCGAACTGGAAAAGCTCCAAGGTCAGCATGAAATAATTGATTTGATCATGGAATTCCGCGAGCTGGCAAAACTAAAATCCACTTACTTGGACGCCTTGCCGGAGCTCATAAATCCGCGCGACGGCCGCGTCCACACTTCTTTCAATCAGACCGTCGCCGCCACCGGCCGGTTGTCATCTTCCGATCCTAATTTACAAAACATTCCCGTCCGGACAGAAATCGGCGGCCAAATTCGCCGCGCCTTTGTCGCCGAAGAAGGGTTTAAAATCATCAAGGCTGATTATTCGCAGATAGAACTTAGAATCGCCGCTTCCCTTGCCAATGACAAAAAGATGCTGAAAATTTTTACTGATGGCGGCGACATTCACACCGAAACCGCCGCCTTCATCCACGGCCTTAAGCCGGAAGAAGTAACCAAAGAAATCCGCCGCACTGCCAAAGAAGTCAATTTTGGCGTGCTCTATGGCATGGGCGCCTGGGGACTGGCCCAACGGACGGGAATTTCCAATACCGAAGCTCAAGAATTTATCACTAAATATTTTTCCACCTTCAAAGAAATCCGACGCTGGCTGGATGAGACCATTACCATCGCCAGCGAACGCGGTTATGTGGAAACTCTCTACGGCCGGCGGCGATATCTGCCAGAAATCAACTCCGGTATTCAGCCGGTCCGTTCGGCGGCAGAGAGAATGGCCATCAATATGCCGATTCAAGGTACGGCCGCCGATCTGATTAAGTTGGCAATGATTGAGATTGATGCCGGTCTGCCGAAAATTTCAGCGTCAGCCAAGATGATTCTCCAAGTCCACGATGAATTGGTGTTTGAAGCGCCGGAAAAAGACGTGAAAAAGGTTGCCGCCTTTGTCAAAGAAAAGATGTGTTCGGTGATGAAATTGCGAGCGCCGATTGAGGTGGAGGCGGAAGCGGGCGATAATTGGGGTGAAACCGAAAAAATTAACATCTAATTGACGTAATAACGGACGTTATTACGTCAATACGAACGTACTGACGTCCGTACTGACGGCTTGACTCAAAAGAATCAATGTGCTAAATAGTGAACAGAACCTTCAACAAAAGCTAACGGGGTACGCCCCCGTTTTTTTGTTTATTAAATTTATTTGCGCCGGGGGCTTAAATCGGCTAAAATTACCCTGCTATGATCTTCTTTATTTACGGCACCGATCACTATCGCTGCCGCGAGCAGTTAAAAGCGCTCAAAGACCAATTCATCCAAAAAAAAGACCAGACCGGCGGACTCAATGTCATTACTCTTGACGCCGCGAGTTTTGATTTTGAAAAATTCAAACAGGAGCTGATGACAGTGCCGTTTTTGGGCGAAAAAAAGATGATCGTTGTCAAAAATATCTTGAGCCAAAAGAAAAAATACGAACCGGTCTATAAGCTCATCAAAGATCGCGACTTTGATAACGCCCTGGTGTTTGCCGACTTTCTTATCAATGAAAAAAAAGCCCAGCCTCGGGGAGAATTTTTTGACTGGCTCAAAAAACAAAAATTCGTCTGGGAGTTCAATCTGCTAGCCGGTTTTGCCCTGGAAAAATGGCTGGGGCAATACTTGAAAATCAAAAAAGTTGACGCCGAGCCGGCAGCAATAAAAGAGCTGGCCATTCGCGCCGGCAACGATTTGGAAGCGGCGACCAAGGAAATAGATAAGCTGATCGCTTACAAAAACGGCGCGAAAATCGCCAAAGAAGATATCGCGCTTAACGTCAAAGCGAAATTTGATGACAATATCTTCAATCTGGTAGACGCCATCGCCGGCAAAAACAAGAAGCTGGCCGTCAAATTAATCACCGACCAATTAGAGAGCGGCCAATCGCCGCTGATGATTCTCAATATGGTTATCCGCCAATTCCGCCTCATCATCCAAGTCAAAAATGGCGGCGCGTCCGGACTGGGGCTTCATCCGTTTGTCGCCAGAAAAACCACCGCTCAAGCGAATAACTTTTCTGAAAATAATCTAAAAAGCATCTACGATGATCTGCTTGCCATGGAGAGAAATCTGAAATCAACCACCAAAAATCCCGAGCTTCTATTTGATTTGTTTATTTTCAAATACTGCTAATGCCGGGAATGGAGTCTGCCAATAAGCAAGAGATATCTCCATCTTGGCCGGGATAACACCGGGATTAATAATCCGTTTATAACAAAATTAAAAACATCCGCCGCGGCGGATGTTTTTAATAAAAAGTTTACTTGGTTTTCAATTGGTTGAGCTTTTTCATCAGCCGAGATTTTTTGCGGCCAGCAGAATTCTTTTTCAAAATCTTATTCTGCACCGCCTTATCAATCGCTTTAATCGCCTTCTTCACTTCTTCAGTTGACTTGGCGCCATCACCAGAAGTAATCAGCTTGTTTGATTTCTTAATGATATCTTTGATGTCGGATTTGATTTTGTAATTTTTTACCGCCGCTTTCTTGCTCTGGCGCAAAGCCTTCATCGCCGCTTTTTTGATTGGCATAATTTTGGAAATTCTTATAATATTTAATTAACAATAACAACTATAACACATTTGATTGGTTTTGACAAGAGGTGTTAGATTGGGTTAAAATTCATATGTAAATTAATCCAAAATAAAACAAAAATATGTTCAAAGAAAGCTCCGGCGCCGTTGAAAAAGAAACCGTCATCGGCCCATCAGTAAAGGTGGAAGGTGATTTTATCATGGAGGGCGACATCGCCATTGAGGGGACGGTCCGCGGCACTGTCAGAACCAGCAAAAACTTGCGGGTCGGCCCGACGGCCAGGATTTTCGCCGACATTTCTGCCAGTAGCGCCGTTGTCGCCGGAGAAATCCAGGGCAACTTGAAAATCTTCAACAAGCTGGAATTAAAGCCGACTGCCAAAATATTCGGGGATGTGGAGACGGAAATCCTGGATATTGAGGCTGGAGCAATCTTAAACGGCCATTGCGCCATGGGCGAAAAAGGCCGTTCCAGCGAGCCGGAATCAGTCAAACAGGAAAAAATCTCTTTGGCGGAGGCGGAAGAGAAAGAAGAAAAGCATAAGGCCAAAAAATAACTTATGTATTATTACATTTACGACTCTTTTTTGGCCGAAAAAAAATACCAAAAAATCCTGGCGCAAATAGAAACTCGGCTGACTGATTTGGGTATCAGCGGCAAGATAAACCGGCTGTCCTTCTCCAAGGATCTCAATGAAACCGTCCGGAGCGAGATAAAAAAAGGAGTCAACACGGTCGTGGTGCTCGGCAATGACAACACCGTCAATAAGGCGATTAATATTATCGCCGACACGCCGGCGGTTTTGGGAATCATCCCTTTGGGCAAGGACCAAAAAATCTCCCGGCTGCTTGGCGTCCCCGAGGGTTTGGCGGCTTGCGAAACTCTTTCTTCTCGGATAATCAAAAAAATAAATTTAGGAAAAATTAACGGCCATTATTTCGTCAATGATTTGGATATGGAAGGAAGGAATATTTCCCTAGAATGCGACAATAACTTCATTATCAATTTAGAAAAGAATAACTTGATCCAAATTATCAATAAAAACCCCTATTCCAAAGACAGCCGCCTGGAGATTGTCATCACCGATAGCGCCAAGAGCTGGCTGTTTTTCCAAGCCAAAAAAGATATTAGCCGTCTGGCTGGCAAAACATTGTCCATCAATGGGAAAAAACCGATGCCGATCCTGCTCAATGATGAAAAAAGAATCATCAAAACCCCTGCCACCGTGACGATAAACCCCCAAAAAATAAAGGTGATTGTCGGAAAAAACCGCCAAGAGAAAAACAACTAAAAATCCCTGGCCTTTAAGCTGATAACATTGGGCAAGGGATTTTTGTTTTATGTTGCCATAGCCACAATAAGCCATCGCATATAGTGCTAATCCCGATTTAACAAAATAGAGACGGGGCATGCCCCGTCTCTACTATTAAATCGTTTTGATTAGAAGACTCCAAAATTTTTAATTTACCGGCGCTCTTTCCGATACCGCTCTATTGCCGACAATGCCATTATCAACAATCATTTCTTCGGCAGTAATTTCTATCACCTGGGACTGGGCGATCACCAGATCATTAGCCAAAAATTTCTCTACCAATTTTGACGGGGAGACCACGTAGGCGGTTATTTGATTGGTGTCGGTTTCCAGCTCAAAATCCTTTATTTTCCCAAGAATTCTGCCGCTTTTATCTTTTACGGACAAACCAATCAATTGATTGCTCTTTAAAATCATATTATTTTGAAGGAGTTGTTCCTTCAATATTTTTTGTTTTTCGCTTAAAGGTCAAAAGCTGTTGAAAAACTGTTAATATCGTCATTACCAACCAATAAAGCGTAAGGCCGCCCGGCAAGCTAACGCCGATTATCACTGTCATTAGCGGCATCATCACAGTCATCTGCTTATTCATTGTCGCCATTATGCTTTCATCTTTACTGGCGGCCGACTTAATCTCCGGTTTTTTGGAAATCAGCATTTTTGACTGGAAAAACTGGGCGACACCAGCCAAAATCGCGAGAGCAATCTGCGGTTTTGACAAATCAATCAGGCCAAAAGTCATTGGATTGATAAGGCCGGGGTTGCTGACAAATGAATACAGCTTGTCCATGCTGCCATTAGATAGTCCAGCCCGAAAAACCTGATAAACCGCCACCAAAAAAGGAAATTGAATGAGTAGTGGTAGGCAAGACGAAAAGGGACTGACCTTTTCTTTTTTGTACAATTCCATCATTTCCGTCGCCAGCTTATCCTTTTGATTGCTGTATTTTTTCTTCAGCTCTTCAATTTTCGGCTGAACATCTTGGAGCGCCTTCTGGGACCTTAGTGACTTTATGGATAAAGGATAAAGAATCAGCTTGATAATGATTGTCAGGGCAATAATCGCCAAGCCGATATCATGACCGGGAATAATATTATAAAGAAAAATCAGAAGATTAAACAATGGCTGATAAAAAATCAAATTAAATATCTGGACCATAATTTTTTTATTTACTTAACCGGATCATATCCACCCTTGGAGAAAGGGTTACACCGCAAAACCCGCCACAGAGACTTCATTCCCCCTTTTATCGGCCCGTATTTTTTGATCGCTTCATGGGCATATTGGGAACAAGTCGGCTGAAAACGGCAATAACCGCCAGGAAACAGAAATCTTAGCCAACCATAATCAAAAGATAGGGTTTTTTGATAAATCTCTATCAATCTTAAGATTATAATAGTGATAAAATTCATCAAATTAGCCTATTTTTCTTTAGTAAAACCAATAAATCACTGGCCAAAATATCATAGTCCTTGTCCAGACAGACAGGCGAAAGACTGATAATTATATCATTATTTTGGCTAAATTTAGCCAAATTTGATGCTATTATACCTCTGATTTGCCTCTTTAATAAATTCCGTTTGACCGCCTTTTTTGATACTTTATTGGAAACTACCACCCCAAAGCGGGAATTGCTCAAATTATTGCCCAAAAAAGCGATCCGAAAACATCCGCTGGCTGATTTTCTGCCTTTCTTAAAAATCAGATCGAAATCTTTATCTCTGGTTAATCTGAATTTTGCGGGCAACATAAAAAATTACGGAGTTAAAGACTTTCGCCCTTTGGCGCGTCTTCTCTTAATAACCTTTCGGCCGTTTTTTGACTGCATTCTTTTTCTAAAGCCGTGAGTTTTTGCTCTTTTTCTCTTTTTCGGCTGATAAGTTCTTTTGGTCATAATTAAAAAGTTAAGGTTTACTTATAAAAGAATAACATTTTTATCCTTGACAGTCAACACTATATTGGTTTAATCTGAAATATATGGAATTATCAACAGTTAATCAACAACTACTCAACCTTGCCAGCTAACTGTGGACTATTTTTTATTTAGCCATCTTATGATAAAATGTAACTGCCTTAAAATTTAATTTTCTAAAATAAAAACCGGCCATGAACCCACAACAACTTTGGCAAGCAGCTCTGGGAGAATTGGAACTGCTCCTCTCAAAAGCTAATTTCACCACCTGGTTCAAACACACGGGAATTTCTTCCATAGAAGAAAGCCGGGCGATTATTTCCGTGCCCAACGGCTTTACCAAAGAATGGCTGGAAAAAAAATACCACCAAACAATCCTAAAAGCGCTTCGGAGCGTGACTGACAATAAAATCAAGGAGGTGGTTTATAAGATTGAAGCAATCCAAAACCAAAGCGCCTTTCCTAAAATAGAGCCGAAAATGGAAGAATTTCAGGAAATGGCAAAAATTGACGGGATCCAAGAAAAAAGCGTTTTTACCACAAAAACATCAGAAAAATCCAAAGAAAACCAACTTAATCTCAACCCAAAATACACTTTTGCCAGTTTTATCGTCGGCAAAAACAATGAGCTGGCTCATGCCGCTTCTCTGGCGGTATCCAAAAATCCCGGTCAAACCTACAACCCGTTATTTATTTACGGCGGGGTCGGATTGGGAAAAACCCATTTACTGCAAGCCATCGGCCACAAACTCCTCGCCGACAATCCGCGGATTAAAATCCTTTACGTCTCTTGCGAGAAATTCGCCAATGATTTTATAAATGCCATCCAAAGCGGGAAAGCCGAGGAATTCAAACAAAAATATCGCTCCGCTGATTTATTGCTAATAGACGATATTCAGTTTATTTCCGGCAAAGAACAAACCCAGGAGGCATTTTTTCATACTTTTAACGAGCTTCACCAACAAAACAAACAAGTGGTTATATCGTCAGATCGGCCGCCAAAAGCGATTTCTACCTTAGAGCACCGCCTCGTATCCCGTTTTGAGTGGGGAATGATCGCTGACATCTCCACCCCTGATCTGGAAACAAAAATCGCCATTATTGAAGCTAAAGCCAAGGAAAAGAACTACCCCCTTGATTCTGAAATTAGCAATTATTTGGCTACGGTTATTCATAATAACATCCGCGAATTAGAAGGCGCTCTAAACAGAATTATCGCCCACAGCCAACTCCAAAACAAAAAACTTGGTTTGACGGAAATCAAGGAAATAACCGATTCTATCACCGCCAATTCCCAAAAGAAGTCCCTTACCCCGAAATATGTCATAAACATTGTTTCTGAGTATTTTGATATTGAATTTAATGACATAATCGGCCCCTGCCGAAAAAAGAATTTGGCCGAACCGCGGCAAATTATAATGTATTTAATGCGGGAAGAAATGAAGGCATCATATCCCACCATCGGCCAAGAGCTGGGCGGCCGCGATCACACTACCGTCATCCACGCCTATGAAAAAATCGTCAAAAACTTAAAAACTGATGACAAATTAAGACAGGACATTAATACCTTAAAGCAAAAGTTATATTTGTCTTAATTGTGAATAAGCTCTTTATAAACTATTAATAACCAGCTGATAAACCTTAATAATACACTGGATAATTAAATGGTTGATTGGTTGATAAACCAGATTAAAAAGTTTATAAAAAATCACCAATTAAAATTTTTTCAAACCATAAACATCACTGGGGGTTGTTATAAAAAAATTATTCACAAAAAAACAAATAATTTTTTCCAAAATTCCCATTTAAATCGCGGTTTATCGCGGTTATGCACTTTTCAACTGTTATTATTATTAATATTATTTTTTATAAATAAATAAATTATATGAAAATCTCCTGCACCCAAGAAAACCTAAACCAGGGATTAAACATCGTCAGCCACATTGCCAATAAAAATTCCAATCTGCCAATTTTGGGAAATATATTAATAAGGGTTGAAGATAAGATTTTAAACCTATCAACTACTAATTTAGAAATAGGGATAAGAGTGGATATTAGGAGTAAGGTTGAAAGTGAAGGCGATTTTACTGTTGATGCTAAGTTATTTTCCGATTACATTTCCCTTTTACCAAAAGAAAGAATAGATTTGGAGCTTATTGGTGATGAATTAAAAATAAATTGCCAAAAACAAAAAACAAAAATAAAAACCCAGCCAGCGGGAGATTTTCCATTAATTCCTCAAATTAAAAAAGAAGATCCTTATATAATCAAAGCCAAAACATTCAAAAAAGCGATTTCTGAAGTTGTTTTCGCGGTGGCTATATCTGAAACTAGGCCGGAAATATCAGGCGTATATATGAAATTTATTGATGATATGGTTGTTTTGGCGGCGACCGACAGTTATCGATTATGTGAAAAGAAGGTAAAAATTGAGAAATCAAACAAAGAAGAAAAAGAAATAATCATCCCCGTCAAAACATTGCAAGAAGTTTCCAGGATTTTGGGGGTTTTCAAGGAGGACGCGGCTATTGAGGATATAGAAAATATAGAAATTTATATTTCTAATAATCAGATAATGTTTTCCTATAATGGAGTTGATCTTGTTTCCAGGTTGATAGAAGGTCAATATCCGGATTATACCCAAATTCTCCCCACTGAACATAAAACCAAAGTAAATATCAATAAAGAAAATATTGTTAAGGCGGTAAAGACATCAAGTTTATTTACAAAAAGCGGGATATATGACGTAAAATTGGAGTTTTCCGCCGCTAGTAATAGTATTATTATTAGTTCGTCATCAGCGCAAACAGGAGAAAATGTATCAGAGGTGGAGGCGGAAATATCAGGCGAAGAGAATAATATAGTTCTTAATTACAAGTATTTATTGGATGGATTGCAAAATATTGACTCGGAAAATGTTGTTTTTGAACTTAATACCGGCAACAACCCTTGTGTTTTAAGACCCAGTGAAAATAGTGATTATGTTTATATTATTATGCCGATAAAGCAATAATATATTTACAAAAACAAAAAATCTCCGGAGATGTGTATGGAGATATCTCCGGAGATTTTTTATTTAACTTTTAAGCAATTAAACGTCTTATTTTATATTTATGGTGATTTTTTCAGATGAGTATTTTTTGCCGCTATAATCAAATAAATTACCATAGATGAGATAAGTGCCGTTTTCTGGTTTTTTACCCCAAGGAAGTGAAATTTGAGCTCCTGACGGCTGGATATAGCCGATAAACTGTTCGGTATTGGAGTTTTCTTTTTGATAATAAAAATCTATTTTTTTAATCTGTTCCCAATTGATTAAATTAGCGGTCAAATTAAGAGGAAAAGATACTGTAGAGTTGTTTTGTGGGCTAGTCCAATTAAGAGAAGGAATTTTTTGGGTAATAAGTAAGTTTAATTCTACGGTTTGGGAGGCGGTGTTTTCCAGATCGTCTTTGGCGGATATTTTTAGGGTGTGATAACCATTATCGGTGTATGGCAGGGCAATGGTTTCACCTTCTTTGTTGGCAGAAGTATAAAATAACTTGTTATCCAAATAATATTCTATCTTTCTAACCCCTCTTTTACTGGAGGCGGTAATATCAACATCTAAATCACGACTGGAAACAGTCTGATTTGGCAGGGGGGTAATAATAATCAAATTCGGCTGATCTTCCGGCAGGTGAATGTCGTCGTAATCAGTGGGGATGTCCTGATTTTGATTATCGGCATTATAGCCATTTTCCTTTGCCCATCTTAGCACGGCTTCCTCCCATTTGGAGAATTGAGGGTCGTCGGCTGGATTTTGCGGCCAATCCCCGCGGGGATCATCTTTATTAACATAATACAAAATACTGTGTATTTGGCCGGATGATATTTCTTTAATGGTTGATTCCGGGGTATATTGGGTAGCTAATTTCCCCGACATGGTGTCTATTTTAATTTTTATATCTCCCCCGGTTTGGCCGTCCAAAACCTGCTTGCCAGTGATTATTTCTTCTGGTTCAGTAAATTGTTTTACGGAAGAATCCTTAAGCGCCTCTCTCATAAATTGGTTCCAAATCGGCGCCGCGATAATTGATCCGTCGGCTCCCCTTTTCATTTCACTGCTGTCATTATTTCCCACCCAAACGCCAGCCACTAAGTCGGGGGTATAACCAATTGTCCAGGCATCCTTATAATCATTAGTGGTGCCGGTTTTGGCCGCCACTGGCCGGCCGGGCAGGGTTAATCTGCTGCCGGAACCAAAAACATAAGATCTCGCCTCATCATCGGAAAGAATGTCATTAATCAGTCGGCTGATCTGCGGTTCCATCACTTTTTTCTTTTCTTCCTGATATTTATAAAGCACCTTGCCGTCTTTGTCTTCTATTTTTAAAATCGGATTAATGTCGTATTTTACGCCGTCATTGGCAAAAGCGGAAAAGGCGCTGACATGTTCAAGTAATTTGACTTCTCCGCCACCCAAAACCAAAGACAACCCGAAGCGGCTGCGGTCGCCAAAAGTGGAATAGCCGAGTGTTTCGGCGAAATTCAAGACGTTTTCTACCCCAGTCAAATAAGTCACCTTAACTGCCGGAATATTCAATGATCCGGCAAGCGCTTTTCTGATGGTAACCGGTCCATTCTCTTTCAGATTGTAGTTTTTTGGCTCATAGGGCTTGGCGCCAGTCGCGTCAAAATTAGTCACCACATCATAAAGAATGGTATCGGGGGTATAGCCATTAATGAATGACGCGGCATAAACAATCGGCTTGAATGATGAACCGGGCTGTCTTGGTCGCAAGGCGACATTGACTTGGCCGTCTATTTCTTCGTTAAAGTAATCGGCCGATCCGACCATGGCCAGAATTTGGCCGGTTTGCGGATCAAGCGCCACCAGCGAGGCGTTGGTAAAATTGTATTTGGCGCTATTTTCCGCCACGCCGGCAGTCACCGCTTCTTCAGCGGCTTTTTGTTTGTCCAAATCAAGAGTAGTATATACTCTTAGCCCTTCTTGGGTGATAAAATCCTCGCCATATTTTTCTGATAAGAGCTCGCGGATGTACATCACAAAATGCGGGGCGATCATTGATTCTTGGAGCGGCTTGAAAATGATCTTTTCTTCTTTGGCCGCCGCCGCTTCTTCCTGACTGATATAGCCGAGTTCGGCCATAGAATCTAAAACGTAGCGTTGGCGGACGATCAGGCGATCTTTATTGTTGCCATAAGGCGAGTAAAACGTCGGCGCCTGGGGAATGGCGGCTAAGATCGCGCTTTCAGCCAGTGTCAGATCTTTGGCGGATTTGCCGAAGAATGATTGAGAGGCCGCTTCAATGCCATAAATCACCGAGCCATAGGGAATTTCATTGAAATACATCTGCAAGATTTCATCTTTAGTGAACTTTTTTTCCAGTTGGTAAGAAATAATAAACTCTTTTATTTTGCGGGTGTAGGTTTTTTCTCCGGTCAGAACGGCGTTTTTGACAAACTGCTGGGTCAAAGTGGAACCGCCGACCTTGCTGCCGGTCAAAACATTTTTTATCACGGAGCGGATTATGCCGGTAATACTGAATCCCTTATGCTGATAGAAATTGCGATCTTCAGCAGCCAGAGTGGCATTGATGGCGTTTTTCGGCACCTGATCAAGCTGGATTAATGTTCTTTTAATGTCGCCGTGGATGTCATATAATACTGTCTCGCCGGTTCGGTCATAAATTTTGGTGCTGACGGTAATGGAACGGTTGATGACGCCGTCAGGAGTCGGCAAGTCACGAGAAATCCAGGCTACCGCCGCCAAAGCGAAAACACCGCCGAGCAAGCAGAGAAAAATAGCAATTGGAATAGCAAAACTTAATAATTTTTTGAGCAGTCCTTGGCCGTTTTTCTTTTCTCTCCGCTTAAAATTGCCGCCGAAATCAAATCGGTTAGTCGACTTGTCTGACTGATGACTATTTTTGACGTAGGTAGGATTGCGCCAATTTTGGCCCGAGGACTGATTTAGTCTTGGTATGGTCATTTTATATTTTAAAAATGAAAATTAATTTTAAGCGCGATAATAAGCGGCGGCGTCTTCCGGCGGAATCGGGTTGATAATCAGGCCGGAGCCGATTTCCACGCCGCCCCAGACCGAGCCGCGCGGCGTCACTTTTAAATACAGATGCTGATCATGGTCGTTGATGACTTGGTGAAAATAATAATTATATGGCAAGTTGATGCCATTGATTTTTGTCAAAACTCTTTTGAGGATTTTGGCCAGGCTGGCTCTTTCTCCGGCGGTCAGGAGAGTGACGTTGTCAATATGACGTTTGGGCATCAGCCAGATTTCGTAATTATGCATCGGCGCCCAAGGACAAAAGGCGATAATGTTTTTGTCTTCAAATACCAGCCGCGGGCTTTTTCTTTCTTTTTTGATCACATCACAATAAACACAATTGCCGTGCTCTAATTTGTAGGCTTGGGTTTTTTGGGATTTATCTTTGAGGTGGGGCGGCAGGAATTGAGTGGCATAGATTTGTGAATGAGAATGTTGCAAGGAAGCGCCAGCCGTGCCGCCGTTATTTTTGAAAATCAGGACATATTCTATTTTTTTGTCTTTGGACAGCGCCCTAGTCCGCTCGGCGTAAACTTCAAATATTTTGGCGATGTGAGAGTCGGATAGGTCTTCTATTTCTTTGACGTGGTCGGGAGTTTCCACCACTACCTCCTGGTAGCCGTAAGCCTTTTTATTATCTTTAGAAATAGTGGGAAATTTGTTTTTTATCACTTTTATTTGCCATGGCTCCTTGGCGGAATTAGAGCTGATGGTTAAGACGGTTTGGCCGGCCTTAGTAATTTTGGGCGGACAAAAGAAGCATTCCCGCTTGCCAGCCGCTCGCTCAACAGGACGCTCAATGTCGTGGGGCCGGCGGCCTCTTTTGGGAGCGATAATAACGTATTTTTCTTGGATATAATCTTTTCTAATTTCCGCTTTCATAATCTAATAATAACACTATTTTTCGCATTTTTTAATAATATCAGTCAGAATTTTTTTGGTAACGTTAATTTTGGTGATTTCTTCTATCCTTAAACCAGGGTTGGCGTTTACTTCCAGGATCATTATTTTTTTGCGCGAGGTGATAACGTCCACACCTCCATAATCAAGCCCAACAGCCTTTATTGTTCTTATGGCGATTTTTTTTATTTCGGTCGGCAGTTTTTTTATCTTTTTTCCCTGGCCGGTTCCTGAAATATTAGAACGAAAATCTATTCCCATTGCCGATCTTTCCATTGAAGCCACGACACTATTTCCGGAAACTATTACTCGGATATCTTTTCCCTTGGCGCCATGAATAAATTTTTGAAACAGAAGGGTGGAGGGATTGATTTTTCTAGCCATCATTAGTTCAAATATGGAGATTAGAGATATTTTTGATTTAATTATTGCCACTCCACGGCCGGATGAACCCTTATTTGACTTACAAATAAAATCATCGTTCTTTATAGACTTGAAGAGAGGCCCGAGCTTGGAAGTACTGAAGTTAACGGCACTAGGAATAATAGGGATGTTATTATCAGCCAATTTAAAGAGGCTGGAGGTTTTGTTTTTGGCCAATCTGATGGCTTCCGGCTGATTGGCGATATTTGTGTCTAATTTGGCCAGAGCGTCCAGAAAGAAGGTGTTTTCCGGTAGGTCTTCCTGAGTGCTGACAAGCGGAATAAAAACCAAGTAATTTTCCGGCTTAATTAATTTTTCGTCATGATAAACACTTATTTTCTTGTTATCAAAGGAAACAAAAAACAGCTTGCTTAAAAAAATTTCAGTTTTATAACCTAAATTTTCAGCTTCTTTTTTGAATCGCTGAACGCCAAAGTCGTTGTAAGAGGAAAAACTGATCAAAGCGATCTTTTTTTTCTGGTTTTTCATATCTGTGAAGCGTTTTTCTTATTATTTTTAAATTGGTGTTCTTCAATGACTCTTTGGTATACCTTGGCATAACCGGAGACCATTTTTTCCACACTAAAATATCTCTCGGCTCTTTTTCTGGTTTCTTCCCGGCTTATTTTGTCTATCGCTTTAATCGCTGACGCCATATCGCGAATGCTATTTACGATGTAGCCAGTCTTTTTGTCCGAGACGACCTCCGGTACTGATCCATTGCGCCAACCAATTACCGGCGTGCCGCAAGCCATCGCCTCAATCATAACATAGCCAAAAGCCTCGTCGTATTGGGTAGGAAAAAGCAAGGCAGTGGCATTTTTTAAATACTCCACTTTCTTTTTGAAGTCCAATTCTCCGATATAGCGAATCATTTTTCCATCAATCTGCTTTTCTATTTTTTCGTGCCAGTAGCTTTCCGTGGAGTAGCTTCGGCCGGCTATAATCAGGGGAACTCGGGCGTTTTTGGCCGCTTCAATAGCGTAATGGACACCTTTTTCCTTGGTTATTCTTCCCAAATAAAGAAAATATTTTTCCGGCCTTTCGTTAAGACTAAAAATATTCATGTCTACGCCGTGATAAATATTGGCGATCCAATTCAGCTCCGGCAGTTGCTTTCTCTGGACCAAGGAGAAAGAAATATATCTATTTGTCAGAAAATTTTTTAAGATTGATTTTTGTTCGGTAGTGATTGGGCTATGAATGGATTGGACCGACGGTGTTTTTACCAGGTCGGAATAAAACGAGCTGATCAGCGTGAAATGGGAATGGATGAGATCAAATTTTTCCGCTTGTTTGTAACACTTATGGTTTAGAAGATGAGTATAATTTCTTATCTCATCGGCGGATGCCCCAGTTTTTTTAAGCGCCTTAAGGGAAGATGGTTCCAATTTGGCTCTGGTTTTTGAGTCGCCGGACGCAAACAGCGTCACGTCGTGTCCCAAGCCAATCAGACCATTAACCAACCAGGCAGCATGGGAATAAATGGCGACGTTTGATTGCGGCGATACAGGATAAGCGTCGGATACCAGTTGAGCTATTTTCATAGACGTTCCTTTATGGTTTTTTTGAATAGATTTAGATATTGATTGAAAATTTTTGTCGGGTTGTTGTTTTTTAATAGGTGTTTTGTGAATTTTATTGGCACCGGCCGGCCGATTACTTTTTTTATTTTTTTAATCGCTTGCTCCGGCCTGTTGAAGTCGGCAACCCAATCCGACAAGCCCAATTTTTTGTAGTCATCAATCCAGCCGACAGTTGGTGATATGATTGTCCCGGTGCCGGCTAGCGCCGCCTCCATTACCACGAAGCCAAGAGTCTCAAAGTGCGATGGTAAAATCATTAAGTCCATTCTTTGATAAAATTTTTTAAGGGGGGTTTTTTCCATTGGCTTTTTAATCTTAATATGTCGGATGTATTTTTCTTTTAGTGTGGCATTATTTTCGTTTTTGGGAATAACGGTTACGGAGTGAAACTCCCAATTCATTCCTTTCTGCCACGCCAATTCAGCCAATTCAGCCACCCCATCGTGATTTTTTATCTGATCCCATCGGGCCACTAAGCCGATTTTTATTTTGTTTTTTGTTTGTTTTTTGGCGTCTATAAAATTTTTGTTATAAGGCAGAGTGATGACCAGTTGCTTTTTTTGATCGAATTTGATTACTCTCTTATTATACTCTCTTTGACTCAGCTTACTGATAAAAATATTTTTGTCGGCTAACGCAGAAAAATCTTTTTCTATTTTATGCATGACTTTTAAGAGCGTTTTGGCGTGTTTGTTTTTGTTTCGGTCCAAAGATATTTTCATTATTCCGGCATGCTGGGTGATAATCGGGATATTCATTTGGCGGCCGGCCTGCAGAAATATCCAAGGATACAATGAATTTCCGTTGATAAAAATGATATCGGCTTTGGTTTTTTTTATCAATTTGCAGCATTTTTCAATCGCCGGCGCGAAAATTGTTTCTGGTGGTGTTTGCGTGCCCGTTCTTTGGATTTTTCGGTGGAATTCCATCGGGACCTGGAGTTGCCAGTAATTCGGCGATTTCGTTTTGATTATTCGAGTTTGGTTGGTTGTTGTCAGTTTTGATACTACTCCGATCCAAGTATGCCCCTCTTGACTCAGATAGCGAGAAAAATCTCTGGCAAACCTGGCTCGTCCTCCCGATAACGATTGCTTTGATCCGGGAATGTTGGCGATGTTGTCATTGGACAGGATTATCATTGATTACTGTTAGTTCTTTTTAAAATAAACGCCTCGTTTTAATTTGGCGCCGATATAAATAAATGCTTTTTCTCTTAGCTCCGGTTTTTTGCTGATCTGGCCTGAGTGATAACGATAGCGGTATGCGACAATCGGCAACTTTGCCAACTTGAATCCGCTTCCGATTATCTGAAACCACAAGTCATAATCTTGAGCAACGATCAGATTTTCATCCAGACGGATTTTCCTGAAGACGCGTTTTCTAATCAGCGGCGAACAACCGGGGATAATACGATTGCTATCGGCTGAACCGAGAATTTTGTATGGCGGGGTTGGTGCGTCGCCGATTTTTTCGGCCGCTTCTATCAGTGTTTGCTTTGGGTCGGTATTAAAATTTATTGCCTCTGCGGTTTTAACTCCGCCATGCTCATCCATTTTTTCAAAATTACTATAAACCATGTCAATGTCCCGGTTTCTTTTTAAAAACTCCAGTTGTTTCTCGGTTTTTTCGGGAAGATAGATATCGTCGCCATCCAAAAAACAAATAAATTTCCCCCGGGCTTTTTTGAGGCCGGAATTCAAAGCGCCGGCGCGGTATTTTTTGTTTTTGTGACGGATTAATTTTATGCGGTGATTTTGCTTAGCCAGTAATTTGGCGATATTCGCGGTGTTGTCGGTGGAAGCGTCATCAATAATGATTATTTCTAAATCAGAAAAAGTCTGATTAAGAACGGAATTTACCGCTTCAAGCAGGTATTTTTCTTCATTGTGGGCGGGAATT
The DNA here is from genome assembly GCA_964536975.1 of uncultured Gammaproteobacteria bacterium. Taxonomy (GTDB): domain Bacteria; phylum Patescibacteriota; class Patescibacteriia; order 2-01-FULL-39-33; family 2-01-FULL-39-33; genus JAKQDP01. The sequence continues at coordinate 26,586 of CAZHYS010000009.1, forward strand.
AACACCGACACGGCCGGCGACTTTTTTAAAAACATCAGATTCACTTTAAGGAGTTATTAGCGCAAATCGCTATTGCCGCGGCATCGGCGGCATCATCCGGCTTGGGAACGGCTTTTAAGTTTAAAATCGTTTTGACCATTTGTTGGATTTGTTTTTTGTCGGCTTTGCCATAACCGGTCACAGCTTGTTTGACTTGTAGCGGCGTGTATTCGGAGAGCGGGATTTTGTGGCGGCTGATTACCAGTAGCGCCACGCCCCGCGCTTGGCCGACGGCAATAGCGGTTTTGGCATTGTTACAAAAAAACAGTTGTTCAATGCCGGCGCGATCCGGCTGGTATTTTTTGATTAATTTTTCCAGTTCTTGTTCAATGGTTTCCAATCTTTGTTCCAGCGGCGTTTTGGCCGGCGTTTTGATAGAGCCGCAACAAAGCAAGGAGATTTTTCCGCCCTCGTCGCAAATCAGGCCATAGCCGGTGTCGGCCAGGCCGGGATCAATCCCGAGAATAATTCGTTTTTTCTTACCAATTGGCATTGGTGTAGACATTGCTGATTTCATCGCAGTCATCCAGCGCGGAAAAAATTTTTTCCACTTTGGCCTGGATTTCCGGATCGGTTATCTGCAATTCTTCTTTCGGCCGGTAAATCAGGCCGGACTCTTTAATTTTTAAGTTGATGGGTTTTAGATTGTCGGCGACTTTTTGCAACTCATCCGGCGCAGTGTAGATTTCCCAGTCGCTGTCTTTGATGATGTCTTGGGCGCCGGCGTCAATTATTTTCAACTCCAATTCGTCAGCATCGCCGCTACCGGGCGGATCAATAGCAATTAATCCTCGGCGATTAAACATCCACATCACGCTGCCCTCCCCGCCCATTTGGCCGCCGGCTTTACTGACAACATTCTTTACTTCAGAAACGGTGCGGTTTTTATTGTCGGTAATAGCTTCGGCGATAAAAGCGACACCCGCCGGTCCGAAAATCTCGTAAGTAATTTCTTCCAGGGTAGCGTCTTTGCCTTCGCCGGTGCCGCGCTTAATCGCTCGCTCAATATTGTCTTTGGGCATGTTGGCTTCTTTGGCTTTGTCCACCGCCAGTCGCAATTTGAAATTTGTTTCCAGATCTCCGCCGCCTTCGCGAGCGGCAATGCTGATCAAATTTCCCAGCTTGGTGAAAATGGCCCCCCGCTTGGCGTCCTTGGCTTCTTTTTGGCGGTGGGTGGTCGCCCATTTGCTGTGTCCGGACATAAAAAAATCCCTTTTATTATTTTGGAGATTACTAATGTCAGTATACCTTAAAAAGATGAAAAAATCAAGGCAAATCTTTTGTTGTTTGGCTTGTTTTTTGGTAGAATTAAAGCAGTAATTACTTACCACCAAAACAAATGACTAATCTCAATAATTCCGCCGAGTTGCAAAGATTCAACCGATCCAAAGTCGCTGACTCCCTGTCAATGCTAGCGGAACAGATAAAGGACGGTTGGCAGAAGGCGAAAGCGCAAAAATTTCCCGGCAGCCATCGCCAATTCTCTCAAGTTGTCTTTTGCGGGATGGGCGGATCCAATCTGGCGTCGGAATTTGTTCGCAGTGTTTGCGCTGACGAACTGAAAAAGCCGATGGTTTTGGTGCGCAATTACAAATTGCCGCCGTTTGTCGGTCGGGACAGTTTGGTGATTATTTGCAGCTATTCCGGCAATACTGAAGAGGTGTTGGCTTGTTTTAATCGGGCGACAGAGCGCAGAGCCAAAATAATCTGTCTGTCGGTTGGCGGGAAATTAAAGCTTCTAGCTCAAAAGAACAAAACTCCTTTCGTTGGTTTTAATGAAAAATTAAATCCCTCTCGTCAGCCGCGTTATGCCGTCGGCACGCAGTTGGGAACGATTTTGGGAATTTTTGACGACTTAGGGATTTTGAAAATAAAAAATGAACACATTGATCTTTTGGCTGATTATGCCAAGACTTTGAACGGCTTGTTTGGCCTGGAGGCGAAGACTCCTAATAATCCGGCCAAGCAGATCGCAGCCCGGCTTTATGGCAGTTTGCCGGTGGTGGTAGCAGCGGATTTTTTGGCTGCCAACGCACATATTATGTCCAATCAGCTCAATGAAAGCGCCAAAAACCTTGCTTGGTACAATTTGTTGCCGGAGCTCAATCATCATCTGTTAGAAGGATTGGAGTTGCCAAAAACCATTTCCGCCAAGTTGAAATTTTTATTTTTGAATTCAAATCTGTATCTGCCGGAAAATGTCCGGCGCGTCAAGGCGACACAGAAAGTGCTCGCCAAACAAGGCATTGATTTCATAGAATATGGTGTCAGCGGCGGCAGCCGGTTGTTGTCGGCCGTGGAGATCTTGGCGTTTGGCTCGTGGCTTAGTTTTTATCTGGCAGTATTAAACGGCAAGGAGCCGGCTGGCGTCCCCTGGGTGGACTTTTTTAAGAAAGAGTTGAAAAAGTAGGTTAAAAGTCTGTAGGGCCTGTGGTGAGCGAAGTCGAACCATCCGTAAAGTCCGTAAAGTTTATAAAGTTCGTGGTGAGCGAAACAGAACCAAAACATCTATAACGCTGTGGCATTTAGTCCAGTTTTTGGTAGTAGTATTATTGAAGCTTTGAATTCGATATTTATAATATCCCATGAAAATACTGATTGTTTTTCCGGTGTACAATGAAGAAAGCGTCTTGCGGACCAATGTCCTTAAGACGCTTGATTTTTGCCGGCAAAAATTTTCTGATTTTAAAATCGTTATCGCGGATAATGCCTCTACTGATCGCTCTGCCGCGATAGGCAGTGAATTGGCCGGAGAGTTCGGCGAGATTGATTATTTTTTTGTCGCCCAAAAAGGCAAGGGCAATGCCTGGCGGTCGGCCTTTCTTCGCGAGCCGGCCGATGTTTATGTTTTTATGGATATTGATTTGTCAGTGGATCCGGCGGCTTTAGAACGGCTAATTAAGGAAATAGAAAATGGAAACAATTTGGTATTTGGTTCGCGATTTATTGCCGGCGCGCAAGTAGAGCGCGGTATCTATCGGCGGATCATTTCTTGGCTTTATCGCGGCTTCGCCCGATTGGTTTTGAATTTGCCAGCGCGGGATTTGCAGTGCGGTTTCAAGGCTCTGGACAATCGGGCAAAGGAATTATTGCGACAAACCAAGGATGACGGATTTTTTTTGGATACGGAATTTATTTTTTTGGCTCATAAAAACGGCTTGAGAATCAAGGAAGTGCCAGTGACATGGAAAGAAGGCGCTGGCGGACAGAGAAAAAGCAAGGTTAATATCTGGGGAACAGGATTTAGCTATTTGAAAAAGATGATTTTTTTTGCTATTGACAAACATTAAAATATTTGATATAATATATAGTTAGGCAGGTTTTTACCTCCAACTTCCTTGTTTTCGGAAAAACAAGGAAAAATGGAACATTGAACAATGAGGCGTGATCCCCTGTTTTCAAGGGTGAAGGAAGGAGCGAGAAATGAGAAGTAATGGCTTGACTCTGATTTTGGTGATGGCGGTGATTTTCGTCGGGTGTAGCACGACGAGAAGTCCACTTTTCAGCCACGAGGACAAATTCCAGTTCTCGGGGCGGGAGGCTCTTGGCAGGATTGACCCGGGAGCGAAAGTGGATCCGTCGCAGGCGGGCGTGCTCGGAATCAACGGCCCGAGCGGATCATACGCGGCGGTCATTGCTGCCGCGAGCATCTACGACCCGCTAGCGAGAACAGAAGCGCTGGAAGCCATTAAGACGATTTCTGACAATGAGTCTTATGGCTTCGGCCGCCACGGCCGCGTCGGGCGAGGAGGTTGGTCAACTCTTGATCAGCCGCAAGAAGGAGCCCTTGTTAACCGGTCTGATGTGACGAGGGTGCTGGAGTTTCGGGACCATTATACCGACGAGTCGGTAATTGGGCCGATTGAAATTCCGGCCAGGAGATATGTTAGGGCGCCGGCCTTGCCTGGTACCTACAAAGTCGTCGTCTCTGGTTTCGGTCCCGACGGGATGACGATGCTGGAGATAAAGAACGAGGAATTTGAAATAAACGAAAGACCTCGCGACTGTAGTTTTTACCCGCCCGGAGCCACCAAGAGTATAAGAGTGGACTGGGTGTACGCCATTGTGTAGAGTATAAAGGCCGTGAAGCCAAATAGTGGTTTCACGGCCTTGAATTGTTTTTGAAAAAATTTTATTAATCCGTGCTTTGCCCACCGGTGGTTGATTGGGCATCGGCGCCAGTTTGGCCAGTTGTCACGCCCTCTAATTGTTTTACTACAAAAATGCTAATGGTGTAGGCCAAAAACACTATTACAATGCCAATAATGGCGTTTCTGATCATTCCTTTGGCCTTGTCTACCTTGCCGCTCTCGCCACCGGCCGTCATCCACAAATATCCGCCATAGGCAATAAGCAGAGTAAAGATTACGCCGAGAATTCCCAAGACAGTTTGAACCGCATGGCCGATAATTACCTCTGGTTGCGTTTCGCCACTAGTCAGCCCGGCATTGCCGGCGACACTTTCCAGCTTTGTTCTCATGGCGCTGGCCTCGACAAAAAGCGGCACAATTAGAACCAGAGTAATCAAGGCAAAAAAAATTATTTTTTTGTGCTTCATATTTATAATAGTTAATAGCCGAGCGAATCAAGAATAAAGAGAGTGATGGCATAAGAAGCGCCGATAATAAAAATTCCGATGGCCGCGTAGAGGATGATGTTTTTGGCCTTGGTCACCTTGGCGCTGTCCCCGCCGGCCGTACCCCAAACTGCCCCGCCGTAGATGACCAGAAGAAGCAGGACGACGCCGGCGATTTGCAAGACAATTTTGATGATAGTGGCGGCCAAGGATTCTAAACTTCCTTGTTTTTGTATTTCATCCGGCGTAGCTATATTTAAATTAGCTGTCGGGTCAACTGTCGCCAAAGAAATTGCCGGCAGGAAAATCAGCGACCAAAGGGAGATGATTGCAAATAATTTGAGATTTTTTTTGTTCATCTTGGTTGGTTTAGCGCTGGTATAATTATAGGATTTTTCGGGAGGAAAGTAAATGGATAAGTCTGTAAGGCTTGTGGTGAGCGAAGTCGAACCATCTGTAAAGTTCGTAAAGTTTATAAAGATTGTGGCGAGGGAAGTCAAACAATTAAATGTAGGGGCGGTATAGCAGCAATTGCCCATCCTTGTCTGAAGGAGGGGTCGTCAAGTTTGTAATCAAATTTGACGGGGGAGGTTGGGGGGTTAAAATTGAAATCTTGTGGCGAGGGAGGTTGAGCCATTAATAAAGTCAGGAATTAGGAGTTAGGAATTCAGGGATGATTAAATAATTACATTAAAAATAAAAATCCCCCGATATCCTCGGAGGATTTTTATGTAAAGGAATCTTATTATACTGATTCAGCTCCAGTAGCGGTAGAAATCTGATTGATGACGAAGCTGGCAATGGCGTAAGCCGAGAAAATAATGACAATGCCGATAATACCGGAATAGATCATCTTTTTGGCTTTATCCACCTTGCTGTCGTCTCCCGCGGCCGTCATCCAAATAAAGCCGCCCCAGAGAATTAGCAGCACAGCCAAGATGCCCAGAAAGCCCAAGAGAACCTGAATAATAGCAGTCAAGGTATCCACCAGTCCAGTGCTTCCAAGGCCAAACCCCTCTGCTGCATCCAGGCCGTAATTCGGCAATGGAGAAGTATCTTCTGCCAAAGCGATGGCCGGCACGACAAGGATGGTCATTACGAGCACGGTCATTAATGTTGCGATGATTTTTTTCATTTCTTCACCCCCTTCCTTTTGCGTTTTTATGTTAAACGCAAAACGGAATTATTTGTTAAATTATGCTGACTGATTATATTATAATGGATTTTTTGGGATAAGCAAACTGTTTTTATCCACTAATTCACGGTCGCGCCAGTCGCGGTAGAAATTTGTTTGATGACAAAGTAGGCAATGGCGTAAGCCGAGAAAATAATGACAATGCCGATGACGCCGGAATAAATCATCTTTTTGGCTTTGTCCACCTTGCTGTCGTCGCCCGCGGCCGTCATCCAGATAAATCCCGCCCAGAGAATCAGCAGTACGGCCAAGATGCCCAAGAAACCCAAGATGACCCCGATGACTCTAGTGATTATAGTCGTCAGAGATTCATCGCCGAAAATCCCGCCAAAGGTTTCTTCCATCAGACTACTGGCCGAAGCGATTTGTGGCAGGATTAAAATAGCAAAAACAGCGATCCAGACAATTCCTGTTTTTAAAATTTTTTTCATATCATTTTTAATTGATTATTTTGTACCAAACGCTTTGTTTGGTAAATGATTGGAATTCCGCGCTATAGTTATCGGCGCCGCCATAGAGAGACATAATTACCAGATTGACCAGTGTCCAGGCCAATAGGATTATGATTATGCCGATGACAGTGGCAATAATAACATCACGGCCTTGTTTGATTTTGGCGTCGTTGCCGTAAGCAGTGATCATTAGGAATCCGCCATAGACGAACATCAGAATGGACATGGTGCCGGCCAGGCCGGTGATAATATCGGCGCCGCGAACAAACAGGGCGACAAAGTCGGAAGGAGTACAATCACCCCTTTGCTCGCAGCTTTCGCCGGCGGGAATCAGAGTGGTGCCGCTGGCCGCGACGGAATCAGCATCAATAATAGCGATTGAAAATACGGATAACAAAGATAAAATCAAAAAATATTTTTTCATTTATTTTATGGTTTGATTGATTTTCTGGATAGCAGTATTGATTATGCTTTTGAACTCCTTTTCGTCAATAGAATCAGATAGCTGATCAAGCATTTCCTTGAAAGCGGTTTCGGCGGCCAACGGATCTTTGCCGTCGTACCAGCTGGTGGCGGTCAGTGTCTGGGTAGAAGCGGCATAGATGTTTTCATCATTGGCCTGGGTTGAAATAAGCGCGCGGAGAGCGGCCGGCTTGCTGGTTTTGGTCAGATAACTGGCGGCTTGCTCTTTGGCGGTGGCAAAGGTTATGAAGTCCCAGGCTTCGTTGGTGTGCGGTGATTTTTGCGATACGGTTTCCAGCCAATAGCTGGCATAGTTGACTGGCGATCCGGCATTGATTTGAGGGATTGGCGCGATGCCGAAATTCAGCCGTGGCGCCCGGGATTTGATGGTTGGAATGTGGTAGTTGTAGCCAAAGAAAAAGGCCAATTGCCCGGACAGAAAGGAGTCTAGCGATGGATTCATATCTTTGTTCCAAGTATAGACGGTCTTGGTCGGCGAGGAAAAGTCGGTGAAAAATTGCAGAGCTTGGATGCCCGGATAGACCTGATTGGAACCCTTGCCGAAAGCAGTTTGTCCGCCGCTCATCATGGTTGCTCCGTTTTGCATCATTAGAATAGAGGCGATATCAAAACTGCGTTCAATGTTGGAGCCGGTACCAAGCGCCGCGCCGGCTTGGACGATATTTTCTTTGCTATCAAAGCGGGTGGTTTTTTGGACGGCAGTCTGAAAGTCCTCCCAGTTGGTCGGGATTTCGGCAATGCCGGCAGCGTTAAGAATATCACGGTTATAAAATAGCACCAAGCTCTCCAGTCCCAATGGCAAGCCGTAAACCCTTTCGTCAATAACGGCATCTTGATAGACGGCATCGGCGAAATTTTGCTTGATTTCTCTCAGAGTGGGGGTGGCGGTGGTTTTGAGTTCGGAGACGACTTCTTTTTTCAAGCTGCCTTCCGTGTGCTGGTAAACCATGGTGATTTTCGCGGGCATCGGCGAGATTTTGCTTTGGTACTTTCTCAACCAGCTTTCATGAATGGAAAAGATATCCGGACCGCGATCTTCGGCTAACGCATCCAAAAGTTCCTGCTCGTATTCATCGTAGCGGAATTTGCGGTATTCAATGGTGATGTTGGGGTGGAGCGCCTGATAGGCCGCGATGATTTCGTCAAAAGCGTCCTTATCGTCCCAGACTCGCCAATAGGTCAGGGTAATTGGTTCCAATTTCTCTTTGACCTCATTGCTGGTGAGGGCGCAACCGAAGCCGGTGGTTAGAAAAAAAGCGAGAACGAGAAATAAGGAAAGGATTTTTGACAATTTTTTAGTCATTGCCGCAAGGTTTAATGTTTGAATATATTATAACATATTATAGTCAAACAAAAAACAATTAGTCTCGGCTAATTGTTTTGATCTTGCGGAGAGGAAGGGGTCTTTCTAACCTAATTTTGTTATGTTCGGGGGGCGATTGCCGGAACATTAAACCAAACCGAGACAATATTCATTTTTACATTTTAAGCTATAAACATAATACATAATTTTTTTGTCGCCTTCGCGATCCTACTAGTGGACTGTGTCACGCCGTAGGTTCGGTTCGGCGAACCGAAGGCGGTGGCGATTTCCGCAACTTTGAACCGATAGGACGGCTTAGTTACAGCAATATTGATAGAATTATACGAAATTTGAGGCGGATTTACCAAGAAAGACCTGATTTGTTCAATATTCCTACTTTCGCTCAGAAGATTCACTAATTTGCTCAACCTCTTCATCAGAAAGTTCTGAACCTGCAAGACGCGCAGATGCTCCTGCGGAAGCAATGAGGGTGGCATGCTGGATTTCTGCCAGCTTTAAGACTTTATCAACAAATTCACCCTTTCCTTGATTGTAGATTTTGCTTTTTGAAAGATCCGATAAATCTTCTCCCGGAGTCATTTCAATGTTTTTTAATTTCAGTTGATTGTATTCCTCAACAAGCTCCGAGTGCTTTCTCAAATAATCTCTAAAGCTCATTTGGCGATTCCAAAATGTATGCTTCGGGCATGCGATTGATAGATGGTATTCAACTGGGACACCTTTTCGAAGGAAAATACGTTCAACAGAAGACATGTCCGGTTTGTAGGAATAGCCTAACGGCTCAAGCTTTTTTACAAACGAATCAATATCATCTATAGAGTAAACAAGAATTCCGATATCAATGAGAGGTTTGCTAATAACGCCAGGAATAGAAGTACTGCCGATATGCTGAATATCTTTTACATCATCACCTAAAACAGCCTTGATCTTTTCAGCCTCAAGCTCGTATTTCTTTGGCCAGTCTGTTGAATATTGTTCTATTCCGCGCATAAAGTTCAAAGTTTCTACAAGTATATCTTAGAACTCCTTTGTCTAAGCCCTAAAACTATTGGCGGTGTTTGTTGGACAAAGTTCGAACATTTTTTGAGCAAAACCCCCAATAAGGAAGCCAGCCCCACCGTCGCTCGGAAACCTCGCCACCCCGCAAAAAAGTTTTCTTCACATTTTTTAATTTGCGCGCGCCGATTTTTTTCTTCTAAAAGGAAAAGAAAACTTTTGTGCGGGGTTCTGCTCTTAACGAGCAGGACGGCGGGGCTGTCCGTTTTTTGTATTCGCTCGGGCGTGGCGGAATTCCCCCCAAACCCCCCTTCCGCCACGCCCTCGCGGGGACGATTCTTTTTTTCGGCGGAATTTGAGGCTGTATACACTTATTTTACCTATTTACCGTAAATTCCACAATCACAAAAAGCAACCAGTA
>CAZHYS010000010.1:0-31032 GCA_964536975.1 uncultured Gammaproteobacteria bacterium
AAGCGAGGAATGAGCTTGTAGAGATAGAAACAAAACTTGATCGCTTGCTTGATTTACAACTGGACGGCAATTTATCGCAAGCGGAATATACCGCCAAAAAGCACAAGCTCATTCTCGCTAAAAAAGATTTGGAAGAAAAAATCACCGCTTTTGGGCGAAAGAGCAATAATCGGTTCGAACTTGCCATTGCCTTTCTAAAAGACGCCAACCAAGCCGAAAAATACGCTCAACAAGAAAATCCCGAAAGGATTCGGGATTTTCTCAAAAAGATTGGTTCGAACTTCCGCATTGCCGACCGCACTTTGGTTTTGGATTTCAAAAATGCCTTCAAAATTGCGGAAAAATACCATGCCGAGGCGCTTTGCGCCGAGGCTGTTTCTTACGATTTCACAAAAAGTGAAAATTGGCGGAGAGGGAGGGATTTGAACCCTCGAGACCTGTGAAGGCCTATCGCTTTTCGAGAGCGACCTATTCAACCACTCTAGCACCTCTCCAATATTAACAGTCAACAATTAACATTTAACAATTAACTATTTTATCATTTATCACGTAAAAAGCAAGGATCAGCCAAAAGAGGACAGACAGATCGTTTTTCAAATAAGGGGCGTCTACTAGTCCGTGGATTATCATTTGCAGGATGACCGCTATTAGGGTGATGCTGATGATTCGGCCATTATCCGTAATAGCATTTTTGATGTTTTTCCAGATAAATACCACTCCCAGCCAGATGAAGCTAAAAAGCCCGAAGATCCCCAATTCGCTCCAAAAATTAAGAATAATATTGTGCGGATAAAGATAAATTTCAAAAGTCGGCAGATGATAAGACGCGATTTTTGCCTGATAGCCGGCTAGTCCCGCGCCCCAAAGCCAATTGTCACGGAGCATTTGCCAGCTCTCGGTCCAAATCAACCGGCGAATAAAACCCGAGTAGTCGCGTAGCAACAGCTTGGTCGTCAGATATTCATTTATCGGTGGAGCGGCAAAAAACAGAATCAATGCCGTGGCGATAATGGCCAGCGCGAGTAGGCGGGTCTTTTTGTTAATTAACAACAACATCAGCCAGATTGCCAGGACAGAGATAATCGCCGCCTCCGATTGCGCCAGAATAATAGCAACAAAGGATGAGACGATGACGATAATTTTTGCCAATTGGCCAAGAATTTTTTTTTCGCCGAATCTCAAAAAGCCGGTAAACAGGATTATGATCGGTCCGAGATACAGACCCAAGGCATTGGGGTAGCCAAAGACGGAAACAACGCGATCTACTGAGCCGTCCGGCTTTAAAAAAGCTTCGGGCATATTCCAGCCGCTGAATTTTTGCCAACAGGCGATGACGCTCAAGTACAGCGCAGAAATTCCTAGCACCCAGAGAAGCTGAGGCAATTCTTTCTTGGTTTTTATGGTATTTGTAACGACAACAAAAAACAAAACCGGTTCAATAAAATAAGCTTTCCAGATGCCGGCGCCGCCGATGAAATTTGGCGAGGTGAAGGTTGAGATGGTGGCAAAAAACAAAACGGCGGCAGTTGGCCAGAAGAAAGGCTGGCGGCAGAAATCAGGCCACCAATTGAATTTGTTTCTTATCAAAAAAACCGGGAATAAAAGCAGAATCATCAGCTCTAAAAGTGTCAGTGGCAGGCCAAATAGCGAAGTCCGGACTTGATAGCTAAGCGGCAGAGCGGCGATAACAAAATAAATCGCCCAAGCCGGTTTTTTAGCGAATAGATAGGCAAAGAGAACGCAGAAGATGATAATGGAAAAGTTGAACATCCAGATTAAATTATTTTTCGGGGCCGGAAATTGATTTTATATTGATAACCTCAAAAATGTTTTCTTTGGAAACTCCCCGCAGCAAGTACAGCGCCCAGAAGTAGACGATCAGGCCGAGCGGCACAAGCAGAAAGAGCGATTGATTTACAAATAGCATCAGGACCAGTGACATGATGATTGACGCCAGAATTGACTTGCCGGCGACGTGGAGCTTGGGCGAAAAGCCGGTTTCTTTTTTAATCACAAAATAGGCGGCAAGGGCGATGAACGCTTCGGTAAAAATAGTGAGATAGGCCGCCGCCCAGTAGGAGTAAATCGGAATCAGCCACAGATAAAGAGCGAGCGATAATACCGCGTCTATGACATAGAAGCGAATCATTTTTTTCTGCAGGCCGCAGGCGACAATAGCATAGCCGAATAGCGCGCCAAAGTAGATGGCGGCGACGGCAAAAATCAAAATACCGAACAATTGGCCGGAAATAGCAAATTCCGGACCGGCAACTAGAACCAGGATTTTTTCCCCCAGTAATATGGAAGCAAAAATCATTGGGACGGAAATTATCGCCAAAAAATCAAAAGACTTCTGGAGAATGAGATGAAAAAAACTTTTATTGGTGACAAAAAAATTCGTAAGTAGTGGCAGAATGAGGCCGAGAAAGAGATAAGGAAATTGAATCAGCACCTCCAAAATTTTGTAGGTGGCGCCATAGATGCCGACTTCGTCGGCCGGCCGAACAAATGACATAATTATAGTGTCGGCGCGGAAATAGACGAGGGTGAGGGCAATAGTGACGGCGAGCGGCCAGGAGGTTTGCCAGATCTTACGCCAGGTCGGCCGATCAAACTCCAGCTTTATCGTGACATACTTTCCGGCATTAAAAAACAAAATCAGAAAATTGGCGGCGTTGCCAAAAACTACCGCGGCCAAAATGAATAATAGTCCGCTATCGGAGACGATCGCCAGCCAGACGCCAAGAAGCAGGACAATCCGGCTCCAGACCTCGGCAATGGCTACCTCAGCCAAGTTGAGATTTTTTTGAAAGATACTAATAAAGACCGATTGCCAGGCGATAAACAAGAAAGACAGACTGACCAAAGTGACGCCCTGTTTGACAATGAGCGGATAAGGCGAAAACCAGGCGATGACAACGGCCAGTCCGAGAAATAGCAGGATAGAGACGGTGCGGAGCGCCAAGATGTTGCCGAAGATTTTTTTCTGGTTGGCGCCGGGCAAAGACAGCATCTGGGTGGCGGCCATTTGGAGACCGAAGTCAGCCAAGACGCTAAAAAATTGGAGAAAGGAAATGGCAGTGGTGAAATAGCCGTAGCCGGTTTGGCCGAGATAGCGGGTCATCAGACCGACTGTCACCAAGCCGAAAATAGTAGCAAAAAATTTGCCAATGATTTGGTAGAGGGTATTTTTGGCGATTTTGCCGGCAAGATGCAATGGCTGGTCCATTTTTTTGTATTAATCTTTTTCCAGTTTAGCATTTTGCGAGCCTATTTTCAACGACCGGCTTGACTTTTTGGAATATAAAGAGTAAAATAAAGCGTCGGTTAAGGTGTTTTAAAAAGAAGGAGGATAGCCGATGTTCGTTGGAATGAATTCCGAAAGATGCCAGGAGATCTGGCTTTATTATGGCGACGGAGCATTTGTGTTGAAGGTTTTTTGTCCCGATAAGGTTGATCGGGATAAAAAAAAGGAGTGGCAAAAGAAATATTGCGAGGCGGTCCGGAAATCGGGCGTTGATCATTGCAAGGGAATGGTCATGCTTACGGAGATTGATTGCTCGGGAGCAAAATCTTCCGGTATGATAATGGCGTTGGAAGCTCGGATCGGCGGTTTGCGCATGCGTGTCTTTCCGGCCGCTCACATTATTGCCGGCGATGTCCGAGAAGCGGTCTCGGAGGTATTTGGCATAGTTGAAGCCTTGTTGGTTGGCGCTAAGGAAAACAGAAAAGAAATTCTGTCTTCCATTGGCGTCAGCGATGAATATGGCAATCAAGACAGTTTGCCGGTGCGAGTGGATGCCGACCAAATACTGAAAGAGTTTATGGAGGAGGCAAGAAAAAAAGAAGGACAAGAGGGATAAGAAACGATAACCCCCGACGCCGCAGAGGCAGTGTCGGGGGCTTTTCTAATAATTTTTGCTAATAATCCGTTTCGTTTTTTTCTGGAGTCCAGAGCTTTTTCATTTCGTCCCAAAATTGGCTGTCGTTTCTTTCTTTTTTCAAATAGTACCACCATTCCGCCCCCCACAGATAAATGCTTTCCGCTCCGCTTTTTTTGGCAAAAGCGACATTCTCTTTGAGCTGGCTTAAATCCATTGATTCATCGGTTTCCGTTTTGGTCATGTCTTTTAGCGTCTTTCCCTCAACATGCCAAGCCTCAGCTTGGAGTTCGGCGATAATAACCTTCTTGGAATTGAAAAATTTGCCGATGGCGTCTCCTTTTAGCCGATAAAAAGCCGGCGGCATAATATAAGGGATATAACCGACATATTTGTTGTAAACGACGCGGTACAAAGTGGTACCGACGAGGTCGGCTTTGGTTTTGGCTGCTTCTACCCACCAATTCAGTTCGCCGCTGTCAGTGATCATCACCGGCTTGTCGGACAATCCCTTCACTAGATCGATTTCCTGATAGAGAAAATTTTTGTCTAATGGCGGACACTGGCCGAACAATTGCAAGAATGGTTCATTTTCTACTTGCCAGGCGATGATGTTTTGATTGTTGTTGTAGCGGAGAACGGTTTTTTCAATGAAATCAAGCTGTTCTTTTTGGATGTCGTTTTCGGCCATTTCACCGATCCAACTCGGGTCGTGACATTCCGGCCAACGCGGCAGTTTTCGGCCGACGGCGAGAATTATTTTGACCCCTCGTTTACTCGCTTCATTAATTTGCCAATCCAAGTCGTTAAAATCGTAGTTGCCTTTTTGCGGTTCAACATGATTCCAGTAGGCAGATAGTCGAACGTGATTGGCTTTTAGATCGTCTAAAATCGCCAAGTAAGCCTCTCGCCAGTCCAGCCCCAATTCGTCCTGGGCATAGTAGGGACTGAAGGTGACGCCCCAGGCGATATCTTTTCGCGAAAAATCCATAAAAGACATGGGAATTAGGGCAATGCCCCCGCCGATAATCAGAATGATGATGACGATGAATATTCTTTTTAGCATGAGATGCTTTTAGATAATTAAAATGATTAATCCGGAAATAATCAGGCCAGTGGCCAGGATTTTTTGGGCCAGAGTTTTTGGCGTGATTCTCTCGCCCAGCAGTTTTGGGAATTTTTTATGAAGTGACAGGACGATAATCAAAAGGAATACATATTCCAGGCCTCGCAGGGCGTTGACGATGGCGATATTTGGCGACAAGTCCATCGCTTTATTGACCAAAATAAAACTGATGGCGCCGGCGGATTGGCCGGACAAAAAAAGCAGGCCGGCGTCTTTTTTTGGCGTTTTGATTTCCTTGTAAATATCACGTCGATTTTTGGCAACCAGCAAAAAGCATAAAGCGGCCAGAAACGCCCCGACCCTAGTCCAGACGAAGCCGGAGATAAATCCTTGATTGGTATAAGCGAATTTGCTGATGGTATAGGAAATGGCAAAAAGTATGGTGGAGATAACCGCCAGCAGATAGGCCATTTTTGAGGATTTTGTCACCGGCCGACGATCCCAATTCCAGGAAATCAGCAAGGTGCCCGCAATAATGACGATAAAAGCAACAAGGGTTTTGGCGGTGAGAATTTCTCCAAGAAAAGTCCAGGCGAGGATAAAAATAAAAATCGGTTGAAGGCCGCCGATAAACGGCGTTATTCGGGAAGCTTCGTTCTGATGGAGCGCCTTGAACATATAAAGGAGAGCGAAGGCGAAAAATCCGCCGCCAATGAGGGCGATAATGATTTGGTCCAAAGGATAGAGTCGGAAACCAAAAGGAATGAGAACCAGGGCGAACAGGCTAAGAGCGGAGATAAAAAAAGCGTAAACTGCTGGATTGGGAATTTTTTTTGACAATAGGAATTTGTCTATCGCCGTGGCGATGGCATTGAGCAGATAGGCGAAAATGGAAATAGGCAACCAAAACATGAGCAGGAGGGTTTGTGATTGATAATACGTTTATTATAGCAATTTTATCGCCGGTGAAAAAGAAAACCCGCGCGAGCCGCGGGGTTTTTGCTTATTTTTTAATTTGCCGTCTATTTTGCTATTAGCCCTAAGCTACATGCCATCAGCCATAAGCCATAAGCTACTCAATAAACATCGCATCGCCGAAAGAATAGAATTTGTATTTTTTTCTAATAGCTTCAGCATAGGCGTGCTTGATTAATTTGTTGCCGCGATTTATTGCGGCATCCGTAGAGACATTGCGTCGCAACGTCTCTACATTTTGTCCGGCAAAGGCAGATGCCAACATCAGCAAGGTGGATTTCGGCAAATGGAAATTGGTAATTATAGCATCAACAAATTTAAATTGATAACCGGGATAAATAAAGATATTTATCCAGTCGGATTTTGGTTGCAGCCGCGCAATAGTTTTGGTGTCGGCAGAAAATGCTTCCAATGTTCGGACGCTGGTTGTACCGACGGCGATTATCCGTCGACCTTCTCGCTTGGCGCGATTGAGCCGGTCGGCAGTCTTTTTGTCAATGGTCGCCAGCTCGGTATGGATGTGGTGATCTTCAATGTATTTGGTTTTGACCGGAGCGAAAGTACCGAGTCCGACATGCAG
Source organism: uncultured Gammaproteobacteria bacterium (assembly GCA_964536975.1). Taxonomy (GTDB): domain Bacteria; phylum Patescibacteriota; class Patescibacteriia; order 2-01-FULL-39-33; family 2-01-FULL-39-33; genus JAKQDP01. Next base: position 6,503 of record CAZHYS010000010.1, read on the forward strand.
AGTGACATATTCTATTCGGATGCCTCTCTTTTTCAATTCATTTAGCAATCGTTTGGTAAAATGAAGGCCGGCGGTCGGCGCCGCGACTGAACCAGAGATCTTGGCGTAGATAGTCTGATAATCGGATGAAGATGAATTCTTTTTTATATACGGCGGCAACGGCGTTTGGCCATAGGAGAATATTTTTTTATCGTTGGCATCAAAATCAACCAGCCAGGTTTTGTCGTCCAGTTTTTTTATGACGGTGGCGGTAACAAAGTGTTTTCCCCTCCCCTTTATAAGGGGTCCGAAGGACGGGCAGAAGCGATGCGAAGCGAGTGTAGATAATCGCGACCATTGGGAGCGATTAGCTCTGCCCAGGAACGGGTTAGGGAGGGGTAATTTTTTTAGAATAATTTTTTGCCCCGGTTTCGCTTTGCCGCCAATAAGGCATTGCCATAACCCCCTCTTGCCCTCCCCCTTCGTAAGGGGGAGGAACTTAGTGAGAAGGAAAATTTCTATTTTGCCGCCGGTTTCTTTGCGGCCCAAAAGCCGAGCGGGAATAACTTTGGAATTGTTGAGTACCAGAACATCGCCGGCGCGCAGGTACTGTCCGATTTCAAAAAAACGCCGATGCTCCAAATGCTTAGTTTTTCTGTCCAAAATTAATAACCGCGCGTGGTCTCGCGGTTTGGCAGGCGCTTGAGCGATTAATTTTTCCGGCAGGCGATAATCAAACTGACGGGTTAATATTTTTTTCTTTTTTGGCGCGCTCATCAAGCTGTTGGATTATTTTGGCAATTCGGTAGGGATCGGGAATTTGTTCAAAAACAAACCTTTCTTTGGCACCGGCGGTTTGTATATAAACATCGCCGTAGCCAAGAAGGGTGGCAAAAAATCCTTTTTGTTCGGCGGTAACGTCTTGGATGCGATACAAGTCCAGCTCGGAAACGACACGATTGAATAGTCCATTCTGCTCGCGATTGATAATGCGGTAGGTGGTAATGGTCCAAACATCAAGATAAGTCTCCGTCCACATGGTAAAGATAAAAACCAGCATCGCCAGATAATAAATCATCGCCACTACCGAGAAAATCGCTTGGCTGTTGTCACTGCTTAAAAAGATCGGTGCCGATAAATCAATCAGCAAATAAAGCGCGACCGGCGCTAAAATTAGCATCAAAAACAGCAAAGCGATTTTTAAAAAAATAAACCAGTGCCGCCTCAAGTGAAAGACGATTTCTTCGCCGCGCTGTTTGTTGGGGATGCTGTTTTTGCTGATCATAAGCCGAAATTACTCGGTGAATTGGAAAAAGTGATAAAGGTCGCGCTCCAATCAAATTCTGCCAGATATTCCAATGAGAGCATAATAAACGCCGCTGAAACGGCGATATAAACAAGAATAATACCGATATTGACTAAGCTCAAAAAGCCGAAACGCAGAAGATGATAGACATTGAACAGACTCCAAATAAAAAATAAGAGGATGCAGATGAGATAGAGATAGTAGAAAATTGACAGAGGTATTTCCATATTTTAGAGCAGTTTATTTTGCCAATCGGCCGGCGGAGCAACATTGAAATGCCGGTAGGCGATCTCGGTGGCAACCCGACCGCGCGGCGTCCGATTAATCATGCCGATCTGTAAGAGAAATGGCTCGATCACGTCTTCAATGGTATCCATTTCTTCAGAAATGGAAGAGGCGATGGTGTTGAGGCCGACTGGTCCGCCACTAAACTTCTTGATGATAGTTTCCAAAAATTGGCGATCAATATTGTCCAATCCCCACTCGTCAACTTCCAGCATGGTGAGCGCTTCTTTGGCGGTATCTTCATCTATTTTACCATTTTTTTTCACTTGAGCGAAGTCGCGGACGCGTTTTAGAAGCCGGTTGGCGATGCGCGGTGTCTGGCGGGCGCGCTTGGAAATTTCTGCCGTGGCCGGATCGGCGATTTCAATGTTAAGGATTTTGGCGGCGCGGCGGATAATCCGGTCTATATCTTGCGGATTGTAAAAATTAAGACGGAAGACATTGCCAAAACGGTCGCGTAGCGGAGAAGACAAGCCGCTCATCTTGGTGGTGGCGCCGATGATAGTGAATTTTGGCAAGTCTAGCCGCAGAGTACGGGCGGATGGCCCCTTGCCGATAATAATGTCCAAAACATAGTCTTCCATTGCCGGATAAAGCACTTCTTCCACGGTCTTGTTGAGACGGTGGATTTCGTCTATAAATAGGACATCGCCGTCGGCCATATTGGTCAAAATGGCAGCCAAGTCGCCGGCTCGCTCAATCGCCGGTCCCGAAGTGACTTTGATGTTGTTGCCCATTTCGTTGGCGATGATGTGGGCCAAAGTCGTTTTACCTAGTCCGGGCGGGCCAAAAATCAAGACATGCTCCAGCGCTTCGCCGCGACTTTTCGCCGCGTCAATAAAAATTCGCAGGTTGTCTTTGACTGTCGTTTGCCCGATGTATTCGGCCAACGTTTGCGGCCGCAGGGTAGAATCAAGAATTTGGTCGCCGGCGGCCTCTCGGGCAGAAGTGACAGAGTCAAAATTTGATTTTTCCATGCCGTTATCTTATCATTTGAGTAGTAAAAAGGCAATTTGAAAAAGTCGGGAAATTTTTTATGGCAAAAATAATTTATGGCGTTTCTGGCCAGGGATTCGGCCACTCCACTCGCAGTAAAGAGATCTTGAAATACTTGACCGATCAAGGTCATCAGGTTTTGGTGTTTACCTATGGACAGGCTCTGTTTTTGTTAGACGAGGAATTTGATATTTTTGAAGTGCCCGGTTTGGGTTTGGTGTATAAAAATAATAAACTGCTTTATTGGCAGACGATTTTTGGCGGACTATATCGATTGATCAGCCAATCTCGCGATTGGCGAAAAATAGCGCGGCGGTTTGATGATTTTGATCCGAATTTGGTCATTACCGATTTTGAGCCATTGTCGGCTTGGTTGGCCAAAATCAAGAAAAAGCCGCTTATTTCCATTGATAATCAGCATCAGCTGACTAATTCCCGGATTGATTTGCCAAAACGGTATCATTATGACCTATTGATTGACAAATTGATAGTCAGGTCAATGGTTTGGGGAGCGAGGGATTATCTGGTGACGACTTTTTTTGATACGCCGGCCAAAAAGAAAAATACTTTTTTGTTTCCGCCAATCGTTCGGCGGGAGGTGCGCGATTTAAATCCGAACAAGGGGGACTATATTTTGGTGTACCAGAATTCGGATTTTAAGCATTTGGTAAAATTACTAAAAACATTGGATCATAAATTCGTGGTGTTCGGGTTGAATGTGGAAAAGGAAGAGGTCAATATTGTTTTTAAGAATTACAGTTCCCGCGACTGGCTGGATTATTTGGCCGGTTGTCGGGCAATTATTGGCACCGCCGGATTAAGTCTGATTTCTGAAGCGCTATACTTAAAAAAGCCTTATTTAGCGCTTCCGGTCAAGAAACAGGTGGAGCAGGTAATCAATGCAGTGCATCTAAGAAGGATGGGTCTGGGTGATTATTGTTATAGACTGACCAAAGAAAGGTTTGACGGTTTTATCGGTCATTTGCCGGAGTTTGAAAGAAATTTAAATAAACAATCAAGTGGGGCAAATGAGGAGATTTTTGGAAAAATAAGTGAAGTAATAAAAGAGGTCGGAGTGGAATAAGCGGGGCTTTACAAAATCGTTTTTTTCGTTTATAATGTGTTAGTGGCTTATCCTTTAAACAGTATTAATATTTATTTTGCGCGGCGGTAGTTCAGTTGGCTAGAACGTCTCCTTGCCAAGGAGAAGGGTCGAGTCCGCCTCAGGCGGATGAGACGGGCAGGAGCGAGACAAGTCCCGAGCATTCGGGACGAAGTCGAGTGTCGGTGGATGCGAGCTGGCGCAGCATCCAACGCTGCCCGGGAACGCAGACCTTCGGTCATTTTTAAAAAGTATTAATATTTATTTTGCGCGGCGGTAGTTCAGTTGGCTAGAACGTCTCCTTGCCAAGGAGAAGGTCGCCGGTTCGAATCCGGTTCGCCGCTCAAGTGATTGCATTCTTAAGTAGTTTATTGAATCTAATTTAAGTGATGCCAAGGAGAAGGTCGCCGGTTTCCGCCCCGGGCGGACAGACTTCTCCGGTTCGCCGCTCCAGATTTAATAGAATTTTAAAATCAATACTGCCTGAGCCCGGATGGTGAAATTGGTAGACACGCAAGACTTAAAATCTTGTGGCTGAATAAGCCGTGCCGGTTCGACCCCGGCTCCGGGCACCAAGACAATAATTACGCGGCCGATGGGCTGTTTTTTTGTTTATAAAAAAAGAATCCCCTCTCGCCGGACGATTTCCGATGAGAGGGGGGGGTGGCGTCGATCACGCCACAGCTGTTCGCAGGGCCAGCGATCTTCGGCTTAGTTCTTCAAAGATCGGGTTAGTTTGGGAAGGCTTTCGCCCGAATTGTTCAGCGGCCGCGCTGCACAGGTTTTTCATATCTTGCGAAGGGCCAGTTGCTGATTCGTTTTTCAACAAGTCACCGATGCACCTCAAGATCTTCCGGTGAGTGCGGAGAACCTTTTGAAAATAGGCGTGTTGAGGGCCTGGCGGCAGAGCGATTTCAGGGTGCAACACCAGAGCGATCATCTCTGGCGGCAGACCGGCAACGCTTAATATCCGAGACTGCCTTTTCAGGTCATTTTTGTGGGGGCTCATTTCAACATTCTCCTCGTGTTATCCCGCTGTTTCACTGAAAAATTCAGCGCAGACCTTTACATTATCAAATTATTTTATATCTGTCAAGGGTCGGTCGGTGGAAAAATAGTGATTAACCACCCTTGACTTTTTAATGAAAATAAGTTATTATTTTTAAGTAAACTTAAACAAAAAATTTATAAATCTATCAAAAGATATGGCGGAAAACAAAGAAAAGAAGGCGATGACTGAAAATTGGCGGGAATCGGTGTTGCCTCTGATGAAAGCGGGGGTAACCATTAAGGTGCACCAAAAAATCAAAGAAAAAAACACCAAAGGAGAAGAAAAAGAAAGAATCCAGATTTTTGAGGGTATTATTTTGGCGCGGCGTGGCGGTAGCGGCAAAAGCGCCACAGTCACTGTCAGAAAGGTAGCGTCGGGCGGAATCGGCGTAGAGAGAATCTTTCCGGTTTATTCTCCTAACATCGCTAAGATTGAAATCGTCAAAGCGTCAAAAGTCAGACAGTCAAAGATTTTTTATGTTCGTGGCTACAAAAAGCGCCTGAAAGACAGAAAAGCTTAAATCAAAAATTTTTCGCCCCGACAACAATCGGGGCGAAAAGTTGAAGGGACGGTTTTTTGATTTTATAATATAAGTATCGTTTGCCCAGGTGGTGGAATTGGTATACACACCAGCTTGAGGGGCTGGCCGCGTAAGCGGGTGCGGGTTCAAGTCCCGCCCTGGGCACTGACTTGAATATCCAAAATTAATTTAAAATTTCAAATTTAAAATTATTTGCGCACGCTTAGCTTCCGCCTCGGCTCGCGCCGCCGCGAGACGGGCAGTTGGTTAGAGTCCGCCGCGGCGGATTTACACCGAGGGCACTTAGCTCAGTTGGTTAGAGCGCCTCGTTTACACCGAGGAGGTCAGAGGTTCGACTCCTCTAGTGCCCATAAAATAGTCTAAAGTCTATAAAGTCCATAAAGTGTATAAAGTCTTGGTTTTTGAAAATTTTATTAGATATTAGGATTTATAAATTAGAAATTATTTATATATGCTTTTAAGAATCGCAATCGGCTTGGTGGGAATGGCAGTCGGTTTTTGGATTGTTTGGAAGCCGGCCGCTTTTCTTAGCATCCTGGGAGAGCAAGCCTGGATGGAAAAGATTTTTGGTCCGGGCCGGGAAATTTCCGGTTATAAGGTAGTCGGCGTATTGGTGATTATTGTTTCCATTATGATTATGCTGGGTTTGATTGAGGGAGTGCTATTTTGGTTTTTCAGCCCGATTATACGTAAGTAGTGGTTAATTGTTAAGTGTTGATTGTTAATTGTTATTAAGGGCCGGTAGCTCATCTGGTAGAGCGCCTCGTTTGCACCGAGGAGGTAGCGGGTTCAAGTCCTGTCCGGTCCACAATAGTTTATTAATTTCAGCTGCTTAGATGCAGTTTTTCTATTCTTAATTTTATGTCAGAGAAAAATAAAAAACTTTGCGATGGCTGTGACGCTTGTTGCCGTTATGTGGCGATAGAGATAGACAAGCCGACCAGCAAACGCGACTGGGATCATCTTTTTTGGTATTTGCACCACAAGAATATCAATGTTTTTATTGATTGGAGCAATGATTGGCTGGTAGAATTCGTCACGCCTTGCGAACAATTGGATGAAAAGACGAAATTATGCCGGATCTATAATGATCGTCCGCAAATTTGCCGCGAGCATTCGCAGGACGAATGTGTCCGTTATGCCGGCGGTGCAGCGGAAAAATATTATTTCAAGACACCGGCGGATTTGGAAAAGTATTTGAAAAAGAAAAAGATTGATTACAAATTCAAGAATAAGAAGTAAATAAATTAGCCATTTTATTATTTTTGGATAAAATATTTTTTTGAATCTATTTTATGCCTGTGGAAAACTCTTGTTGACTTATTTTTTTTGTGATATAATAAAGTAAATTGAAATGATTTTTATTCTTAATTAAAAACATTTCAGTTAAAGATAAACTTTAACGAAAGGGAGGTGATCAAATGAAAAAGAAAAAAGCCGTGAAAAAGAAAGCAGCTAAAAAGAAAACTACCAAAAAGAAGGCTACCAAGAAGAAAGCTGCCAAAAAGAAAAAGAGATAAAAGTTTTCTCAAAAACAAAATCCCCATTGTCTGCTTCAATCCGCGAATAGATAGCGGATGGCAATAGACAGCGGGGATTTTGTTTTTATTTTGACAAATTTTAATTGAGAATGTAAGATTGTCTGTGAGGGATTTTTGCCGGGTTGGCCTAACAGCTGGTTGGCGAGGTAACGGCTCGCCAAGGCGAGGACGGGCTGGAGTGATGAGAGGTTTCATTCCTGTTTCGTTCCGGTGACTTCCCTCTTTTTTTGTCTAAAATAAGCTATTTTGTTGCGGTTTTGGCCTGGTGTTTTTGATGCTTATCTTGCCAAAAACTCCGTCATATCCGGGTTCAATTTTAATCTTACCTTCTCGCATCTCAATTATTTTTTCGGCGATTTCTTCGCCGGTTATTTTTTTTAACGCATCACCATTCAGATCCAGCAGGATTTCAAATTCAGAATTGTTTTTTGCTAAATTTAGGTATTCGGCTTGGACTTTGCGGGAGTTTTTGTTGACGCCGAAAGCGGCGGCGATTATTTCTTGCAGAGGAATTAAATTCTTATAAGGAATATGCTTGCCCGTGGGAATATCTTTTTCTGCGCGATCAGCCAAATCATTGACGCGATGAAGCACGCCGAGAGTCAGCTCTTTTTTGCAGATTGGACAGATATTTTTTTGTTTTTTTGATTCTGTCGGATGGGCGGAATATTTGCAATCCGCATGGCCGTCAAAGTGATATTTGCCTTCTTCGGGAAAAAATTCTATCGTGTAAAGGAATTTTTTCTTATTTTTTGTTTTGATAATTTCATAAATTTCATCATAGCTTAGTTTGTTTGGCTCAATGTCAAAAACATTGGCTTCGCGGCCGAGATTGGCTGGCGAATGGGCATCGGAATTGGAAATCAGAGTAATGCCGTCAAGCGCTGAAAGCTGCCAATTCATCGGCGGGTCTGAAGATAAGCCGGTTTCAATAGCGTAAATATGCGGTGTCATCTCTTCAAAACATTCTTGTAGCGAGTCAAAGCCTGATTTTGAGCCAAAAACGGCAAACCATGGCGTCCAGGCATGGGCAGGAATGACTAGACAGCGTGGTTCAATATTTAGAATAGTTTCAGCCAGATTTTTGGCAGATAGGCCGATAATCGGCCGGCCGTCGGACCGGAGATTGAAACCGCGCCGGTCAAAATCGGCGATAATTTTGTCTACGGTTTCAAAGTTCGGCGCCAATACGCAAATATGGAGACGGCGAGTTTTGCCGCCTTGAGAATAAATGCAGCTTATTTCAGAGGTCAGTAAGAAACGGGTATCGGAGGAGGAGTTTTTTATTTTATATAATCCTGTTTCCGCCTCAATTAAGCTGTTTTTCAATTCGGTCAGCCAGTGCGGATGAGTAAAATCGCCGGTGCCGACAAGATTAATACCTTTATAGCGGCACCACAAATCAATTGTTTCTGGCGTAAGCTGTTGTGAACAGGCGCGGGAATATTTGGAATGGATATGGAGATCGGCGATTAATCGCATAGGGGTGGCTTATGGCGCATGGCATATAGCATATAGCATATAGCATATAGCTTATAGCTTATAGCTTATGGTTGGGGGGATGGGGTGATTTTAACACTTTGAAAATAATTTTTCAAAAAAAATGAGGCACCCCGCGTGAACGAAGTGCCGATGTGATGAGGCGTTGGAGCGATTTAGCCTTACGCGTTGATTGACGGCGAACGCGCTAATTCGGTTGTGGACAGGAGCCAACCAGCCTACCCAACCAACTTTACTTGGGATAGAACACGGAAGAATCGCATTGCTACGATTTTTGTAACTTCCCCGAGCGCCCGGTTTTGTCCTTATCCCGTGTAGCCACCCATAGACGGAAACCGTCTAGGAATGGTTTAGGCTGTTCCCTTTTCCGTTCGCGATCAGTCCTCGAATTAAACAGATCGCCTTGCAACCAGAGATTGGTAAACGTTGTCGCTTTGCTGATATTGCACAGCATCTCACGGTCACCATCCGTCAAGTGGTTAAACCGCATCGCGTCGGGAATCGATGAAGCTCTTTCTTCGCCCCTCATCACGATATTATTCTAACTTATTTTGAAATAAATGTCAAAAAAATAATGAGCGCAAACGGATTGCGCTCATTTAGGATCAAAATCGGGGTTTTCAGCTTTAGATTTGGAGTTGATCCAGCCAAACGACGAAGCCGATACGCCTTTCTATGCCTCGGGCTTGGTCACTGGTGGTCACTGGCATCGGCCGGCCGATGAAATCAACGGCTGTGACCGTTCTGGCGAACATGTTCATCCGGTCCTCCATTTCATCAATTGAGCCGGCGCAGATCATCTTGATCTTTTTGGTCAGGCTAGGACTATCCGGATTTTGTCGATAGGTCAAATACACTTCCACACCCTTAATGCCGGCTGTTCCGTATTGGATCTTGATATCTGTGACTTGATGGTTTTCGGCAAAATTGTTGACTGCATCGACGATTTCATCCAGTTTCTCACGCCGGAGTATTTTCACAAGACAATCAGGTACTCTTAGCATAGCGCCTCCTTTCGCCATTGGCGAATTGGTTCAAAGAACATATTGTTTTGATAATTTTAGCAGATTATTTGTTCTTTTTCAATATGTATAAAAACAAAAAAACGCCGATAAACGGCGTTTGATTGTTTTTGGATGCAAGGTTCCCGCGGCGGCCTACTTTTCCCATTAAAGAGTATCATCGGCGCTGAGAGGCTTAACTGCCGAGTTCGAGATGGGATCGGGTGTGACCCTCTCGCTAAAGCCACGGAAACTCTGCATCCAAAAAATTTAAATATCAATTATAAAATGATTCTTGTGATTAAACAATGACCAATTAGTACTCCTCGGCTAAATCCGTTACCGGACTTACACCTGGAGCCTATCAACCTCATCGTCTATAAGGGGTCTAAAAAATCTAATCTTGAGGGCGGCTTCACGCTTAGATGCTTTCAGCGTTTATCCAAACCGAACTTGGCTACCCAGCGATGCCCTTGGCAGAACAGCTGGTACACCAGAGGTTCGTCGTTTCCGGTCCTCTCGTACTAGGAAACGATCCTCTCAAATTTTGGCGACCATGGTAGATAGGAGACCGAACTGTCTCACGACGTTCTGAACCCAGCTCGCGTGCCCTTTTAATTGGCGAACAGCCAAACCCTTGGGACCTTCTTCAGCCCCAGGATAGGACGGGCCGACATCGAGGTGCCGAACCTCCTCGTCGATGTGGACTCTTGGAGGAGACCAGCCTGTTATCCCCGGAGTAGCTTTTATCCGATGAGCTTCCGCCGTCCTATTTCGTACGGTCGGATCACTAAGTTCTGCTTTCGCAACTGCTCGGCTTGCAGGCCTTGCAGTAAAGCTGGCTTGTGCCTTTACACTATCACTCCGATTTCCATCCGGAGCTAGCCAACCTTTGTAAACGCCTCCGTTACATTTTAGGAGGCAACCGCCCCAGTTAAACTACCCACCAGATACTGTCCTTCTCCCGGATTCACGGGAGTAAGTTAGGATTGCAATATAGCAAGGGTGGTATTTCACTGGTGTCCGCCTTGCGGCGGACTCCCACCTATGCTAAACATGCAATAACGCAACCCAGTACCAAGTTGTAGTAAAGCTTCACGGGGTCTTCTCGTCTAACCACGGTAATGTCGCATCTTCACGACACTTGCAATTTCGCCGAGTACATTGTCAAGACAGTTGCCAAGTCGTTATGCCATTCGTGCGGGACGGAACTTACCCGTCAAGGAATTTCGCTACCTTAGGACCGTTATAGTTACGGCCGGCGTTCATCAGCGCTTCAGTTCAAGGCTTCATCCGCCTTGCGGCGGACTGACCTCTCCCTTTAACGTTCTGACACTGGCCAGGCATCAGCCCCTATACATCACCTTGCGGTTTAGCAGGGACCTGTGTTTTTGATAAACAGTCGCTTGGCATCTTTAGCTGCGTCCGCCTTGCGGCGGAAGGCCTTATTCCGAAGTTACGGCCGATTTTTTGCCGAGTTCCTGAACAATGTTTCTCTCGTACACCTTAGGCTACTCGCCTCACCCACCTGTGTCGGTTTACGGTACGGTTGCCTTGGTTTTAACCCTAGAGGTTTTTCTTGGCACCAACTTCAACTGGATTGGGTCCACCTTGCGGTTTTCCCTTCTGCCAACCTTGGCGCTAATGACAAACGGATTTGCCTGTTTGTCACGCCGCTGGCCAGCAACGTCATAAGCCAAATAACGCCCAATCTCCGCCAATGCGTCACCCCGTCGGAAAACCAAGGTAGTGCTGGAATATTAACCAGCTCTTCCATCGACTACGCCTTTCGGCCTCGCCTTAGGATCGACTAACCCTGGGTCGATTCTCGTTGCCCAGGAAACCTTGGGTTTGCGGTGTCAGGGATTCTCACCCTGATTTTTGCTACTTATGCCAACATTCTTACTTCCAAGCAATCCACCAGCCCTCGCGGGTCCGGCTTCTGCTCGCTTGGAATACTCCTCTACCACTCCAACGCTAAGCGTTGGAATCCGCATCTTCGGTACCATATTTAGCCCCGGTACATTTTAGGCGCAAAATAACTTGACCAGTGAGCTGTTACGCTATCTTTAAAGGGTGGCTGCTTCTAAGCCAACCTCCTGGTTGTAAAAGTCATAATACCACCTTTTACACTTAATATGGATTTAGGGACCTTAGATTGCGATCAGGGCTGTTTCCCTTTTGACTGATGGAGCTTAGCCCCCATAGTCTGACTTTTGAGATAAGGATACCTAGTATTCGGAGTTTGGTTGAAGACGGTAACCTTGCGGACCCGCCCTCAGTCAGTGCTCTACCCCTAGGTCTAATCTCAAAGCTAGCCCAAAAGCTATTTCGAGGAGAACCAGCTATTACCGAGTTCGATTGGAATTTCTCCCCTAACCACAGCTCATCCCCTAGTGTTGTACGGCTAGTGGGTTCGGACCTCCTCCTGATGTTACTCAGGATTCATCCTGGCCATGGTTAGCTCACCCGGTTTCGGGTCTTATCCACGCTGCAATCAGTGTAAACACTGAACGGGCTATTAACCCTCGCTTTCACTCTGCCTTCTCCCTGTCGGGATTAAACGGGCAACGTAGATAAACTCGTTGGCTCATTCTTCAATAGGAACGCCGTCATCCGCTCGTGTTTCACTGTTGTTCACCACTCACTAAAATTCAAAATTTAAAAATAAAAACTCAAAGTTAAGTCGTTCGCTTTGTCTGTTTACTCACTCATAAATTTTTGCAGTAAATCATCGCGAAGCGATACCAAAATTTTGCCTTTTTATTTTTGCTTTTTTACTTTTCGTGTTGAACATTAGTGAAACACGAGTTGGACTTCGACTCATTGTAAGCAAATGGTTTCAGATACTATTTCATCGCCCTCACCGGGCTGCTTTTCACCTTTCCCTCATGGTACTTGTTCACTATCGATCATCAAAAGTATTTAGTCTTACCGCATAGTCACGGCTGATTCCCTCAGGATTTCACGTGTCCTAAGGTACTCTAGACGAAAATCGTAAAGAAATAACCCCTTTCGCGTACGGGACTTTCACCCTCTTTGGTCGGCCTTTCCAGACCGTTCTACTAGGGAAGCTATTTAGCCTTACCTTGCCTGTGTATGCAGGCAAACATTTCCATCATCACACCAGTCTGGCAACGACATACATCTTTAAACGCCGGATCAAAATCATCCCGAAGGACTCATTCTCACCGACGAAACACCAGAAAGGTTTGGACTGCTCCGCTTTCGCTCGCCACTACTAACGGAATACAGGCCTACAGATTCATTGTCTTTAATAAGGAAGACAATAAATCTATAGACGCAAAGGTTTTTTCTTTTCCTCCAGCTACTGAGATGTTTCACTTCGCTGGGTCGTCTTCTCATATCCTATGTATTCAGATATGGATTTTCCGTCTTCAACGGAAAGGGTTTCCCCATTCGGATATCCCCGGGTCAAAGGTTGCTTGCCACCTCACCGAGGCTTTTCGCAGGCTGCGACGTCCTTCTTCGTCTTTTGATGTCTAGGCATCCACCACTTGCTCTTGTTTGTTTAATCACAAGAATCAGATTATAATTTGATTCTTTTTTATGTTTCGGCGAATTACAATTTTTAATTCTAATTCGTTTTTTGGTTGAATATTTAGTTGTCAAAGTCCGGGGATTTCTGTCTCCCGAGGAACGATTAATATTTTCATATTCGCCGTATCTCCGGGGGTCAAAAAAACCGCCTTTCCCCAAGCGGTTTCGCGTAGAGCGCAGAAAAACTGTCCTCTTAGCTTGGAGAATTGTTATGGGTTTTGTTGGTAGCGTATCTCATATATTTGGTCACCTTGGTTTAGTTTAATCCATCTTGGCTTTTTTGTCCATAGTCGCGTCCGTGATAACGTGTGGATAAGAGGATTATTGCGTCTTTTTTATTATATGCTATTTTTAAAACCTTGTCAATAGTCATGCATTATGCATTTTTGTCTAAATTTAGCTGATTTTTTATAAAATTTAAAACAGTTCATTTTTTTGGCTAAATTTAGCAAAAAAATGGCATTTTTTGTTTTAGGGTAAGTTTCTTATAAGTTCTTGCCCAGCTGTTTTTTGGCGAGATCAGTCAATTTACCCAGTCTAAGAGTGACCAAGACCACGATCATTGTCACTATTGCCGCATAGACGAATTGGGCAATGATGTTTCCCGCTTTAGGGAAAATTGCTTCAAATAGCGTTTTAATCGCCTCATTCCAAGCTAAGGCCGCAACCAGGCCAAAGCCAGCAGTGGCCAAATCCGACATCTTTTCCAGGATTTCAACTTTTACGGATTTTTCTTCGGGGGTTTTTTCTTCGCTGATGTTTTCAGGCATATTTTTATTAATTATTTAGTTTTTTATAAGCATAGACTGGATAGCCGGCGACTGGTTCATATAGCGATTGTATGTCTGGCCGTTGGATTTTTTCGCCAGTGACAATAAGATAATCCGCTTCGGCGGCCTTATCTTCCCAGTATACCGAGTAAATTAGTTCGGGGTCACTGATGGCGGTAAAAAAACTTACATTGGCAATGCCGATTTCTTTCCGGTCTTGATAAAGAATAATCAGCTTGTTTTCTTTGGAAATGTTGTCGGTGACAATAGCGCTAATGGCCGCGGATAGATTGGCGTGGCCGTATTTGGTTTTGATTTCGGCAGTTGCTGAAGAAAAAATATTTATATCAATAAATAAAATTATGGCGACAGTCAGGACAATGGGAGCAGCGAGGTATTTTTTTTGCCTGATCAGATCAATTATCTTTTTTGCCTCAATTCCTGCCAGAATACACCAGAATGGCAGATACAGCAGAGTGTAGCGGCCATTTTTATTGTCCAAAAAAATAAAAACCAAATAAATAATAGCAATATTTGCAAATAAAATAAACTTTTTGTCGCGATCTTTGCCGCCCGTGAGTAGGGTTCCGCCAATAATAGCCAGGAGCAGCGGTAACCAGCCCAACTGCTCGGGCAGTATCTTGATATAGTAGGTCCAGCCGGCGAGATCGTGCCAGGCCGGATCGCCCGGCTCGGCAAAGGTAATAGCGCTACCAAACCAATGCAGGATATCACTGGAAGCGGCAGCTTGAATGGGAGTGGAAGCAGGTAGGTATTTTATTATCAATCCGGGGCCGAAATAAGAAAAAGCCAGCGCGGTAAAAATTAGGATCAGATAGAGGAAATTTTTTGTCAGGAGAACTTTCGGATTTTTGTGATAGACGATGATTAGAATTGCCGGGATGATAATTATAAATCCCGGCGGCTTCATCAGGCCGGCCAGTCCGGCGAATAGGCCGGCCAGTAAATAATGTCTACTTCGGTTTGATTTTTTAGCCTTCAAGCAAAAGTAGATGGCCAATGTCGTTAAACAGGTCATTTGAATATCCACTAAATCTGATCCACCAAAAAAAATGAAATACGGGTTTATGGCGGCGATTACTGCGGCCCAGAGACCAGTTTTTTTATTAAATATTTCTTTGCCCAGTAAATAGATGGCAAAGATCATTAAAACACTGAAGACCATTGACGGCAGTTTGGCTGATAGGTGATTAAAGCCGAAAAGCAAAAAGGAAATCGCAGATAAGACGGTATTGGCCCAAGGGTAAAAAAATAGACTGCCCATCGTCGCCCAATAGTGGTAGATGAAATCGGCAAAATAATTCGGACTAAAGTGGTGGGTAAATGTTCGGGCAATGGCCAATCCGGCCAAAGTGTGCGTGCCGCCGTCCCCGAAGATGAGATGATCTTTTAGCGTCAGCCAATAAAAGAGGCGGAGCGCTGTTCCGCCAAGCAAAATCGCAAGTAGCCAAATATTGTTTTTTATTTTTTTCATGAATTTATTATAACAAAAAATGTCACCGTTTAGGTGACGAGTGATAAAGTGATAATAAGTGGGGATGGAGAGACTCGAACTCTCATGCCGTAAGGCACTTGCTCCTAAGGCAAGCGTGTATACCAATTTCACCACATCCCCGCGGTAGTGCGTTCATCTTTAAAGTATAAAAAATCTGGCTCGTTGTCAATTTATCTTGTATAATTAATAAATACCTTCTTCATTATTAATAAAAAATTATTTATGAAGAAATTTATTTCAATCTCCATCTTGGCGGCGGGGATTTTTTTGTTTATTTTTCTAAAAGTTAACGCTTTAGCTGCTGAAAAAAATATCTACTCATTAGATGGCGATTTAGATAATTTATATGGTTGGTTACATGAAAATTGTGAACAAGGATTGGCAAGCGGTAATTATTATATAAAAATGTTAAAATATAATTCGGTTTTAATTTCACCTTCCATTGATTTTTCATTATTAAATAATAAATTTTTACAATTTAAGGCAAGGACATATGGTGGCGATGGGGATCATTCTCAAATCACGGTTTTTATTTCCGTTGACAATGGAGAAAATTGGCAAATACTCAAAGAGTTTATGCCTATCGGTAGCACATTGGAAGCGCAAGAATTAATAAATTTAAGTGATTATCACAGCACAACCACAAAAATAAAAATAGAAACACTATCAGCTACTGGTTCAAAAGGAGTGGGAATTGATGACTTGGTTTTATATGCTTTCCAATCAAATTATCCGCCGACCGCCGTTGCCGGCGATGATCAAAATATCGCTTTGGGCGAATGGGCGTTTTTTGATGCCAGCAATTCAAGCGACAGCGATGGACTTATCACTAGTTATCAGTGGGATTTTGGTGACAGCTCAATCGGCTCCGGCGTCACCACTACCCATCTTTATGTCAGTGAAGGAATCTTTAGCGTCGCTCTGACAGTCGTAGATGACGGCGGCGCCTCTTCCACAGATATCCTGGCAGTGACAGTAGGAAATAATTATTCCTCATCCACGCCGCCGATCATCAACCCTTCTGATATTGTCATCAATGAATTTGCGGCTGTGCCCGGTGACGGCGAAAAAGAATGGATAGAGCTTTTCAATAACGCCAGTACTACTTTGGATTTGAGCGGGATGATAATAGAAGATAATACCGGAAAGATTTTGGAATTGTCTGGTGAGATAGGCGCGGGCGGATTTTTGGTCGCGGAGCTTCTGACTAATAAGCTCAACAACGCCGGCGACATTATCATCCTAAAAGACAGTGATGGCGAGATTATTGATGACGCGGCTTATGGCGCTGGCGATGACGGCGACACCAGTGATAACGCGCCAACCGCGGAGAAAGGAGAAACAATCGCCAGAACGACGGACGGCAAGGATAGCGATAATGATCTAAGTGATTTTGCTTTGACGACGACGCCGACCCGCGGCGCGGCTAATTCTATCACTCCCCGCCCGACGACTTCAGGCGGTGGCGGTTCCAGCCAATCATACAGTTCCAGCCAGCCGACGGCAGATTATTATTGGTTGCGGCAGAATATTATTATCAACGAAATTTTTCCCAATCCGGCCGGCGCCGATGAAGACAATGAATTTATTGAAATCAAAAATATCGGCCAGTCGGCGGTTGATCTGACCAATTGGATTTTGCGTGATGCTTCGGACAGTAAATACGCCATTTGTAGTGGTGGCGAATGCTCGGCCTCAATCATTCGGCCGGCGGAATTTTTTGTCGTTTATCGCAATAATTCTAAAATTGCTCTAAATAATTCCGGCGTGGAGCAGATAAAGCTGTTTTCGCCGGACAATATCTTGGCGCAGACAGTTGAGTATGACAGCACGACAGAAGAGAATTATTCGTACAGTCGAGACAACAAAGGCGATTGGTATTGGACTGCTTCATCTACGCCCCTGGCAGAAAATGTTATTATCACGGCGGCTGTGGCGACTACCAGCAAAAAGAATATTGAAAGCGACAAGCAAGAAAGCGAGCCGTCCAGTGTTTTGCCAATAATTATTTCGGAAATTCTGCCTGATCCGGTCGGCACGGATGCCGAGGGTGAGTTTGTTGAGCTCTATAATCCAAATGGCGAAGCAGTTGATTTGTCCGGTTGGCTGATTGACGATGCCGAGGGTGGCAGCCGTCCGTATAAAATAAAGGATTTAGTGATAGCGCCGCTTGGCTATTTGTATTTGCCGCGACTTCAGACAAGATTAGCATTTAATAATGATTTTGACAGCGCGCGTTTGTTTGACCCCAGTCATGAAATAATAGATGAGGTGGAATATGAAGATGCCAGCGAAGGATTGGCTTACGCGCTTAATGACGCCGGTCAATGGATTTGGACTGCCAGTCCGACACCGGGAGTGAAAAATGCTTTTTCTGCTGTCGCGGAAGAAAGTGAAGGCGCGTCAGCATCGCAGAAAAAATCGCGCCTTGTCGCCGCGAGCGTCATTGACACCGACTTGGAATCGTTGCGAGATTTGGAAGTCGGTCAAAAAGTGCGGACCAGAGGAGTCGTGGCGGTGGAGCCGGGAAAATTGGGCAGCCAGATTTTTTATCTTGCCGGATCAGGTATCCAGGTCTATTCTTATAAAAAAGATTTTCCCGCTCTGACAGTAGGCGACTTGGTGGAAGTGACCGGCGAGTTATCTGAGGCTGGCGGGGAACGGCGAATCAAAATCGCTTCGGCCGCGGATATAAGATTTTTGGAGAAACAGGAATGTCCCCCACCCCATCAAATGGAAGCGGCGGAGGTCGGTGAGTCATGCGAGGGATTTCTGGTTTCCATCAGCGGCGAGGTGGTGGAAGTAAGCGGTAACAATATTTATCTTGATGACGGTTCGGACGAGGTAAGAATTTATATCAATAAGAACACCGGCATCAGCACGGCCGGAATCAAGCCGGGACATATTTTGACAGCCACCGGAATCGTGTCGGAAACAAAAACCGGATATCGGGTATTGCCGCGGTCGCAGGAAGATTTGAAGATAGAAGGAGAAGTGAAAGGCGCGGCAGAAGAAACCGGCAGCAGCGGCAAATGGTCGGAAAAGGAAAAGTATCTGACGGCGATTTTGATTTTTTTGGCAGTGATAAGCGGCTGGCAGTTTTGGCAGAATCGGCAATTAAAAAAATCCGGCTGGCGGATTGTGGAGGAGGGAAAATAGTTTTTAAAGTTTATAAAGTTAATAAGGTTTATAAAGTTTGATTATACAAAGCGGATGCGATTAATTAAAGACGCGATAAATCGCGTCTTTACAAAATGTTGCGGGTTTTATGTTATGTGTTTTGTGAATTTCACCCTCTCCACACCAAGAACAAAATGTAAATAATATAAGCGGAAAGAAGCCCCATCCCTTCCAGTCGGCTGATGTGGCTTTTCTTTTTGCCAGCCAAAGCAAAAAAGAATAAAAGAGAAGTCGCCAATAGTGAGACCGCGATGTCAAGATTTAGCGAGGGATTAAAGGCGAGCGGCCGGATAAGCGCGCTAACGCCGAGAATAAGGGAAACGTTGAAAATAGTTGAGCCGATGATGTTGCCGATAGCGATGTCGGCGCTTCTTTTCATGACCGCGATAACAGAGGCGATTAATTCCGGCAGAGTGGTGCCAATGGAGATGACGGTCAGACCAATGATAACTTCGCTTAGCCCTAGATTTCTAGCGATGGTGACAGCGCTGTTTACCACCCAATGTCCGCCCAATCCAAGGCCGACGATACCGATAATAATATAGACAATGGACGTGGAGGTTTTGAATTTTTCATAGCTCAGGTTTTCCTCACCCTTTACCTTGTTGATGCCGAAAATGTAATACATAAACACAGCGAAAAATACAAGCAGAATTGCTCCGTCAAATCCGGATAATAAGGATTTATTGGCGGCAGCGGCAAAGCCGTCGTTGGCCAGGAAGAAAAATAAAATTATTACCGCTAGAGCCAGAGGGATTTCTTTCCAGGCCGTCCCCTCTTTGATTTTGATCGGGTAAATAATGGCGGCCACGCCGGCAATCAGCAGAATGTTGGCGATGCAAGCGCCCAAGATGTTGCCGATGGCGATATCAGATGAGCCGCGGAAATTAGAAATGAGATTGATAGTAAGCTCAGGCGCCGAAGTGCCAAAGGCAACGATTGTCAGGCCGATAAAAATATCAGAGATTTTGAATCTTTTGGCCAATGATGACGAGCCGTCAATCAATAGATCGGCGCCTTTAATCATGAAAACAAAGCCGATGATTAAGATGAGGTAGACAAGCATGGGGGGGGCTATAAAAATTTTTAATTTTCAATTTAAAATTTACAATAAATTTTCAATGTTTCAATTCTCAACTCGTCGCGGTGGACTTATGAGATGTCTAATTATCAATTTTTAAGAATGTTAGCAATTTTTTGTGGTTAGGAAATACCCTATCCGCTTGCTTTAGATATTTTTTATTAAGCGTAGTGGCGAGGGCGAAGGTTTTTATTTTCGCCTTTTTGGCGCTTTCGATGCCCAAGGGAGAATTTTCAATCACAATGGCCTCGCTCGGCTTGAAGCCAAGTTTTTTCAGGGCCAGACGATACGGCGCAGGAGAAGGTTTGCTGTGTTTGACATCATCGCCGGTTATCACCGCCTTAAATGCTTTTGGAAATTCTGCTTTAACCACGTTTTTTACAAAATCTCTATTTCCACCGCTTACTACCGCCAAAATCAGCCCATCCTTTTTCAGCTTGTTGATTAGCGGATGAAGATAAGGATAAATTTTTGGCTGGAAGATTTTTTTGGTCAAGCTTCTTTTGTTGGACTGGATTTTATCTTTGGTTCCGGCAGAAAGCTTGATTTTTTGTTTGTTGGCAAACAAATTTATTGTATCAAGCGAAGACATGCCTTCCACCAAAAAAATATCTCGGTGAGAAACTTTTATGTCGTATTCGGCCAGAGCTTGTTGCCAGGCGATGGCGTGATATTTCATGCTGTCTACCAAAATGCCATCACAATCAAAAATAACTGCTTTGAGCATGGTAATGGGAAAATTGTTATATTGCTATATTGTTAAATTGTTTGGTTTCAGCTTAATTGAAGGGGCAAAAACAGTTTTATAATGTGACAGTTTAATAATTACTATTTTTAATTAATTTAAAATTGGCAGTTATAAGCCATATGCTATATGCTACGCGCCATGCGCCATCTAGATGAGAGTCACATTAGCCACAGTGTCGCTGTCGGCTTTAAAGCGCATTACTCGCACGCCCTGGGTATCGCGGCCGAGAACGTTGACATCTTTGGCGGCCAAACGGATGACCTGGCCTTTATGAGAGATGACAATTAGATCGTTTTCGTCACCATAAACGACGTGGCCGGCGACAATGTTGCCGGTTTTGGCAGTTATCTTGGCTGTCTTAATTCCGCTGCCGCCGCGGCCCTGCACTTTGTAGGCATTGAGTTTGGTCTGCTTGCCAAAACCTTTATCCATAATAACGAGTAAGCTGGCAGTCTTGTCTACTTTCGGGTCAAATATGCCCATGCCGACGACCATATCGCCGGTTTTGAGCTTGATGCCGCGAACGCCGGAGGCCGCCCGACCCATCGCTCGGACTGCCGCTTCTTTGAAACGGATAGCCTGACCCTTGGTGGTGACCAGGATGATATTTTCTGTGCCATTTGACGGGGTGACCCATTCCAGATTATCCCCTTCTTTGAGTTTGATGGCGATTAGCCCAGAGCTGCGGACATTGCCAAAGTCTTCCATCAGGGTCTTCTTGATAGTGCCACGATTGGTGACCATTACCAAAAATTTATCTTTTTCTATTTGAGTGGACGGCAGGATGGCCGACACTTTTTCATTGGGCGCGAGCTGCAAGAAATTGACCAGCGCTTGGCCTTTGGCGGTTCGCGACGCTTGCGGTATGTCATAGCCTTTGAGCCGGAATACGCGGCCCCGGGAAGTAAAGAAATGCAAATCAGCATGAGTGGTAGTGATAAACAAGTGCTCCACTTCATCTTCCTCTTTGGTGGTCAGGCCGATGACGCCCTTGCCGCCGCGACTTTGTTTTTTGAAAGTATCCGGCGGCAGGCGCTTGATATAGCCGTCGTTGGTCACCATGACTATCGCCTCTTCATCCGGCACCAAGTCTTCCATTTTAAAGCTGTCCACGCCATTGGCGATGACTTGAGTCCGCCGCGGCTCGTCAAATTTGTTCTTCAGCTCCGCAAGTTCATCCTTGATAATGCTTTTAATTTTGGCCGGCGATTTGAGGATGGCCTCCAATTCTTTGATAAGTTTTAATTTTTCTTTGAGTTCGGCTTCCACTTTCAGCCGTTCCAAATTGGCCAGCTGTTGGAGCCGCATTTCCAAAATGGCGATCGCTTGCCGTTCGCTTAACTTGAATTTTTTCATTAAGTTTTCTCGGGCCTGGTCCTTGTCTTTGGATTTTTTGATTGTGTCAATGACTTGATCTATCTTGGCCAGCGCAAGCACCAAACCTTCCAGGATGTGCGCCCGATCTTTGGCCCGATCAAGGTCAAATTGGGTCCGGCGAGTGACGACTTCCTGGCGGTGCTTGATGTATTCTTCCAAAACTGATTTGAGTGTCAGGACGCGCGGCTGAATGCCGTCCACGAGCGCCAAGACATTGAGGTGGAAAGTGGATTGCAAGGCAGTATGCTTGAACAACTGGTTGAGAATTTTTTTCGGGTAAGTATCTTTTTTGAGCTCAATGACGATGCGGACGCCATCTTTGTTGGATTCATCCCGCAAATCGCGGATGCCTTCGATTTTTTTGTCTTTGACTAGTTCGGCGATTTTCTCCAGCAGGGCCGCTTTGTTGGTCTGATAGACGACTTCTTTGACGACGATTCTAAATCCCCCGCCCCGCGTTTCCTCAATATCGGTTTTGGCGCGGCAAACAACGCCGCCGCGTCCGGAAGCATAAGCTTGTTTGATATCCTGGTGGTTATAAATAATGCCGCCGGTCGGGAAATCCGGTCCTTTGATGAACTTCATCAGATCGTCAACAGTGCAGTCCGGATTGTCAATCAAATGAACTGTGCCATCAATCACTTCACCGAGATTATGCGGCGGGATATTGGTGGCCATGCCGACAGCGATGCCTTGGGTGCCGTTGATTAGCAGATTTGGCAGTTTGGCTGGCAGGACCTTCGGCTCTTTGTGAGCGCCATCATAGTTGGGAACAAAGTCAACAGTATTTTTTTCAATATCAAAAAGCACTTCTTCGGCGATAGTTGCCAACTTGGCCTCGGTATAACGCATTGCCGCCGCTCCGTCGCCATCCATGGAGCCGAAATTTCCCTGGCCTTTGACGAGTGGGTAGCGCAAAGAAAAATCCTGCGCCATGCGGACCAAGGTGTCATAGATAGCGGCATCGCCGTGCGGGTGGTATTTGGCCATCACTTCGCCGACGACATTGGCGGATTTGCGGAATTTGGCGGACGGTCTCAGGCCGATGCTCCACATCGCGTACAAAACTCGCCGATGGACTGGTTTTAGGCCGTCGCGGACATCAGGCAAGGCGCGCGAAACAATGACCGACATGGCGTAGTCCAGATAGCTCTGTTCCACTTCGGCACTGATAATCTGATTGGAAATTCCCGGTTCTTCCATTTTTTCTTCGGCAGAAATTTTATCTTGATCAGTTTTATTTTTTTTCTTTTCTGGCGGAATTGGCTTGGAACCTCCTTGGTCGGTTTTGTTTGGCATAATTATTGGGAAAATTTAATGGTTGAAATTATTTTTTCCAGAATGAATCCATAAATGTCGCGGCCATTGCGGCCATAAGCGCTGATTTCATAGATGTTATCATTTTTTTGGACAAAAATGGAATAGGAAATATCAGTGGTGGTAGCAGCATCGGATTTGAGATATTTTACCGCCGGCTGGAAATCAACAAACACTTCCTGGTCAAAAGAATATTGATCATCAAGATTTTTATCGGCCCAATCGGTCAGAGTAGTTTTGGGAAACCTGCCTTTGTCTGTGATGATGAGTTGTCCCAGAGATGGCGGTAAATCATCTTTGTTGTCATAACTGGACAATATCAATGAGCCGGCATCTTCTTGCTTGCTCCAAGCGCCGGGATATTTGACGGCGAGCTTCAATGGTTCGGAAATATGTTCCGGCCAACTGGCGCTATCCAGATTCAATTCTATCTGCTTGAGCGTTTCGTTTTTTATTTTTTCAATGTCTGGCGAATTTTGATTTTGCTGGAGGTCACCGTTGTTTTGAGCGCTGGAAATTATGTTTTTGAGTTCGTCAATGTTCTGGCTTATTTGTTGGGCGATTTTTTGCACTTCTTCGCCGCCACCGGATTTTAATATGTTGCTTCTTAAAGTCCAAAACCAAAAGATTACTATGCCGCAGCCGATTATTCCAACAATGATCCAAGTCAGTCTGGTCCGGCTTTCCATCTCCGGGTCAATATCGCGGATGGAGATGTATTTTGGTTCGGCGGCCGGCTTTTCTGGCGACGCGGCGTCTGTTTTTTCTTCACGATAATCCGATTCCAGCTCGGTCTTTCGGGGAGCTGTTTTTTTGGCGCGGTAAACTTTCTTTTTCGTCGGCGCTTTTTTTTCACCGGATGATTTTTTTCTTGGCATGGGACTTGGTCTGATTTAAAAATTTCTAATTTATAATCTTAATTTTTTTTATAGCAACCTTTGATGTGAAATTTTATTTTATTAATCCAAGATCGCTGTTTATGGTAATTGGCTTCATTGCTTCTATTTCGTCAGAATAACTTAATTTGGGAATGGGGTTCAGTAAAAATATTTTTTTGTTTAGTACATGAGCAAAGGCAATTTCAATCAGTCCGTTTCCTCCGATATAATTTTCAATTCCGTTTTTATCCTGATTAATAACTAAAATAGCATCAACCTCTTTTATTTTTTCAAAATAATTTCTAATTACATCGGATTCCATCTTTTCCCATTTGCTCTCAATGCTCAATTCTTGGCTGGCATATCTTTCAGTATTTTCAGGTATTACTACTTTGTGACCGATTATTTCTAATTCTTTTTTAACAGCGACCATCTCTTTGGCCAGAGACATGCTGCCACAGATGGCTATTTTCATAAGGATGACTTTAGGCGTTAAGGATGATTATCTTGGTCTCTTCTTGCGGCAGATCTTTTTTGCTTATTTTCAGCTTGTCGGTTTTTTCTGACGGCAGACCGGAGACTTTTAAAAAATTATCCAAAGGATCAAGCTTTATTTTTAGGCCGGGAATTTGATAATGCATTGGAATGACGATTCTCGGCTCTATCTCGGAGATTATCTCGGTCGCTTTTTTGGCATCAATGGTGACTGCGCCGCCTACTGGAATCATCAGGATATCCACGTTATTCATTTTTTCCAGCTGTTCGTCATTGAGCTCCTGACCCAGATCGCCCAAGTGGAC
>CAZHYS010000010.1:31132-34578 GCA_964536975.1 uncultured Gammaproteobacteria bacterium
ATGGCGATGGTCACCTCTTCGCCGTTATTTTTTGTTTGGAGTTTAAAAAATGATTGCCCGAACCATTGAATTTGCATATTTTTTTTGGTAGAATGAGTTAGCCGGTACAATGATATTTTACAATGAATTTTATAAAAAATCAATTGTGTCCGGCGTGATTTTTTCATGTCCGTTTCGGGTTGATTCTTGTCGCCCCCATAGTTCAATGGATAGAACAAGGGACTCCTAAGCCCTAGATCCAGGTTCGATTCCTGGTGGGAGCACATATTTTGGCGATTAGCTTTTAGCGTTTAGCGATTAGGTTTGATATTGACAAACTAGGTAGTCTTGGTTAGAATTCTAACCAAGATTGTTTTTGTTTAGTGGGCGGTGTAAAAAGTAAGAGGAGGAGTGTAAATGCAGTTTCATGGCAGGAAGAGAAATAGGAAGCGCGGCCGCCAAGGTCGCGGAGAGATGCGGGATTGGCCCGGCGGCGATCGCCATTGCCGCAAACGCGGCATTAAGCCGGCGGGAGCCGCCAAAAAGAAAAGATGATTTGACGCGTTACAAGTGTAGCAATGGCAGGTGCGGGAAGACATTTGTCAGTCGACCGATGTATGGCGAATGCACCGATTGTGGCAGAGCAGTCCACATGGATTAGTAGTTATTGGCTCGAATAAGCAGTCAGCGGGAGTAGCGATTGCTTATTTGGTCCTTATTTTATGACATAAAGTTGCAATTCTGTCTATATTTAAAAGTGGATAACTTGTGATTTATGGGGACAAATGTCTAGACATGTCTAGACATTTCTTGACCAGACTATTGTTGATTACTGGATTTTTTTGTCAAGTTTTTATAATAGTATAGTTGTCTTTTGGCTAAATTTAGCCAAAATGTTGGTTTATCTATTGACTTTTACTTCATAATATGGTATAATAATATAATTATCCAATTATACACTCAGATTTGCATGGAAATTTGATTTTGTGGTTGTGAATAAATCTGCTATTGAAAAGTGTTATTGTATTGTGTAAAATAATAGGACAGCACGCATATTTTAATCTTTTGGGCCTTTAGCTCAGTTGGCTAGAGCGCTTCCATGGCATGGAAGAGGTCAAGGGTTCAAATCCCTTAAGGTCCACCATCTTTTAAAAATCCATCCACCCGAGGCGGATGGATTTTTGATTTCACGTGAACGGAATTTTGTTTAATTTTAGCGAAGAAATGTATTTATTTATAAAAGATTAATAAAAAATAATACCGGTAAACACAAACATTTTGTGTTTACCGGCTAACTTCTTTACAATCATCCCCTTCTTCGTTGTCGCTGTAGAATGTGGCGGTTTCAATCAGTAGCAGTATCATTGATCCCCAGAGAATATCCGTTGCCAACTCCCAATTCTTTACAACAGTAAAGAAGGCGGCTATCAACATGCTCATTATTGCGAGTCCGGTGTTTATGCCAAACCGGCGATCGGTTCGGTAGAAAACTACACTAATAATAAGCAGTATTACCGCAGAGAGCCACAACATTTTTGTTGAAATCGCCAGATTCTGTTTTATGGTAAAAAAGAAGGCGACCAGCATCACAGTATTTGCCAATAATTCAAAAGCGTTTATAATGTACACCATCGGCAATTCCTCCTTTTTTTGCCTTTTTCTAATAAAAATTAGCATATTGAGCACAGAAAATCAAGGAGGGAGCGGCAAATAGAATTCCTTTTTTTGTTTCCTGTCATTGATCTTTTATTTTTTTACTTCCTAACTCCTAACTCCTAGACCCCCCCATTTGCTTTTATTTTTTATAAAACTTAAAATAGAGGAAACGGGAGGCGATAAAAATTAATTTTGATTTTATGGAAGAACAAAACAAAGAAAAACAAGATTTTTCTGGTCAAGGTTCAGGAAACAGCAACCAGCCGGGACAACAAGCCGACTTGGGTAATATTTTTGATTCCGGGTCAAAATTGCCGGACAGTGTAGGTCTGGAAAATGGTCAAAATTTGGCTAAATTTAGCCAAAAAAGTGGAAAATCAGACGACCAAAATCAGACTAAAGCGGCGCCGGAGTCTCCGGTTGCCAACACCCAAGAAAAGGATAAAAAAAGCTCTGGCGGAGCAATTTGGATATTTATCGTGATTGTTCTGGCTATTGTCGGTATTTGGTATCTAAATAGTCGGGAAGACAACAATCCACAGGGGCCGAATCAAGAGCAGGATAATGTCAATATCAATGTTGATGATAGTGAAGAGGACGGAAAAGTCAGTATTTTTAGCGAAGAAGAGTGGGAAAATCAGCAGGACACAGAAGGCGACTCGGCTGGAATTGTTGTCAAAACGGAAAAAGGGACAATTATTAGTGCTTTTTATAACAACATTCAAAAGGACCCGGGGTTGCCGGATTGTTCCAAGGTTTATCCTTTGGAACGTGAAATAAGTAGCCAGTATGCTTCTGACGCGGTGGCGGCGGCGATCGGGCTGGTTAATCCGTTATCCGATGAAGAAAAGGCGGCTGGCTGGACTTCTGGCATACCAGTCGGCACTTATATGACCGAGTTGAAGATTTCTGATGACGGCACAGCCAGAGTTTATTTAAGCGGAGAAATCGCTAAAATTGCCGGTTCTTGCGCCGTAATCTCGGTTCGGTCACAAGTGGAAAAAACCTTATCGCAATTTTCTTACATCAAGAAGGTGGAAATTTGCGTGAATGGCAATTGCAATCAAGACGAGATTTTGCAACCATAGATGCCGTCAAATATAGATCGGCGGTTTTTTGCGATCTGATATTTGATAATAGTATCAGAATTCAAATATTTGATAAGATTTTGAAAATTACAAACTCCAAATCTTAAGTTCCAAACAGTCGCAGTATAAATTTTTGAATTTGAAATTTAAGATTTATTTGATATTTGTAGTTTTGGGTTTGTAATTTAGCGGCGGACGAATAGGAATAAAGAGGCGTTTTATTTTGTTAATTTCATCTCTGTAGACGGGGATGAATTTTTGTTTGCAAAAAATTCTTTGTTTATGGTATAATAATTTTATATATCACCATGTTGATAACTTTTAAAAGATATCAACATGCTGATATAAAGAAAATTAGACCGGAATGCAAATTGACGCGAAAAAATTGGGCGCCAATATCAAACGCCTTCGTTTGAAAAAGGAAATATCCCAGGAAGAATTGGCGCGCGCCGCCGGACTCAAACTCTCCAATGTTGCCAAGTTGGAGGGTGGTTTTAATACTAATCCGACTTTGGCGACTCTCATTGCCGTTGCCAAGATTATATCTTCGGACAGCATAGATAAATTATTAAAGTGATTTTAGCGAAATGAGCTTTCTATTTAAAAAATCAAACCTCCTAAAGTTGAAACTGATAATCAAAGAACGATTTATCCCATCTGTTCTTATCCTTGTCGTGCCCATTATAATCTTGGCTGCCTGGGTGGCCTTTGACCTTTTAGATG
>CAZHYS010000011.1:0-28107 GCA_964536975.1 uncultured Gammaproteobacteria bacterium
CCCCGAGCTTATTGAACACTGCCTCGGCCGTTCCGAAACTCACATCCTTATACTTGTTTACTGTCTCCGACATAATGCACCTCTTCTTTCTCCAGCTATTAGCTGATGTTTTTCTTGCCCATTGAGCAAGAACGCATTAGAAGTGGCCTCCGACAGGGCGGCCATAGCCAGAAAATACCAATTGTAGCGTCATCCCGACTAAGTGAGTCCGCCACAGCGGACGAACGCACAGAGGGATCCCTCCACGGAGTTTACCCTGAGCGTAGTCGAAGGGGTCGGGATGACACGGGAGGACTTTATCAAGATAATATTTCAGTATCTTTTGGCTATGGCCGTTTTTTTGCCAATAATTGCTTGTAAGGTACTAATATATAATTATAGCATATCTAAAATATTTTGTCAATAGTTAAATCAGCTAAAAATAATAAAAGTGGCTAAAATTAGAGAAAAAATAACTAACTAATCCTGCCCTTATTAGATTAACCGACAAAAAAATCCCGAATCATCGGGACTTTTTTGTTTCCTCCAATTAATATCTAAGAAGGATTTTAGTTCTCGCTTTTTTTGCCTTGAAATACTTCTTGGCGAATTTTTCGGCCTTCATCGGGTCAAAAAACTTGCAACTAAAAATATCAATAAACGCGCGATCGCCGATCATGTGATCAAAATGGATGGTTAGCGATGATGTTTCAATAAATTGCATCACCGAATAACCCTCCAAATGCCCTTCGGCAAATCGCTCCAAATGCATTGGTCCGTATGTCTTCATTTTGATCGCGCTGATCATCTGAGAGACAAAAGCTTTAATCGCTGGTGGCGATTGGATAAGTTCATGGTCGCATCCGGACAAGTCAATGCTTGCCAAGAGTCCCCACGCTTTGCGCCTGTTGTAAGTCTGGCGCAAGGTTGGAATGTTCATTTATTCTTTTTTTAAATTATTAGTTAGCTCCCCGCAAAAAGACTAAAACGGGAATCATATTAATTATAAAGAAGTGTGACGCCTTGTCAAGAGAAGTTGACAAGGTGGATAACTTGGCCGCCGCTTGATAATTGGCCTATTGATTGCTACAATGAAAATAATCCAAAAATCACTTTGACCACCATGAAAAAACCAATCGTCGTCTCCGGTACCCAGCCATCCGGCTCACTGCACATCGGCAATTATCTCGGCGCGCTGAAAAACTGGGTAGAAATCCAAAATAGCGGCCGCTACGAATGTTTTTTCTTCATCGCCGACTATCATTCACTGACGGAAAATTACAAGCCCGAAGAAAAGCGGCGACAAATACTGGATTTGGCCGCGAGTTATCTCGCCGCCGGCCTGGATCCGAAAAAATCTACTATCTTTGTCCAATCGCAAGTGCCGGAATGCGCTGAGCTGGCCTGGATTTTTAATACTGTCACGCCCAAAGCGGAGATGGAACGAATGACCCAATACAAAGACAAGGCCACCCGCCAAGCTCAAAACATCAACATGGGGCTATTTGATTATCCGGTGCTTCAAGCCGCCGACATTTTGCTTTACCATGGCGAATTAGTGCCGGTCGGACAGGACCAGATCCAGCACGTGGAGCTTACCCGCGATGTCGCCCGCTGGTTTAACAACAAATACCAGACTGCCTATTTTCCGGAAAGCAAGCCGCTACTCACTCCCACTGCCAAAATCATGAGTTTGATTTCTCCGGAAAACAAAATGTCCAAGTCACTTGGCGACAAGCATTGGCTGGGTATAGACGAAAATCCCGAGACCATCAGCCAAAAACTGGCCAAGGCCGTCACTACTCCGGCCGGCGTCGCCAATTTGAAATTGGTTTACGATTCATTTGCCGAAAAAATGACTGGCGAATTTGATGAAAATAAAATGGCCAATGCCAAAGCGACGATTGCCGCCGGAATCGGTGACTACTTCACCACTTATCGCGACCGCAAAGCCAAGCTGATGAAAGATGAGAAAGCTATATTCAAAACACTCGCCGGCGGACAAAAAAAAGCTGCCGAAATCGCCAGAAAAACCATGGCCGAAGTAAAAAAGATTATCGGAGTGGCGTAAAATTTTTTATAAATCTGCCATTATAAATTATAAAAAACACCCCCGATTTCAATCGGGGGTGTTGTGTTTTATTTTTAAAAAATTATTTAATTATTTCCAATAATTCCTTCTTTATCTTGGCCAACGTCTTTTTGTCTCCAGCTTCTATGTTAAGCCGAGCGAGCGGTTCGGTGTGGCTGGGACGAACATTGAAAAACCATTCCCGCCGGCCGTCCAAAACTGGCCCAAAAACCGACAAGCCGTCTATCTCTTCCATTTCGCGGCCTTTGTATCTTTGAGCCAATCTGCTTTTTAATTTTTCAAAATTCTTTACTTTGAAATTCAACTCACCGGAGATAAGATAATGCCGACGATACTTTCCGATCGCCTGCGACAATGACAAATTATTTTCCCGCAAATATTCCAATATCAACAAGGCGGGAATAATCGCGTCGCCGACGACAAAATTTTTCTTGTTCCCTTTTTGCATCAAAAAATTAAAAAAATAATGCCCTGAATTCTCACAGCCGTAGAGAATTTTTTCTCGGTGCATTAATTTCACGATATTGGCATAACCCGATCGACAGATTACCGGCCGACCCTTGGCCGACTTTATTACTTCCGACAGCCCGACCGGCAAACGTGCGTCAATGACAATTTTGGCGCCTTTTTTCTTTTTTAGAATTATTTCCGCCAATAAGCAATTGACATAATACGGTTCAATCGCCGCGCCCTTTTCATCAACAAAAATAGACCTATCGCCATCGCCATCCCAGATTATTCCCAAGTGCGCTTTATCTTTCTTCACTTCTGCTTTGACTAATTTCTGGTTTGACGCCAGCATTGGATTGAGGCCATGATCCGGATAGCTGTCGCCGCGCCGAAAATTCATCTTGATAATCCTTGATGACAGCCGGACAAAAACATAATCCGCCATCTTGGCGCCGGCACCGCCGCTGGCATCTAGTACCAATTTAAATCCCTTGATATTGTCCAACCCGACTATTGAACTGATAAATTTGAAATAATCAGCGGAAACATCCACTTTTTTCAGTCTTCCCTTTTTCCTTGAGCGTTTAAAATCTTTCTCGGCAATTCTAGCTATTTCCATTAGTCCGTTATTCCGACCGATCAACACTCCGTCTTTGGCGCACATTTTGAGGCCGGTATAGCCGTCGGGGTTGTGTGAAGCGGTGACAGCTGTTCCGCCGTCAAAGGCTCTCGCGCCGACCGCAAAAAACATCGCCGGCGAAGAATTGATCCCAAAATCGTAAACATCAACGCCGGCATCCATTAATCCCTTGATAAATTCCCGCCCCGCTTCTTCTGATTCGCGGCGGGAGTCCCGAACAACAGCGACTTTCTTCAATTTCTCCTTGACGACAAAAGCGCGACCGATTTGATAAGCCGCGTTTTTGTCTATCTCCGACGGATACTGCCCTCGGACATCGTATTCTTTGAAAATGTTTTTACTGATTTTCGGCATTAAGGCTGCTCGTTTATTTTTTTAATGATTTCACGCTTGATCATAAAAATCGCTCCCAGCCCCCACCACAAAACAATCAGCTTGATAAGCCAGCCGACGAACGGCAAGGCAATAAGCAAAAATAACGCCACCAATCCTACTATCAAAGACAAAACCATCGTCGGTTCTTTCTTTTTGTTGAGCTGGCCCAAAAGATAACTGCCGATTGACAGAGCGGCGAACATTTTGGCCGCGTAAAGACAGATAAAATAGGCAATCATTATTAATACAGACAAAGGAATGCCGATGATAGTAAACAGCAAAACGAATGAAATGAACGGAATTAAGACAAACAGCACAACGCCCCAACCGATTGACAATAGTGGCTCAGACGTCATTTTTTCCGCCACCCTCTTGGTCGGCTGTTTGATAAGAGAGATAAACACCAAGCCGATGATCAGCAAACTGAAAAAAGAAAGCATTTTAAAGGGAGAAAAAAACGGGTTGTAACTGATGCCAGCGGGCTTCTTCGCGTCGTCAACTTTTTGCTCTTGCCAACTGACCTCTCCCAAGACTGCCGCCCCCTCGTCCAAATTCAGCTGTTCTTTGCGCGGCGAACGGTAATCAAGCCGGCCGGAGATTTTCGCTTCATTACCCAAAGACATCTTTCCATCACCGCTTATGGTCGCATCCGCATTCCCGCCGATCTGGCTATTTAAGGCCAAATTGGCGACATCAAATTTGGCGTCGCGAGCGACTGTCCCGCTGGCACTGGCATTGGCGCCGGCCACCAAAAGATCCCAACCGGTAGAGGAGTCACGGCTAATGGCAATATTGGAGCCGATGACAGAAATGTTTTGCATTGCTTTGCCGCCGACTGTCACGTTGCTCCCCGCCACCCGAATGCTTCCTTTGACCTCGCTGGCAACATCAACGCTGCTACCGGCCGCGAAAACACTGCCGCCGACCGGTCCCTTGATGGACACGCTATTGCCGGCCGCGAAAACACTGCCACTGACAGCGCCGTTAATTGACACCACATTACCGGCAACAAATACATCGCCATTGACTTGGCCGTCAATCACGATTGATTCGGCCGCTTTAAAAACATTTTTATCCACCACCTGATCAGCGGAAACATAAAAACTGGAGTCCTGCGCCGGTTGATCCTGGGCGCCGACGGCAAACGGGGTAATAAACAGGCACGCCGCCGTCAAAAAAACAAAAATTTTAGCTTTGTTCATATGGTTAAATTATTTATATTAATGCAATTATATCACTTTTTTCGGGCTATTACCACCAAATTTTGCCCATGCCAGAAAGAAGCACTCCCTCCCTTGACTCGCTCATAGGAAATATAATCAATTATAAAGCCGGCGTCATTAAGCAAATGTTTTAGTTCTCGCTTGGAAAACGAGTGGACATATCTCATCTGCCAATTATCTTTCAATTTCCAAGGAACAAAAGCGTCTCTTGCGCTCCAAACTCCATACTGCCCGACTTTGAGTTTATAATTAAAAATATATTTCCAATACAATCCAAGCTGTTTTTTTTCAAACAAATTCCAATTGTACATTATCAATCGCCCGTCCGGTTTTAAAATCCGCCAAATGTTCCGAAGCGCTGTCAGCTGCAATTTCCGACCGGGAATATGATGTAACACCGCGATCATTAGAGCCAGATTATAACTGCCTTTTTCTGTTCCAAAATTTTCATCAAGTAAATCCCCCACTTCAAAATTCGCCCAAGGCAAATCCTTAAATCTCTCCCGAGCGATTTCTATGAGTCCGGCTGAATTGTCAATGCCAAGATATTCCACTTTAGAGCCAAAAAATACTTCCGCCATCCGGCCGTTGCCGCAACCGATATCAATCACCCGGTCGCCCGGCCGGACATATTTGGCAAAATCGCCAAACCCGTGCCACCACCTAAAACGCGTGTTGGAAAAATCCGGGGCGATCCGATTGTAAATATCCTTGGTTTGTTGTAGAATAAGTTGAGTATTTTTCTTCATATGGGACGAAAACAATTAGAAAAAATCATGTTTGCCATTTTAAAAGAAAACCCCGAAAGCGAACGAGGACTGTTTAATGTTGCCAGAAAAATCGCCGGCGCCGACAAACTTCCGCTGCCGGAAAAATCCCAATTACTATCAGCTTATCATAATTTAGTCAAAAACAAAAAAGTCCGGCCGAACAAAAATATTGAACAACTGCTGACCAAGCGC
Source organism: uncultured Gammaproteobacteria bacterium (assembly GCA_964536975.1). Classification (GTDB taxonomy): domain Bacteria; phylum Patescibacteriota; class Patescibacteriia; order 2-01-FULL-39-33; family 2-01-FULL-39-33; genus JAKQDP01. The sequence goes on from CAZHYS010000011.1 coordinate 5,722, forward strand.
GCCGTCCGGACTCTCTCCGGCGTCGCAGTTGTCTCTGTTTTGACCAAGCCCCTTCCCTGTCCCGGCAACTGCCTGTATTGCCCGACCGAGCGCAATATGCCCAAAAGCTATCTCTCCAACGAACCGGCGGTGATGCGTGCCATCCTAAACGACTTTGACCCCGGCCGCCAGATAACTATGCGCCTCAAAGCGCTCGCCGCCAATGGCCACCCAACCGACAAAATTGAATTGATTATCATGGGCGGCACATGGTCGTATCATTCGCCCCAATATCAAAGCTGGTTCATCAAAAGCTGTTTTGAAGCTTTAAATGGCCGGACCAGTAGCACCTTGGAAACGGCGCAGAAAAAAAACGAAACCGCCGCTCACCGCTGTATCGGCCTCACTTTGGAGACGCGGCCTGATTTTATCAGTGAAAAAGAAATTCTGCGGATGAGGAAATTCGGCTGTACTCGGGTGGAACTCGGTATTCAGCATCTTGACGATAAAATTTTACAATTAAATCGCCGCGGCCACACCGCCAAAGACAGCGCCCGCGCAATTCGCCTACTTAAAATCGCTGGTTTCAAAATAAACTACCATTTGATGTTGAACCTCCCGGGATCAACTCCGGCCAAGGACTTGGCGATGTTTGAAAAAATCTACTCTCACCCCGACTGGATGCCAGATATGGTCAAAATCTACCCTTGCGTCGTCAACGAGCATTCCGATCTCTATAAGTCATGGAAAAATAAAAAATACCGGCCATACACCGATAAACAGCTTTTGGAATTAATCAAAAAAATCAAAAAAATCACACCGCCATGGGTGCGCATCACCCGCCTCATCCGCGATATTCCCCAAGAGAGTATCGTCGCTGGCAATAAAATCACCAATCTGCGGCAGCTCATCCAAGATCAAAGTCGGCGCGAAGGCTGGGCCTGCCGATGCATCCGCTGCCGGGAAGCGGGACACCAGCAAAACGAAAAGCGAAAAACGAAAAACGAAAAACTAAAAATTCAAAAATACAAAGCGAATGATGGCTTGGAATATTTTTTGAGCTACGAGTCGCCGGACAAAAAAACGCTTTACGCCTTCCTAAGGCTTAGGATCAATAACAATCCTCGCAATAATTTTATCCCTGAACTCGCTGACGCCGCTATTGTCCGCGAGCTTCATACCTATGGCCGACTCACCTCGCTCAAAGAAACTGGCGATGTTCAGCATTTAGGACTTGGTAAAAAACTCCTCGCCGAAGCGGAAAAAATCACTGATCAAAACGGCCTAAATAAAATCGCCGTTATCTCCGGCATCGGCGTGCGTGAATATTACCGCAAAAATGGGTATAATTTGGATGGGAGCTATATGGTGAAAACACTTGGGACTCGGAACTCGAAAACACATAACACGAAACACGGGGGAAGCAGTAATCAGTAAATTGAAACATTGGAAATTCATTGTAAATTTTAAATTGAAAATTAAAAATTGTTTTAAAATTATAAATTCTAAAACTATGTCCACCAACACTGTCATTCCCGGAGAAACCGGAATATTCACTGCCATGATTGCCTCTGGTCCAGTCATTATTCAACATCGTGACGGAAGTGAAAAAACTCTCCTAGTAAAACATGGCGACAAGCCGCTCAATGAACTCAAGTGGAAATTTTGCGGGGGCCGGATCGTCAAAGAGATGAATCTGGAAGAAAACGCCATCCGCGAAGCCAAGGAAGAAGTAGGCACGGAGGTAAAACTGATTAGACCACTTAAACCGATGATAGTTTGGAATGAAACACCGGAAATCGGAAGTGAAAAACCAGAAGCCATTGTCCTTATTCATTATCTGGCAACAATTGATATTGAGCCGATAAAGGGCGAGGAAACTTTGGCCATGGAATGGTTTGATATTAATAAATTGCCCGACGACTGTTCGCCGAATATCAAACCGGTAATTGAGGATTACCTAAAAAGCAAGTAAAAATTTTCTCCTGCTAATTTTAGCTTAAAAAATTTAATAGACTGGATCCCATCTTGGAATCCAGTCTATTTGTTGCACATTATCCGGCGGAAAAGACGCCGATATTCTACTCGCACCGATTCATCAAGCTGCTTTATACCCGAACTAGTAAGCCCCATCATCTCCCCAAAAGTTGTTTCGGTCATTCCTCTTTCCAGAATATGCTTTAGGGTATTTTTTTCCAATGCGTCTTCTCTTTTTGCCGCCCTTGCGAATGTCTCCTCCTCGGTTAGCGCTACGCCGGAATCAATCACTCTGAGCTCCGGCCGGCCGCCAAGAAATTTTCTCGCCAGTCCCCGAAGTCCCATGTTTCCTCCTTTCCAAAGGACGATTAACAGCACCACTGTTTAAATTGTTTTTATTATAAATACCTCTCCATAATTTTGCAAGGCGGGTTGTTTTTGGCTATTTTTTTTGCTAAGATATCACTATGCCCAAAGGAAAAATCGCTAAACTTATTAACCAAGAAATCAGCCGCCAAAAAAACGGCTTGGTTATGATTGCCAGCGAAAATTACGCCTCGCCGGCGGTACTAGCCGCCATGGGCACACCACTGTCCAACAAATACAGCGAGGGCTACCCGGGCAAGCGCTATTACACCGGCAACCGGTTCATTGACGAGATAGAAACAGAAGCGCAGCGTCTGGCGCTAAAAATGTTCGGGCTGGATGAAAAAAAATGGCACGCCAATGTCCAACCGCACAGCGGCTCTTCCGCCAACCTGGCTGTTTATTTGGGACTGCTGAAAACAGGCGACAAAATTATGGGCATGGATTTAGGCGCCGGCGGGCATCTTACCCATGGCAGTCCTGTCAATTTTTCCGGACAATTGTTTAATTTTTCTCATTACAGCGTCAACCCGAAAACAGGCAAATTTGATTACCAAGAAATCGCTCGCTTAGCCAAAAAAGAAAAACCAAAAATGATTGTCTGCGGCGCCACCGCTTACACCCAAACAATTGACTTCAAAAAATTCAGCAATATCGCCAAAAGCGTCAGAGCGTTTCTTCTGGCCGACATTGCCCATATCGCCGGCCTGATTATCGCTGGCGTCCATCCATCTCCATTTCCTTATGCCGACATTGTCACTTCTACCACCCACAAGACCTTGCGCGGACCCAGAAGCGCTTTCATTATTTGTCGACAAGAATTAGCCAAGCCGATTGATCGCGCCGTCTTTCCAGGAATGCAAGGCGGGCCGCAAGATCATGTTACGGCCGCCAAAGCGATCTGTTTTGCTGAGGCACTCGGCTCAAAATTCAAACGAGATCAAATCCAAACCGTCAAAAACGCGAAAATTTTGGCTGAAGTATTAATGAAAAACAGCATCAAACTGGTAGCGGAAAGTACGGAAAATCATTTAGTGTTGATTGACTGCCAAAATCTCGGCTTGTCCGGCAAAGATGGTGCCAATCTTTTGGCGGAAGCGGAAATTTACGCCAACGCCAACATGATTCCCTTTGATCCGGCCACGCCGCTCAATCCTTCCGGTATCAGAATTGGCACACCGGCCTTGACGACTCGCGGGATGAAAGAAAAAGAAATAAAAATCATTGGCGGCTGGATCGCTAATATATTAAAAAATCCCGCTGACGCAGAACTAAGAAAGCAAATCAGGCAAAAAGTTCTGAAGCTGACCAAAAAATTTCCCATCTACTAAAAATATGCCAGGATCAACCGCGAAAATTCTTGACGGCACAAAGCTGGCCCAAGAAATAAAATCGGACTTGGCGCAAAAAATCGCCAAAACCGAAAAACGGCCCGGATTGGCCGCTATTTTAATTGGTGACGACCCGGCGTCAAAAATTTATATCAATCTAAAAGAAAAAGCCTGCCAGGAAGTAGGCATCGATTTCCATAAATACCTCTGCAATGAAGACTGCTATGGCGACATTTCCGAAAAAGAATTGCTCGATCTGATAAAATTCCTCAATGAAGACAATACCATTGACGGAATAATTGTCCAGCTTCCCCTGCCGCCGAAATACAACACGTCAAAAATAATCAAGTCTATAAATCCGGCCAAGGACGTAGATGGTTTTCATCCTAAAAATAAAAATAAAAAAATAATTCCGCCAACTATCGGCGCTATCATTGAACTGCTCAAGGCCACCGGAGAAAACTTGGCTGACAAAAAAACCTTAATTATCGGCCACGGCGATATCTTTACCTACGGAATAAAAAAATATCTCACTGAACATTTCGGTATCAAAAAAATATCTACCTCAAAGACAGTGCCAAAAAATTCCGACAACTATGACATTATAATCATTGCCCTCGGACAAGCGAAAATTTTCAAAAAGAATATGGTAAAAAATGGCGCAATTATTATCGATGTGGGCATCAATAAAAAATCCGGTCAAACCGTAGGCGACGTTGACCCAAGCGTCGCCGAAAAAGCTGGCTGGCTGTCACCGGTTCCTGGTGGAGTCGGTCCGCTCACTGTGGTTTGCCTGCTAAAAAATACTTTCATTTTGTCAAAAGGATAAGAGATATTACAAAAATCCGCCTTGGCGGATTTTTTCTGCTTCAATAATCTTAATAATTTTTAATTATTGACCGTCGGATTGAGCAATAAATCCATTAATCTTAAAAATACCTTGGTGTTTATTTCCACATCCGGCATGGCCCGATGGGCATTTTTATGCTCCAGGCCAAAATGCCCGGCCACGCTGGCAAGATTATATGCCGGCAGTGATAATAGCTGACGCGAGAGCTCCAGAGTATCAATGATTTTGTTCTGAAGAAATGGCTGTTTTTTTCGTTTCAAATGCTCCAAAACAAATAGCCAGTCAAATCCCCGGATATTATGTCCCGATACGATCGCGTCTTCCAAAAAACCAAAAAAATCAGTCATCACCTCGTCATTGCGACGGCCATTCGCCAGAAGAAACAACTCATTAAGCCCATGAATTTTCTCCACCTCCGGGGACACCGGCCGCGTTGGCTGAATCAGCGCTTCAAATCTCCCCGCCTCCTTATCTCCAATGAGTTTAATAGCGGCAATTTCCAATATCTCATCTCTAATCGGATCGAGCCCCGATGTCTCAATATCAAAAATCACAAAATTTGTTTTGAGAAAGTTTTGGTATTTTTCATTCATAAAAACGGCTTATGGCTGATAGCGTATGGCTTATGGAAAATCTACTGGCTGGCCTTTATTTTAAAAGAAAAACCGCTTTTCCGCAAATAAAAATTGAAAAAATCAAACTTTTTTGCTAACATACAGCCATACGCTATAAGCAATAAGCTATCCTATGTCCTTCTCTATTGGCATTGTCGGTCTTCCTAATGTCGGCAAATCCACCCTTTTTAAGGCCTTAACCAAAAAACAGGTTGACGCCGCCAATTATCCCTTTTGCACCATTGACCCGAATGTCGGCGTTGTTGCCGTACCTGATAATCGTCTGGAACAATTGGCCAAAGTTTCCAACTCAGCAAAAATCGTTCCGACCACCGTTGAATTTGTAGATATAGCCGGCCTGGTCAAGGGCGCCCACAAGGGCGAGGGTTTGGGCAACCAATTTCTGGCTAACATCCGCGAAGTTGATGCCATTGTCCAAGTCTTGCGCCATTTCCGCGACAAAAATGTCACCCATGTTGCCGGCGAAGTCAATCCCGAATCAGACAAGGAAACGATCAATTTGGAACTTATTTTTGCCGACTTACAAACTTTAGAAAAAAGAATCAATCGCAATGATAAGGAGGCGCGCGCCGGATCGAAAGAAGCCAATATTTTAGCGCCGATTTTGCTGCGACTTAAAAACGGCCTGGAAAATGGGAGTCTTGCCGCCGCAATAATCACTGATCTAGAAGAAAGGAAATTAATCAAAGATATGTGCCTTCTTACGATGAAGCCGATGATCTATGTTCTGAATGTTGATGAGGACAACATTTTTCAAGAAACCGATTATATCCCCATCTCCGCCAAAATTGAAGCGGAGTTGGCGGAACTGCCACCGGAAGAGGCCAGGGACTATCTCAAGCAATTGCAACTGGATTCTTCCGGCCTGGACAAATTAATCCGCAAATCTTATGAAATCCTGGATTTGATAACTTTTTTTACCTCTGGTGAAATGGAATCAAAAGCTTGGACGGTCAAACGCGGCGCCAAGGCGCCCCAGGCCGCCGGCGTTATCCATACCGATTTTGAAAAAGGATTTATCCGCGCCGAGATCATCAATTGGGAAGACTTGGTTGATTGCGGCGGCGAAGCCAAAGCCCGTGAAAAAGGACTGATCCGCCTGGAAGGCAAAGAATATGTCATGGCTGATGGCGATACCGTTCATTTCCGCTTTAGCAATTAAACTTACTAAAATAATTCCTATGGATGACGACAAAAAATTAAAAATCGTTTTTTACCTGATAGTTTTTCTTGCCGCTGTCGCCGTCATTGGCGTTTGGGAATTTTTCATTCAACCTCTTTGGGAGTTTGTGGCTTCAATGGTAATAATCCGCTAAAACTTTCCCCCAAATTCAAACGACCAAAAATATTTCTCGCCCGCGGATCGCCGCTGGCTGATTTTGGCTGGCCGTAATCATAAATAATCACCGGTGATATGGCCAATTCTCGCAAATCGCTGCCGACAAAACCGGCCACGACGATAATGCCTTCCTGAGTCTCCTTGGACCACATCTGATCAAAAACCAGATTGCCGAGCGAATAGATAATCGGGCGGCCCTTATATATCTCTACTGACTGAACCCAATGCGGATGATGTCCGACCACCAAATCAGCTCCGGCATCAATCGCTAGACGGGCAAAATCTTGCTGCTGACTATCTGGAGAAGCAGTATATTCGGTGCCGGCGTGCATTACTACGATTACCACATCAGCACTTTTCTTCATTCTCAAAATATCATCTCTGGCCGAATCTTCGGTCAAATTGACAATACCGGCCGAATCCTTAGTGGCAACATAAAGCGATTCGGGATAACCATAACCCAAAAACCCGAATCGCACTCCATTTATTTCTACTGTCTCGCCCTGACGCGCCGCCTCCTGATCTTTGCCGGCGCCGATAAATTTTATTCCACCCGCCATCAAAACGTCAAAGGTATCTCTCATCCCCGCCTGCCCTTGATTGCCAAAATGATTGTTGGCCAAGTTTACCAAATCTATCCCCGCCAACTTCAATCCCTCTATTGCCTTTGGGTCGGCGTCAAAAGAAAAAGAGCCGGTCGGAACATAATGGTCGCCACCCTTAGTAAATGGGGATTCTAAATTTATAATCGCTAAATCGGCAGTAGAAAAAATCCCTGCTACCTCCCTAAACGGCCAAGCATCATCATTATTTTCTTTCATTTTTTGGCCGACAACTCGCGATAGCATTACATCGCCGCCAAAAGCTATCGTTGTTGTTGCCGTTTTCTTGCTGTCCGGCCGGGCCGATTGCGATGCCGGCGCTGATTCGTCTCTCCAAAAAATATGACTGGGCGCATCCCCTGTTTTCATAACCGGAAAAAAGCAGCCGCCGATTAGAAAAACAGTGAGAGTGATCAAATAAAAAATTACCTTTTTGCTCATATGGTCAACAAACAAAACCGGCCAGTCCGGCCTTATTATTTTTCAAAAACATGAATTTCCCGCCAAACCTTCTGGCCTTCCCGCTTATAAACCAAATCATCTGCGTCAATTTTTTTAAGTCCTTGCTTTTTTATCTCAAGGGAAAAATCCAAACGAAAAATTCTTCCGCCGATATGCCACTGAGGGAAAACCATCACCGCTCGGCCGCCGGGTTTTAAAATTTTTCCAAAGACGCCTAAAGCAGTGGCATAAACAGAGCGTAAATCAGTAATAATTTTCTCAATTTCCTTCGGGCTTTCGCGGCCGCGAAGCGGCGGGCCAAGATATGGCTCGGTCACTACTGCAACGACCGAATCTGGTTCAACCTCTTTTGGCAAGTCGGCCACATCGGCTTTGATTATTTTCCAAAAACAGTCTTTGATGTCGTTTTTTTCTGTCAGCCAGAGCAAATTTTTCTGGGAATCGCTGACTGCCTTTTCTGAAATATCCGCGCCCAATATATTCTTATATCCCATTGCCGCTGCCTCAGACAAAATCGTTCCCGATCCGCAAAACGGATCCAAAATCTGATCAGTAAAATCAGCGCCGGCCAAATTTATCATCATCTTAGCGGCTTTTGGCGGCAACATTCCGGAAAGCGAATCACTGGCTGGCCGGCCAAAATCACGTCGTCCATATTCCTCAAAATCCTGAACGGCGCAAGTCAGCCCCCACCAACCCGGCAAAATCAAAAAATCCAAACAATTGTTTTTTCTCACTATTACCGATGACAATGCCGCCTCCCGACCAACCACCAATCTGCAGTTTTGGCCGGCAGTTTTCAATAATTTTTTTACTTCCATTCCCAGTCGGCTCACCTTGACGCCGTAATAGCTAAGACCAAAATTTATTTTCTTCCCATTATAATGCCGGCCGATTTCCAGAACGATGTTTTCAGCGCTCAAATCTCCGCCAAGAACCCGACCGATCTTGATTGTTCCGCCAAGTCGCGCCAGCGCCTCTTGGCAGTTGAAACCGGCAATTTCTCCCACCAAAAAACCATCGCCCAAAGCGATTTCTTTCATCACCGGCCAGAGCGCCTTTATCTCCGCCACCGATAAATTTTGGTTGTTACCCAGGATAAAAATGTATCTTTCCATCATAATATAAAGATATAACAATTTGACGATAAAATAAAGGCCGAACAAAAAGACGCTGACATTGATTGACTTAATTGAAAACTTATGCTAAAATGAAAATGCATTAAAAAATAAATCCTTTTCCAGCCGTTTTACGGCATTAATCTTCGCTGGAACCGACGGTCAATAGCGAAGAAAAGGCATGAAATTTGTTCAATTCCAAAGGACATGCCTTTGGATTATTTTTTTAAAAAAATAATAAACAAAACAATCATGAAAAACTACGAATTGCTGTACATCATCTCCGGACAATTTACCGAGGACGAAGTGGTAAAAATCCGGGAAGATATTGACGCTCTTATCGCCAAATACGGCGGCCAAATCGGCTACCGGGAATTTTTGGGTAAGAAAAAATTGGCCTATCCGATTGATAAAAACTTTCACGGTTATTATGTCGTCACTGAATTTGAAACCGAAGAAACCGCTAAAATCAAGGAATTGGCCACGGATCTCAAATTGGACAAGAGAATTTTGCGCGCCCAGGCGATCACCAAGCCAAAAATTACCGCCGAAGAAATCGTTAAGAAACAGGAACGGAAAGAGCGCCTTCAGAATCAAACCGAGGAAAAAATCGAGGAACCGGTGACGCGCAGAAAAGAAACCCAAAAGGTCAGCATGGAAAAACTTGATGAAAAATTGGATGAAATTCTTAAAGATGATAATATTATATAAACAAACATCTAATTCATAAGGCAAATTTATGAATCTCAATAAAGCGATAATCATTGGCAACCTCACCCAGGATCCGGAAGTCAGAAACACCCCCTCCGGACAGTCTGTCGCCTCCTTTACTGTCGCTACCAATCGCATCTGGAACGACCAACAAGGACAGCGTCAGCAACAGGCAGAATTCCACAATGTGGTCGCCTGGGGCAAATTGGCGGAAATTGTCGGCCAATACCTAGCTAAAGGCAGAATGTGCATGGTGGAAGGACGGCTCCAGACCAAGAACTGGGACGATCAGAGCGGCGTTCGGCACTGGAAAACAGAAATTATTGCCGAAAACATTCAGCTCGGCCCTCGTAGCGGACAAGGCGAATCGACCGGCGGTAATTTCGGCGGCCGATCATTCACTCCCAGCGCGCCGAAAGAAAATAACTATCAACCGGAAGAAGCCGCGCCGGCGCCAAAAGCCGAGTCCTCCAATGAAGAAGAAATAAAAATTGAAGACATACCTTTTTAAACTATGAACAACAACAAAAAGAAAACAGTCAGCTCTCCAATTCAAAAAGACCGCTATTGCTATTTTTGTGTCAACAATATTGACCATATTGATTACAAAAATCAGCAAACTCTGCGCCGATTTATATCCTCTTACTCCAAGATTGTTCCGCGGAAAAGAAGCGGCGTCTGTTCCAAACACCAGCGCAAACTCGCTCAAGCAATCAAGCGGGCGAGAATAATGGCGATATTGCCTTTTGTCACCAAATAATTTTCCAGCACTATTTTATGATTTCAACTCTAAACGACATCAAAAAAGGGCTAAGCGTAATTCATGAAGGCGAACCGTATGTTGTAGCAGAGGCCAATTTTGTCCGAATGCAACAACGAAAGCCGGTGATGCAAACCAAGCTTAAAAATTTGCTCAATGGCAAAGTGGTGGAGATAAACTACCATCCTGGCGACCGCGTGGAAGAAGCCGATCTCCAACGCAAATCTGTGGACTACCTGTACAATGATGGGACAAATTATTTTTTTATGACCAAGGACGACTTTGAGCAGTTTGAAATTCCGACTGACACTATCGGCGACCGCGCTTTAATGATGAAAGAAGGCGACAAGGTGGAGGCTTTGTATTTCAATGGCCGTCCCGTCTCGATCTCTCTACCGCCGAAAGTGGAACTTAAAGTGATTTCCGCCCCGGAAGGAGTCAAGGGCAACAGCGCCCAGGGTCGAGTCACTAAAACCGCCGAATTAGAAACCGGTCTAAAAGTCCAAGTGCCGCTATTCATCAAAGAAGGAGAAACTATCCGCGTAAATACCGAAACCGGTGAATACACGGAACGGGTATAAATGGCGTATGGCATATAGCATATGGCTCATGGCTTATAGCTTATGGCGAGAGCAACTTATAACACATAGCGGACGGCCAGTGGCAAGCAGATAGTGATGAGAATATATATAAACAATCCAAACTAAAACCTCTCCCGATTGCTCGGGAGAGGTTTTTTGATAGAAAATTTATTGTTCTTCCGAGCGCTTGGCTTTGATCACATTCCAAACTTCTTTCTTAATCTCCTCCAGCAACTTCGGATTTTCTTTGAGATATTTCTTGGCGTTTTCCCGACCAACGCCGAGTTTCTCCTCGCCGAACAAATAAGAGTTGCCTGATTTCTTTACCACGCCACATTCCGCCGCCACATCCAAGGCGTCGCCGGAGATGGAGATACCCTCATTATACATGATATCAAACTCGCAAGTCTGAAACGGCGGCGCCACTTTGTTCTTGACGATTTTTACTTTAACGCGGTTGCCGATGTTTTTCTCGCCCTGCTTTATCTGCGCGCTACGTCGCACTTCTATCCGGACGGAAGAATAAAATTTGAGCGCCATGCCGCCGGTAGTTGTCTCCGGATTGCCAAAAAAGACTCCGATTTTTTGACGAGTCTGATTGATAAAAATCAGCACCGTCCGGCTTTTGGAAATCGCCGCTGTCAATTTCCGAAGCGCCTGACTCATCAGTCTTGCCTGCAATCCGACATGATGATCCCCCATATCGCCCTCTATCTCCGCTTTCGGCACCAACGCCGCCACGCTGTCTACCACCACCACATCAACCGCGTTTGACCGCACCAGGGTTTCCACAATATCCAAGGCTTGCTCGCCAGTATCCGGCTGAGAAATAAACAAATCATCAATGTTAACGCCGATTTTTTTGGCATAATCAGGATCAAGAGCGTGCTCGGCATCAACAAAGGCGGCCACCCCGCCCATTCGCTGGACTTCCGCAACGACATATTGAGCCAAAGTTGTTTTCCCCGACGCCTCGGGACCGAAAATCTCCACAATTCTGCCGCGTGGCACACCGCCAACACCCAAAGCGATATCCAAAGACAAACAACCGGTCGGAACACTGTCCACCTGCATCGTCTTGGCCTCGCCGAATTTCATTATTGATCCGTCCCCGAATCGGGTTTTTATTTGACTTATCGCCTCATCAACAGCTTTTGATTTTTCACTGATTTCCTCCCCTTCTTTTTCTTTTTTTGGCATAATCGCGTCTTATATTATTAATTACCTTTTTCTTTTAATAAGATCCGCAAATCCACCTCCTCTACGCGGCTATATCTTTTCTTCGCTGTTATCTTAATCAAATTCAATCCTTTTTGCAAGTCAATGGTTGTCTGAAATTCACCGTTGTCATCAACAAAAATATTCTCATTGTTGATAATCAATTCCACCTCCGGCTCCGATCGGCCGATGATATCAACCCGCCTATCCTCGGTGACTAAGCCGTTTTCCGGCTGGATAATTTCCAGCCGCGGCGCGGCGAAGATATCTTTGACCTTGATTCCTAAAAAAAATAAGACCGATAACACTGCCAATGAAATCAATAAACCGCGAATTAATCGCGGCCCCGACCAAAAATATTTCTGATTGATTCTTTTGGCAATCGGTCCGAGCTGGTGGCATTTTTCCGCTTCCACCAGCCGCCAACAGTCGGAGAAATCCAAGTGCAAATATTCGCAATACCTCTTTAAAAAATTTTTCAAATAGGCCGGCCCGGGCAAATTATTCAAGGCATTATTTTCCAAAGCGTCCAGATACTTATACGCGATATTCAAATCCTTGGCGGCCAAATCCAAACCAATCCCATGCTCCCGCCGGGCCTCGCTCAATTTTTCACCCAAACTTTCTCCATTAACTATCTTTTTACTGATAAAAATAGCCATAATTAACTCCATTCTCCTTCATCAAATTGATTGATGCCGCTTTTTTTTCTCGGCTGTTCATTTCCTTTTTCCTCCGGCTCATCTTCCGCGGCATTATCAATTTCTTCCTCATTGTCCTCCGCCGCGACCGGCTCGCTCTCAATTTCTTCCGCCCCGCCATCTGAATCCGTACTTTCTTCTTCTGCTTCCTCAATAGAATCAACATCTTTCTCCAAATCACTGACTTCCTGCTTTTTAAAAGAAAAAACTTCTTCTGCTTCGTCGTCCTCTTTATCAATACCTTCTTCATTCTTACCATCATCAAAAGAATTTTCCTCCGCTGGCGAATCGGAAAAATCATTACCAATTAGTTCCCCCTCCAAATCATGTTCGCGCGCGGCAAATTCCACCGGTCCGACTCCGCCCAATTTTTCCAAAAATACTTCCCGCGGCTTAGCGCCATCGGCCGGCCCGACTACTCCCTGTTCTTCTAGTAAATCCAAAAGTCGGGCGGCTCTGGCATAACCGATTTTTAATCGGCGCTGGAACAAAGAAGCAGATGCTTTGCCTGATTCCCGAATGATATCTCGCGCCTCGCCCAAAAGCGGATCGCCGTCATCATCAAATCCGCCGGCAGCCAAACCGCCGCTGCCGTGTTTCTCAATTATCTCTTCCACATAATCAGCCTCACCCTGACCCTTGATATAATCAACAACATTTTTTATTTCCTTGTCCGCCAAATAAACGCCCTGCAACCGCTTCGGTTTGGATACATCCGGTCCAAGATAAAGCATATCGCCACGACCGACCAATTTTTCCGCCCCGGAATTATCCAAAATAGTTCGAGAATCAATCAATGAAGCGACAGAAAAGGCAATTCGAGCCGGAACATTGGCTTTGATTAAGCCAGTGATTACTTCCACCGATGGCCGTTGGGTCGCCAAAATCAAATGAATGCCAACCGCCCTGGCCATTTGCGCCAGTCTCACTATTCCCCCCTCCACGTCATTAGCCGCTGTAGACATTAAGTCCGCCAATTCATCAATAATAAACACGATATATGGCAGCTTGTCGCTCGTACTCTGGTTGTAAGCGGCAATATTGCGGCGACCGACCCGAGACAACAAATCAAACCTTCTTTCCATTTCTGTTACCGTCCACTTCAAGGCATTGATGGTTTTTTTGACATCCGTAATGACCGGCGTCAATAAATAGGGAATGGCATTATATATCGGAAGTTCCACTCGCTTGGGATCAACCAAGATAAATTTTAATTCGTCGGGACTGTTTTGATAAAGTAAACTGACAATAATGGAATTGATGCATACTGACTTGCCCGAGCCGGTGGCGCCGGCAATGAGAAGATGCGGCATCCGGTCAAGCTGGGCAAATGTCGGCTTGCCGCTGACATCCTTGCCTAAGGCAATCATAAGGTTGCTTTCCCGCGACTTAAGTTCTTTGCTGGACAACAATTCATTCATTGTCACTCGCGCCGCCATTTGATTCGGTATTTCAATGCCAACCAATGACTTCCCGGGAATCGGCGCTTCAATTCTAATCGGATGGGCCGCCAAGGCCAACGCCAAATCGCTGTTTAAGTTGGTAATTCTGGATAACTTAACGCCATCGGCTGGCCGCAAAGTATACTGGGTGACAGTCGGACCGACATTTACATCTCCCATGTCCGTCGCGATGCCAAAATTAGCCAATGTCTTTCTGATAATTTCCTGGTTGCTTTTAATGTCACCGCTTGTCGGCTTGCCGGAACGGGTGGTCAACAAATCCAAAGGCAATTCAATTTTTTTGCCGAATTTTTTTATCTTCATCGGCTCAGTCGGACAGTCCTCTTCGGCCACTTCAGCGGCCACTGCTTTAGTGGCAAAAACCGGACCATTGACTTCTGCCTCTGATTCGTCGCCACTCTTCTCCGGCGCCTCTTCTTCCGCGTCTTCATCATCCTCTTCTATTTCTTCCTTTTCCATTATTTTTTCTGCCGCTAGTTTCTTCCGCTCATCAAGCCGGCTCTTTACCGCTAAAAATACCGCTTTTAATTTTGAACCAATGAAGCCAAATAATTTAATCGGCCACATCAAACCATAAATGGAAGTCTCAAAAGTAAGCAATAAGCCGATTAGGAAAACGGCCAAGCAAACTACTGTCGCCCCCCAAAACCCCATGAAATTCAACAGCGGCAAGGATAAGACGACCCCCAAATACCCTCCTCCGACCCCCGCTCCGGCGGCCAATAGTGATTCATCAACGGAAAATTTAAGATGCCACATTCCGGTCAGACCCAATACGAACATCACCCCACCGAGATAATTGATTATCTTTACCTGGTACTTATCTTCGCGCACCAAAAAATAACCAAACAGCGCCAGCACCATTGGCAACAGAATCTGCAAATCGCCAAACAGCCAGGCCATGGCGCTGCCGACAAAATAGCCAAACTTGTTTTCCCCATACAAATTAAAAACGCTCAATAGACTTAGGGCGGCAACGACAAAAATCAGAATTATAAAAATTCCTTTTTTGGTGTCGGGACTGACATTGAAGCCGGAACCCAGGCGAGAGCTAAGAGAAAAATCATCCAAACGGGAACGAGGACGGCGCCTAAAAACTCCCATTATTCCCGATCTTCTTCTGCGATAAGCCATGTTAAAAAGTAATAAGTTAAAGAATCCACTATCTAATTATACAATAAAACTTATCTTTTTTTAAGTCTAAAAAGATACCGGCCGGCAATAGACAAAATCTTGCTGATAATCTAAAATATAAGTGAGATTTTAAATGACAAATAAATGAGCTGGGGCAGAAAAATCCTTATTTTTATAATTTTAATCTTTATTTTCGCGCTTGTCTACAAGCCGCATTTTAACTATCCCTTTCCCTTCCACATTGACGAATGGCACCACATTTCCGAGGGTATTAGAATGGGAAATTACGGAGAATATTTTCAGATTCTGCGGGCAGAAGCGTCAAATCGGTTCAGCGGATTGGAGATAGGTTTTCATTTTATTTTGTTTATTCTGTCAAATATTGTAAATTTGGTGTCAATTTACCAATTCCTGCCGGCCCTGTGGGCTTGCCTTGGAGGACTGGCTATTTTCTATATCGCCCATAAAAAAACAGGCCGATGCTTTTTGGGGATATTGGCAATGATTTTTTTTGCTTCCATCAAATCAAATGTCAATATTACCGGCTTATGGTTCTTCACGCCTCTTAGTTTTTCTATTCCGCTTATTCTGCTCTATCTGTATTTTTTCTCGGAAGGATTAAATAAGGAAAACAAAAAACATCTTCTGCTTTCTCTGGTGATTATTGCCGCCCTCATTCCGACTCACTCTATCTCTGTTTTATTCGCTTTGCCGATTTTTGCAATTTGTGGGGCAATCTATTATCAATACATTATCAGGGAATGGAAATTTTTCAGCATTTTTCTAATTATTCCGATAATCGGCGTGCTGTTTTACAAATATACTCTCGGACTGGATTGGAATGAATTATTGGCCAGCCGTTTCTATTACTTCCAATACGGCTGGGGCATTGTGGAAATAAAAAACTCTCTGACAGAAACTTACAGTCTAATCGGCTATCTCCTGGCGATTATCGGCGTGATTTTTATTTTAATCAAAAGGCAAACCAAAAAATTCTTACTGTGGCTAATCTGGCCGCTAACCGTCATCATCCTAATGATTATTTATCGGCTGACTGGCATTTCTTTATTAAGCCCATACCAAAGAAACATCTACTACCTGACCCTAAGCCTCCCTATTTTAAGCGCGATAGGTTTATTTTACTTAATTAAACAAATCAATGAATGGATCGGCCAATTAATTGAAAATCACCACACCAGTCACATCCAAAAATTTATTACTGTCAGCATCAAGTTAAAAATAGATCCGAAATACACAAAAATCGTTCAACTGGCAACCGGCACTCTTATCGTTGTCTTAGTCTTTTTTGCCACATTTTTTTCTTACTACCGATTGCCGGCCAATGTTGGCTTATACCGAGTCATCAACGCTGAAGAGTATTATATACTCAAATACCTTGGCCAATTCTCGCCTGCCACGGTTATGGCGCCGCAGTTCATCTCCGCGGCGATGTTTCCCATTAGCGGACATCGGCCGGTCGGGACATATGTTTTTTATGGAGACAGCGCTGATGTGACTGCTTTTTTCTTGAGCAATGACTGCCGGCAAAAAAAGGAGATAATTGACAGATATCAAGTGAAATACATCATTTCTCCATTGCCGGAAATCTGCGACTACGAGCTGATTAAAGAGACTCCCAGCCGTTTTATTTACAAAACAAAACAATAATGGAAAAGCAACCAAAACCGAACGAACTGGAGGTGTCCGTCGTTCTGCCTTGCCGCAACGAAGAGACAGCTATCGGACAATCCATCGCCAAAATAAAAGAAATCTTCAATTACTATTCCATTAATGGAGAAATTATTGTGTCAGATTCTTCTTCTGACACTTCTCCGCTAATCGCCGAGAAGATGGGAGCGACTGTTATTAAGCACGGTCTCATCGGCTATGGTTCGGCCTACTTAGAAGGATTTAAGGCGGCCAAGGGAAAATATATCTTTATGGCCGATCCGGATGGAAGTTATGATTTTGTTGAAATCCCGAATTTCCTTTATTATCTAAGAGAGGGACGCTATGATTTCATTATCGGCAATCGCTTCTCCGGCAAAATGGATTACCGTGCCATGCCACCGCTCAATCGTTACCTGGGCAACCCCCTTTTATCTTTTATTTTTAAAATAATTTTCCGCGCCGAATTAACCGATATCCATTGCGGAATGAGAGCAATTGGCCGCGAGACGCTGCAAACGCTAAGGCTCAAAAGCACCGGCATGGAATTCGCTTCCGAAATGATAATCGCGGCGATGAAACAAAAGTTACGTATCAAAGAGCTACCCATTCCCTACCATCGTCGGCTTGGCCGATCAAAATTAAGACCACTGGCCGATGGCTGGCGGCATCTTAGATTAATGTTTGCCAATCGGCCGCGAATTATTTCAAGTATTGAATCAGCCAAATCAAAAAATGATTAATTTTCCAAAGAAAAAGGAGCTACTACTTATTGCCACGATCATTCTCTTTGCTTATTTTCTAAGAATATTGCCTTACTTATTTGGCTATCCCATTCCCTTTACCGAGGATGGCATTCTTGATTTCGGACAAGTCAAATATCTTTTGGAAAACAACCAAATAAATTTCAGCGATCAAGATTTAAACTTCGGTTCTTTTCCTGTTCTTCATCTGCTTATTTTTTTCCTTTCAAAAACCGGCTTGCCAGCTTTAAAACTGTTTTTGTTTATTCCGCAAATATTCTCGGTTCTGGGAATATTATTTTTTTATCTATTTGTAAGACGATATGTCTCACCCATCCAGAGCCGTTTGGCGATATTTCTGATTTCTCTCTGGATTCCCCACATTCACTGGAGCGCCCAGCCGGTTAGAGAAACTATGGGACTTTTCTTTTTTGGTTTGATAATCTACCTGTCTGATCGCCTTGGTAGAGGGAAAAATTGGAAGCTCTGGCTGACTACCTTAATCGCCATATTGCTAATGGTTGCCAGTCATCACTGGTCAACCATCATGCTGCTAATCTGGCTTGCCGGATTTAATATTGTTTTTATCAAAGACCGAACCGAAAAAAAATCATATCGAATTATCACTGCGATATTAATCGTTCTGACATTAATTTACTGGATCACCTTTTTTCCTTTGGGTGTTAGATTATCAATCGCTCCGCTGAAACTATCCGGCTATTTATGGCTGATGACTGCTGTTATCATGATTATGGCAATGCTGCTAATAATAAAAACCAAACTAACTTGGCTTGGTAATAAAAAAAAAATAATCGGCCTATTGTTTTTCTTGATTTTATTGGCAATCTCTGGCTCAGTCAGTCCTTTATTATACCCTCTGCAAATCTGGCTGTCATTGGCGATTTTTTTCGCTTTATTCTATATCGGCCTCTACTATTACCAAGACGGGATCACCGAACGATTTGTCCTGTTATCGGCTTGCTACTTGTTGCCCTGGCTGATTGTTATTCCCTATCTTCTTTTGGATAAAAAACTTATCAATATGCCGATTGACCCGTTTCGAACGACAGAATTTATAATCTTCCCGGCCAGTGTCGTCATTGCCAAGGGAGTGGAAATTATTGCCGCTGATCACAGAAAATTCACTACGGTAATTTTCGGAATTTTGATCTTCTTGGCAACCCTGACCTACCCGCCAATTTTCATTTATCACTCTTCTTGGTATGGCACTCCTTTTTATGACGTCCGCAGTCAAATCCGCTATATTTCACCAGAAGTCAGAAAATTTATTGACTGGGCGAATAAAAGTGGCTTCTCCGTTGATTCCTTGTCGCCGGAAGCAAGAGCATATCAAAAAATTTTCTACCCTCTTCAGGATAAAAAGGTGATGCTTATTACCGCTAACGATAAATTGCTTGGACTGTCAATTGGCAAAATAAAAGATCCGATTATGAAAATCGGCAACGTCACCTACTGGCTTGATGAGAAAAATCAAACGCCGATTTATGCTAATGGCGATAGCAAATTAGTGCAATTGAAATACGACTCCAAGTTTATTGATCAAGGCGTGCCGGCGAAGATGATTTCCGGCCAAGCGGCAACTGCTTGGATAAAAATGAAAAATACCGGCACAGAGGTCTGGCGACCGGAAGATGGAATTAAAATGATTTATGCCTATGACAAATCATTGGTTATGGAATTGACAAAATCAGTGAAACCGGGCGAGGATGTTGTCTTCACTTTCAACCAAATAATACCGGATTATTCCGGACTTGTGGTTTGCCGTTGGCAATTATTTCATCCAGCAATTGGTGCTTTTGGCGAATCAAGCCCTCCCATGGAAATAACCATTGAAAAATAACGTGTTAGGGTTGAGTAGAAGTGGCGGTAGGGGTGGCTTCGGGCATGCCGATGGCCGAATCAAGGTACTCGCAAGAACCATCATTATCGGTGGCTTCAATACTGAAATTAGAGGCCGATCCATCGGTACAACCAAATACCAGTTCCTCCTGGACACCCGCAACATCAGGAGTCGTCTCCTCTTTATTGTCGCTAATAAGCGCGCCTATTGCCGCCCAGTCAAAAGACATATCTTGAGACAAGGATTGAGACAATACGACGGTAAATGAAGATTCGGTTTGATTGGTAATCCAATAACTGCTGCCAAGTAATTCGCTTTGAGGGGTGGCAAACACCTTCGGCGTACCCTGATAAGCAGAAGAAAATTCTACTGTGGTGCTGGTAGCGCCGGCTAAAATAATCGCTGTGCCCGCTTGATCGCCGCTGACATAAAGTTTACCCTCTATCTCTACGTCATCTTCAAAAACCACCTTGCCTCGAAAGCCAGCCTCACCATGGATATAAATCGTGCCGTAAAAAGTCGCCGCTTCACCAACTGTCAGGGTATTGACTGATAATTCAGGGTTGTCAATGACCTGAATAGGCGTAGTTGTGGCCGCAATCAATGGATCAATAACATCGGATAAACCCTGAATCCCCAACAAAGCAATCATGGCCGCGTCTTGCGCGGCAATCGTTTTATTGTCGCCAAGACCAAAAGCGGCGTACCAATCTTCCGCCATCACGCCGAAGTGACGAATATGATCATCTTCAGCAATATAATTGTATTCAAATAGCTCTAATTGGCTTATTTTCGTTAATGCCCCTTGAGGATCAATGGCAAAAAAATTCTCCTTATACTCTCTTGACGAAGCATTGGTCCAAACACCGCCAGCAGTCAATTTGGCGCCAGAATCATCAAGAATGCTATTATTGGAGGTGGTATTTTCAATATAAATTACCGCGTCAACACCATCGGTGCCGACAAAATACCCGGCATAATTAGTGCCAGTCGCTCCACTGGCGGCAGCATATAAGGCATAATTCGTACCGGTTGTGCCATCGGCCAACGCATAGACGCCATAATTGACATCACCACCACTGGCATATCCATAAACGCCATAGTTATAAGTGATGCCGTTAGTATTGCCATTGGCCAAACCATAAAGACCAAAATTATTACGAAGAATAGTCTCACCTGTAACGCTACCCGAACTTGAGGATTTGCCATAAAATCCATAATTATTTTGAGTATTGGTACCGCTGGTAGCCCCGGAATTATTAACGCTTATATTAATGCCGTATAAATCATTGGTTAATGAACCACTGGTAGTCATTTTTCCTGAATCGCTAACATTCAAATTAATGCCATAATTAACGGTATTAACTGAGGTGTCATCCCCGCTTAAAGCTAAGTTAAGATTGAGGACTCGCTGATCAGTATCGTTGGCAACACTGCTCGTCTTTTGAACCGCCAGACGACTAGTGGTTGGCGTGGTTGTAGCAACCAATAAATTACCGGCAAAATAACTACTGCCAGTGCCGTCTACATATAATTGACCGTCAATTTCCACATCATCCGAAACATACAGGTCGCCAGCCGTACCAGCGCCTAAATTAATATGTCCGACAGTCGGGCTGTTATCTCCGGCCGCGCCAACCGCTAAACTGCCATAGAACTGGCTGGCATAACCAGCTGAACCGGCGCTAATCACAGAGAATCGCTCTGTCCCCCCGGAACCGCGGACAGAAAAAAGTTCATAATCGGCCGCGTCGGGATCCAATTCGGCTCGAACGACCAGCTGATGCGGATAATTGTTGCTATCGGTATAAATTTGAAATCCTGAATCAGTATCTTGGCCGCCAAGCCGGATATTCCCTTCTACCGAGCCGACCCAAAGATCAGGACTGTCATAATCGCCCACCCCGTCACCGGCAATATGAAGAGCGGCCGCCGGACTAGAAATGCCAATTCCTACATTACCAGAAGAATGATACAAATCATTCCCATTTCTTGACCATAGTGTTGATGAAGCAGTCAGACTAACCCACTCCAATCCGGCATAACCCTCAAAATCAGTGCCACTCCACCTGATTGTTCCGATATTAGTACCGGTGGTATAGCCGACTCTTAATCCCCCATCAATAACTAACTTTTCCGCCGGCGTCGTAGTAGAAACTCCGATATTGCCATTTCCTTCTATGACAAAAATATCACTGTCGGTAGAAGTGGCCACTCTTAATAAACCAGCCCCGCCAGAGCCGCGATAAATATCCAATAAATAGCTCGGACTGGAAGTGCCGATGCCCAAATAACTGCCAAAATAAGAACTGCCGCTAACCTTTACATCATCATGAAAATAAGCCGCCGACCCGACAGTTAAACCACCACTAACGAACAAATCATTGTAGATGGTGGCTTGATTATAAACTTGCAAATCATCAATGCTCGCTTCGCCGGTGATAACAGCCGGGGTCTTCAAATAATTTAATTTAAAAACAACAAAACTATTATTACCCGTACTGGCCAAATAGGCGTTTCCGGCGGAAATCGCCAAAGCCGAAGGCGAATTGAGTCCCGTGTCAATATACCCCCGACTTACTATAAAATAAGAATCGTCAAAAATTGCTAATCGATTATTATCTTTATTCGCGACATAAATATATCCCCCTGATACAAAAACATCGCTCGGATTATCCAAATTAGCGCTTGTTGTGCTTGAGTAAGAATGAATAGAATCCGGATTAGCAACATCAAACATCGCTAAGGTGTCGTTATTACCGCTGGCAACATAGGCGAAACGACCGAGAACAAAAACACTGGTCGGATTATCAAGCCAAGCGATAGTCGTCCCTTTGGCAACAATATTATCGGGATCGGAAACATCAAAAATGGCCAGCGTGTCATT
>CAZHYS010000012.1:0-27180 GCA_964536975.1 uncultured Gammaproteobacteria bacterium
TCAAAGGCCACCCAGGCAGCCAAGATTATAATGGGCACGACAAGCAATAGTAAAGCCGGAAAAGCTTCCATCATCTTCAATCTTCTAAGTTGTTTAATCCGACGCAACATTATCTATTGTTTATTTTCTTTTTTTATTAATTCGCCGCGAATAAACAAAGCGAATAAAATCACGTTCAAAAATTCGGTAGGTCCTGCGACCCACCGAACTGACCGGCAATTCGCCGGAATCAACCCAACGATAAACAGTCTTGCGGGAAACCCCAAGACGCTTGGCAACTTGTTCCATCGTTAGCAGATCATAATCTGCCATATTTTCAGTTGAATATTTATCCACAATGACTTGTGGATCTATATTTAGAATATCAAAAAATGTCCTCTTGTGTCAAGTAGATATCTCTTATTTATAACTATATCTTTCTATGTCCTCTTATGTCCTATTAATAAGCTACTTTTCGGCTAAATTTAACCAATAATTAATACTAAAAAGAGCGGAAATTTATCCGCTCTTTTCTATTCTAAACTAAGTCTTTGCCTTTCTATCTCTTGCCTTCTTTTTTGAAGCCAGTACCGGCCGGAATTAGACGACCGATGATAATATTTTCTTTGAGGCCAGAGAGATCATCTGTCTTGCCAGTGACTGACGCGTCAATAAGCACCTTGGCCGTCTCCTGAAAAGACGCTGCTGCCAGCCAGCTGCGAGTAGACAGCGACACCTTCGTAATGCCAAGAAGCAATCTTTCAAATTCGGCTTCTTTTTTCTTTTCTTTCTTCAAATCTTTATTGGCCCTGACAACGTCAACATATTCAACAACTTCGCCCGGCATAAGATCACTATCGCCAGAATCCTTGACATACACTTTGGAGAAAATCTGACGAACAATTATTTCCACATGCTTGTCGTTGAGCTTTTGGCCTTGGGAAGAGTAGATATGCTGAATCTCCCGCATGATGTACTTTTGCGTGAATTCCTGTCCTTTCAGCTGATAGATTTGATGGAGATCTAGGCTGCCTTCAGTCAATTGATCGCCGACTTCCACTCTATCGCCATCTTTCACCAGTAAAGAGCGAGCGCTAGGGACAATCAGTTCCTTGGCCGACAACTCCTGACCGATAAGCAGCACTCCATTATCCTCCACTTTGACTTCGCCATCAATATTGCTAACCGCCTTTTCCTGGCCATAGGTAAACAATACTTGTCCCACTTTAACCTTCTGGCCATCCTTAACTGCCAATTTAATTTCTTTCTTTTCTACCGGAAAAGACACTTTATTTTCCGCTTGGCGATCATAAACTATTTCCAGCACTCTCTGCTTGCCGGAAGTGGCGATAATTTTTCCTGCTTCATTTCTAATTTCCCGTTTGCCGTCTTTTATTTTAACGGTACCGGCAACATCGGAGACAATCGCTTTGATTTTCGGCGAACGAGCTTCAAAAATTTCTTCCACCCGCGGCAAACCTTGAGTGATGTCTCCTTCCGAGGCCACGCCGCCGGTGTGGAATGTTCTCATAGTGAGCTGGGTACCCGGCTCGCCGACGCTTTGGGCGGCAATAATGCCGACCGCTGTACCCATCTTGACCAATTTATTATAAGCCAAATCATAACCATAGCATTTCTGACAAACGCCACGGATGTTCTTGCAACTTAGGACTGATCTAATGGTAGTTTCGGTTATATCCACTTCCCGCAATTTTTTGGCTATCTCTTCAGTGATGAGCTCGCCGGCCTCAACCAGTGTTTTGCCAGTCTTAGGATGAATAATATCTTTGACGATATAGCGTCCCATAATCCGATCAACCAGATTCTCACCCATGACTTCGCTCTCCTGCTTGGTCAATAAAAGGCCATCCTTGTCTTTGCAGTCCTCTTCGTTAATTACCATATCTTGAGCAACATCCACCAGTCTCCGGGTAAGATAACCGGCTGACGAAGTACGCAACGCGGTATCAGTCAGACCTTTGCGAGTGCCGTGAGTAGAAATGAAAAACTCCAACACATTGAATCCTTTCTTGAAATTGCCTTTGACCGGCAATTCTATGACTTCATAAGCCGGATTAACCACCGGGCCTTTCATGCCGATCATCTGGTTTAATTGTCCCCACGATCCGCGGGCACCGGAGTCAATCATGGACAGAACAGAGTTGCCTTCTTGAAGAGTGTTTTTGACCCGACCAAGAATCTTATTATTGACGCCGAGCCACATTTCCACGATTTTTTCGTGGCGCTCATCGTCAGTCAAAAGACCCATTTGGTATTGCTGCTCAATGGAATTAAGATCTTTGTTGCCGGCGTCGATCAAATCCTCGCGTCCTTCCACTTCTTTCAAATCATCCATGCCCAAAGACTGGGCCGAACCGGTCAAATGCTTAAATCCGATGACTTTCAAATTGTCCAAAATATCAACTGTCGTCTCCGGACCGAATTTATACAGAATGTCGCCCAAAATTTTTCCCAGTTCCTTTTTGCCGACCCGATAATTGATAAAATCGTATTCTTCAGGCAAAACCGAATTGAAAACTATCATGCCCAATGTCGTTTCCATTAGTTCCGGCTTGGCTTTCTTACTTTTCTTTTTTGAATATAAAATCTTGATTTTATCTTGGATGCTGATAATGCCGCGATCCTTGGCTAGCAACGCTTCATTGACCGAAGAGAATGATCGCAAATTTTTTGGCTCTTTGACTGTAGTCAAATAATAACAACCCCAGACGATATCCTGGTTCGGCGTAACGATCGGCTGGCCGTGCGCCGGCTTGAGCAAATTGTGCCGCGATAACATTAGTTCACGCGCCTCTCTGACCGCGCCTTCTGTGAGCGGGACATGAACGGCCATTTGATCGCCGTCAAAGTCGGCATTAAACGCGCTACAGACGAGCGGGTGGACCTGAATGGCCTTGCCTTCTATCAAGATCGGCTTAAATGCCTGAATACCGAGACGATGCAGGGTCGGAGCGCGGTTGAGCAAAACATAAGCGCCAGTAACTACTTCTTCCAAAATATCCCAGATTTCATTGTGGCCCGCTTCAATATAGCGATTGGCGCTGCGGACATTGTGCACCGTGCCTCGCTTGATGAGCTTGGAAATAATAAACGGCTTGAATAATTCCAACGCCATTATCTTCGGCAGTCCGCATTCGTCTATTTTCAAATTCGGACCAACGACAATAACGCTGCGGCCGGAATAATCAATTCTCTTGCCGAGCAAATTTTGGCGGAAACGGCCCTGCTTGCCTTTGAGCATATCGGCAATACTCTTTAACATCCGCTTCTGGCCGGTGGAAGCAACCACTGTCTTGCCATGGCGGGCATTATTGTCAATCAAAGCATCAACCGCTTCCTGGAGCATTCTTTTTTCGTTGCGAGTAATGACTTCCGGCGCGTTCAAATCCAACAATTGCTTCAAGCGATTATTGCGATTAATCACCCGCCGATACAAATCATTAAGATCAGAGGTGGCAAAACGGCCGCCATCAAGCGGCACCATCGGTCGCAAATCCGGCGGAATTACCGGAACAGCCGTCAAAACCATCCACTCCGGCCGGATATTATTTTTGATCAATTGATTGAAAAACTTGGCTCGCCGGATAAGCCTCTCTTTTTTTGCTCCGGTCGCTTCCGTGATCTGCTCCTCCAATTCTTTGACTGTCTTTTCCAAATCAATGTTCGCCATCAAATCACGAATCGCTTCCGCGCCGGTGTTAGCTTCAAAAATATGGCCGTATTTCAAAGACAAATCATGAAAAACATGCTCGGAAATTATCTTGAGGGGCTTAAGCTCTTTGAGCTCGGACTCGGCAAAAGTCATGGTGTTTTCCAGCTCTCCCAACTTTTCCTCTTTTTGCCGCACCATCTCCACGATTGCCGGATCGCTGTCAGCCGCATCCTTGTGATCTTCTTTGTGTTTGTCAATCTTGCGATTATAATCGGTTTCTATTTGTTTGCGATATTGCTTGTATTCCGCCTTAATTTGATCCAGTGTCTGCTTTTTTAAATCTTCATCGACTTTGGTGATAATAAAACTGGCGAAATAAGCCACCTTTTCCAGTGATTGGACAGATAAATCCAACGCCAGACCGATCCGAGAAGGAACGCCCCGCAAAAACCAAATGTGAGAAACCGGCGCCGCCAAATCAATATGCCCCATTCTTTCCCGACGAACCACCGCTCTGGTCACTTCCACGCCGCATTTATCGCAAACAATGCCCTTATATCTTATTTTTTTGTACTTGCCGCAATAACACTCCCAATCCTTGACCGGACCAAAAATGCGTTCGCAAAACAAACCGTCTTTTTCCGGCTTCTGCGTCCGATAGTTGATTGTTTCCGGCTTGGTGACTTCGCCATGCGACCAATTATGAATGTCGTCCGGCGAGGCCAGCCGAAGTTTTATCGCTTCAAAAATCAGATTGCTTGTTTCTTGACTAGGGGCCATATGAAAATTGATTAATAATTTTATTCTTCCCGAGCTTCTCTGGTTTTTTCTTCCGATTTCTCCTCTATAATGGAATTGTCAACGATATTGCCGTTCTCATCCAACAGTTCAACATTAAGGGACAAGCCTTTAAGCTCGCGCACCAAGACATTAAAGCTCTCCGGGACGTTCAAATTGACAATCGGCTCGCCCTTGATAATCGCTTCATAAGTCTTGGACCGGCCGACCACGTCATCGGATTTGATAGTCAGAATTTCTTGCAAAGTATGCGCGGCGCCATAAGCTTCCAGCGCCCAAACTTCCATTTCGCCGAATCTTTGTCCGCCGAATTGCGCCTTGCCTCCCAACGGCTGTTGAGTAATCAAAGAATACGGGCCGATAGATCTTTGATGAATCTTATCTTCAACCAAATGATTCAATTTGAGCATATAGATATAGCCGACCGTGCTCTTGTTGTCAAAAGAATTTCCGGTCCGACCATCGTAAAGCTGAATTCGGCCGTCGCGAGAAAAACCGGCTCGCTCCAATTCTTCGCGAATAGTATCTTCATGAATGCCATTGAAAGACGGAGTGACTACCTTATAATTCAAATTCTTTGCCGCCAAGCCGAGATGAGTCTCCAGAATTTGTCCCAAATTCATACGAGAAACAACGCCCAAAGGAGACAAAATAATGTCGACCGGCATGCCGTCGGCCAAATGCGGCAAATCTTCCACCGGCACCACGCGGGAAATAACACCCTTGTTGCCATGGCGGCCGGCCATCTTGTCGCCGATTTGAATTTTGCGCAAAGAAGCGACTGTCACCTGAATCATCTTGATCATGCCGGAAGTCAATTTATCGCCGTTCTCGCGGGAAAATATTTTAATGTCAATTACTTTGCCGGAAGAACCGTGTTCCAAATACAAAGAAGAGTCGCGGACATCTCTGGCTTTCTCGCCGAAAATGGCGCGCAAAAGCTTTTCTTCCGCCGACAATTCGGTTTCGCCTTTGGGCGTGATCTTGCCTACCAGGATATCGCCGGAACGGACATTGGCGCCGATTCTGACGATGCCCTCTTCGTCCAAATCTTTTAATTTTTCTTCCGAAACATTCGGAATATCCGCCGTGACAACCTCCGGACCGAGTTTGGTCTCGCGCACCTCGCAAACGTAATTTTCAATATGAATGGAAGAATAGCGATCTTGCTGAATTAATCGTTCGGAAATAATAATCGCGTCTTCATAGTTGTATCCCTGCCACGGCATAAACGCGACCAAAATATTCTTGCCAAGCGCCAGCTCTCCCTTGTCCGTCGCCGGACCATCGGCCAATACATCGCCCTTTTTCACTTTCTGTCCTTTTTTGACGATTGGTTTCTGATTGATGCAGGTGGAAGAGTTAGAACGGAGGAATTTATTCAACCGATAAATATCTATTCTTTTGTCTTTATTGAGTACTTCAATCTTGTCGCCGCTAAGCGCGATGACTTCGCCATCCTGTTTGGCAATCACCAAATGCCCTGAATCATAAGCCGCCCGGCCTTCCACGCCGGTGCCGACAAACGGCGCTTCCGGATTGATGCAAGATACCGCTTGGCGTTGCATGTTGGTGCCCATCAAAGCGCGGACCGCGTCATCGTGCTCCAAAAAGGGCACGAGCGAAGTCGCGACCGACACGATCTGATTCGGCGCCACATCCATATAATCAACATTTTCCGAATTGGTAATGGTCGGATTCAGCTTGACCCGGGCTTCTATTTTTTCTTCCAAAAAATATCCGTCTTTATCCAGCTTGGTGGTAAACGGAGTGGTGGTAACCTGATTTTCCTCAAACGCATCCAGATACACGATTTCATTGGTCACTTTTGCCTTGCCATTTTCTTTGGCCACTTTATAGAACGGGCTTTCAATAAAGCCATAATCATTGACTTTGGCAAATGACGCCAAATGGCCGACTAGACCGATATTCGGTCCTTCCGGCGTCGCGATCGGACAAATGCGGCCGTAGTGAGTCTGATGAACATCGCGCACTTCAAAGCCGGCGCGATCTCTAGACAAGCCGCCCGGACCCATTGCCGACAATCTTCGCTTGTGTTCCAATTCGGCAAGCGGGTTAACCTGATCCATAAACTGCGACAATTGGCTGGACATGAAAAATTCTTTCACCGCGCTGATGACCGGACGAGCATTGATGAGTTTGCTCGGCGTCAAGCTGGTGATATCCAAAGTGCTCATTCTGTCCTTGATGATTCTTTCCATTCTCGCCAAACCGATGCGGAATTTATTTTGCACCAATTCGCCAACTGCCCGGATACGGCGATTGCCCAAATGATCAATGTCATCAGCTTCTTCCTGATTGTTATTATACTCAATGACTTTCTTCAAAATGTTGACGATATCTTCTTTGAGTAAAACTCTGGTCTCTTTGCTAATCGGCAACTCTTGACCGAAGCGCTGGTTCAGTTTGTAACGGCCGACGCGGTCAAAATCATAACGGGAAAAATTGAAAAACATGTTATCAATCAGCTGTTTGGCATTATCCGGCGTGGCCAAATCGCCCGGCCGGATTCTCTTGTATACTTCAATCAATCCTTCTGCTTCGTTTTTGGCTGAATCTTTGGCAATGGTCGCTTCAATGTATTTCCGTTCCGGATTGGTATCAATATCTTTGAATAATTCTCTGATTTCATCGTCGGCAGAAAATCCGAACGCTCGCAATAAGGCGGTAGCGGCCACTTTTCTCTTGCGATCTATTTTCACCCAAATGACATTATTGCCGTCGGTCTCAAATTCCAGCCATGAACCGCGATTGGGAATGACTTTCGCGCCATAGACATTGCGGCCACCGGACGGCTGACTGGTAAAAAAAACACCAGCCGATCTGATCAACTGGGATACCACCACCCGCTCAATGCCGTTAATGATAAATGTTCCTCGTTCGGTCATTACCGGAAAATCACCGAGATAAATTTCTTGCTCTATTTCCTGGCCAGTCTTTTTATTGACCAATTTGACATTGACCCGAAGCGGCGCTTCATAAGTGATATTCTTTTCCCGGCTGGTCACCTCGTCAAATTTCGGCTCGTCCAAAAAAAATTCGCCGAATGACAATTCCAAATCACGTCCGATGAAATCGGCGATGGGAGAAATCTCATCAAACAGCTCTTTTATTCCCTCCCGCCAAAACCAATCATAAGACCTCTTTTGCAACTCAATCAAATCGGGAAGATCGACCATCTTTTCGATGTTGGAGAAGCTTTTTCTTTCTCCAAAATCAACCAAATTGTTCTTTTTGTTGTTTTGAGACATAAAAAACCCTCATTTCGCTTGTTTTTTCCCGTTTTTTCCTTCCTTATGGGCGGGAAAAATAAGAAATGAGTTTATTTAAGAATAAATTGTGTTTTGCTTGGACACTGGATACTATAAGGCTAATTTATAATATCTCCGCCCCTTTTGTATTACTTTGGGGCTTAGCCGCAGTTCTCAAAATACTCCAGATTTATTGGATTTTTGTAGATATTGTTATATTAACACAAAGAATCCAAAAAAGTCAAGAGAAAAATATTCAACAGACGAACCTTACCACAAAAAAAATAAACAATCAAGAGAACAGTGATTATTTCTACATATTTTGCTAAATTTAGCCAAATATTCAGAAAAATAATCTTTAAATTATGGATTTTATGATAAAATTTAATGAAAATATAAAAAATTTGATAAACAAGTTATCCACAAGCACACCCAATAAAAATATGCCATCGTAAAAACGCGATTTATCGCATCTCCCTGTTTTTTATGGCTTTCTTTACCTCCTCCCGCTCGTCCCAAGAAATTTTCTTCCCATCGGCCACGCAAATCGCCTGCTCACATCCTTTGCCAGTCAGCAGCACTAAGTCTCCTTCTCTGGCCAGTTCAACTGCCCTTTCTATTGCCTCACGCCGATCCAAAACTTTAAATAAATTTTTGTCCAGAATTTTTCCTGCCGCCATGGCGCCGGCGGCAACCTGATCGATTATTTCCGCCGGATCGTCGTCATACGGATCCTCATTGGTGACAATAACAATATCGGCATATTCTGCTGCTAGTCGTCCCAACACCGGCCGCCGACTCTTGTCCCGGCCGCCACCGCAAGAACCGAGCAAATGGATTATCTTCCCCGACGCCGCCATTTTGTGATCCCTGATTGTTTGATACAACTGCCTCATACTCTCCGGCTCTGGCGCATAATCAACCAAAACTTTGAAATCCTGCCCCGCCTCAACAAATTCCATCCGGCCAGGAACGCTAACGACTTTTTGAAGCGCCTGCCGACAGACATCAAGGCCGATTCCTTGCGACTGAGCCGCGGCAATCGCCGCCAAACAATTGTAAACATTGAATTTCCCGAATAATTTTAGTTCAAACCTCTCTCCGCCGCAATCAAAAGATACGCCAGACTCGGAAAACGAAATATTTTCCGCTTTTATTTCCGCTTGCTGATTGGCTATGCCGAAAGCGATTTTCCGGTCAACTGGAAAACTCAAAAAATCAGTGCCATGTTCATCATCAATATTGGCAATGATCGTTTTGGAGATCATTTGGTCAGCGAGTTTTTTCTTTTTTAATTTTGCCAGCCGCGCGAATAATTCCAATTTGGCCTTTTTATAATTGGCGAAACTGCCATGCGATTCAATATGTTCCGGCGTCAAGTTGGTGAAAATCGCAACATCGTAATTTATGCCGCGATGGCGATATTGCTTGATACCCTCCGATGATGTCTCTACTACAGCGTAGCGGCAGTCGGCGCGAACCATGTCTTGAAGTAGCTTCTCCAAGGCAAAGCGTCCCAGCATCGTCATTTTCTTGTTATTGAGCCACTCGCGATCCGCCACTTTAAACATCGCTGTAGAAGTAGCGCCGACTTTAAATCCCGCTTCTTCCAAAATCTTGGCAACAAGCAAGGTTGTTGTGGATTTGCCGTTGGTACCAGTGACACCTATTACAATCATCCTTCCCGACGGTCGGCCGTAAAAAATGTCAGCCAAAATTGCCAACAACTTATGGTATTGGCCGAGGAACGACTTGGGAATTATTTTTTTAATCAACGACTTCATGGTGATAAATATGGCAATATAAAAATTATTTTCCGCCGGCCAAATATTTCAACGCCTCTTTGACCTTTTCGCCGGAATCCTGGCTTTGGCATCTGGCCAAAGCGTCTCGCGCCTGGCTGGCGCTATATCCCAATCCGACTAATGCCTCCAAAGCGTCGCCAAAACCGTCATTCCACTCGGCCGTCACGCCGTCCAATCCGCCAATTTTATCTTTGAGGCCGGAAACGATTTTTTCCGCTGTCTTCGGTCCAATGCCGGACACTTTACTCAAAATATCGGCACTGCCGGAAGAAGCTGCTGTCCTTAAGTCTTCTATTTTGGCTTTCTGTAAAATATTCAACGCACTTTTTGGACCAACACCGGAAATGGAAATCAATATCTCAAAAAAATTAAGCTCCTCCTGCGTTTTAAAGCCATATAAATCCAAAACCGTCTCCGCTACTTGGGTGTAAACATAAAGCTCAATCTCCTCGCCGATTTTTATCTCATTGATAAATTTGTCCAGAACAAAAACTTTATATCCCACGCCGCCGATATCAACCACGACAAAATTATCCTTCTTGGGAATGACAGTTTTGTGCCTGATTTGTCCCCTCAAATAACTAATCATAATATATTAATCACTAATTACTGATTACCGACCATCTTCCTTATTACATCTCTCTCACCGAATTTCCATCCGGCCGGCACTGCCAACATGAAAATTTCGTCCGTGCCGCCGTGGGCCTCCTTGACGGCATTCCCCTTTTTATTGCGCAGTTCCGCTACTTTCATTTTATAACAATTCTCCGGAGTTACCAACCCAATATCATCTCCCGCCTTCAAGGTATTGTGAACTCTGATACGAATAGTTTGGATTTCTGATTTTTTATTTTGCATTTTGCATTTTTCGTTTTGCGCTTTACTTTTTTCATTTTGCATTTTACGTTTTTCCCTTTTCGGTTTCACCGTCTGCCCGACAAAATCCCAAACGCAGTTCGCCTTGGCGGTCCCAAATTCCTGACGCGATTTTTCCTCGTCTTTACTGCCCAACAAAAACCCTATGGTATAGCCGCGATTATCTATTTTACCAAGTTCTGATTTCATCTTCTTTATTTCCAATGAACTGAATCCGCTGTCAATCGCTCGGCGATATGCCTTTACAACTACTGCTAGATAATAAATGCTTTTGGTCCGACCCTCAATCTTGAATGAGCTGACGCCGGCGTTTTTCAAATCTTTTAAATAATCAATCAAACATAAATCCTTGGAATTCATAATATAAGTTCCTTTGTCATCGGCTTCCACGGGAATCATTTGTCCGGGACGTAAGCGTTCTTCCAGATAAACTTTATACTCCCAGCGGCACGGCTGAGTACATTCTCCCAGATTGGCGCTACGGTTGTTGAGCCAAGCGGACAAATAACACCGGCCGCTATAACTCACGCACATCGCGCCATGGACAAAAACCTCTAATTCCATTTTCGGCGCGGCTCGGTGGATTTCTCTGATGTCTGCCAATGTCGCTTCGCGACCGAGAATAATTCTTCTCACTCCCTGCTTTTGCCAAAATTTTACTGCTTCGCCGTTGAGCGTATTCATCTGAGTGGAAAGATGAATAGGAATGCCTGGCGCATTTCTTTTGACTAGTAGCAGTACGCCCGGATCGGAAATTATCACCGCATCGGGATTTATTTTTTCTAATTGTTTTAAATGCCGCGGCAGATCTTTGATGTGCCTGTTGTGGGCAAAAATATTAATTGTCACATAAACTTTTTTCTTCAATTGATGAGCATATTTTACCGCCGCCGCCATGTCTTTAGCATTAAAATCTGTCTTGGCTCGCAAGGAAAAAGCCGGCAAGCCAAAATAAACCGCGTCTGCGCCATAAGCGAGGGCGTATTTCAATTTCTCAAGACTTCCCGCCGGCGCGAGAAGTTCGGGGTTGGATAAAACGCTTTGGCGAGGCGAGCCCGCCGGCGCGAGAAGTTCGGGGTTGGATAAGACGCTTTGGCGAGGCGAGCCCGCCGGCGCGAGAAGTTCGGGGTTGGATAAGA
Source organism: uncultured Gammaproteobacteria bacterium (assembly GCA_964536975.1). Taxonomy (GTDB): domain Bacteria; phylum Patescibacteriota; class Patescibacteriia; order 2-01-FULL-39-33; family 2-01-FULL-39-33; genus JAKQDP01. The sequence continues at coordinate 11,543 of CAZHYS010000012.1, forward strand.
CGCTTTGGCGAGGCGAGCCCGCCGGCGCGAGAAGTTCGGGGTTGGCAGTTTGATCAGACATAAGAATGACGTTATTTTACAACAAAATCACGGACAAAAAAAGAGGGCAAAAGCGTGCTCAATTTCACACTTCTACCCTCGCTAATCCCATGGCTCGGGATTACTTCGCTGCGGCCAACTTACTGTCATCCACCGGAAGGACAACATCCTTCCGACAGAAAACACCGACAATTCTGCCTCCAGTTGGCGAAGACTTCAATACCGCGGCGACTTCTGCCGAGGTTTTTTCACCAACTGGAATAATGATGTCGCTGTAAGGTAAAGCCAGATAAGAAAGATTGTAATCTTCCCTCCACTGCTTCTCCTCATAATTCGGCATCATTATTTTGATCTCATCATCTGGGTTGGGAGTCACAAAACCCACGATCAAGTTTGGACTCCGCTCCTTGATGTACTCCCAATGGGCCGTCTTGCAATGGCCCGGGGCAAAAGCGTTGAATGTGATGCTGTGCGCGATATTCTCATCACACAACCCTAGCATATCAATCACCGGATTAGGATAACCCCAGTACGAGAGGTTTCCCGCCCCGTCCACTGCGTAACAATTCCCCGGAAACTCCTCGGCAATAAAACGGCCGACTGCTTCCCAGGTATTATTGGTTCGCTTGGCTGTCTTAACCGCCGATCCTTCGGCTTTGGGCGCGCCTTCCAGCATCTGACCGACCCATACCAGCGGATGAACCGACGGCATCCTGATTGGCAAGTGGTAGTTACCGAACATTGTCGGAATCACCACCTGTGAGACCAACACTAAGGCAATAAAGACCGTTCCAACATCTCCTCTATTCTCTGCGGGTTGCCCCAATCCATTTAGAAAGGACTTTATAAATGGTTGGTTTTCCGCCAACTTTCTCACTACCGTCAGTACTGCCACTGGAAATAACACCACCAGCATCCTTTCCCGTGGCACAATGTCTCCGCCGATATAGAAGTAATAGCCAACCCAAGCGGCGAAGAACACGAGGGGAAAATCCAGATTAGACATGACAGCGAAACGAACGCTGTCTAGTCTCGCCAGAAAACTCCTAAATGACCAGGATATTTCCCCCCAACCGGCCAGTAGCGACCTCTTGACTGCCAAGAGAAAAAGGGTGGCCAGCACCGTCATAGGCATGAACAGACCCGTTGGAACGAGCACCTGCTTCAGACAGGAATAGGCCGAAGCCATCCTCTCTGACACCGTGCCGACGTCCAATTTGGCGTAATAGGTATTGGGGAACCAATACCCGTAGTAATGGTAGCGCCACAGAAAGTATGGCACGCCCACTGCTAGGATAACCGCCAGACATTTGCCGGCCAGCTTGACTTTTCCATCCGCCAAAAAGAACGCGACCGCCAAAAGCGGCACCAAAAAACCGTCCGCTCTTAGCAGAATGGAAACGGCCAAAGCCAATGCCAGCCACGGAGACAGTCTGGCATCCTCGGCTCGCAGATCTGACTCGGCCACCACAAAAAAGACCATCGCCACCTGCACCAGGATAACCGGCACTGTCTCCATGCCGGTTGTTGACCAAAAGGCGATCGCCGGACACAGAGCCGTCAGGCCGGCTGCCAGTACTGCCCAGCCCCTGCCAAATGACGCGGCCACCCAGTAGACAAACAAAACCAATCCGACACCCGACAAGATATTGATGGCTAGGGCAATCCAGTACACATTTTCCGGATTGACTCCGGCTTTGAGCCCGGCCGCGATCAAAAGGACGTAGAGAAAACACGAGTATCCCTCCACTTTCTCCCCTTGATTGAAGACCGGGCCATTGCCGTCCGCCAAATTTCTGGCGAAGCGGAAACTGATGAACGCGTCATCCACGCCCACTCGCCCGCTTTGGACGAACAGCAGGGGGAGAATGACAGATGCCGCGACAATCATCAGCAGTATTATTCTGTGCCAACGAAGGCGCCAGAACGTCCTTATCGATGACGCCGCCGATGACGCCGTCACAAAAAGCTTTCTGAAAGTCGGGAACATGGCAGTCTCCTTTCCTTAAAGCGGATTCCCTCCGCCTTTTTCGCAGACCCAACCCCAAACAACTAAAAGTATAAAGAGCATATCCCCCAAGGGATATCAACTTATTATTATCATAAAAATTAAATCTTGTCAAGTAAAAATGCCCGATCTTATCCCCTGTCTTTTCTGATCATTTTACCTTGCTTATTAGCATCTATCCCGTATACAAAAACTAACAATATCACTTGCGGAGACAAATAATGGACCATCTCTATGCCGTTATTTTATATTTTCTCAATTTTGACTTCTATCTTCTCGCCATTGACGTCTTCTTCATCTCCCCCACCGCCGCGGATGATCTCCGAAGTAATGGTCGCTTGTTTGATTTCGTTGATAAATTTTTCATCAGTCAGTACCTTTCCGGCAAACTCCCCTTCGCTCTCCCACGTCACTCTAATTTTGTCCTGAATGGTCAGGCCGTCCTTCTTCCGCCGGGCATTTATCGTCCGGACCAATTCACGCGCCATGCCTTCAATTTGCAACTCCGGTGTGATTTCGGTGTCCAACTCTACACTCAATTCCTCGGCGACTTCAAACTCCACTTCCTTAACATTCAATTCGTCGGCGACAAGCGCTAAAAATTCTTTGTCCAGTTTTTTTCCTTTTTGATCTCTGACTTTTAATCTGCTTAACGGCTGGCGGATCTTGATGCCTTTTTCCGCCCGAACTGCCAAGCCCAATTCCACCACTTTTCTCACCTGCTCCATTCTAAATAGCAAATCTTCATCAATCAGTTTTTTATCCGCTGCCGGCCAATTCTCCAAATGCACCGACTCCTTTCCGCCGCTAATTTCTTGATAAATATACTCGGCAATAAACGGCGTAAACGGCGCCATTATTTTGGACAATTCCAAAAGCATGTGCCGGAAAACGCTAAGCGCCTCGCGCTTGTCATCAGTGTCATCGGCTTTGAAGCGATCGCGCGACCGCCTAAGCCACCAAGTGGAAAATTCATCAATAAACTCAGCAATCGGCCGGACTGCTCGCGTCAATTCATAACCATCCATCGCCACTGTGACATCCTTGATTAACAAATTGAGCTTGGCGAGCAGCCATTGGTCCAGAATATTTCTCACCTTAATTTTGTCCGATATCTCCGCCGTCTCATATAATTTATAAAACTTCAAAATATTGCCAGCCAGCATTACCACTTTCTGAAATGCCTCCTTGACGCCGTCCTCGGAAAAATTGAGATTTTCCGCCGCCATCACCGGCGAAGACAGCAGATAATATCTTAACGCGTCGGCGCCGTATTTTTCCATTATTAAATCCGGCTCCGGATAATTCTTGAGCCGTTTGCTCATCTTTTTTCCGTCTCCAGCCAAAACAATGCCGTTGGCGATGACATTATCAAAAGCCCGGCTTTTCTTAAGCGCTACCGCCAAAATATGCAAATAATAAAACCACGCCCTTGTTTGATCCACTCCCTCCGCGATAAATTCCGCCGGAAAACTACTGTCAAATTTTTCTTCATTTTCAAATGGGTAGTGCAGTTGGGCATAAGGCATTGAACCCGATTCAAACCAACAATCCAAAACATCGCTTATCCGCTTCATCTCTCCGCCACAGGTGGCGCATTTGAAAGTTATCTTGTCTACATAATGCTTGTGCAAGTCATCCACCTTTTGTCCGCTAGCCTCTTCCAATTCTGCCACCGAGCCGAAAACCTTTTTCTCGCCGCAGGAGGAGCAAACCCAAATCGGCAGTACCGATCCCCAAAACCGTTGACGGGAAATAGACCAGTCCCGCGCGCCTTCTAGCCAATTGCCAAACCGGCCGTCTTTGATGTGAGCTGGAACCCAATTGATATCCTTAGCCTCTTTGAGCATCTTGTCTTTTATGTCTGTCACTTTGACAAACCAAGACGAGGTGGCGTAGTTGAGTAATGGACTATCGCAACGCCAGCAATGCGGATAAGAATGAGTGAATTTTTCCGTTTGAAAAATCAACCCCTTGTTCTCCAAAAAAGCGATTACTTTTCTGTCGGTCGCTGTCGGATCGTCTTTGGGCTTTACTTCTTCACCAGCAAAATCCTTCACTTCAGCGGTAAATCGGCCGTCCATCCCGACGTGCTGGATAAAAGAAAGTTTTTTCTCCGCGCCTAGATTCATATCTTCCTCGCCGAAAGCCGGCGCGATATGCACCACGCCGGTGCCATCTTCGGTCGTCACAAAATCCGCTGTCACAATAGTATAGAGATTTTCCTTATTCTTTAAATCTTTTTCCAAATAATAATCAAACAATGGCTCGTACTGCAAACCGATCAAATCTTTGCCTTTTATTCTTTTAATCTCCTGAATAATGGGAATTCCTTCTAATTTACCGCTAACTGCCATGGCTATGGAGTTAAAAAATTCTATGGATGCTACATAAAAACCAGCTTTAAACAGTGGGTGATTTTCTATTTCAAATAATATATATTCCATCTCTTCCCCCACCGCCAGCGCCACATTGCCGATAAGCGTCCACGGCGTTGTCGTCCACGCCAAAACAAAAACCGGACTTTCCCCACCTGCCCGAGAGGGGGTTAGAGGAGGTGGGAGGACACCTTTTAATCTAAACTTGAGTGTCGCCGAAACATCTTCCACGTCCCGATAACCCTCGGTCACTTCCGATTGTGACAAAGTCGTCTCGCAACGCGGACAAATATGCATTGACTTATATCCTTCATAGATCAAGTCTTTGTCCCAAAGCTGTTTGAATACCCACCAGACGCTTTCCATAAAATCATTATCCATCGTCTTGTAGTCATTGTCCATGTCCACCCACCGCCCGAGACGCTCCACTACTCGCCGCCATTCTTTGGCATAAGTAAGCACTTTGCTCCGGCAGGTCTCATTGAATTTGTCCACGCCGATTTCTTCCTCTATCTGCTTCTTGCTCTTTATCTTCAATTCCTCTTCCACGATATTTTCAATCGGCAAGCCATGGCAATCCCAGCCCCAACGCCGTTCCACAAACCGCCCCCTCATCGTCTGGTATCTAGGCACTACGTCTTTCATTACGCTGGCGACAATATTTCCATAATGCGGCGTGCCGGTGGCAAACGGCGGCCCGTCATAAAAACTGAACCGCTTGCCACTCTTGGTGGCTTCCAATGTTTTTTCAAAAATTTTATTGTCTTGCCAAAACTGCTGGATATTTTTTTCTTGCTCCACCAATGGATTGCTTTTTTGCTCGGACATATTATTGTGATTAGTAATTATAAAGTCAAAAGTCTTTAAAGTCTGTAAAGTCGAAAGTCGGATGTGGGGGCGGGGCAGCAGTTCCCCCTCCTGGGTAGCCTGTCCGCCTTGGGCGGAAAGGAGGGGGTAGGGGGAGGTTGAGATAGATTTTTCACCCTTTTCTACCCATACTTAGCGCTCGGAAAAAAATTATAACAAAAAAACCGACATGCCACCAAGAGCCCTCGCGGGCGGTACCATCTCGGAATTATGCTCATTTGATGGCGATAACGGGCCGACCCGGCCGATTCTACTTCTTATTATAAATAAGTTTCTTTCGGCAACGCCCTCTTTCGATCACTAATCAGATATAAAGAGGGTTTCCCGGCGATCTCGGGATAAAACGTTTTTGATTGATTGTACGGTTAATATACCAGAAAAATTCCCCATCGTCAAACTAAAAAGACGCCCATCATGGACGCCTTTCCGCGATAACTTCCTATTCCTCCCAAGTAATCGCTTGAGTCGGACAAGCGGCAATTGCTTCGTCTATTTTCGCTTTGTTGGCTTCATAATCGGCATCCAAGACCTGCGCCTTGCCATTGTCTACTTTGAATACTTCCGGACAAGCCGCTTCGCAGCTGCCACAGCCGATACAGCTGTCATTGACTACTGGCTTCATAATATATTTATTATTATTTAACTTTTAATAATTCTTTGACCTTCTCCAAGAGCTTGGACGGCGTATAATCCGACTTGACCAGATAGCCATCGGCGCCCAATCTCATCGCCTGATCAATTTCATTTTTTTGAGTCAGATTGCTCCAGGCGTAAATAGGAATGTTTTTGTATTTGTCGTCTTTTTTTATTAACTTCAAAACATAATACCCGTCCACCTCTGGCATCAAGAGATCCAAGAGCACCAAGTCGGGATTCATCCGCTTGATTTTTTCAACTGTTTCGGCGCCATTTCTGGCGATGTCCACCTTAAAACCGGCGTGATCCATCATCATGCTAAAAATTGACGCCAGCTCCGGCTCATCCTCGGCAATCAAGATTTTTTTGCCATTGGGATTCATATATCTATTATTATAATCCTTTGGTTCTAATCAGGCAATATCATGTTAAACTCCAAATTTTCTTCAACTTTATAAACTTTTGACTTTACGAACTTTATGGACTTATCTACATCTCCCTCATCGTCTCAATGCCCAAAATCTCCAAGCCGTTTTCTGTTGCCTGTCTCACCGCTTTGATAAGAGCGAGTCTCGCCTTGCGAATCGCCGGCGGCGAATTCAAAATCGGCACCGTCTGATAGAAAGAAGAGAACAGCCGCGCCAGCTCAAACAGATAACGAGCCAATTCGCTCGGCTGGCAATCTTGAGCCGCGGCCGCGACGACCTCGGGAAAATCCGCCAGCTTCAAGATCAATTCGCGCTCAATGTCGCTATTCATTTTGCCATAATCCGCCTCGCCGCCGAGTCCGGCTTTGGCCTTTTTAAAGACGCTATTTATCCGGCTGACCGTATATTGCAGATACGGCCCGGAGAAGCCGTCAAAACTCAAGGCCTCATCAATGTCAAAGACAATCACGCTGTCATTGCCGACTTTGAGCATATTGAATTTGATAGCCGCCAAAGCGATTTTTCGGCCGGTGGCAGTGACCTTTTTTTCATCCCAATCGGGGTGGCGTTTTTTGGTTTCTTCGGTCGCCCGCTCCAGCACTTGGCGGTAGAAATCATCAAACAGCACGACGTTGCCTTGGCGGGACGCCATTGCTCCATCCTTTAGGGTGACGAATTCATAAGGCACATGGATCATTTTTTTGTCAAAACCCATCAGCTCCAAAGTCTTGAATAGCTGCTGGAAATAAAAACTTTGCCGCGAATCGGTGATCACCACGCTTTCGTCAATTTTGTATTTTTTGAATTTGAGTTGAGCGAGCGCCAAGTCTTTGGTGGAATAGAGCGATGAGCCGTCGGATTTGAGCAATAAAAAATTTTTCAGTTTGTATTTTTCCAAATTGATAATCACCGCTCCTTCGGAATGTTCCGCCAGGCCGCGGCTCAAGAGATCGCTGACGATTTTTTTGCCCGGTTTCTCCACCTCGCTTTCATAAAAACAATAATCAAAGCGGCAACCCAAAATCTTGTAAATGCTGTCAAAGCCGTCCAAACTCCACTGGCGCGTCTTCTTCCATAGAGCCAGCCATTTTTTGTCTCCGCCTTCCAGCTTTCGCAATATTTCATCCGCTTCTTTTTTGTATTCCGGATTGGCCTCAACCTTTTGTACCGCCTCGGAATAGATCTTGCCCAAGTACCTGCCCTTTTCTTTCGGCGCTTCTTCATTCTGATGAAATTTATCAAGCGCCCACAGGCATTTGGCGACATGCGAGCCGATGTCGCCGATATAATTGACTGGCGTGACCTTATGGCCGACCGCGCCCAAAAGACGCGCCAAAGTGCTACCCAAAATAGCGTTACGGCTATGGCCGATGTGAAATTCCTTGTGCGTGTTGGGCTGGGAATATTCCAGCATTATTTTTTCTTTTCCGGTTTTGCGCTGGCCGTATTTCTCTTTCTTTTCAATAATTTCCGCGATCACCTTTTTTCCGAAAACTCCCGGATTGACAAAAAAATTCAGATAAGGCCCGACGTTCTGGACGGACTTGATGCTGCCGGAAGGATGAATCTTGCTCTGAAGCTCATCGGCAATCTGATTGGGCGACCGACGAAGAAGCTTGGCCAGATAAAAACAGGGCACGGCAAAATCGCCCATTTCCGCGTCCGGCGGAACCTCTATTTCCAATTGGCGGCGGTCTATCTCCTCACCGACCGCGCCGGCGATCAGATGAAAAATGTCATCTTTGATTTTTTCTATCGCGTATTTCATATACGATTATTTTAGCGGAAAAATCATTATTAATCAACGAAGTGGGCAATAACAAACCGCCAGACATCATGATTTTAATTTTTAATAAAAAAAGAATCCCCGCGCGTACCACTGTACTGTGGATAACGCGGAGACTCAAGAATTCAAAAGGTTCAAGCCTTCAATCCGCCTGCGGCGGATCAAGGTTCAACTTATCCCGCACTCAGCTCCGCTGAGCTGCGGGAAACTTCCGGGCGGACGACATGCCGAGGCGATCGCGGATGCTGTCACCCAAGTCGTAGTAGACGTAAAGACCCCCGGAGTCGAAGCGGCCGACGATCACGCGGCGGCCATCCGAGTCCACGTCAGAACACCGGACATAGATGCGCTCAAACAGGCGTTCACCGGTGGCCAAATAGTGGCCGATAATGGTGTAGATCATCACACGCGCGGAAGGTGTGACATCGGTTTTGGCCAGCAAGGCTTGCTGTTGATCCCAGGTCTTGGATGTGGAATCGGCAACCGAAGCCTTGGCAACCAGCTGCCAACCAGCCTCTCCGCGATCGGACGCGAATGCTTCCCTGTTGTACCAGTCCTGATCATAGAACAACCCCTTGTCCTTGGCCTTGCTTCGGATCTCAAGGATTGAAAGCGGCAGTACCGCGACTAGGACGTGGGTGTCCCTACAGGCAGCCAGCACTTCTTCGCTCCATGGAATCTCGGCCAGGGCGGCAAGCTGTGAACGCGACGGATTGACTCCGAAGTGTTTGATTGCCTCCTCAACACCGAAGAAATTCCTGCCCATGATTTCCCGGGCGCGCTTCTGCGATGTGGTCGGCTCAAACCCGCCGTTCTCAATCAGCCTCACGATCTTTTGGGCTAAGCCGTTTTCCGGCGAGTCAATAACGCGCTGGGCGAGGTCATCTACCAAACCAGCGGACTCAAGTCTGAGCAACAATTCATGCTCTTTGTGTACCGACAGGGTACGTTCTTCTTAGTGGCTCACCATGATTCCCATGGCATACCTCCTTTTTTATGTGCTTGTTGCAATTTTGACACAATGTCTTGGCCGCAACAGACCGTTTCCGGTTTCTCCAATGAAACCAGTAAATAATTGTCTAAAATAAGCCATTTAAACTTCAATTTACCGGTTTTATTGCCTAATATATAATTATATCACATATAAAGAATTTTGTCAATATTGGCAAAAATATACATTCATTATATAATAAGATCAACAATTGAGACGGCTACCAACCGTCTGTCCCCCGGATAATCCGGATTGGGACGGCAGGATTGAAAAATCCTCCCTAAGTTGACCAAATCAAGCGCCTTTTCTTGTCGCAGAAAACGAAGGACTAGTCTCCGACAGCTACGACAAGGCAAGGAAACCCGGGTGGAACCGCGGGAGAACAAAACTCTCGTCCCGAAGACATATTTTATTTATAATAAATGTGTCACTTCGGGAGGGGAGTTTTTAAATAAATTTTTAATTTTCAATTTACAATTTTCAAATGGTCGTTTTAAAATTGCGCCATTAAAAAATTTATTGTAAATTAAAAATTGAAAATTTAAAATTATAACCATATGAAAGAAAAGCAAAATGAAAAAATAGACCTCATCCGCCATTCCACTTCCCATCTGCTGGCTTACGCGGTCAAAGAATTATTCCCTGATGTAAAATTCGCCATTGGCCCGACTATTGACGACGGTTTTTATTACGATTTTGATCTTGGTGATAAAACTTTTTCCCCAGAAGATTTGCCAAAGATAGAAAAGAAAATGGCGGAGCTTATCAAAAGAAATCTGCCGTTTGAAAAATCCGAGCTGGCAATCGCCGACGCGCTCAAAAAAACCGCCGGCCAACCATACAAAGAAGAACTAATCAGAGATTTGAGTGAAGAATCTTGCCCACCCTGCCCGAGGGGGGGCAAAGTCCGCTCCAAGCGAACGAAGGGGGGTGGGAGCGAAAACACCGTTACTTTCTACAAAGTTGGCGATTTTGAGGATCTTTGTCGCGGCCCGCATGTCCAATCCACCAAGGAACTCGGCCACTTCAAACTGATGAAAATCGCCGGCGCCTATTGGCGGGGCGATTCCAACAACAAAATGCTTCAGCGCATTTACGGCACTGCTTTTGAAACAAAGGATGAATTGGCTGATTATTTGAATATGCTGGCCGAAGCGGAAAAACGCGACCACAAAAAACTTGGCCGCGAACTTGATCTTTTTTCCTTCCGTGATGAAGGTCCGGGCTTTCCTTTCTTTCATAATAAGGGAACACTCATTTGGAATGAGCTAGTCGGCTTCATGCGCGAAGAAATGAAAAAAAGAAATTACGAAGAAAATAAAACTCCGATTATCTTGAATAAATCTCTTTGGCTTCAATCAGGACACTGGGATCATTACCAGAACAATATGTATTTCACTAAAATTGATGAGCAAGATTACGCAGTGAAGCCCATGAACTGCCCGGGAAATTTGTTGGTCTACAAAACCAAAAAACATTCTTATCGCGATCTGCCGATTCGCGCTGAAGAATTTGGTCTGGTCCATCGCCATGAATTGTCCGGCGTACTCAACGGACTGTTCCGAGTCCGATCTTTCACGCAAGACGATGCCCATGTTTTTTGCACCGAAGACCAGCTGGAAGACGAAATAAAAAACCTGATTGATTTCATCGGCTTTATTTATCAAACTTTCGGCTTCAGCTACAGAGTAGAGTTAAGCACTAAGCCAGAAAAAGCTATGGGTGACCAAAAAATTTGGGATAAGGCAGAAAAAATATTGGCCAAAGTACTCAAAGATAAAAAGATGGATTTTAAAATCAATCCGGGCGATGGCGCTTTCTACGGACCAAAAATTGATTTTCATCTGACCGACAGCATCGGCCGCGGCTGGCAATGCGGGACAATTCAACTGGATTTTTCCATGCCGGAAAAATTTGATCTGACTTACACCGATACCGACGGACAAGAAAAGCGGCCAGTGATGCTCCACCGCGCCATTTACGGATCAGTGGAAAGATTCTTGGGCATGCTGGTAGAACACTACGCCGGCGCTTTTCCGACCTGGCTGTCGCCAGTGCAAGCGGTCGTCATTCCTGTTTCCGAGAAATTCAACGACTGGGGCAATGAAGTTCTGGCCGAATTGAAATCAGCCGGCCTGCGCGCGGAGCTTGATGACAACGATGAGTCACTGGGCAAACGCATCAGAAACGCCGAAAAACAAAAAACGCCGTACATCCTGATTGTCGGCGAAAAAGAAATGAAAGATAAAACGGTGGCGGTGCGGAAGCGCGGCGAAGGCGACCTCGGCGCGGAGAAGCTGGACGAATTTATCGGCCGGATTAAAAAAGAGGTTGAAGAAAAAAAGTAAACACCACCCTGAATAATACACCAAAAGCCATCCTTTAAGGGAGGGCTTTTGGTAAGCCATGATAAAGTCTTAGCCGCCCATATTCTTTACCACCTCGCTTAATTTCTTTCGCCCTAAGACATACAGCCCGTTCATTGCCCTGGTCAAGGCGATGTAAAGCAAATCTTTTTTCGTCTTAGCCAGCTCAATCCGCAGCTCTTGTGGCAAATTTTCTGTTGCCAATAAATCATCGCTGACCCCCGCCAAAAAAACCGTGTCAAATTCTACGCCTTGGGCGTCAATAAGCGACATTACTTTTATATTCTCCCAACCGACGAATTTTTGCCGATAAAAAGCCACTGTCTCCTCATCGTGGGAAAGAATGCCGACGCTCACCGCACCGAGGCTTTCCAGTTTTTGTTCAATGTATAGCGCTTCTTGTTCCCGGGACAATGCCGCCTCCTCCACGGCCGGCCCGGACTTGATTGTCTCCGGAATATTGACATCATAACCCAAGCCGCGCAAATAGAGCAGCACCTCCTTGGTATTGCGATAAACCTTGGACAATTTCACTAGCCGCTCGGCCGGCAATTCTCCGCCGATGGCATCAATATTCCTAAGCGCGCCCAATCGCACGCGCTGATTAAAATCGCCGATGTAAACCGTTTCTCCGCCCGCCTGATCAAGCGCCCGGCCGAATAAAGCCAATTGCTCGGACAAATAATTCTGAAACTCATCAATTATTATCAATTTATACGCTGTCGGAAATCTTCCGGTCCGCCTTTTCAATTCCTGATTCTTGCCGATGACATAATATTCCCTTTCAATATTAAAACATCCCTCTGCCTCAAATATCGCCGGCAACAGAACCGCCAGATCAACGCGATCCAAGACTTTTTTATTTTTCTGATCTAATAATTTTCTTTTTTGCTCATTATCCAAATGGCCGGCGTATGTTTCTTTTAAAATATTAAACCAATCTTTGCGCCAAGTCGCTGGCGGGCTCGCCTCCAGCGCTTTTATTTTTGACCAGATATACAAAAAGTCCTCGTCTCGTTCATGCTCGTCAATCAGCCAGCCGGCCAAGGGCAAAATCCTCTTGGCCCAAGAAGACAGAGTGGTTATTTCCACGTCCTTGATTCCCAAATCGGGCAAAAGATGGGAAAAATAATCTCTCGTGCTCTCGTCCTGGACAAAGACAATCACCTCACCGTCGGATAATTTATCGGCTGTCTCCGGCGATTGCAACAGATAGGCCACTCGGTGCAACGCCAAAGTAGTCTTGCCGGAACCGGCCGGGCCGGTCACCGCCAAGACTCCGCCAAATGACGCCCTGACCACCTGATCCTGGGCCTTTTCCATTTGCGCCACTATTTCCGGCAGAATAAATTCCGTTTTCCTGGTGGAAAAATATTCCTGATAAACAAGCTCCCGCGGGATTTTTTCATTTTCTGTCGCCAAAAATAAAATTTTTCCGTCAACGATCAAATACTGGTCCTTTTTCAGAATCCGGCCGGTTTGCTTTTTATCTTTGGCCTCAAATTCAAATGGACCGGGTGATTCAAACCTGACCTGCGAGACTGGCGATGTCCAAGAATAAATTGACTCCTGATCAAAGGCGAACTTGGCAAAATACATTTCCCGGCATCCTTCTTCGCCGTCAAATTTTACCAAACAGGAGCAGAAGTACGGCGATGGATACAGATTGCGCAAATCATTGAACCGCCGGCGATAAATCGCCAACATCGTCTGATAGGTAAGCTCATCGCCCGCCGAACCGCTGTTTGCCTCTTTCAATTTCAAAGATTCAACAGGGATACGCTCTGTTTCCCGCTTGATTGCCGACTGTTTACTCTCCAGAGTTTTTTTGGCTTTGGCCAAATAGTCTTCTTTTTGTTCCGTGGTCATAAAATTTATATTAATCAAAAAACCGCCTATTTTATATCCAGGCGGTTTCCGTCACATATTGGCGTTTAGAAATAGTAAATTGTTCGCGCTTTCGTTTTCTTTTCAGCATATAAAAATATTATATAACATACTGATAAGTCTTGTCAAGTTTTTTTATAACACTCCGTCGCCACTCCATTCTTAGCGTTTTGGATAGCTTCTTATTTTTTGGATATAATACGAATCTTTTTTCTTGAAAGCCGCATTTTTTGTAGGCTTGGATAGCCCTGATATTTGTCGGCCGGACTTCTAAATAAACCTTGGAAATACCAAGCCGTTTTATTTTTTTGAAAAGAAGGCCGATTGCTTTTGAGCCATAACCCTTTCCCCAATATTGTTTTTCACCTATTATAATTTGAGTTTCATACCAGCCGCAACGTCTTCTGCTCAAGGCTATATGGCCAATAATTTCCTTGTCCAATAAAATCATGAAATGCAAATCATTCTTGTTGTCTAAAATCCCTTGAAAATATTCATCAACTTCTTTATCTGAAATCCGCCGCAAAACACCGCTTGTTAATTTAAGCAATTCTTCATCTCTCCACCAATTGCTAAAACATTTTTTATCGGCGAGTTTAATTTTTCTTAGTGTCATCTTTGACATACTTTATTGGTATTATACTATCCGCTCCTCGCCCTCAGCTAGATGGCTTATCGCTAAAATAATTTTTAGCCATCTGCCTGTCCGCAACAGGAAAATCCCCGCTTATAAATATATTGCCTTTATTTTCAATAAATAACCTATCAATCATACTAATTAAATCTTTTTGCTTAATATCTTTAATAATTCTCGTCTGTTCATCAAGGGATAGGACTTTCCCCGATTTAATTAAATGGAGAGACATATTATCAACGACCAAACGCGGGAAATCAGCATCTAATTGTAAATTTTTTATTTTATTATCTTTCAACTTATCAATATTATTTTGGTTAACTTCCATTTTTAATCCTGCCAACACATTCCAGAATTCACTGATAAATCTTTTTAATTTGCGCCGATCAAAATAAACAACGATGTTAAAATCACCAAAATCTTCAAAAAACGAATACTCCGCCCTGAAAGTATAGTTAAAGCCTGCAGCTCTAAAGCGTCGCCCCAAATATTGACGGACAATGTCAATTAAAAAAGAATAAACCACATTGTCCTTTGCCGTTTGGCCGGCCACGGCGAAAGAATAGTTAAACATTGCCCGATCCCCCTTGCTCTTCAAAAATTGAATCTGATCGCCGGGATAAGTAAACTTCTTAAATTTTTTAGAAAATTCGTTATTCGTCTTATTTCTGGCAATGGCCGATTTAATAAATACTTCTGATATATATTTTTTTACCTCATTAAAATTAATGTCTCCGGCAATAACCAAAAAGGAATTAGATGGCGCATAATATTTTTTCACAAACTCAAGAAAATTCTTCCGATTGAATCTGGAAATACTGCCATTATCGCCCAAAATGTCATTACTCAAAGAATTGTCCTGATAAAATTTTTTCCTAACAAACTTATAAAAATTATAATCAAATCCCTCCGTGTCTTCTGCGATTTCCTCTTTGATAATTTCTTTCTCCGCTTTGAAATCCTTCTCTTCTGCGTTTATGCCCGAATAAACCGACATGAGGGAATCAACCGCCGATCGCCAATCATTTTTGTGAGCATATAAGCCATAAGTGGTCCGATCGACATATGTTTCTGCCCTAAAACTATTGGCGATATAATTCTCAATCCAATCTTCATTATTTAACTGCTCCAAAATTTTCCTATAAAAAATATGTTCCACAAAATGAGACAGGCCATATTGGCCTTTTTTTTCATACCTGGAACCAACTTTAATGACAAAATTAAAATAAGCCGAATTAAAATTTGGAAAATCGGCTAAAATTAAATTAAACCCATTTCTGAACTTATACTGATGTATTTTCATTTGTTCTAACTATGACTATATTATATAAACAATAAATTAAATAATCCAGCGTCCCATCATAAGACGCTGGATTTGCTATTGATTCGCAAGCCCTATGGCTTACTTGCCGCGTGTACCGGTACCGCCGCCGGAGCTGCCACCTTTGCCCCCGCTTTGACCGCCCGATCCTCCGCGACCGCCGCCATGTCCGCCACTACTTCCGCTTCCGCCGCCTTTGCCGGCCATCGTGCTAACTCCTTTATACTGGGGCCACTCCTTTCGCGCAACACCGCACTAGCAGAAAGCGCTACTCGGAATTACTATAATGATTTTATA
>CAZHYS010000013.1:0-25643 GCA_964536975.1 uncultured Gammaproteobacteria bacterium
ATTATCTATTATGAGTATATACCCAAAATAAAACTTTGTCAAGAGAGATTTATCCACTATTGACAAACATTTATAAATATGATATAATTATATATTAATCATAAAAACCTAAGTTTTTCCAATTTTTGACTAAATTTAAACAAATCTCATATGAATAAAATCAAAAACAATCTCTTGGCCGCTTCTTTGCTTGCTTTTTTTGTTTTTGCCTCAATTCTATTTTTTACCGTTCCGGCGGCTCAAGCGACAGACATTCCCCTGCTCGTCAAGAGCCCTGATTCTAATGCCATTTATTTTGTCAGTGAAAAATTGAACGCCAAAAAGCTCATCAACAGCGAAGCAGTGTTTTTGTCTTATGGCGACAAATGGGAATGGGTCAAAATCGTCTCCCAGGCGACAATTGACTCCTACGCTGATGTCCGCTTGGTCAAAACCGAAAACAGCAACGACGTCTATTATATTTCCAAAGGGACCAAGCGCCTGATTCCGTCGCCGGAAATCTTCGCTTCACTCGGCTTCAACTGGAATGAAATCTTGACCATCAATCAGGCCGACTTGGACAGCTATCAGACCGAGTCGCCTCTCGGCGCCGGTATCACCATCGCTTCCGAAAGCTCCGCTGCCGACAACGAACTCGTTGTCTTGCTCGTGGACGAACAGCTGGCGACTGTGGTCGTGCCGGATAATGTCTGGTTTAATTTCACCAAAATCAAATTCCAGTCAAACAGCGACGAGCCGATCTATATCAATGGCCTGACTATCACTCTTTATGGTCTCAATAATGGCGATCAGCAAATCGGCGAAATCTATCTGACCGATTTGGACGACGAATCGCTTGGTGCCAAACAGACTTTCCGCGGCCGGCGGGCGACTTTTGATTTTTCAGCCGCGCCGCTTGTCATCCCGGCCGGCGCCACTCGCACCGTCAAGGTCTGGACCAGTGCCCTATTGCCGAATATTTATGTCGGCTTCGGTATTGAATCCATGGACCACATTTATACCACGGCCGAGGTCAAAGGCGCTTTCCCAATCAAGAGTTATCAATACCGCGTCGTCAACCGAACCGGGCTGGCTGGGCAGGTCAAAGCGGAGAGCGTGAAAATCTCCGACAACCTGCGCGATGTTGTCATCGGCGCCGAAAACCAATTGATTACCAAATTCAAGCTTACCGAAGAATCCGGACAACAAGATATCTTGGTCAAAAAACTGATTCTCACCCGAAAAGGCAACTTTGATGATGCCAACCTGATTAATATTGATCTGGTTGACGAAAAGAACAAAGTGCTGGCGACGGCGGCCGAAATGAAAAACGGCCAAATCGTCTTTGACTTGTCAAAAAATCCATTCAAAATCACTGCCGGCCGCGCGGCGACCTTATCAGTAAGAGGCGACTTTGTCAGTGGCCAATACCAAACTCTGCAGCTGGTCATTAGCAGCCAGACCGATTTGGTGCTGGAAGGCGAAGACTACGGCTATCGCCTGTTGGCGCAAGGCACGTTCCCGATTGGCGCCGAAGGAGCTTCCACTTTCAACAAAGTCCGGCCGATTTTGCCGGCGGTGTCTATCTTTGCCAATTATTATGACCAAACCAATACTGTCGTGGCCGGCGGCAAAAATATCCTGCTCGGCAAATTCTCTGTCCGCGCCAAAGGCGAACAGTTGGAATTTGAAAGCTTCCAACTCAAAATCAATCGCCAAGGCGACTACAATCTGACTGACAATATCATTATCAAACTCGGCGGCGAAAATATCGCTGAATTCCGCGCCAGTGATTTTGCCAATACTTTCAGCATGATCGGTTTTGATCAGGATGTTATCCTCAAAGAAAATAAAACTTATGAATTTGAAATCTACGGCAGTGTGGATGATCGCGCCGCCAATACCGACGCTTACCAGCTCGTTGTCGGCCACTTGAATCTCCACAATGCTAATAATGATTACTTTGGCGACAATCTGGAAATGGCCGGCGGCACCATCCGGGTCAAAACCCTGGAAGCGAAAATCTCCGCTAACGCCAAATATTCCAGTTTGGCGGTCATCGCCGGCAAAGCCAAGCAGGCGGTCGCTAGTTTCAATTTGACTGTCGGCGCCGCGGAAAATACGGAACTGGCCAGCGTGACTGTTGAAAACACTGCCGGCAATTATTTTTATGACAAATTATATCTGCGCATCGGCGGCCGCGTCGTTGCCACCTTGGAAAATTCCGTTTCTTCGCCGCACATCTTCACTTTGGCCAAACCTTACAAATTGACCAAAGGAAAAACTTACCTTATGGAAATTTACGCTGATGTTCTGCCTGACGCTCATGGCGACACGACCAGCTTCAATGTGATTGACCTGATTATTACAGGCAAGAATTCACAAGTTGGCGCCAATGTCAGCGGACTGCCGGCGGCCGGTCAACCAGTCTTGTCCTTGGTATCAAATCTGACCATCAGCCAATCAGCCAATGGCGCGACGATTATCGCCGGCGCGAAAAATCAGAAAATCGCCACTTTGACGATTGCCAACAACTCGGCGGAAAAAGTCAAGATCAAAGAATTGTATGTCTACCAAACCGCCGACAGCGACGAATTTTCTTACGAAGCGGGATTCAGCAATCTGCGAATGATCGTCTCTGGCGGCACCAAACGGCTCGGCAAGTCCGTCAAAAAACCGCTCTATGGCGGCAACAATCTCGGCGGCTTTACTCTAAATGCCGGACAGACTGTTTCCCTTGACTTGTTGGTAGATACGACTGCTACCGCGGCCGGAAAGACCATCTCTTTGACCGCTCAAGACATTATCGCCGTCGGCCTCACCTCCAAGGAATCTCCGGCGCTAAATCTGACCGGAGAGATCGGACAGATCACTGTCAATTCCCTGGAATAAATTAATTTCTTAAATAAACTGCAAAAACATCCGCCACGGCGGATGTTTTTTATTCGCTCCCAATTCCAATTTTCCGCAAACTTGCGGCAACGCCTTGCCTAATTTAATCCACAAATCCAAAAAGCGAAATCTGACCAGATGAATAATCCGCCGCTAAGGGCGGTGGGTTATAGACAGCTCACAGGAAAAAAATTTCCTCCCCTTGAACCCCTCCATTTTTTGCCTGCTCGCTTTAGAACCGGAATCAGTTAGTTCGATTTTATTTGGAAATCAAGAATCGTTTTGTGTTTATTTTTTGATAAAAAATCATTAACAATAAAACGACAAGGGCTGATACGCTCGGAATCATGGTTGTTAGAGGATTATCAGTTATAAATTTAAAAACTAAGCCCAAAATAAAGACCAGGATTCCTATTAACAAAAACACATTCATTTGATTGGAATTTAGTTTAAATATAAAAGAGACCAAAACCGCAACGCCTATTATTGAAACCAGCGAAATAAGCGCGAATACGGAAGATAGGAAAGAAAATAAATATAAAGAAGCAAAAGTTGAAGCAATAATACCAATTAACATAAAATATCTTGTATGAGAAATTGATAAATTGTCTGCTTTTTTCAGTCGCATAGCTAATGTGCCAAAAGCGAATGCGCTTGAATCGATTGTTCCCATAAATGCCGCAATAAGAGAAACGATCAATAATGAACTTAACCACTTTGGTAAAGTGCTAAGGATGTCTACAATAAAAAGATTTGTCGGATCAGTAGTAATCATTCCGGAAAGTTTGAAATTTACCCCCAAGTAGGCGATTGAACCAGCTACAAGCATTAATAGAATAAAGGCAAAAATCAAACCCCTTTTAAGAGATTCTGCGTTCTTGGCTGCAAAAACTCTCTGAAAACTCTCGGCTTGTCCAAGCAAGCTAAAAAACTGTACCAAAGATAGGCCAATAGCAAACCAAAATTGCGACAGATCAAACGCGGATGGTATTTTTTCAACACTAACATTAACTGGAAAAAAGAAAATAATTAAAACTATTGGCAACATTAAAAAACCTTGGAATATGTCAGTTTTAACAGAGGCCTTAAAACCCCCAAACCAAAGATACAAGCAAACTATGCCGGTAGTAAGTAAAAGAGCTGGTATTTTCTCTATCTCCAATAGAGCAGAAAAAAGACCAGTGTTAATAAATATTTGCAAAATTAAAAATAGCAAAAGTCCACCGAGTAAAATAATATTGATTCCAATTCGACTTAAAGCACCATATTGCAAACCAAAAAAATCACCGATGGATAGCAAATTATGATCTCTTTGTAATGCTGATAGTCTTTTTTTATACAAAAAATACAAAACAACAAAAGCCAAGCCAGCCCCGACAAAAGCCATTAAATACCAAAAACCATATAAATAGGCAAAAGTTACACCAATAACAAAATTGTATCCTGTTAATAATGAAGCAAATGTTGTAAACGTTGATTCGGTTGCAGACAAATTTTTTGCGCTGTTTATATATTCTTCTGGCGTCTCATGACGAGATGAGAAGAAGGTTATTACTGTCAGAGCAATTAGATAAAGCAATGAGTAGATAATTACTAACGACATAATTTTCTATATTTTATAAATTAAAATTAATCGATTAATTTGTTAAATTATGTGTGTTCATTTTTTGACTTCTACTAAAAAATGAACACACAAGTGAAAAACCACCGTTCAAAATCTGTCGTATCCTCCGTCAGTTCCTTCCCATTCCGCCCGCGCGACTTTTTTGCCAATTTCCGTGTGCTTGTTTTGCGTCGGGCAATTATGGGAATGCCGGCCGTTATCTTCTCCGCAATAGCGGCAGGTAAATCGCCCATCATTTTTAAAGATATGCCCGACACCAATACCACAACCATCCCTAAAACCTGGATTTATCTTCGACATCACCAATTCTCCTTTCTTGATTGATTTTGAATAATTTTATAATACCACATATTAATTGAATTTTGACGGAAAATTTCTGTAAACAAAAATTCCCTTATTTAAAGGGTTTATGTTTAAGGTTTATTGACAAAAGTTTTGCCAATAGGTAAAGTATCATTATGCATAAATTAGACGAAAAAATAACGAAACTATTAGACAATAAACCAACGCATTCTTCGGAAATTGCGAGAAATCTTGGTGTACTAAGAACCACTGTCCAATATCGCTTAAGAAGAATGGAAGTATCTGGAATAGTGAAAAGCTCTAAATTGGGAAGAAAAACGATGTGGAAGCTTAATTTTAATAAAGGACATAATAAAAATTTTTTCAGAATTTATAAAGAAGCAGACATATATAAAGCCTACGAACAAATCTTAGACTTACCAAAAAATTCAATAATACTAGCAGTTCAAGGCAGCGACGGAGCCGATAAAGAATTTCTTTCTCTACCCATTACCTTTATTAAAAAAGCTCATCGAATCCTTAAAAAAAGAAACATTATATTAAAAGGCATAAGTAACGAAAAAGCGCTGGGCGTTTTTAATGATATAGATAGTGAAACTAGTAAATCACACATAGGGAGAACATTGAGTACAAAATTTTTTTCAGGAGATGTCTTTCTAGGTTCCGGAGAAATTATGTCAACGAAAAAAATACTTATGCTCTCTAACCCAAAATCAAAAATGGCGATAGTAGTCAAAGACAGACAAATTGCCAGAATTGTATACGAAACTCTCGAATTATTATTTGATAGGTTGGATGAATGTAGGGTCTTTGATTTAAATTATTTTCTACGTGCTAAAACACAAAACAATCCTTGATTTCCAAACAAAATCGAACCATCTGATTCCAGTTTCAAAGCGAGTGGGCAAAGTCCCTAATTCCTAATTCCTAGTCCCCGTGTTATAATACATCCATATGAACAAGCCACTGATAATTTTACCATTTGACCATCGCGGATCTTTTTTGCGCGATATCTTAAAAGTGGAAAAAATACCGACTTGGCGCGATCGCCGGAAGACATCCGAGCTAAAACAAATTATTTTTGACGGCTTTCTCCTGGCGCGGCGACAAGTTGACCGGCCAGAGCGGTTGGCTATTTTGGTTGACGAGGAATATGGCCAAAAAATAATCCGTCAAGCAAAAAATAATAGAATCACTATTTCCTTGCCAGTAGAAAAAAGCCAGACTGACGAATTTCAGTTTGATTATGGCGCCAAATTTTATCGCCATATCAAAAAATTTCGCCCCGATTATGTCAAGGCGCTGGTTCGCTACAACCCGGGAGAAAAAGAAAAAAACCGACGCCAGCTCGCCAAGTTAAAAACTTTGAGCGATTATTGCCGCCACAACAAGTATCCGCTTATCTTTGAGCTTTTGGTCCCGCCGACAGACAAGGATTTGAAATTAGCCGGCTCGCGAAAAGATTATGACCGCAAATTAAGAGCCGGGCGCACTGCCGCGGCAATCAAAGAAATCCGCCAACAAGTCAAAACGACGATTTGGAAATTGGAAGGGTTTGACGATGTTGCGTCTTGCCGCCGAGCGCTAAAAAGCGTCGGCCAAAACGAAAAAATTATCGTTCTGGGACGCGGCGAAAATAAACGCCAGGTGGAAAGCTGGCTCGCTGTCGCCAAAAATTTTCCGGCGATAATCGGTTTTGCCATCGGCCGGACCATTTTCTTGCGACCCCTCCAACAATACGTCGCCAAGAAAAAGACCAAAAAAGAAACTGTCGCCATTATCGCCAAAAATTTCCGATACTTCATTGATTATTGGGACAATTTGAAATAATATTCAAAATAAAAACACCCCCTCAGCGGGGAGTTTTTTGTTTTAATTTCCAATTCACAATTTTAAATTTAAAATTTACAATAATTTTCCAATCCGCCGCGGCGGACAATTTTAAAACGGCAATGGTTGAATTGTCTCATTGTTATATTGTTGGGTGCTGACTCTAAATTCGGGAGTTAATAACAATTTGACAATTTAACAATATAACAATTAATCAATTTAACTTTATAAACTTTACGAACTTTATAGACTTTAGACTCATCTAACCACACACGTCCCGGTCATTTCCGACACTTCCGGCAAGCCGGCAAGCGCGATAATTGTCGGCGCCACATCCGACAAGATTCCCGCCGGCTGGATAAGCGACAAATCTCCATTTTCCGCCTGAAGCCCCTGATTGGCAAACCGCTCGGCGGCGACAATAAACGGCACCGGATACATATTGTGTTCCTTGTCCACATCACCAGTCGCCAAATTGAACATTTCTTCGGCATTGCCATGATCACCGACGATAAACACCGCCCCCTTTTTCTCTAAAACCGCCGGCACCACTTTGGCTAGACACTCGTCCACTGTTTCCACCGCTTTTATCGTCGCTTGAAGATTGCCGGTATGCCCGACCATGTCCGGATTGGCATAATTGACGACGACAAAGCCGAACTTCTCCGATTTAATCGCGTCCAGCAGATGATCAGTCACTTCCTTGGCCGACATTTCCGGCTTTTGATCGTAACTGGCCACCGCCGGCGATGGCACCAAAATCCTCTCTTCCCCGGCAAATGGCTCCTCCATTCCTCCGTTTAAAAAAAAGGTGACATGGGCGTATTTTTCCGTCTCGGCGATATGAAGCTGCTTGATATTATAATCACTGAATACTTTGGCCAATGGAGTCGTGATATTTTCCGGCTCAAACAACACTTCCACTGGCGAATTCTTCTCATACTCAGTAAAAGTCACCATTAGCAGATCGGAAAATTTCCTGCTTTCAAATTCCTTAAACTGCGGATCAATAATCGCCCGCGTCAATTGCCGGGCGCGGTCAGAACGAAAATTAAAAAATATCACCGTGTCACCGTCATTAATCGTGGCGATTGGCCGACCGCGGCGATCGGTTATCACTGTCGGCTCAAATTCCTCGTCAAAGACATTCCTGGCATATGATTCTTCCACGGCTTTCAAGGGATCGGCCGCTGTTTTTTCCGATTGGCCAGACACTATTGCGTCATAGGATTTTTTGATTCTGTCCCAATTATTATTTCTATCCATGCCGTAAAACCGTCCGGAAATCGTGGCGATTTCGCCGGTTTTTTCTTTTTGGCACAATTGCAACAGCTTGACGACAAAATCCTTGCCGGCATCCCTGGCGCTGTCGCGACCGTCCAAAAACAGATGCAAATAAACTTTTTTATTGATCTTGGCCGTCCGCGCGAAATTAATCAACGCCTCCAAGTGATCTTGGGAGCTATGAACCCCGCCCTTGCCGATTAGCCCGACAATATGCAAGGCGGTCTTTTTGCTTTTGACTCGCTCAATGACTTTAGTGAGCGGCGGCAATTTAAAAAACTGTCCGGTAGAAATGGACTTGTCTATCCGCGGCAAACTTTGATAGCGCAAAACTCCCGACCCGATCGTCAAATGGCCGACCTCGCTGTTGCCGACTTCGCCCCAAGGCAAGCCGACCGCCTCGCTGGAGGCCTCCAGCAGAACTGTCGGATAAGAAGCCACCAGCGAATCAAAAAACGGCTTCTTGGCCAAGGTGATCGCATTAGATTTTCCCGCCGGCGCGATGCCAAAACCATCCAGTATGATCAGGACTATCGGCGAAAAATTTAAAGCCATAGATTAAGAATTATTTGCTTCCAGCGCCTTCTTTATTTTTTCTTCAATCTCGGCGATTTCCTCCTTGATCTGCTTTTTTCGGTAATCGTCAACCTCTTTTTCGTAGTCCACCACCCGCATATTGTATTCATAAATGACGTCGGTAAGCAGCGGCAGCAGCTTCGCTTTTTTATCGGCGTCAACAACGCCATTCTCCTGAAAAAACGACTCAATTGTTTTTTGAGAAAATTCGGACATATTTTTAATTTAAATACTTATTGGCTTTTTCTACAATCTCATTGATGCCAAAATTACTCTTGACCAGATAATCTTTTGCTCCCATTTTTTTGGCTTTGGCGATATCGCTTTCCTGGCCAAGATTGGACATGATCACCACCGGAATATTCTTTGCCGTTTTATCCGCCTTTATTTCCTGCAAAGCCTCAAAACCGTTTTTATTCGGCATAATAATATCCAGCAAAATGAGATCCGGTTTTTCGCTAATCGCTTTCTTGACGGCTTCATCGCCGTCTTTGGCTAAAATCACCTTATAGCCGCGACGAACCAGCTTATTCATCATCACTGAAGACAATGATTTATCGTCCTCGGCCAAAAGTATCCTGCCCTTGGCTGATTTTTTTTCTGCCATATTGATCAACTAATTTTTAAAACTCCCTTTATTTTTTCAACGATCTCATCCAGAGAATAGTTTGATTTGACCAAAAATATATCCGCGCCCAGATCCAGCACCCGGCTGACATTGTCATTGTTGCCGTGGTTGGTCAACACTATCACCGGCAAATCCGCTTGGCTGGTTTTCTCTCTCAACTTTGACAAAACCTCAAAGCCGTTCAATTTCGGCAAAAGCAAATCCAGCAAGACCAAATCTATCTTTTGAGTGGCAATTTTGTCCAACGCCTCTTGGCCGTCGGCCGCTAAAATCGCCTCCCAGCCCGTTTGCTCTATCTTATTTTTGAGCAAATTTAGCAATTTCTGTTCGTCCTCAACGATCAAAATTTTATGCTTTTTTTCCATATATTCCCAATTATAGCAGTAATTGAACTATTCCGCCAATTTCTTTTCGCCTTTTATCGCCTTGCTTCCGGCCAGGGGCAGAGAAAAATAAAAAGTGCTTCCCTTGCCTTCTTCCGACTCAAACCACACCCGGCCGCCGGAGACTTCAATGATCATCTTGCAAATATAAAGCCCCAATCCCGATCCTTCTGTTTCCAGCTTGACGACATTATCCGCCCGGAAAAACTTTTCAAAAATCCGGCTTTTCGCTTTCTCGGGAATGCCAAGTCCTTTATCCTTGGCCGAAAAAATAACATTCTGGTTATCGACCTTCAAGCCGACTTCCACTTGGCAATTCTTGCCGCCAACAGAATATTTGACCGCGTTGGAAATAAAATTGGAAACCACTTGCCGGATCAACGGCTGGTCAATGCTTATCTTTTTTAATTTCGGCCTCGGCGCCCGGAAAACAACCCGGCAATTTTTGGCCTTAGCCACCGACCCATATTCCCTCACCACTCCGGCGACTAAGTCGGTAAAATCTGTCGGCTTGGGCTCCACGCTCAACCGGCCGGTTTCCAGCCGGGAAACGTTAAGTAAATCATTGACCAAATCAATCATTCGCCTGTTGGAATCCAATGATTGGCTGACATAATCGCGTTGCTGGTCGTTGAGCTCTCCCAGCTCATCTCCGGCCAATTCTTCCAGCGTCCAACGAATGGCCGTAAGCGGCGTCCGGAGCTGGTGGGAAGCGACCGACACAAATTCCGTCTTCATCCGGTCAATGTCCCGCTCCTTGGTCACATCGCGAAAAACAACGACGCAACCGGTTATCCTGCCATTTCCATCTTTCAACGGCGCGGCCGAGTCCGCCACCGGCACTTTTATGCCATCCTTTTTCACCAGGAGAGTATGGTTCGACATTTCTTGAATCTGACCGGTCTTAATCGCTTCTTTAATAAATAGGTCGTTGACTTTTCCGTCTTTTTCAAAAACAAAATTAAGAACCCGATCATATCGCTTGCCAATGGCCTCGCTAATGCTAAAACCGGAAATATCAGCGGCAACTTGGTTATACATCGTTATTTTTAACTTATCATCAACCACAAATACGCCATCGCCAATACTATGTAACATTGCATCAATCTTATCGCGCTCCAAAGAAACATTGTTTTTTTCCTCTTCCACGTCTTCCAAAATATTCAAAATCGCCTTCTGTTGATTTTCCAGATTTTCCCCCTTGATAATAATTTCTTTGGTCTGCTCTTCCACCTTCTGATCGACTTCAGCCCGAGATTTCTTAATCGCCGCGGTCATCTTATCAAATGCCCGGGACAATTGGCCGATCTCGTCTTTGTTGTCGGTCCCTACCCGATGCTCAAGGTCGCCGCTAGCAATTATTTCTGCCCCCCGCCGCAACTTCTTTATTGGTTTGGCTATTAAGTTGGAGAATATCAAGCCGATTGCCATGGCAATGGCGGCGGAAATCATAATTATAAGCAATATGATCCAATTCAAATCATTAATCGGAGCGAATATTTCTTTGGTATCATGAGAAATCACCAAATACCAACCGGAACCGGAAAAATCCTTGTAACCGGACGAGCCGGAATAGGCGTAAAGCTTTTCCACTCCCGATTCATTGATGGCGGTGAAATAACCTTGGGGCTCGCCATTCTTCAAATGCTCGGCCACCGCCGGCAAGGTCTCACTGAAATTTTTAAATCCTTCTTTGGTGCAATAAATTACCCGGCCGCTGCCGTCCATCAATTTTATATCCATCGTCTGATGATTACTATGGGCAGAATCGGGATTATCGGATTTTATCTCATCAATCACGTCAAAAATGTCATCAATATTATAAGAAATTTTAGCCACCCCCAAAAAATTTTCCGCCTGATCGGCTATCTTTAGGCAAATTGCCAAAGAATTAAAACCGGAACTCTCGTCATAGGTCAGCTGGCTGACGTAAACGCCATCAGCAACCGCTTTTTGCCAACATTCCTCGTCTCCCTGATAATAATCACTCGTCTTGCCGGTTTGAGCGACATTGGCGCCGTATTTATTAGTAATAAAAAACTCCGGAAAAATTTCATAGCCGTATTTTTCATTATAAAAATCCGCTCGGCGCCGCAATCCTTCAGATAAGGGGTTATCAATCAGCTCGTTCATAAACGGCGTTATTTCTTCCTTGCCCGCCGCTTGCCACTCCTTGTCAATTTGGCTGATATACCCATCCCGATCAGAGAGACGGGAAAACGAATCATTTGATTCATTCAAAAAATCCAATAAATCATCGTTGCTGGCGGCATAGGCCTGCCAACGTTCAATCCGCCGATAAATAATCCTATCCACCGAACCCATACCCTGCTGGGTCAAAGACATGACATCATCGCCGATTAATTCCGTCAAAATAAAACGGGAATAAATATTTACCAACAATAATGTCAGCACGCCGCCGGTCAAAACTACGGCCATTATCATTAAAATAATTTTTTGCCTTATTTTCATTGGTTCTTTTTATTTCTGGCCAGCTCTTTTTTTAATTCAATCATTTTGAGCTCCCGGTCAACCATAATCTTATTGACCTTTTCCAGTTGAGCGGTCCTTTGCCTGACTTTGTCCTCCACGCCTTTCCTGGTTTTATTGAGCTCATCAACCATTTTATTGAATGAACCGGCCAGCTGGCCGAATTCATCCCGTGAACCGATGTCAACCTGCCTGTCAAAATCGCCCTTGATGATATCCTTGGTCACCTTGGTAATCTTGCCGAGCGGTATGGTAATCCAGCGCGTGATTAAGACATGGACCAAAAATGCATAAATAATTATAAATATGAAAGCCAAAATCAAAATCAATCGGTAAACCTTGGTATCGGCTTGGATATTTTTTATATTATTTTCTAAAATAGCGGCGACGAAGAATGCATCCTGGCCATATTTTTCCTTAACAGAACCGGCATATTCTTCCAATCCGGCCTGATAAGTATTCTTTTTCTGCCAATATCTTTCGCTCTCCAAAATTTCCACGGCGTCAGTCCTTTCCCCTTTTTCAACTTTTCTGATCGCCTCTTCTTCCATTTCCACTAATAAAATATTGGCCTGATTTATTTTTTCAAAAATTTTCCGCTCTTGTTCGTTTCCGCCGGCAATTGCCTGGCTGATTTTCTCATCAAGTCCGGGAATTAATCCGTAATATTTATCCCGCCATTTTTTGTCCCCGGTAAAAGCGTAATTCCTGGCGGCTTGAGTCAGCGCCTCGTCATAATAGCGAATATAAAAAGCCAAATCGTTTAAAAAAGACGACTGGTATAATTCCCTATTGGCCGAGTTGATCTCGCCCACTGAATCGGCCACGGATTGATAGCTATAAAAAAATACTCCCCCCATCAAACCGTAAGAGACGATGGCAAAAACCAACAGCAGCAATAATTTTATCTTTATGCTTAGATTTTTAAACATATTTTAACCGGCTATTTCTTGCAATTGTTTGGCCAATTCCATATGCCTGACCTCATCATCACGAATCTGGGAAATTATCCCGACAGCGACCGGATCCTTGAGATTGATTAAAAAATCATCATAAATATCCCGAGCTTGTTTCTCCAGCAGATACAAATCCTTTGACATTTTGGCTAATTTCTGATTATTTCTTTTTTGATTCATAGTGGCTGCTTAAATTTTCAAGCTGATCCCGATGATGAATGCTCTCATTGGCCAACTGCCGAATTATTTTTTTGGCTTTATTTTTTTTGAGAAAGTTCAAATTGGATTCGGCGATTGCCCGGAGATAGCCGTCTTGCAATTGCCAAATTACATCTTCTTCCAAATTAATCGCTTCTTTGAATCTGGCCGCCCAAGTCTTAGCCGCTTTCTGGACAAGCGGAGCGCTTGACTGCAGGCGCTTGATTTCCTCTTTTAGTTCAACCATTTTAAGCTCCCGTCCCACCAGTAGATCATTGATTTTTTCCAATTCTTCAATTTTTTCCCTAAAAACAGAGATGTCCTTCATGGTACCGACCATTCGGCTATCCCCGACAATCACCCCTTCATCGTCAATAAAGGCATAATTGCCTTTTTTGCGCCTAAAACGATATTCAATATGATATTTCGTTCTTGTCTTTATCGCCTTGGATAGCAGTTCGGACGCCCGGCGACGGTCATCCGGATGAATCATTTCTTCCCATTTGGCGACATCAAATTTTTCAAACTCTGCCGGCTGATAGCCGGTCACGCCGAAAATATTCCCCGACCAGGCTATCCGACCACTTGCCAGATCAAGATCATACAGCAGCTGCCCGCTATTTTCCAACGCAACCCGGTAACGGACTTCCACTTCCTTCAATTTTTCAGCCAACTGTTTCGGGGAAGTCAAAAAATCACCGCTCTGGCTATCGGCGGAATTTGGCTTGCTGTTTTTTCCGGCGATAACACCGGACGCTTTGTTTTTCTTTTTCTTTGTCACCTTCTTTAATGTCTTTATTATAACATTTTTCACTGATTAATTCCAACCAATTGAACGGCTGATTTTAAAAATCCAACTTGGAGTAAAAAAATTTCTTTGTCGTCTCGATAACCAGAAAATACGCCATCGCAATTCCTCCGACCGCCAGCACTGCCGGCCACGGCAAAATACCAAAACCGAAATAACCGCCAGCCGGGGTATACAATAATGCGAACACCGCCACCGTCGCCGCTACCGCCGACCAGGCCAATATCTTTCCCGGCCGGCTTTGCCAAAACCATTTCTTGGTCCGGATAACGAAAATAATCAGAATCTCCGTAAAGAAAGACTGCAAAAACCAGCCGGCCTGGAAAACCGACATGGTGGCGTGTAAAATCACCAACAAAAAACCGAAGGTGATAAAATCAAATAACGAGCTGATCAAGCCGAAATAATTCATAAACCTTCTTATCTTCCTGATATCCCACTGCTTGGGCTTTTTGAGATAATCCGCATCCACCTCGTCGGTAGAAATCGCCAGCATCGGAAAATCACTGATAAAATTCAGAAGCAATACCTGAACCGGCAACATCGGAATAAACGGCAGGATCAGCGCCGCGCCGGCGACCGAAAACATATTGCCATAATTGGAGCTGATGGTGCAAAAAATATATTTCAAAGTATTACCAAAGGTCCGGCGCCCTTCAATAATGCCGTCAAGCAAAACCGACAAGCTCTTCTTGAGCAGGATGACATCCGCCGCTTCCTTGGCAACATCAACCGCCGAGTCGACTGACACGCCGACATCCGCCGCCCGCAGGGCCGGCGCGTCGTTGGCGCCATCACCCAGAAATCCGACCTGATGGCCGCGTTCTTTGAGCGCTTTGACGATCCGCAATTTGTGCTCGGGAGTCACCCGGGCAAAAATGTCATACTTCTCCACTATTGCCTTCAATTTTTCCTCGCTCATCTTATCCAGCCGGGCGCCAGAGATTATTTTTGAAAATTTCAAACCCACTTCCCGGCTAAGCCATTGCGCCGACAGATCCGAGTCACCGGTCAAAAGCTTCATCTTTATTCCCAAGCCGTTTAAATGCTGAAGCAAATGCCGAGCCGTCTTCTTCGGCGGATCGGCAAAAACAAGCAACCCGCTCAGTGTCAGTCCTTTTTCATATCGAGGGCTGTAGTTTCCATAATTGGGAACGGCCTTGAAGCCGACCAACAGCACCTTAAAGCCGTCTTCTTCGGCTTGGCTGATCTTCTCTTTTATTCGCGCCAAATGATTTCTAACCGGCAAAACTTTTCCGCCCCAGCTGACATAGCCGGCCAAATCCAGAATCTCGTCGGCCGCGCCTTTGACAATTAGCGTCTTTTGCCCTCCCTTCTCCACCACCACGCCTATTCGCCGGCGGGCAAAATCAAACGGCAAATCGTCAATAATTTTGTATTGCCTCGCATTGCGCCGCAATTCGCTTTTGGCGCAACGGCGCCAAATCGCCTCATCCAAAGGATTGGTGGTGCCGGTATTGATAAAGCCGGAATTGGCCAGCTGGGCATACTTCAAGACACTCTTATCGCTCTTGCCTTCAAAATCATAATAATCCTTGAGAATGATCCGGCCCTCGGTGAGGGTCCCGGTCTTATCGGTGCATAACACATCAATATTGCCGAGGTTTTCAATCGCCATCAGCCGCTTGACAATGACCTTTTTCTTAGACATTTTCCTGGCGCCGCGGGAAAGGTTGATGGTGATGATAATCGGCAATAATTCCGGCGAGATGCCCACGGCGATGGCCAGGGAAAATAATAGCGATTCCAGCCAATTGCCTTTGAAAACCGCCAAAAAAAGAAAAATCGCCAAAGAAAATAATAGGATTATCCTGAATAGAAAAAAACCGAATTCGGCAATACCGCGCTGAAATTGGGTGTCGGGAGTTTTTTCTTCCAACAGTTTTGCCGTTTTGCCAAGCTCCGTATCATTGCCGGTGCCGATGACTATCCCCCGACCGAAACCGCCCGCCACCGCCGTTCCGGCGAAGGCTAGATTTCTCATTGCCGCCGGCAGATAATCACGCACTTGCTGAGGCGCCGAATCTTTCTCAGCCGGAAATGATTCGCCGGTCAAGATTGACTCATTAATCGTCAGATTTTTGGCAGCGATGATCCGCAAATCCGCCGGCACGATCCCGCCGACCTCCAGTAGCACAATATCACCGAGAACTAGCTCCCGTGAGTCAATTAATTTTATCTTCCCGGCTCTAAAGACGCTGGCCTTGGCCGAGACTTCGGCCTTAAGCCTTTCCATTGTCTTCTCCGAACGATACTCCTGGACGAACGCCATCGCCGAAGAAATTATGATCATGGCAAAAATAATAATCATGGAAATGATCTCGCCCAAAAAACCGGACACCGCGCTGGCGCCCAAAAGAATCAAAATCAGCGGATTTTTGAATTGGGCGATAAAAATCTCCGCCGCGCCCCTGACGCCGCGGGCTTTGATTTCATTCCTGCCGAATTTTTTCAAACGAAAAACCACCTCCTTGGCGGAGAGTCCTTTCGGCGACGATTTGAACCTGGCAATCACCTCCTCGCCGGCCACGGCCCAAAATTCAAAAATCGGCTTCCTGTCCATAACGCCTGCGTATTTGTCACCTTCGCTAGTTTCAAATACTGAATATTTTGATTTTGATTAAAAATATCCTGTCAAAAAACCTAGTCGCAAAACTCCGGCCGCAACAAATCATCGGAAAATTGATATTCCTGACGCATCAGATCGCAATCGATACTGCCATTGCCATCATAAACCACCTGCCAATCCTCGCCTGACTTCACCGCCAAAAACATCCCGCCCTCTCCTTGGCCGGCCGGACCGAAAGAAACGCTGCCCGCCGCATGAGTATCGTCGCTTCTGATAATCGTCACGGTTACTTCACCAATCGCCTTTTGATATTTAGTAGCCAATATTTCTTTTATTTTCTGGGTGGCAATGATTCCATCAATATTGTTCTTATTGAAAAAACCGCAAGACAAAGCGACGTTCTCTCTTGATCCTTGCCTATTTTCTTCTATCCCCGTATGGCTAAATTTTAGCTGACACGCCATATAGCCAGCATAATACCCGCGCAAACCTCCAGCCACACCGTCAGCAATATTGTACTTGTCCAAACCAAAAGTATCATTCAAATATTTTTCCACCTTGTCATAATCCGCCATCTTGACGCTGTCAGCCGAATACATCAATCCGGCAATAGTGGCATCAGCGATGGTGTCATCTCGACCGACAATCCAATTGAATTCCGTCTCCTCCGGCGCGCCCAGTTCTACGCCGGTGTTGTCTTTGATATCAGCGACAATTGCCGCGACCGCGTCGCCGCAAAATTCCTCAAAAACACGAAGGCACTTCTGCTTCTGTTCGCACCACATATAGCCGGCCGAAGCGACGCAGCCATGCTCGTCACTGTCGTTGCCGACCAGGCCAGTGGAATTATTGTCCGCCGGCGGTGTCGTTCTAATCTTGATAAAAATAAAAGACCCGACGATCGCCACCAGCAAAATCGCCATTACGACGGCGAGAATCTTTTGCTGCCTGTCCATAGGATCAAAATAATTATTAAAATTTTACTTTGCCATCTCTGTTCTAATCATACAAACTACAATTTCTTCAAAACCTCCGCGAACTCCTCATCGGTGGCTATCGCGCCCTTTAGAATCTCACAATCCTTGCCCTGCCAGTACGGTTGTTGACTCATGTTCTTTCTGGTGACCTTTTCCGCCATTTCCCGATCATCCCCGATCTGACCCATAAAATATTTTACCCCGCCTTCAAAAATCTCCTCACAAGTCTTAACACTGCCGTCGGGATTGACGCAATAAAGGCAAAAAACAGAATTTTCATCGCCACCGGCGAAATCATCCTTTTTTTCCAAAGGCATTCCGCAAGCCTCGCAAAATTTTGGCATATTTTTTGGGTTGATTAATTATCTGCTTTTATTTTGACACCTTTAATCATGTTTGTAAAGAAAAACTGCCCCGCGCAATATATCAAAAAATCTCCGGAGATGTGTATGGAGATATCTCCGGAGATTTTTATATTGGCTCCGCGAACTGGATATTTATCCTTCACCGCCAAAGCGGTGAATGTCGCCTTCCGGTCAAGTCGGCTTCCACCGACTTGCCTCCAAGCCCGCCCTCGCGGTCTTCGGCGGCAAATTCCGCCTCAGACATCGCTCCGGGCTTCGAATCCAGACGCGACACAAACTATTGTGTCGCTTTCGCTGGAGTAATTTTAAAAGAGCCCTATTAGGGCCCTTTTAAAATTATGCTCTCCTTATTAAACGAAATACGAATTTTTTTCCAAAAAAATCCAAATGCTGATTTTTAGGCCAGGGCGGAAAAGCGGGCAAAAAGGAAGGGGGTTGGGGGGAAGGAATTTTTGCCCGCCCGCCCTGGCCTGCCGCCGCCAAATTCTTGCCTTGCCAAAACATTAGTGAAGGTGGGCCGCGACGCGACTTGTTGCGTTGCACCGCCTGGAAATTTTTTGTTACGTAGCATGCTACGTAACAAGAATTATTAATATAAATTATCTCTGAATACAATGTTGAATAAATATCATGACTAAATTTAAAACTAATCGAGCACTTTTTTCATTTGCATACTCCTGTTTTGGATGGGCAATTCCAGCAATCCCCCTTTCTCTCATTAAAATTGCATCAATATTTTTAAAAATTTCTTTTGTAAATTTATCATTGGGTATTAGATTGCTATCCTGAGCTCTCTTTATTAAAGAGCTAATTCCCTCACTACTTCCAATTTTATTGTCAATTAGTATTTGCAAAAAAGCTTGTATTGCCGAAACTCCATTTGTTACACAATTACTATAACCTTGGGGTGTATTTTTTCTATATTCTATAAATGCATCCGACAAAATATCGTTAACTTCTTTCCATTTTTTTTCATTCAAGTAGGTTAGGGTTGGTTCATAAATATCTTCAATAATCTTATGCTCTTGTCTATCGATAAATCCAACCGAACTTAAATAATATTTAATATTAAATTGCAAAAAAATGTCATTGATACGATCTTTGAATTTATTAAAATAATCTAAATTTTTGTCATTGATAAATTTTAAAAATATTGATAATAATTCAAATACAACATCTCTATCTTGATTTATAAAAATATTATAAAAATCAGAACAAGCGGCATTATGATTGCAATGTTTTAAATACAAATTAGCAAATGTCTTAGCCTTATATTGTTCATTGAGGGTAATAATACTTAATAATACCGAATTACGTTTCAATTCTCTTTCATCTGGTTCACCATAAAATTCATAATATTGTCGGCTTCGTCTTCCCATCATATCGTACTCAGTTTGAATATCTGGATTAAAAAAATAACTATCTAAATATAGCCAAATATTTCTCTTTTCATTCTCATTAATATCATTCCAATCCCTTATATCAAAATTAGCCCGCAATATATCTTTTGCTTCTTTTCGGGTATCACTCCATAACTTAAACATAAATTTATCTTACTTCCAATCCTTAATTATAATACTATTCCCTTTTATAGTAATAACCAACTTTTGTTTTTCTCGAATTTTTAGTTGATCAACAATGTCCGCAGGAATATTTATCGACAAACTGCGTTTGCCGACACGAGTGACTTTGCGAACGTATTTTTCGTTTTTCATATTATTTGTTGTTACGTAGCATGCTACGTATTTAAATCATTGTAGTTACTATTAATCATCCGCGGATAAAATTTCTTGGCTTACATCCTTGGGGGCCGAAGTCCAAATTATTCTAAAATCATCTTCTGTTAAAATTGGCATTGATCGTATTTTTTCCTTGGCGTCTAATGATGCCAAATCAATTTCATTCATTTTACCATACAATTTTCGCAAATTTGCATAACATCCAATATCAATCATAAAAGCATTATATGTACCACTTTGTGATTTGTGAGTAAAAGATGATCCGACACTGTGAATAATTCTATAATCGAGTAATCTATAAATTAATTTTTTTATATCCTCCTGCTCCTGCATTAAGCGTTCAGGAATTAAAAAAATATTATTCTTTTTATCAATACAAAATTTTCTGATTGTAAATATCCCTTTTAATAATGTTTCCTGATCTTCCAACCGGGAATCACTTTTCAATTCCTGAATACGCCTATCAAGATTAGAAAGACTCAAAGCTCTGACTTCATCCTTACCTATTCGGCCGTCGTCATTAATATTATCACTAGCAGAAATAAATAATGATAAACAATCGCGCGGGACACCTCCTCCAGCCAGTATTAACCGACGAAAACCGTCTCCCTTGAAAAGGCCATCGATATAACTAGGACTTTCTTCTACGAGTTCTCCATATTTATAAAAAATATCCTTAATTTGATTTTCGGTTTTTCTAAAATCTTGGAAAGTAAAATCTATAACTATAGGTTGATAATCATGCCTTTCCTGTACGCCGATCGGCTGTCCGGAGTGTCCAATATACAATATGCTTGCAAATCTTAAAGTAGCAACTTTAAAATAAAGTGGCAAATCCTTACACAAACGATGTATGTAGTCAATTACATAGGGCTGCACTTCAAGACGCAAATGGTAGAAATCATCAAGCTGAATAAATACATTTTCAACTTTAGCAACTAATTTAAAATAATTATTTAAATTATTTTTAATTTTGGGCAATAAACGATTTAAATCATCAATCTTACTGGCACATCGACTGAATGTTCGCTCAATTTCTTTTTTAATTGCTTCGTTCGACGCCACGCCAACTCCGGCAATATCACTCGATATTCCTACATTGATTGAATCTTGCTGGGTGGTAGCTGTTTTTTCTTTTATTTCCTCACTTTGCTCATCTGCCTTGTTTCGCAAAATTTGCAATTCATTTCGTATTTCTTGAATCAGTTTTTTGGCTTTACTCTTTTTGCCTACAAAAAGAGTAAAGCCAATAGATTCCTCTAGCCGTTTGAATATAAC
The DNA here is from genome assembly GCA_964536975.1 of uncultured Gammaproteobacteria bacterium. Classification (GTDB taxonomy): domain Bacteria; phylum Patescibacteriota; class Patescibacteriia; order 2-01-FULL-39-33; family 2-01-FULL-39-33; genus JAKQDP01. The sequence continues at coordinate 20,901 of CAZHYS010000013.1, forward strand.
ATCCAGAATCTCTATTAGAACATTTGGAAATGAATGATTCTTATAATCTTCACAATTAATATATACCACCATCATTCCATCCATGTCTTTAACGCGATTTGCGGATTCTTGTAATAATAAACTTTTACCGCAACCACGCCTTCCAAATATGACATGGTTCTGCCTGGTCATTGAATCGGCCAAAGAGTTAGAAGAATCAACATAACCCACTAATTTAGGGCCATTCATTTGCACTCTCAAACTCTCGGTAATAATTTCTCGAAGCTTTTTATTCATATTTCTTGCATTAGAAAACTTATAATCTTATCTATTGTCTTGGTCTTTTGTTTGATTATATGATGCTCCCACACCCTCAGCACTTTCCAGCCCATCCTCCTCAGCTTCCGTCTATTTTTGATATCGCGAGCAATATTTGCTTCAATTTTAGCGCGCCAATAGACCTTTGGCAAGCGCTTCTTCCGCCTGGAATAGTCGTATCCGTGCCAAAAATCGCCATCAATGAAGACGGCGATTTTCTTGCGCGGCAATGCTATATCCGGGCTGCCTGGAGCTTTCCTATAGTGTTTCTGGAAATAAACCCCCCTCTTTCTCAGCTCTCTGAATACGAGAACCTCGACTTTCGTGTTCTTGCCCCTGATTTTAGACATTATCTCGCTCCTTTTGGCCTTTGTAAATATGTCTGCCATTTCTATTGATTATCTGGCCTTAAGCGCTTTCGGACTGGATGGCTTTCATCAATGACTTGCCCAATCCAGCAATTACGCCTACAACCAATGCATTGCCGATGAAAAATGCTCTTCTGGCATTAGGCATACCCTCAGTATGTCCTGGCGGGAACATATCCAGCTTTTCCAATTCAATCGGGGTCAGTCTCCTATACCTTCCCGACTCAGTCTTGATCACATGCTTGAAGCGGGAAGGCGTAGAGCCTCCCTCGCCCGTAACAATTGTCCTAGAAGGCTTATCGAGATGGTCCGGGAATGCCATGGGACCCTCAGAATACTCATATTCGAAGCCGCTTGAGCTTTTCCTCTTTTCTTTCTTTCCCCCCTTGATATACTGCCATTTCGGCAGATCCTTCTTATCGATATAAAATTCTGCAGGTACGTCCTTTTCATCCTGCAACAGCATGCCAAGAGTGATATGCTTTCCGCTATACATCGGCTTGCCCTTGACGGTGATGACTTTCCTGTCGAACATTATTCCTGCATCCGAGAACGGAGTAGCAGTTTCGCCGAAATTGAATTGCTTTGATATCTCGGCCAAATCGCCTTTGAGTTCGAACGACTGGGCCGGAAGTGTTTGAGTGATTGGGAATGCTTTCGCAATCACGCCGTCTTTAATCAACCAAGCTGCCTTATCTTTCAATTTCCTGATTTTGCTGCTTATGGCAGTCCCTCTCTTATAGCCCAAGATATAGATACGCTTTCTTCTTTGCGGCATGCCGTATTCTGCCGCATTTATCACGCGCCATTCGACTACATATCCTAAATCAGAGAGAGACGCCAGCATTACGGCGAAATCTCTGCCACGCTGCGATGCGGGAGACTTCAATAACCGGTCGACATTTTCAAGCATCAGGAATTTAGGCGCTTTCTTCCCCTTGTCTTCAAGTATGCGATGGATCTGCCACCAAAGAACGCCTTTCTTGCCAGCCAAGCCGGCAGACTGGCTTAAAGTGCGGGCGACAGAATAATCCTGGCATGGGAAACCGCCGACCAGCAAATCATGGTCGGGAATATCTTCCGTTTTAACCTTAGCAATATCTTCGCATGAATGGCCCTTATCGCCGAATCGCATCTTATATACTTCTGATGCGTGCTGCGCCCTTGTCGTGGGCTCCCATTGATTGCTCCAGATAACCGTATATCCTGATTTATCAGGATTTTTACCCTCTAAACCTATTCTGAAGCCTCCGACACCGGCAAATAGCTCGGCAACCCTGATTTTACGCATACCAAATAATGCTTATTTATCTTATCCACATCCTAACAGATTTTAGCACATAGATCAAATTCGATCAAATTACCAAAGCTTTCTCGATATATTTGCTATTCAGCCAGAAGCATCTTTTTATCTCTTGCGTATGCTGCGGCGTTTCTATTGTATCGTTAGCATCTTGGGCATGCGGACGGACATGGGCAACCGGACTTTCCGACATCTTCGGCATATCATCATATCTGCCGCGATTGATACAATCTATGGCCTTGTCGAATACCCTTTCCGCTTCAGCCAGATCCTGCATCGGAAAATTCCAAAATTTGATTTTTTTCAATACTATCTCATCCGACCCCTTGGCCTTCTGGAATACTACGAACAGGAACTTGTTCATTTCAAGCTCCGCATGGAAATCCGACATAGTTTCCGCCTCATCATCATACCAGACTTGCGTGGCTAAATCCTTATAATCGAACGCAGGAAATGATAATGATTCTTTCAGCGTTCCGGTGTGCTCCAAGGTCAGAACTTTCAATGTCACATTCGCCTTCTCTAATTCCTCGATCTTATTCGAGCCAGTCCCTGTCAAAATCCTATTCACAAGAAGCCGCTTGAAATTTTTCGGCTTTATTTCCGGCTTCCAGCCCAGAGAAGAAGCGATTTGAGCGCCTGTCTTACCGATATATCTGTTGAACTTATCAGAAATCACTTCCTCAACAGATTTTTCCGCCGGCTCGCCCTTATATATCGAATCAGCATCGATACCCTTCCCCAATAGCTTGCTCTGGATAAGGAAATTCAAATATGTCTGCTTCAGTGAAAATGCCCGCGGCTTGGCAGGAATACGTGATTTAGGCTGTTCTCTAAGCACTTTGCTATTCTTAGCCTTAGTGCAAGCGCCTAGATAATAAGTATCCGCTTCTGATAGAAGATGGGCCTCTCCTCTCTTTATCTTATCGACGATGAACTGCCAATCCTTCTTTATCTGCTCGACATCCTGTTTCGATATGTCATTGAGTAGCTCGAGCAGGTGGATGAATTTGAATTCGTAATCAAGTATGCTGGTATTTTCCAGATAAAGATAGAACATCAGCAACAGCAAGCTGTTCTTCTGCAGGAATGTGCTCGTTTCCCATTTTTCCTGCACAATTTTATCATAATCGATCATCGAGAATACAAGTCGCTCTTTCGCGGCCAATTCATTCTTCGCATGCCTTTTCAGCGGAGTGGTCTTGAGCTCTACGCCCGCGATATAAAAATCCGCTTCCGGCCGGCCGTTATTTTCCAACCCGAAGACATATTGCTCGACCAAATCGCCCAAATATCCCTTCCTGCTGCTCTTATATCTTTCAAGCTCTTTTTCTATTGTTCGGACGACATCCGCTGGCATTACATCGCGCAGAGACTTGTGCAGGATTGTTTCAGCCTGCAAAACGACATCTTCCTTTGTTTTATAATCTTTTATCATTTGATCGATTAGTGAGCAGCCAAACCAATTATGCTTTTCTGGCTATTATTAGAAATAATGACATGGTCATTGACGGATATATCCAATATCTTGCCTGCGTGGATGAGCTTTTTCGTAATTTCGATGTCGGCCTGCGAAGGCTCGATGTCTCCTGATGGATGGTTATGCGCGACGATTATGTTTGCAGCCAAGCAATCGATAGCCGGCTTGAAGACTTCCCTAGGATGGACAAGATTCTCGCACAGCGTTCCGACCGAAATAAGCTCTTTGTGGATCAGCTGATTGCGGGCATTCAGATACAGCACGATGAAATGCTCCTTCTTGGCAGAGCGCAGCTCCTGCAGCTGAGCGGACACATCCTTGATTGATTCGATTATCGGAAGATTATTATCCTCCACTTCCAATGCGCGCTTCGTCAGTTCGAAAGCAGCGAGCATAGAGCAGGCTTTTCCAGGCCCGATTCCTTTGATTTTCGATAGTTCTCCGTATCCGAGCGACAACAAGCGCTTTTTAGGGAATTTGCTCAATATCTCTTCCGCCATCTCGATGACATTCTTGCCTGCCCGGCCGGTACCCAGCAAAATGGCTACCAGCTCACTATCGCGTAGATTCTGCGCGCCTTTCTCGATGAGCTTTTCCCTTGGCCGTTCATGCTTTGCATAATTGCTGAAATGTGCCATACCCGCCTATTATTTGAATAATATTACGCTTAAAATAATGAAAAATCAAAGTATCGATTATACGAAATAATTGATTGATTTCTTATACAGCTTCGCGAAGCTCTTAAGCTCGACGACATCGATTCTCTGTTCCCCCGCTTCAACTTTGGAAACATAAGATTGCGGCTTTTTTATTCTCAAAGCCACCTCTTCTTGCGTCAGGCCGGAATCAAGCCTGGCCTGCTTGAGACGATCGGTAATCTTGAGATATTCGCTTGTGTGTATTGTCTTAGGCATGAGTATATGATATATTCAATATAAGAATATTCAAAGTTAGAATAATTAACAAGGGAGGGGCAGTTTGCGCGCGCACGGGAGGGCGGGGCAAGCGCAGATAAAATCAGCGGGCGGCGCACCGATGCCGGAGGCATCGGGACGAAAAATCGGCGCCGGCCTGGGAAATTCGGGATTTGGCGAAAAATCAAATCCGGCGCCGGGGCGGGCGGACAAGAATTCCTTTCCCCCCCCCCAAAAACCCCAGTCATTCTTGTCCGCATTCCGCCCCGGCTTAAAAATCAGAATTTGAAAGTTTTTTAAAATAAGTTCGGATTTCGTTCAGTATAGAGAGCATAATTTTAAAAGAGCCCTAATAGGGCTCTTTTAAAATTATGCTCCGCG
>CAZHYS010000014.1:0-25574 GCA_964536975.1 uncultured Gammaproteobacteria bacterium
ATCTGGCTCTCACTGATTGGTATGCCACGACTACTTGGAGCGGGAATCTGACGGTCTCGGGCAGCGCCACGACAACCGGCAATCTCACGGTGGCCAATTTCCTCTACGCCCAGAGCACCAAGCTTGGTATTGGCACCTCCACCCCCCAAGCCACTTTATCAGTCAATGCTCCCAACGCGACAGACATGATTCTCCACGTCGCCACCTCCACCAATCAGTCTATTTTTACCATCAGTAACAATGGCAACCTGTCCGTGGCCACGACCACGGCCAATCAGCGCTTGACTATTGACGGAGCGATCAGGCTAGGCACCACGAGCATCAATGAAGTCGGTTCCATCAGATGGAGCGGTGTTGATTTTGAAGGGTACACCGGGAGCAGTTGGGTGAGTTTGACGGGAGGATCGTGGACGGACGCGGGGGATTATATCCATCCGAATAATTATAGTTTGTTCTCCATCACCGATTCCGGCTATGTCGGTATTGGCACGACGACGCCAAGCGAGAAACTGACAGTGGCGACTGGCAACGTGATTATTCCTTATAGTTATACGCCGACAAGAATAGCCACAACCACTTTAAATGAAAGTGGAAATAATGGAGTATATTATGGCATATACGTTGATAATAATTATCTTTATTCGGCGATAACCGTCACTGATTATCTGGTGAGTATTCCATTTATTAGGATTATGGATGTCAAAAATTCTTATTTCCCGTCATTTATGGGCTGGATAAGTAATAACGGTTTAACTACGCCAAAAGACATTTGCGTTATTGATAATTACGCGTTTATGATTGACTCGGGAGGCGATATATTGTCCAGCATAGATATTTCCAATAAAAAGTTGCCGGTATTTATGGCTACCACAACAACCAATTTAGACAACCCGACCGGTATTTTTTGCGATGGGGATTATGTCTTTGTTATTAATTATAATAATGATTATCTTACGGTGTTTGATGTCTCTACTCCCTCATCGCCAAATTTGGTGAGTTATTCTTCCTCAAATTTGGACGCCCCCAATGATATAAAAATTGTCGGCAATTATGCTTACATTACCAGCTATTCAAATAGTCGGTTAGTGGTGTTTGATATCTCCAATCCTAGAGCGATATCTTACGTGACTTATACCAATTCCGGGTTGAGCAACCCCAGGGGATTGGATGTCGTCGGCAATTATGCTTATGTCGCGAGTGACGGCAATAATCGCTTGGTAGTTTTTGACATTTCCAATCCAGCCTCGCCGACTTATGTCGGTTATGCCGGCACTACTTATTCCTATCCGACTGAAGTTGCCGTATCCGGCGACTACGCCTACGTGGCGAGTTCGGCGGTATTCTCCAGCTCGGGATTAGAGGTTTTTGATGTCTCAAATCCTGTTAAACCGGTTTTGGTAAGCGCCACCCAATACGGCTTCACTGTTAACGATATGGAAATCGATAAAGATAATTTATATATTGCCAATGGGGCGGAGGTATGGATTTATGAATTAAATAGATTTAAATCTGGCGGCCAAAAAATCGGTCCGATGAAAACCCAAGATTTATGGGTATATAACCGAGCAAATTTTGAAAATTCCCTGCAAGCCGGCGGAAGGTTTGAGTTGTTTAAGCCAGCTCAGTTTCAAGATTATTTGTCAGTCGGCGGCACCGGTTATTTTTTGGAATCGGCCGGAGTGATGTCCACTTCTTCTGATTATTTCTTTGATGTCTATCGTTCCAGCGGGGGCGCCGGCCTGTTGCGAGTCGGTACTTCAACCGCCGATGTTATGATGATAAACAGTAGCGGACTTATCGGCGTGGCAACCACCACTCTCACGGAAAGATTGAATATTGATGGCGGAGTGAGGGTGGCCAGTTCCACCAATATGAATTTGGGTACGATAAGTTGGAATGGCATGGATTTTTTCGGGTTGACTGATTATGGTTGGACCAGTTTAACCTCTTCCGGTTATGATTGGTTCCGTAATATGTCCAGCGCTTATTATCTTGGCGGCAACATTGTCATCGGCAGCAGTACGGTTTCTTCAATTGCCTCTTTATATGTGGAGGACGATCTTATTGGTGATTATGATAGTCCCGATCTTTGGGTTGGCTCAGTGGAAGGGAACATCAGGCTTGGCAGTCAAGATTCTGATGGCGGCTTTCAAATTTATACCAATAGCGCTTATCCGCATCAGCTGGTATTACAGGGTGAGCTTGATCCGGATAGCGCCGACTATGAGATGTTTTCTGTACGCAATGTGGCTGGCGCGGAGTTATTTTCAGTAGTTAAAGACACAACCGGTTATGCCAATCAGTTTTATGACAGTTTGGGGATAGGCATGGTGGGGGACAATGCCACGACAACCGGTCATTTGGATTTTGGCTTGGCTAGCGAAGGAGATTTGTTTGTCAGTGGCAGCGCAGAGATTGACGGCGAACTTTATGTGGACGGCGCCGGTTCAAATTATATCGGCGGCAATATTCAAGTCGGGACCACTACGTCTTCTTTTATGTTGAATGCCGCGCTTAGTAGCGCTACGGCCAATGCCACTGAGCAAGCGGCAGCTAATTTAGCGATGTCTCTAAGTGGCGATGATACCGCCGATACGGTTAACTATGGAATAACTTTGAACGTGACCGATTCCGGCACGGCCAGCACCGTCAGCAGCACCTTGTTTGGCGCTAGGTCGGAAGTCTCTCACAGCGGAACTACTTGGGAGTCTGGCAGCGGTTGGGCGACTGAAAATAATTATGCCGCTTCTGCTGTTGCGGGAAGTTCGGGAGCGGTTACCGACGGTTCTTCCACGCGTTATAATTATGCGGTTTATGGAACGGCGCAAGGAAATGACAGTGGCACTACCACTAATCATGGTATTTATGGGCGGGCGTTGTCGGGTGATAGTAGTTATGGAATTTATGGTTTTGCTACCAGCACAGAAGGATTGAATAGTACCAATTACGGAGTTTATGCTTCTTCCAGCGCTACCAGCACAGGAAGTGATTATACTGCTTATTTCTATGGTTCTGGCAGTGTGTCGCCGGTGATTTATATTAGCAATAGCAGTTCCGTTACTACTACCCCGAGCATTCTTGATGACTCCGGCGCCGCTTTGACTGAAGGCGGATTGTTTCGCGACGCTTCTTCCCGGGTGCTTAAAGAAAATTTTGAAACGTGGAACAATGGAGAGGTGCTGGCAAAGATAGACGATTTGCAACTATTTGAATATAACTATATCGTTGAGGATGACAGCATTAAGCATTTTGGCGCAATGGCGGACGAGTGGTATCAATTTTTCGGTTTAGGAGACGATAGAACCATATCTGACAAAGATGTCGCGATGGTTGCTTTGGCGGGCATACAGGCGACAAAAGATAAGATTGACGCTTTATTTGAGCCGACGGATCAGGACAGTCCACTGAGAGTGATTGATAATCCTGATGTCAGTATCGCGACATTGTCGGTACAACAAGACAGCAATTTTAACGGCACGATTTATGTCTTTGGCCAAAGCGGGTTTAAGTCAAAAGTGGTTTTTGCCGATGATGTCAGAGTAAAAGGAAAAATTTACCTAAACACTCAACAGACCGGCGACGTTATGCTATCGGCATTCGCGACTACTACGGAAGTATTTTTTGGCGGCGAGTTTGAATTTATTCCGAAGGTGATAATTTCGCCGTTAAGCGATTTGGCCGATCGCCATTATTGGGTGTCGGACAAGTCAACGACCACTTTCCGTCTCAATCTCAATATCCCGCTTGATTATGAAGCGAGATTCTATTGGCTGGCTCTGCCGGTGGCTGGTGAAATAATCTCGCCGGAAGAGACAGTGACTCCAATAGAGGAAACGCAAATCGTGGAAATAGAAGTTACGCCGGAGGAATTTGCTTCCACAACAGAGGAATCCCTCGGTTCTGGTGAAGCAGGCATGGATGAGCTCGCCGCGCCGCCCGCAGGAGATGGTTTTGGTGGCGAGGCAATCATTGAAAATAGACAGAATTCAGAAGAAAAGCCGACAGTCGCCGAAGAGACAGAAGAAACGGCAAATCAATAATCATTATGCGACAAAAAATAAAAATTATTTTGGAAAGAATAGAAAATTATCCGTTTGGCTGGCGGCAATTATCCGTTTGGCTGGCGGCAGTGCTGGCGATTAGGAATATTTTGGAGAGCTTTAGCGACGGCGGCGGGCGGATTTTGGATTGGCAGTCATTTTTTCTGTATTACCCCGCTTTTTATTTATCTCTATTTTTGTCCTTGGCACTTGTCGTCAAACTTTTTTCTGGACGCAATATTTTCATTGCCGTCAAGATGGTTTTTATTTTTTCTTTTATCGTTTGGTTGCCGCCGCTGGTTGATTTGTTGTTTCCGTTTTGGAGCAACATGTCGTACATAGGTGTTTCTGGCTGGGGAGATTTTTTTCAGTCTTTCATCCGATTGGGACTTGGCGGGCTTTATGGCCAAGGAGCGAGTCTGGGCATCAAGTTTGAGCTAGTAGTCGCGACGGTCGGCTTGTTTGGTTATTTTATTTTTTGCGGGAAAAATTTATTGCGAGCGCTTGCCGGCGCAATAGCGGCTTATGCGGTGATTATTTTGCACGGCTTGGCGCCGAGCATCTTGGCTTGGCCGGCTCATTTGCGCGGCGGGGAGACTGTTTATAATGATCGGTTGATCACTTTGTTTTTTTTGCTATTGTCCATTATTTGGGTGATATTTATTCTTCATCTTTTTGCCCGGCAAAAATTGAAAGACTGGTTCTTTTCCCTGGATTGGTTTAGGATTTTTTTGGTTTGGATAATGCTGGGATTGGGCGCGGGGGTTTATCTTTCTCAACGGCTGGATCAAGCGGATTTTTACAATAATTTTGAATTTTACGCGGCCAGATTCTTGGCGCTACTAGTGCTAGGTCTGATTATGTGGCAAATCGGCCGGACGATGAATGATTGGAAGGATCATCCTTTTGACCAGGAAAGCGGCAATTCAAATCTGTTGGACAGGTTTTCTCGGACGGAGATCAAGACGATGCTGGGCCTTTATCTGCTATTTGCCACCGGTCTATCAGCAGTCATAGGATATGATGTTTTTGTAATGCTCGCCTCGTATCTGCTTATCGGTTATGCTTATTGTTTTCCGCCGCTGCATTTGAAAAAGCGGTTCATTTTTTCGGCATTGGCCTTGGCGATAGATTATCTTTTGGCATTTTGGATCGGCTATGCCGCCTTGTTTGCCGCTGGTGATTCCTTGTCGCTGATGCCATTTCGCTTTAGTTTTTTGGCTTTCGCGGTTAGTTTTTTGATTGTAGGCATCAAAGATGTCAAAGATGAACGAGGCGATCGTTTGCAGGGAGTGGAGACGTTGGTCACGCGTTTCGGTCGGAAAAAGTCGGCGCCAATAATCGGGGCGATGATTTGTGTTGCTCTGCTGCTGCCAGGATTTTTTATCGGTTATCAGCTTTTTTTGTCGGGATTGCTGTGCTTTGCGGCAATTTTTTTCATCACTGGAAAATTTCAAAGCATTTCCCACCGCAAAGAAATTTTGGCGGCGATTGGCGGATATTTGATTCTGTCACTGGTCCTGTGTTTCTTGTCCGCGCCGAGTTACCCGGCCGGACGTTTGGATTTGGCTAGAGATGCCGGCTGGCATCCGGCGGCATCAAGCGAGCTGTGGCTGGCGTCGGGATTCTTGGCGGATGATAATAGCAATAATTATTATTGGTCGCAAATATATAATCCCAAAGTCGGAAATTTTTTGTCGGTAGTAGATCTATCGGCCGGAAAGATTTATCGCCATCAATCCGCGGATGGCCGTTTGGCGGCGACAAAAAATAATTTTTCTTTTTTTCAATCGGCGGCGGATGTCTTTGACTTTAGCACGGTAAAAAGCGAGAACCCATTTTCTTTGTCATTTAAGTCTCCATTTGCCGGCGGCCGGCTTAGCTTGGCGGCGGAGCAGGCAGGGAAAGGAGTTGTCTTATTGAGCGATTCCGGAAGACTGTCTTTGCCCAAAGGCGGCGAGGCTGATTATTATGTTTTGCCGGATTTGCGATTGGATGGCAAACTGGTTTTTTTCAGAGACAAATTCGTCCGTCTGTCGGGCTCTGGCCGAGTGGCGCATCTGTGGGGGGATTTGTCACTAGACTACAAGCGTTGGCTGGCGATTGATGCTGATTTTCCGTCTGGGCAAAAAATTTCCATTTTGATTTTTGATTATGATACCGAGTCAGCGGTTTATGGCGCGATAACGGAAGCAGGCAAAACGAGGTATTTCAATTTGTTGAGCATAGAGCCGGTAAATTTTTGGGAAAGCGAAAAGACTGGAGATATTTGGCCACAGGAAGTAAGAATCAAAAACGACGATGTCGGCTTTGATTTGACGCTCAAAGCGGTTTTGCCGGATCAGGAAATAGCCGGACACGGGATTTGGGACGGGATAATGACCGTGACCGGAAACATTGCCGGAGAAACGGCTGATGGCTGGGCGTCATGGCGGGAAATCAGGGCGAATTGACAGGAAAATCAGCAGGGTTTTCTTTTTATCGCCATTTGCTATAATGAATTAGCTTAATTAGTAAATAACCAAAAAAAATATGGAACCAATCGTTTTGACCGATGACAATTTCAGCCAGGAGGTGACAAAAAGCGACCGTCCGGTGCTGGTGGATTTTTATGCCGACTGGTGCGGGCCGTGCAAAATGCAAGCGCCGATTATTGATGAATTGGAAGTAGAGGTGGATGATAAGATAAAAATCGGCAAACTGGATGTGGATGCCAACCAACAGACCGCCCAAAAATATGAAGTAATGTCTATTCCGACGATTATTATTTTTAAGGATGGTGAGGTGGTAGAACGTTTGACCGGTTTACAGAGCAAAGACATTTTATTAGAAAAAATAAATCAATTAATTTAAATCGCAAATGACGGAAAATAATCTTTATGATTTGATTATTGTCGGCGGCGGTCCGGCTGGACTGTCAGCGGCGATTTATGCCGGCCGGCGCAAACTGAATACGCTAATTATTGCCAAGAGCATTGGCGGCCAAATGGGCATCAGCGATCAAATTGAAAATTATCCGGGCTTTGATTTTATCACCGGTTTTGAATTGGCCGGCAAGATGTTTAAGCAGGCCCAAAAATGGGGAGTGGCGGCTAAGAGCGGCGAGATAGAAAAAATAAAGAAGACCAAGGATGGCTTTGCTGTCTTTTCTCGCGAGGGCAAGAGTTTCTTGGCGCATGCTTTGATCCTATCGTTCGGGCTTACTCCGCGAAATCTGGAAGTCCCCGGCGAAAAAGAGTTGCAAGGCCGCGGTGTCACTTATTGCGCCACTTGCGACGGCCCGCTGTTTAAAAATAAAACGGTTGCGGTTGTCGGTGGCGGGAATTCCGCTTTGGAATCCGTGGAATATTTGTCAAAACTGGCGCAAAAAGTTTATTTGATTCACTTCAAAGATAAATTTAGCGCCGTCCCCGCTCTAGTGGAACGAGTCCGGTCTTTGGATAACGTGGAATTTTTGTGCTGTTCACGGGTGGAGAAGATTAATGGGGCAAATAAGTTGGAATCGGTTGACTTGGTTGATGTCCAGGGCAAACGAGGTGAGCAAAATGTCAAAGTGGACGGCTTGTTTGTGGAAATCGGCTATCAGGCCAAGACTGATTGGCTCAAGGGATTTGTCAAGTTGAATAAGCAAGGAGAGATAATTTCCAGTCGCGACGGCGAGACTTCTCGGCCGGGCGTATTTGTCGCCGGCGATTGCTCGGACAGCAAGTATAAGCAGGTAGTTATCGCCGCCGGCCAAGGAGCGATTGCCGCTCTTCAAGCATATAATTATATTGCCAAGAAAAAAGGAGACAAAATTTTGCCGGATTGGGGGAAATCGAGGAACACGGGAAAGTGGTAAACAGTAATAAGCAATCGGTAATCAGTAATTGGTAACGGAACTCGTAACTCGCGACTCGTAACTCGGAATAGAAATCCGTAGAGACGCGATTCATCGCGTCTATTAGTAGCCCGGAATTTAATTGGGATAGAAATCTGTAAAGACGGGGCATGCCCCGTCTCTCCGGAACTCGCAATGACAGAGGAATAGATATTCCTTCTCCATATAAACGCAATTTAAAAATCAGATAATTTTTTAAAACAAAAAGCGTCCCGCGCAACTCACGACTTGAGTTGGCGGGACAAACGAAAGGAAGGAAATGATGATGATGAGGCTATTGCGAAGAAGTGGTAGCCGACTCCGCTTCGGCTTTTACCTCGGGCTCGGGCTTGATTGGGAAGTCCGGTGGGAGTTCCAGACGGATTCTGGCTTTGCCGACGGCCTCCATCAGCTGGCCATAGGCCTTGTCGTAATCATTTGCCGGAAGGTCGTACTTCTGTAGATACATCCTTATTGACACGGGCAGGTTGTGCCCGTCAATCTGGATGTGAACCTTATTGAAGTCCACCTCCTTGCCGGAGAAGAAGTCGTCCATCAGCTTTGTCTCAGCCGGGCTGGAGTTTTTCGCGGCGACTAATTCCTCGGCTCTAAATGAAAGGGATACGATGCCGAGCACGAAAGATAGTCCAAGGCATAGAATTGACAGTCGCCTCCATTTTTTTGTTTTTAATGAAATGGCGACCCCCGCTAATACAAGCAGGATGCTAAAAGCAATAAGATAGATACTCATGCTCCCTCCTTAACCCTTTTGGGTTGGTTGATTCTTTTTTTATGTACTATATATAATTATATCACATCTATATAATTTTGTCAAGTATTTTCAGGAAAAAGCATCAAAAATAGTTAAATTTAGAGAAAAAGTAGCCTAAAAATCGGCTACGAATACTACGAAACAAATAACACGAAACGTGGAGTATTTAGAAGTCAAAAGTTTGTAAAGTTCTTAAAGCTTGTGGTGAGCGAAGCCGAACCATTTATAAAGTCAAATTGCCGCATTGTTATATTGTTAAATTGTAAAATTGTTGGGTGCTACCTCTGCAGTAGTGAAAAAAATATGATAATATAACAATTCAGCAATTATTCGTTTGAAAATTCATTGTAAATTTTATCCGCTTTTGGCGGAAGACATTAGGATTTAGAAATTTTACCCCTCCATGCTTTCTCCTCTTAACTTCATCAAAGAACAAAATTTATTAACCGGCGGTTTCAAATCTATTGCTGGTATTGATGAAGCGGGTCGCGGCTCATGGGCCGGTCCGGTTGTCGCCGGTTGCTTGCGGTTTGATTTTGATAAAGCGATTAATGGTGAAACGCTCGGAATTATTATTGCTGATTCCAAATTGCTTTCACCGAGCCAGCGGGAAAAAGCTTTTTCTTGGCTGATTGATAATTTTGATTACGGCGTCGGTATCGTTGATAATAATTTTATTGATACCAAGGGAATTATTGCCGCGACCAAATTGGCGATGAAGCGCGCCGCCGAGAAGTTGTCTGCCGCGGCGGATTATCTGTTGATTGACGCAGTTAAGCTTAGCGATCAATTGCCGATAAATCAGGAGAGCATTATCAAAGGCGATCGGCTTATTTGGAGCATTGCTGCCGCCTCCATTATCGCCAAAGTTTCCCGCGACCGAATAATGGACGGTTACAAAGAAGATTTTCCCGATTATGGCTTTGACCGGCACAAAGGTTATGGCACCAAGCTCCATCAGGAGATGATTTGTCGGCATGGCGTCTCTTCCATTCACCGCCGTAGCTACCGGCCGGTGGCGGAATTGTTGACGGATTAATTTTTTGCTATAATGTTAGTAATTGAGGAATTAGGAATTAGTAGAATGGGAGAGCAGAGGCGAGCGAGAGAAATAATTTTTTGAAATATGTCTCAAACCGGCAATGAATTAATCACGATTGATGTGTTTGGAAAATCCGGCATCGCCGAGGGGATGATTGTGGGGGATCTCGGCTGCGGCAATCTGGGGTACTTTTCTCTGCCGGCGGCAAAACTGGTCGGAAAGAATGGTATTGTTTATGCGGTTGATATTTTGAAGTCAGTGCTTGATTCAGTGGATCATCTGGCCAAACAAGAGGGGCTGAAAAATCTAAAGACTGTTTGGTCAAATTTGGAAATCGTCGGCGCGACAAAAGTTCCGACAGAGAGTTTGGACGTGGCTTTTCTCATTAATATTTTGTTTCAATCAAAAAAAGACGACTTGGTGATCAAGGAGGCTTATCGCTTAACCAAGCCGGGCGGGCGGCTGGTGGTAATTGATTGGCTCAAAATCAGCACTCCGTTCGGGCCGCCTATAGCCGATCGCACCGATCCCGAGCAGATAAAGAATTTTTGCGTCAATTCCGGTTTTCGGCCGATGGAAGAATTTCCCGCCGGACCGTATCACTATGGAATGATGTTTATCAAATAGTTTCTTGAAAAAAGGAGGATTCTTTGCCGCTAAAACTCCCTTTTCTGTTTTTTGAAAAATAAAAAATAACAATCAATACGAATCTATGTCATTTGATATCGCGAAATTTTTTGACCTGTCCCGCTTGTTCCATTTGCGTCCGTCAACCGGCATCGGCACGATTTATTTTTTGCTGACTTTTTTCGGCCTGATCGTTTTGGCTGGCCTGATCGTTTTGGTGGTGCAAAAAGTCAGGGCCCGGGAAAAATACGAGATCAAAGTCTTGAGCCGTTATGTCTCTCTATTGATTACCATGGGAGCGGTCGGTTTGTTGTGGACCGGATTTCGGTATGAAAAAATATTTGTTTTGTCGGCGCGGTTTTGGTCGATCGCCTGGATTATCGGTTTTGGCGTTTGGTTTTATTTCATTTTGAAATACCAATTGAGGGTTGTGCCGATGGCGCGCAAGCAAGCCGAGGAAAGGAAGATGTTCAATAAGTATTTGCCGAAGAAAAAATAAATGGCAGCAGGTCAACCATCGGGCAGGCAGGCGATTGGGCAGTTGGGCGAAAAATTGGCCGCCGAGTTTCTGAAGAAAAATGGCGCGGAAGTGATTGATAGGAATTTTTATACCCGTTTCGGGGAGTTGGATCTCATTGCCAAATTGGGCAATGAGATTTTGTTTTGTGAAGTCAAGACTAGGACTTCCGCCGAGTATGGCTATCCGGAGTTGGCGGTCGGCCGTGAGAAGATTGACCACCTGACGAAGGCGATCGGGATTTATCTGACGGAAAAGAGATTGGATAATTTTTGGCGGCTGGATGTCTTGGCAGTGGAATTAGACGCAGTGAAGCGCTCCGCGAGAATTAGGTGGTTTAAGGATGTGAGTCGGAGTTAGGAACTGGTAACCAGTAATCCGTAGTCTGTAATTGTATTCTCATCTCTTGACATTTTTTACTCTTGTGCTATAATTATATATAGATAGATGACAGCACCTTGGGGCTGTCTTTTTTCTTAAAATAATCCTGCAAATCATTCGTCCGACGCGGTGGATTGGCACAATTTGTAGATTTGCGGGGATTATGCAACAATTAAATAAAGAAAACGCTTCCGGCCGTATTTGTCGGCCTGATGCCATAAAAATAAATTAATATGTCACAATCAGCTATTCAAGCGGCAATCCAACAGATTTGCCAAGAAAAAAATCTTTCCGAGGAATCGGTCATTACCACCATTGAATTGGCGCTCGCCGCCGCGTTCCGCAAGGATTTCGGCAATAAGATGCAAAATATTATCACCGAATTTGACGTCAAAACCGGCTTGGCGAAAGTTTTTGACGTAAAAACGGTCGTGGAGGATTTGCCGGAAGATTATGAAGAGCAGCTTTTGGCCGAAAAGGAAAAGGCCGAGAAAGAGGCGGAAAAACAAAAAAGCGAAGAAGGCAGAAAGTCAGGCGACGAGTCTGCGGAAACCGCTTTTGTCAGCGAGGAAGGCGAAGAGGAATTCAGAAAATTCAATCCCAAGACCGAAATTCAGCTCAAGGACGCCAAAGAATTGGACAAGAAATACGAAATCGGCGATATCATCAAGACAGAATTGGAAGTGCCGGGCGAATTCGGCCGCATGGCGGCGCAGACTGCCAAGCAGGTCATTATCCAGAAATTGCGCGAACAGGAACGGCAGAATATTTTTGAGGAATTCAAAACTTTGGAATCGCAGGTCGTCACCGGTATTGTTCAGCGTCGGGAAGGCCGCAATGTCTTGGTTGACCTCGGCCGGACAGTGGCGATTATGCCGCCGGAGGAACAGATTGAGCGCGAGCGGTACAATATCGGCAACCGGATGAAATTTTATCTGAAACTGGTGGATCAGACGACCCGCGGCCCGCAACTGGTAGTGTCCCGAGTTAGCGCGGAAATCGTCAAACGGATTTTTGAAACCGAGGTGCCGGAGATAGCGACCGCCGCGATTGAAATCAAATCTATCGCCCGGGAAGCGGGCAATCGTTCCAAGGTGGCCATTGCCAGTAACGATGAAAGCATTGATCCGATTGGTTCCTGCGTCGGCCAGCGCGGCACCCGCATTCAGACGATTATCAATGAATTGAACGGCGAAAAAATAGATATTATTCTTTGGGATGAAAATCCGGCGCAGTTTATCACCAACGCTTTATCACCGGCCAAAGTCTCCAAAGTAGAGCTCAGGGAAGGGGACGGCGAGAAGTCGGCCTTAATCACTGTCAAAGACGATCAATTGTCTCTGGCGATTGGCCGTGGCGGACAGAATGTCCGGCTTGCTTCCAAATTGACCGGCTGGAAATTGGACATTGTGTCAGAAAATGCTCCGGCGGAATCAGTCGCGGCCGAGGAAGACGCAACCCCCGCGGAAGCGGAAGAAGCGCCGGCTGAACCGGCTGAAGAGAACATCATCAAAGAAAAGAAGGCGGGAAAAAAGGAGAAAAAAGCCGAGAAGAAAAAGAGCAAAAAGAAAGCCGCAAAGAGTAAAGACAGCGACGAAGAGTAAATTTATCAAATATAGAAAAACGGGGCGGAGAAATTCCGCCTTGTTTTTTTGTTTGAAATTTTTGGCGGAAACAGTTAAAATGTAAGAGCGATTTTTAAAAATAAAAAGATTCTCTATGAAAAAAGTGATTTGCGTCATTTGCGATGGGTTGCCGGACCGGCCGATAAAAGAACTTGGAAATAAGACTCCCTTGGAAGCGGCAAAAACCCCCAATCTTGATAAAATTGCGATTGATGGCATATCCGGGATGATGCACACGGTTGATGTCGGTATTCGTCCGGGCAGTGATACAGCCCACTTGTCTATTTTTGGCTACGATCCATATATTTATTATAGCGGCCGCGGACCTTATGAGTGCGCTGGCGCGGGCATGGAGGTCAGGGCAGGCGACGTGGCATTTAGGGCAAATGCCGGAACAATTGATGAAAAAGGAATAATTATTGATCGGCGAGCCGGCCGGATAGAGTCCACTAAACCACTAATTGATCTTTTGGGCGAGGTAGAGATAGACGGAATAAAATTTATTATGAAAGAAAGCTTAGGCCATCGGATTGGATTGGTAATGCGGGGGCATGGCCTTAGCCCAAAAGTTTCCGAGCAGGATCCGCACAAGGTCGGGGAGTCTCCCCATGTTGTCAGGCCGCTGGATGATTCTGATGAAGCAAAGTTTACCGCCGACATTTTAAATAAGTTTAATCAGCTGGTGATTGAAAAATTAAAGGACTCGTCTTTCAATCAAGAAAGAATTTCCGCCGGTCTGCCGCCGGCCAATATAATATTGTTTCGGGGAGCCGGATCAATTCCCCAAAACATGCTTTCTTTCAAAGACAAATATAATCTTAACGCCGCGTTTATCGCCGGCGGACCATTGTATAAAGGAATCGGCAAAATTTTGGGGATGGATATTATTGAGTTTGACAAAGATGCCGGCGTGACCGGATTGCCAAATTCCAATTTGCGGGCCAAAATTGATAAGGCAATTGAGATTGCCGGCAATTATGATTTCATTTTTATTCATATAAAAGCGGCTGACAGCCTGGCGGAAGACGGCAACTATCAAGGCAAATTGCAATTTATTGAAAAAATTGACGAGGCAATGGCGCCGTTGGCTGATCGGGAAGATTTTTTGATAGCTATCACGGCTGATCATACTACTTCGTCGCAGCTGAAAATGCATACCGCCGATCCAGTGCCGTTGACTATTAAGGGAGAGGGAGTGAGAACGGATGATATCAACGGTTTTAATGAGCGGGAGTGCGCCAAGGGGCGATTGGGAATCATTCGCGGACAGAATTTAATGCCGATACTCATTGATCTAATGGGCTTGGCGGAATTATTTGGCGCCTAGTCATTAGGTTGTTTTTCCGCAGAATTTCCATTAAAATTATTATTAATTATTAATAATAAAAACAAATATGCTGATACTTTGGTTGTCTGTTTTGGCGGTTGTCATCGGCTTGGGATTTGCCGGATTTCTGGTCTATCGTCTGGCTCAAACCAAGGTTGAAGACCAGAAAGCGGCAATCGTCGCTTCGTATATCAGCGCGGGGGCAAAGTCTTTTTGGCTGAAAGAATACAAGCTTTTGGCAGTTTTGGTTATTCTGATCGCGGTGATTATTTTTGCGATGCCGGTTTTGACTTGGCGGTTGGGAGCGGCGTTTTTATTCGGCGCGGTTGTCTCCGCCCTAGTCGGATGGATCGGGATGAAAATCGCCACCCTTGCCAATGTCCGCGCCGCTGAAAGTTTTCGGCGCGACGCCGAAAGCGGTTTTAAAGTCTCGTTTCTCTCCGGCGCCGTGACAAGTCTGGCAGTGGTTTGTCTGGGGTGGTTGGGGGTTGCCATATCATATTTGGTCTTTGGTGATCCGCAGATTATTTTCGGTTTTTGTCTAGGCGCTTCTTTGGTCGCGCTACTGGCTCGCGTCGGCGGCGGAATTTACACCAAGGCGGCTGATGTTGGCGCGGATTTGGCCGGAAAAATGGAAGCGGGCATCGCCGAAGATGACTTGCGTAATCCGGCATCAATCGCCAGTAGTATTGGCGATAATGTCGGGGACATTGTTGGCAAGAGCGCTGATTTATTTGAAAGCTATTGCGATAGCATTGTCGCGGCAATGGTTTTTGGCGTTGTCTTTTTGCCGTTTTTCGGCGCCAAGGCGATAATTCTTCCACTTATCGTCGCGGCTGTTGGAATAATTTCTTCGGTGGTCGGCGCCAGCATGATATTTTTTGTCAAAAATCAATCGCCGCGCCGAATGATGAGCCGAGGGGTACTGGTAGCGTCGCTGCTCACCGCGGTAATTTCATTTTTTGCCGTCAAATTCACGGTCAATAATTCAGGAATTTTTTGGTCGTTGGTTTTCGGGCTGTTGGCCAGCGCGGTTATCGGTTTTATAGTTGAATATTACACTTCAATCACCAAGCGGCCGGTTCAAGAAATCGCCAAATCGGCGGAAACCGGCGCGGCGACGAATATTATTTCCGGATTTTCTTTCGGCTTGTCCAGCGTGGCCTGGCCGGCGTTTGTGTTGGCGATAGCGATTGCTCTCGCTTACAAATCCGGCGATGTTTACGGCGTGGCAATGGCCGCAGTCGGCATGCTTTCTACTTTGGGAATTTCTCTGGCGATTGATAGTCATGGTCCGGTGGCAGATAATGCCGCCAGTATTATTGAGATGGCCAGGCTTGGGGATGATGCCAGGTCGCGCGCCGAAGAGTTTGACACAAAGGGCAATACGGCGGCTACTGTCGGCAAGGGGTTTGCGGCCGGTAGCGCTGTTTTGACCGCTTTTGCCCTTTTGATTTATTTCAGCCAAACGATTCATTTGTCCGATATTAATCTGCTGGATATAAAAACCCTGGTTGGGCTAATCATCGGCGGAGTGTTGCCGTTTGTTTTTAGCGCCTGGCTCATTAAGGCGGTCGGCCGGGCAGCCGGAAAAATCGTCAATGAAACAAGGCGGCAATTCCGGGAAATTTCCGGTTTGATGGAGGGCACAGTTCAGCCGGATTACAATCGGTGCATCGCTATCTCCACTGGCTCTGCCCTAAGGCAAATGATCATGCCGGGACTTTTGGCAGTTTTGGCGCCCATAGTAGTCGGTTTTTGGCTGGGAGCAGAGAGTTTGGCCGGACTACTGGCCGGATCAATTATTGTCGGATTTTTGCTGGCAATGTTTATGAACAATGCCGGCGGCGCTTGGGATAATGCCAAGAAGTATATTGAGGCGGGAAATTTTGGCGGCAAAGGAAGCGACGCGCACAAAGCGGCGGTCATTGGCGATACCATCGGCGACCCATTGAAAGATACGGCTGGGCCGGCGCTTAATATTTTGATTAAGTTGATGGCGATTATTGCGATTATCATCGCGCCGTTGATAATCATGTAACGTAAGAAGGTAATCGGTAATTATAAAGTCAAAAGTCTATAAAGCTTGTGGTGAGCGGAGTCGAACCATTTGTAAAGTTAAATGTAGGGGCGGGGTTTATCCCCGCCCGTTTTCGGAACTCGTAACTCGGAATTAGGATTTAGGAATTAGAGATAATTATTTAAAATATCTATACGGCTACTGATTCCTAACTCCTAACTCCTAATTCCTAGTCCTCATTTCTTTGACAATTTAAATTTTTTTTGTTAGAATTAGCAACATTGTTAAGCTTTTATTCATTACTAATTCAAAATGAAAACCGACATAAAAAAATTGTCCAAATCCCAGGTGGAAATCACCGTGGAAATCTCACCGGAGGAATTGAAGCCGTTTTTGGTGAACGCCGCGGCCAAAATTTCCGAAACGGCCAAGATTGACGGCTTCCGTCCGGGCAAAGCGCCTTATGAAATCATTAGTAAAAAGTTCGGCGAAGCGGCGATTTTGGAAGAAGCGGCAGAAAGCATTATTGCCAAAACCTATTATCAGGCGGTAACAGAAAATAAACTCGCCACCATTGGCGCGCCGCAGGTCGCGATAGAAAAAATCGCGCCGAATAACCCTTTTGTTTATAAAGCGACAGCGCCGGTTTTGCCGGAAATTGAGCTGGGCGATTACAAAAAAATAAAATTGGAGCGAAAGAACGTTGAGATTAAGGACGAGCAGGCGGACAAAGTCATTGCCGATATTCAAAAAATGCGCGCGAAAGAAAAAATCGTTGACCGGCCGGCTAAGCCTGGTGACCGTTTAGAGATTGATTTTGATGTTTTGCGCGACAACGCGCCAATTGAAAACGGCAAGCAATCAAAATATCCGATTACTATCGGCGAGGGGCGATTTATTCCCGGCTTTGAGGATCAATTGGTCGGCCTCTCCGCCGCCGGCGAAAAAGAATTTGAGCTGTCTTTTCCGGAAAATTATTATGAAAAGAGTTTGGCGGGCAAGCCGGCCGTTTTCAAAGTGAAGTGCAACGCTGTTTATGAAGTGGAATTGCCGAAACTTGACGACGATTTTGCCAGAGATGTCTCCGGAGACAAATACAAGACAGTGGCGGATTTGCGCGGCGGCATCAAGGAAAATTTGGCGGAAGAAGAAAAGGCCAAGCAAGAACAGCGATTGGAAGCGGAGATGCTTGATCGATTGGTGGAAATTACCAAATTCGGCGAACTGCCGGACATTTTGATAGACAATGAAGCTCATCGTCTTGTCCATGAGATGGAACATTCATTGTCGGCGCAGGGACTGGAGTTTTCTGATTATCTCAAAAGCATCAATAAGACAGAAGAGGACTTGGAAAAAGATTTGCGGCCGCAGGCCGAGAAGCGGGTCAAGTCTTCTATAGTGGCTCGGGAGGTTTTTCATGAGCAGAAATTGGAAGTGACCGACGAGGAAGTGAGCCGCGAGATTGACGAAATAATGAAGCAATATCCGGCTAACCCGGAGATCAGGAAACAATTGGAAGAAGAATCATATCAGGAATATTTGCGCAACATGCTCGGCAACAGGAAAGTGATTGAATTTTTGAAGAAAGAGATGGTGGCATAGCTTATGGCATATAGCACGTAGCTTATAGTATATAATTGTAGAGACGCCCCGAGAAATCGGGACGTCTCTTTTGTCTTATTTGATCTTGACTTTTTTTGTTATTTTTGTTAGGTTAAATAGAAGTTGTTCTTTTGGCAACTGGAACACGAATCAAAGCGGCGTTGATGCCGAGGAGGGTAAAGAGTTGTTGTTTTTTGGAGGATTAGAGATAGTTGATTCCCCAAACCTAAGGTTAGGAACCATGGTGAAAGTCACGAAGGAGTGGCTAAAGGAAATATTTGATTGTATTTTGGTCAAACGCTTTTTCGCAATAAAGGAGGTGGAAGAAAAGGCGGCCATTGATCGATTTTTCAATGATCACACCCACGGAGTTTTACACTCCAACTATGTTTTTGAGCGTTGCCTTGATCTGATGGCGGCGTGTCCTAACTTGTGTAAGAGCTTGCTGCAAGAAGGCACTGGCGATGGCCGTGTTGATCGGGTGACAACGGAAGATTTGATCCTGCTTTCGTTTGTCGGGTCGCTGTTCCATGACTTCGGTCGGTCGTGTGATAGACATTTCTCGGATCACGAGAGGTTCGGCGCCAACTTAGCCCGGGTAATATTGTTGTCGCAAGGAAAACATCCCTGGAAATCGGAGATGGTAGAATTTATGCTCGTGCAGCATGACTATATGGGTTTTGTGGCTTGTGTTGACCAGGGAATAATGGCTATCTCCCGTCAATATCCACTTGCCGAGCTGTTTCGGCTGGCGGACAAGACATCCTTCCCGCCGGCCGCGGAAGTTGAGAGGTATTGGCAGACAGCACGACAGTACAATATGCCGCTGTTTGACCGGACTATCCCCGATGAAGTCCGTTTTGACTTGGTGCGCAACACTGACAAGCGGACCGATAGTCTGACCTGGATGCTCCTTCTGTTCGCCCAGCAACCGTCGGACTTCCTCTTTCGGGAGACGGCGGCCGCCTTTGACCGGTGGCACGACAAAAAGGTGTTGCTGGCCAAGATTTCGGAAATAGCGGCGGTGGAAGGATATGACGGGGATGACATATTTGCCACCATCCGCCGTTTTCACGATCATCACGGCCTAGATCTGGGTTGAGCCGGTTCGTCGGCTTCTCGGCTCTGCTCCCGATATGGAGCAGAGCCGATTTTTTGTTGATTAAAATCGGCAAATTTATTAAGATAAAGGTAAATGAAAATCGCTATCGTCGGCGCCCATGGCGTCGGCAAGACAACATTAAGCAATCAATTGGCGGAAAGATTGGGTTTGCCGATTCTTCCCGATGTTGCCGTGGAAGCATTTGAAAAAGGATTTGCCATCAGTGAAAATACTCCGCCGGAGGTTCAATTTTGGATGTTTTCACGCCAGTTGGAGCTGGAACGCCTGACGGAAAAATTTATTGCTGACAAATGTTTGATTGATTATTCTGTTTATGCTGATATTATTTTTGATGATGGCAGAGTGACCGGACTATTGGCGGAGATGATTAGAAAGAATGTCAGCTATTCTAATATTTTTTATTTGCCAATAGAATTCCCTTTGGAAGACAATGGCATCCGCAGTCTTGATCCGGTTTTTCAAAAAAAGGTCAATGACAGGTATTTGGAAATTTTGGATGGCTGGGGAATTGATTATAAAATTATCGGTGGCGACAAAGACAAACGGTTGTCTAAGGCGTTGGAATTAATAAATAATTTATGAAAGTTTTAGTTGTCGGCGGAGCCGGCTATATCGGCAGTCACATCACCAAAGCGTTGGTTCGGGTCGGTCACCAAACGACTGTCTTTGACAATTTGAGCACGGGTCGCCGAGAAAATGTTTTCCCAGGCGCCGAGTTTATTTGTGGTGATATTTTGTCTCCCGATGAGATAAACGCGGCGGCTAAAGGGATGCACGCTATTGTTCATCTGGCGGCCAAAAAGGCGGTCGGCGAGTCAATGTCTGATCCGGGCAAGTACGCCGTCAATAATATCTCCGGGACGATCAATTTGCTCAACGCGGCGGTAGCTAACGGCGTGGACAAATTTATTTTTTCCTCCAGCGCTACAGTCTATGGCGATCCGCGGTATTTGCCGATTGATGAAAAGCACCCCATCACTTCCATTAATTTTTACGGATATACCAAAGTCAAAACCGAGGAGCTGATGGGTTGGTATTCCCAGCTCAAAGGATTAAAATATGCCGCTCTGCGATATTTCAACGCGGTCGGCTATGACGTGGACGGCGAAATTCATGGCCTGGAAAGCGACCCGCAAAATCTTTTTCCAATTGTGTTTGAGGCAGTGATGGGCTGGCGAGATAAGGTAGTGATTTTTGGCGATGATTATGACACGCCCGACGGCACCGGCATCCGCGATTATATCCATGTCTCTGATTTGGCCGACGGCCATATCAAAGCGCTTGATTATTTGGCCGCCAAAAATGAAAATTTGATAGTCAATCTTGCCTCCGGACAGGGCATTAGCGTCAAGGAAGCGATAGACGCGGTCAAGCGTGAGTCGGGCGTTGATTTTCAGGTGGAAATCGGCCCGCGCCGTCCCGGCGATCAGGTGGCGGTGTATGCTGACGCCTCCAAAGCCAAGGAGCTTCTCGGTTGGGAAGCGAAATACAGCGATCTTGATACCATTGTCAAAACAACTTTGAAAGCTTATGAAAAAAATCGGAAAAATTAGCATTGGCGCTCATGTTTCAGCCGCCGGGGATTTGGCGCTGGCGCCGTTTCGCGCCGCGGAAATCGGTTGCGAATGTTTTCAGTTTTTTTCCCGGCCGCCACAAGGCGGTCCGGCCAAGCCGATTACGCCCGAGCAGGCGAAGCGTTTCAAAGATAATATGAAAAAAGCTGGCCAAACGGCCTGCTATATTCACGCGCCATATTATATCAATCTCGCCTCGGCAAACGGCCGGATTTATCACGGCTCGATCAGTGTCCTGCGGCAGGAATTGGAGCGGGGCGATGCTTTGGGCGCGGCGGGAATGATGTTCCATGTCGGCAGTGCCAGGGATTTGGGAGAAAAAGAAGCGTTGAAAAAAGCGGTAGCCGGACTGAAAGAAATTTTGCGGGGATACTCCGGCCGGACCAAATTGCTTTTGGAAATTTCCGCCGGCGCCGGTCTGGTGATAGGTGACAGCTTTGGCGAAATCGCCGCGCTGATTGGAAAATTATCGGCCAGAGAAAAAAATAAAATCGGAGTTTGCTTTGATACTGCTCATGCTTTCGCTTCCGGTTATGACCTACGCGGCCCAAAAGCCGTCCGAAAGACTTTTTCCGAGTTTGACAAATTTTTGGGTGTGAAAAATTTATGCCTTATCCATGCCAACGATTCCAAAGTAGAATTGAATGCCAAAAAAGATCGTCATGAAAATATCGGCCAGGGCAAAATTGGTTTGGCCGGTTTTGAAGCAATAATCGCTTTGGCAAGGAAATGGGGAATTAATTTAATTGTTGAAACGAGCAGTGATGAGGGCAGGAAGAAGGATGTAGATGCTTTGAAGAGAATGAGGGACGAAGAAATTCCTAATTCCTAATTCCTAATTCCTAATTATTAATTTACCTATGCGGATAGCTATCATTTCCGACACCCATGACAATGTTTCCAATATTGAGAAATTTTTGTCTTGGGCCAAGGCCAATCAGATTGAAATGATTATTCATTGCGGCGATGTGGCCGCGCCCGGGGTGATTAAGAAGATATTCGCCGAGCAATTTTCCGGGTTGATGCATGTAGTGCATGGCAATGTGTCGGATCGGGAGTTGTTGGCAGAAATTTGCGGGGAGACAAAAAATATCAAGCTCTATGGCGATGTCGGTGTTGTTCGCCTCCCCCTTAATAAGGGGGAGGATGGGAGGGGGTCTGGTAATTTATCCCCCTCTAGCTCCCCCCTTTTAAAGGGTGGAGAAAAGGGAGCAGAATGGGAGTTGCAGATTGCCTTCTGTCATTTTCCTGATGAGGCCAGGAAGCTGGCCGCGACTGGAGATTATGGCCTGGTCTTTTACGGCCACACTCATCAGCCGTGGATAGAAAAATCAGCCAACGGTTGCCAACTGATCAACCCGGGAACGCTGGGCGGACTTTTTCAAAAACCGACCTTTGCTTTTTATGACACCGAAAGCAATAATCTGGAACTAAAAATATTGGAGCAGCTATGAAACAGATTTTGGTGGAGGTTCATCCTCGGTCATCGCAAAATAAGGTGGAGAAGATTACGGACAGCGTTTTTAAGGTTTGGCTGACGGCTCAGCCGATTGAGGGACGAGCCAATCAGGCGCTGGTAAAGATTTTGGCCGAATATTTCGGCGTGGCCAAGAGCAACATTGAGATAAAAACCGGCAAAACGAGCAAAAATAAGGTGGTGATAATTTATGGATAAATTGTTGTTAATTTACGGTTGCCAAGGCCGGAAAAAAGGGTTATAATTCTTTTGTCTGGCTATAAATCGGATTATTTTTGATAAATTTTAGCTAAATTTAGCTATTTTTTATTGATCTCAAGCGACCTGCCCTTGACAAAAAAATTTAGATATGATAAGATGAAAGGTCAACCATTGAAGGCAAGAAAAGGATAATGTTCATAATTCTGCAGGCACGACAAGCATGGGAATTATTTTTTTAAGGATTGCTCTGGTTCCAAAAGGACTCGAGGTTTACCTTGAAATAGTTTCTTTGTCTGCAGTACTATGGATAGTATCCGGCAACCTGTAGATCCAAAAGCGCTTCAAGCGCAATTTGTCACCTTCCATTCAAATTTGAGAAAACTTTTATCTCATTTATAACGCTTGCGGCGAGCTGATATGGCTAGGCACGACAAGCATGGGAATTTTTTAACGGCTTTCCTCGGGCTTTTGCTCGAATATTGCCTCGAAAAATTTTCTTGCCTGGCCATATTAGCTCGTCCGAGCGTTAACCGGATCTACAGGTTATCGGATATTAGAAAACCCCGAGGGCAATCCTCGGGATTTTTTTGTTTTTTAAAAAATAATTACCTCCCCTTTAGAAGGGGAGGGAAAGAGAGGGGGTGGGGAATTTTTTAATTTATTGAGTAACGATTGGCTCTGATTCTCCGGCTGTGCCATTGTTTTCTGCTGTTGTCTCTCCGGATAATTTTTCTACGCCAATTAGGCACACTGCCTGCCATGGCTTGTAGTATGAAGTAAAAGTTGTTTCATTTTTGGTGCCGTCAGCGTAAGTGATGGTGTAATCAAAAGACGCACTGACGCCCTTGTGTGAACTTTCGGTGCATTTTTTCTGGCCGGGCGCGAGATCAGTGGTTTCAATGTATTTGGTTGCCGGCGGTGAAGTCCAGCCCCAGACTTTGGGCGTTGTCCGCTCGGCGACGCGGCCGTCTTTGGTGCCCCAGAAGTCAAAGTAAAGATTGTCGCCGGAAATACGGTATTGAATCAGGATATAATGGCCGGTATTATTGACGAAGCGGACATCGGGATGAGGAATATAGATAGTAGCGTCAGTGCCAGGCAAGCCGTTTTCCAGATAATAAGAGACGTTGTAAGAATGATTGCGCCGTTCGGTGATGGGCAAACCGGAAGCCATGGCGGCGCGGAAAACCGTCGTGCCGATTTGGCACAAGCCGCCGCCATATTCGGCGGTAGTCTGATTACCTTTGATGACTAGTTCCGGCAAATATCCGGTCTCTGCGTCAACATTGCCGAGAGCGGTGATAAGAGAGAATTCTTCGTCAGGCTTTATCAAGACGCCGTGGAGCTTGCCGGCGCCGTTTTTGATGTTGTGACGGCGATTGGTCGGACTGCCGGCAAAGTTTGATTGTCCGGTGCCGATGATTTCATTGATGCCGAGATTATTGATATCGCCGGTGATGATTTTTGGCATGGCAGTGGCGACAGAGACAGTAAAATCAAGATTGTCACCGAGGAGTCCCTCGTTGATCTGGCGATAAGCGTCCTCAATATCAACTTTTTTGCCCTCGCGGTGGGGAGTGAGTTTGACGACTTTGCCGTTTTTCATTTCCAGACTGGCGTCTTGCGGCTCAACATCTATCTCCACGGCGATATTCTTCTGGATCCAATCGGTGAATTTGTCTTTGTTGGTTCCCAGGGTGACGGCGCCGTCTTTTTGATAAAATTCCAGCATTTCGGCCAGCTGTTTTTTGCTAATGATCCATTGGCGATCCTCGTAGCTGAAAGAAGGCGTGGTAGTGGACAAGACTTCATCAATGAGATATTTTTTTTCTTCGGCCTGGCTTTTGGTGACAGTCGGTTGGCCAGTCGTCCGAATAAGCTCTATCTGATCGTTTTTCAGCTGTTCTAGATTATCTTTCAAATCAGAGATTGCCCTGGGAAAGTCAAAAGTCGCGCCAGTTTGTTCGGCAGCGATGGCAACGGAATAATTGTCGCTATGCCAAGTGATTTCTGGGCGGGCGTTTTGCGTAAGTATTTCCTGATCAGCGAATTGATCGCGAAGGCTGCCGGCCAAAATCTGCTCATTCAATTTGACTTTGGCTTTGAATTCCTGATCCTTAAAAATGATTTTTACTTGGCGACCGAGATTCTGCCACCATTTGCCGTCGCGGCCATAAGCGAATGCTTCATAGACTGCCCCATGATTGTCAAAATTGATTATTTCTTGCGACAGGTCGGGATCATTGAGGGCATTGAGGATGGGGGTGACCTTGAGATACAGCTCGTCGCCGTTTTTGTAAATGATTTTGATGCCTTCTTTCTCAATATTCTCAGTGATTTTGTCCACGGTCTCCAGCGCTTGGACAGGAGTGAGGCCGCCAAGACTGACATTACCGATGCGGCTGCCGGGGAAGAATTTGTCCCGGTATCTGATTTCAAAAGCGGCGGCTCCGCCGGCAAAAATCATGAGAATTACAAAAAAAGCGACCGCGATCGTGATGATCAGCCACTTTTTGTCTGTCCGGCCGTCTTTGCGCAATTTGCGGAGCGGCTGCTCCCACCAGGTTTTGAATTCGTCCATGACCTTAGTCCTCCAAGTGTTTGACTTTTATAGAAGTAGTTTTATATTTTTTGGGAAGTTTGATAGTCAAGATGCCGTTTCGGAGGGTGGCATCGGTTCGGTCGGGATCAACTTCTTGGGGCAGAACAATGGAGCGGCTGAATGACCCCCAGTAGATTTCCCGACAGTAAAAATTTTCGTTTTTTATTTCTTCGTCGGTGTCGCGGAAGCCGCGAATAGTGAGGAGATCGCTGCTGACAGAGATATCCAGGTTTTTGGGATCCACGCCGGCAATGGCTGATTTGACGATGACAAAATCTTCATCCTGAAAAACATCGCAGGACAATTGGCCCTCTGATGCCCAGAAGTCACCATCCGGGTCGCCGGACTCGGCGGGGTTAAACAGAAAATCGGGGGAGTCGGCCTCTCTTTTGACGGAGATTTTTTGTCGTTTGTCCAATTTTGTCATTGGCATGATTATATTATAGCATAAAATTTTGGAAAGGGGTAAACAGAGAATGGTTTAAATATTTTAAAAGCACCCGCAAGGGGCGCTTTTAAAATTATATGTACCGCCACGTTTGTCCGCCTGGAGCGGAGGGAATTCCGCCTCGCTCCTTGTTCGCTCGCTACTGGTTCGATTCCCCGTTAGCAAATAATAAAGATAAACATAAAGATGGACGCAACGGTCCATCTTTATGTTTATTATTAGTACCGCCACGGGGAATCGAACCCCGGTTGCCAGGATGAAAACCTGATGTCCTAACCACTAGACGATGGCGGCAAATTGTTTATTATTTTTTCATAATATTGTTTCAACCTTTTTC
>CAZHYS010000015.1:0-15829 GCA_964536975.1 uncultured Gammaproteobacteria bacterium
GCACAAAAAGAATAAAACGAGTCGCCATCGTTTTTTTTGTTTAACCTTTATAAATACAATCAACCAAGGAATCGAACGGGCAGAAACGATCCGCCGTAGGCGGAGAGTGTCGCTGGATGCGAGCAAGCGCAGCATCCAGCGCTGCCCCGGGCAACGAAGCCCTCGACTTCAAATGAGGGCGGGGCGGAATTCCCTCCTTCGGCACAAAAAGAATAAAACGAGTCGCCCTCGTTTTTTTTGTTTAACCTTATTGTCCGACAATAAACAATATGCTATAATATAAACGTTTGAATTAACCAAACAAAAATATGTTTATTACGGTTCATGCCGCGGCAGCCACGATTATTGGCAAAAAAGTCAATAATTCAATAATCGCCTTTATTCTTGGGCTAATTTCTCATTTTATCTTAGACCTAATCCCGCATGGCGACGAAAACCTGGGCAAAAAATTTTTAGGCGTAAACATAAAAACCAGAGAAGATTTTAGAATTCTTGCCCTTTATGGGAGTATTGATTCTTGCTTTTTGGCAATGTTTTTGATCTTCTTTTTCAAAACATTCGATTTTGCCACCAGTGATAATGTTGTCTGGGCGATTATCGGCGGAATATTACCTGATATTTTAGTTGCCTTGCATAAAATCTCAAATCTTAAAATACTTAAACCCATTGCCAAAATCCACGCCTACAACCATGGCTGGATTATAAAGAAAATAAAAGGTGATGTCCCTCTCCAATACGGAGTGTTGATGCAAATAATTTCAATGATTCTAATTGTTTGGCTGATCTATATCGTATAAAATCTCAAATTAAAAATCCGTCCAAAAAATAAAAGACGGATTTTTAATTTTAGATTTTATTTTATTGACTGATAAACCTTCAGTGTCTCTTTGGCGCAATCGAGCCAATTAAATACCTGGGCTCGTTCGTGTCCATTGATAGACAATGATTCGCGAAGTCCCTCATCAGTCAAGATTTGCTGCATTGCCTCAACCAGTTCCCCTTCCTTTTTGGGATCAACCAAAATCCCATTTTTGGGCGACCCGACTATTTCCGGCAACGATGACAAGTTGGAACAAATTACCGGCGTTCCCATACTCATCGCTTCCAGTACTGGCAAACCGAATCCTTCGTATAAACTAGGAAAAATAAAACAAGTAGCGTGACACAAAAGAGATAGCTTATCGGCGTGTGGAACATAACCAATATATTTAACTGGATCGTGAATTCGCCTCTCTGAAGCCCTTCTTCTCTCGCCTTGCTTCTTCTGGCGATTCTCACTGCGAGAATCAAATCCCCGCCGCCGCTCCACGCCGCTGCGCCGCTTCTGAATTCCAAGAATGCTTGCATTAACATCCGCAATTGCCTCATAAATCGGTTGATCTTTCCAGCCTCTGGCGCCGGCAATTACTAATTGGTAATCATTGGCCGGAGAATTATAAACCAATTTGAGATTGCGAAACGCCTTGATTATTGAAATAATGTTTTTCCGCGGCTCAATCGTGCCGAGAAAAAGAAGGTATTTATCCGACACCCCGTATCTTTTTTTGACTTCCGAAAATTCTGCTTGATTGGGACAACTTTTACCATGGCTAACGACTCCTTCATAAACCACCGTGATCTTATCTTCCGGCAAACCAAATTCTTCAATTATGTCCGCTTTGGTATTTTTGGAAACAGCAATTATCCTATCGGCCTGCTCCAGCGATCGAGGTACCAGCACTTTAGTAGAAAAAACCTGACGATTCAGAAACGCGCCAGGAAAAAAATCAGGATATTTATAAATAGCCAAGTCATGGACGGTGGTCACAGTCTTACCTTTGTAGGGCAATGGCAAAACATTGGCCGGCGAGTGAAAAACATCTAAGTTCTCTCTCGTTAAAAAAGCGCTGACCAGCATTTGAGAATAAGCTATCGGCAGATATTTCTTGTATTGATAGAAAGGAAAAGTCCTAATAACAGTATTGGGACGATCAGAAAATTCTTTGGTTTTCTTAAATCGATCATCAAAAAAAAGGACATAAGTATTCTCCTTGTCAATATCCAAAAGATTTTTGATCAAATAGTAAGTATAATGACCGACGCCAGCCGGCTCGCCTGCTCCGGGATTCAAAATTGTCCGACAGTCAATGCCGATTTTCATATATGTTTGTTAATTAATCTCTCAAATCTGGCCGTGTCCTTATACGGCCCGATGACCGCCAAATTCAAATGAGAAAAATTTATTACCTCATTGGCAACAAGCTTTATCTGGTCTTTGCTGGCCGCCGCAATCATGGAAATTTTTTCCTTTGGCGTAACAATTCTTTCAGTCATCAGTTCCTGCATGGCATACCAACGGGAAATATCCGCCGTGTCCTCAAGATCAAGCGCCAATTGGCCAGACAGATAATTCTTGGCTCTTTTTAGTTCCTCGTCGTTAACACCGCGTTTAATCTTGGCCAACTCATCAAGAATAACGCTTAGCGCCTTGTCTATCCTTGTCTTATCTAATCCTGATTGAATAAATAAATTGCCGGTATCCTTGTAACTCTCCGTATAAGATCTGACAAAGTAAGCCAAACCATTTCTCTCCCGCACGCGCAGGAAAAGACGCGAGCTCATATTTCCGCCTAAAATCGTTGATAAGACCTTTAATGCCGGCAAACTATCATGTCTATAAGGATAGCCGTAAAAACCCAGAGCCAATTGCACCTGTTTGGTATCCTTGAACATTACCGACACCCTCGGTTTTGCCTGACGAACCTGAAACTTACTAAAACTGCCGTCGGCGGGCCTGGCGGAAAAAGCGAATTTTTTCTCTATAGTCTCAACATCGGCGTCAGAATAACGGCCGGCGATGGCGATTACGATATTTTCACCGCGATAAAATTTACTGTAGTAATCAATGAAGTCCTGCCTTTTTATTTGTTTGATATTTTTCTTTTGTCCGGCAATAGAATAGCCCAAGGTATTGCCCTGAAACATCACTTGCTCCAACAAATCCTCGATATGCATCAATGGATTGTCTTCGCGCATATTAATCTCTTCAATAATCACTCCCTTTTCTCTGGCTATCTCTTTGGCTTCAAATTTTGACCGAAGAACCATATCGGACAGAACATCTATGGCCAAATCCAAATGCTTAGCGTCGGCCTTGATAAAATACCCGGTATAGTCTTTGCTGGTATAAGCGTTGAATTCCGCGCCGATACCGTCGACCTCACTGCTAATGGCAAAAGCGGTTGGACGTTTTTTGGTCCCCTTAAACATCATGTGTTCAATAAAGTGAGAGATGCCGTTATTGTAGTTATTTTCAAAACGCGACCCGACCCCAACTAAGACCAAAATGGTCGCCGTCTGGGCATCCTTCAAAGGAATACCGACAAAACGAACTCCGTTTTTAAACTTCTTCAGCTGATGCATTAATTTTTAAATTTACTATTAAAATAATCCCTTAGCCCATTCATCTCGATCCTTTCCTGTTTCATGCTGTCGCGATCGCGCACGGTCACAGTATTATTTTCTAGCGTGTCAAAATCAATCGTGACGCAATACGGCGTGCCGATTTCATCCTGCCGCCGATAACGCTTACCGACGTTTCCATTATCGTCAAATTCACATTTATACTCTCCTTTCAGCCCATCAAAAACTTCTTTCGCTTTGGAAACCAGCTCCGGCTTATTCTTCAGCAAAGGGAAAACGGCGATCTTTATCGGCGCGACCCTGGGCGATAATCTTAAAACAGTACGAACATCATCCTGGCCGACCTCTTCCTCTTCATAGGCATCCAAAAGAAGAAACAAAAACGCCCGATCGACTCCGCCGGAAGTCTCCACGATATGCGGAATAAATTTTTCTTTTGTCTCTGGATCGGTATAGCTCAAATCCTGGCCGGAAAATTTGGAGTGACCGGAGAGATCCCAATCGGCGCGCCAATGGATTCCTTCCATTTCTTTGCCGATTGGCGAAGCCTGATATTCTATGTCAAAAGCTTTCTTGGCATAATGAGCCAATTTCTCATGCTGATAAAATCCCAAATTTTCCGGATGAGTAAACAGACTCTTAAACCAAGACATCCTTTCGTTTTTCCAAAATTCAAACCATTTGTCCATCTCGCTTGGGTGGCAAAACCACTGCAAATCCCACTGCTCAAACTCCCGCTGACGATAGAGAAAATTTCCCGGCGTCACTTCATTGCGAAACGCCTTGCCGATCTGACAAATACCGAATGGAATTTTCAAACGAGTAGAATCCAAAACATTCTTATAATCAAGATAAATCGTCTGACAGGCCTCGCCCCTCAAGTACGCCTGGGCCTTCTCTCCCTCAATTACTCCCAGCTGGGTGGGAACCAAAATGTTAAACAGCTTCGGTTCGGTTAATTCCCCGCCGCAATCCGGGCATTTTTTATCAGACAAGTCATCAACCTTAAAACGATGGTGACACTTCTTGCATTCAGCCAATGGATCAACAAAGCTTTTGAGATGGCCACTAGCCTCCCAAACTCTGGGATTAGTAATAATCGCGCCGTCAATGCCAACAATTGATTCGTGCTTTTTGGTCATCCATTCCCACCAGAGAGCCTTCAGATTATTCTTCATTTCCACGCCAAGCGGTCCAAAATCATAGAAGCCCTGCAAGCCGCCGTAGATTTCTGACCCGGGAAAAACAAACCCCCTTCTTTTGCAAAGAGAAACCACTTTCTGCATTAAATCTTCCTGTTTTTTGGCCATAAATAAATAAAAGATTAATTTCCTTTATTTTAGCTTAAAAACAAGATATTAGCAATAATCATAAATAAGGCCATGCGTCTTTAATTTTCTGACAAAATAATTTTTCTAATCATATCCCTTTTGCTTTCATAACTACCCACGTAGGCTGTTTTAAAGCTTTCAATATTGCCCCTGAAATAATCTCTTCTGCCCAATACTCCCGCGAGTTTATTAATTAAATCATGATCATTTTTATAAATATCCCCTATTTTATATTTCTCAATGATCTGATGACAACCCTTGTCGGTAATTGCTACAGACCGGCTAGTCAATATCGGAGTATTGTTCAAAATGGCCTCAATAAATACACCCGCCGAAGATCGACAAATCAAACAATCAGTGATTGCCAAAATATCATTAAAATTATTAATGAATCGGAGAGGAATGATATTTATTTTTGGATTAATAACTCTGTCCTTAAAGCTGGTCAGCCAATCATAAAAATCCTTGTCATCCCCGCAAACAACCAACAAGTCAACCGGCTGATAAAAATTCTTACAAACCGCCATTAAAACTTTTTTTAAGACTTTGCCACCAATGCTGCCGCTCACTATGGTTACTGCTTTTTCATTCTTCAAATTAAGCATTCTTTTTATCTGCTCCCGATTCTTTTTTAAAAAGTGTTTTTCCTCCGCCAAAAGACCAACCGATAAGCACCGGGCATCGTTTTCGGGTTGATGACTGCCATAAGTGTCAATATATACAGAATTTAAACCGCCAATCAATAAATCTTTCCAAAATCCAAAAACGTATCTCAGTCCCTCCATGATAGTAAGAGACTGATCAATATTATAAGAAAAATAAGTTTTATTAAAATCAAATAATTTCACAGCTCTCACTGATTCGTCGAAATAACAAAGGTGCAAAGCATTTGGGCTTACCATATCCATAAAAGAAGGAATAATATCCGTCACCATAATATAAAAAGGAATTTTTTTCTTTTTCGCATAAGAGCCAAGCGCTTTGTTGTAGGCAATTATTACAGAAATTATGATATCCGGCTTCAGCTCGTCTAATTTTTTATGAACCTTGGCTGTATCGGTCACTTCCATAATTGGAGCCGGAAATATTCTTACCCCAAAAGGTATCAAAATATTAGCGAAACGAATGAAATTCTTTTTGACTAAAAAATTCCACAGCTTAACGATTGTTCCCATTGCCGGCATAGAAAACAACTCGCTGGCTTCATGTTTTTCTACTACTGTCGTCTCATCAGCAAGCATCCCATCCAAGATATTGGCCATGCGCAAATGGCCCATACCGAACCCCTCATAAATAATGATGATTTTTTTCATTTTATTGTTTTTGTGGTTTAACTAATGATTTTACCGCCCGTCTGAAATAGACCCTCTCTCTGAAAATCGGGATTCTTATTAATAACATAAAAACAAAATCACAAAACCGCTGTTTGACCTTGTTTTGCCGATAGAGGGAATTAAAACATATCTGATGTCGGAAAAAAGCGTAATCGGCTCTTAAGGCCGCTCTGGCTTTAAAAATTAACTCCATAATTATTTTATTTCCGCCAACGCCCCAAAAGGTCGGCGAGGGGGTATATTTTTGATCGGAAAAATCAACCAAATCCCTGGCTAATTTAAAAATCGCATTCGTTATTAAAACTGAATCAGCGCTTTCATCCGTTATAATTCCAGCTAAATTGGCGCCCTGGATTTCTCCGTAGGATTCAATGAACTGCCTTAAGTTCTGCGCTTGACTCAACCGACCCGAGACAATAAAGCCAAACTGTTTTCCCGATAATGTCGGCCGATGGTTTTTGAAAAACATCCGATCGAAATACATCCTCCAGTTGGCAGAAATGTTCCTATCGATAATTTTTCCGGCAAAAACAACGATATCCGCCGGCTCGATTGTTTTCCTATAAAAATCAGAAAAATGGTCAATGGGGTCATAAAAACAACGACCGTCATAGGCGCAATCAAAACATCCCCGACAGCCGTTTTTAATCCCCAAATCACTTATGCTGATAATCTGTATCTGGCCATCAAAACATTTCGACAACACATCAACCATAACCGACAGATTGCCATTCTGATCGGAACAATCCTTTAAAATAACCGCCTTTTTATGATTAAGCGACACTTTGATGATTGGCTGGCCGCAATTATAACGAAAATTAAAAGCCTCAATAACAGGATATAATTTCGGTAAATAAAATCCTTCTTCAATAGACTTGATAAAATTCCCGATAAAAATTCTAAAATTCCTCATTCTTTCTGCCGACCTAAAATCTTTTGACCCCAAAGAAAAGCAGCCGACATAATTCATATTCAGATCATCGCTAACGGCATGAAGATAGTCCCCTGCTAAACTATCAAAAAAGTGGATTGAGACCAAAATGGTCGCTGAAAACTTCTTTTCGAAAGCGTTCTTTGATTCGCCACTGAAAACCAACTCAATAAATTTTTTATATTGCGACGGCACTAAAGCGATATAAACCGGGGAGGCCCAAATAATTCCATCGCCAGACGATATTTCTTCAATAATCTCTTTGAACAAGGCCTTATTGTGCTCTAGGATATTGATTATTTTCCCAATTTCAAAAATAACAAACTGACAATCGGGAAAAAGCTTCCGCATTTTTTGCAAATAATAACCGGTGAATCCATCCAGCCCCTTGGGACTGCCGTTTAGAACAACGATCTTCATTTTGAATTATAATAATGATTGTAGTTTTCCAATATCAACCGCCTAATAAATTTATAACGCTCTTCTGATTGACTCAAGTCATAACCGAAGGTGCCGAAAATTTCACAGTACTTTTTTTCTAACCCAACCGAGCATAAAATATTTTTTTGATTAAGCAATCTATAAACCATGCCGTGCCTGGAAAAAATGAAGTCAGTTTGTTCCATTCTCGGCGAGCTAAGGTTGGAAAAAAAGAAAAATTTCTCACTATCTTCACTATTATCAGCCGACAAAACATCCTCACCAAAAATCTTCCACCCATTGGCTCTAAAATTTGCCGCTTCAAAAAAGAAAGAGCCATTCAAAAATTTAGCGAATTTTATCATTTTTTCCGTGACAATAACCGGAAAAACATCAGGGGGCGAGAGATACATGTATGGACGATACTCCAGTCTTATCTTTTCTTTTAAAATGCCAATGCCGGCTGCCGCTCTGATGATATCATGAAGTTGGTTTTGAATTTTTTGTCTAGGAATATCATTATTTATTACCAGATACAAAATATAAGAGTCAATGTCAAACGCCGATCTGGTAAGATAAATGGCTTTTATGCCATCTTTGGACAGATTGTCAATAAAAAAATTTATATCACTTTTTAGCGACGGATCAATAGGCAACTCACCGCTTTGATCGGATTCGGACGGAATCGGGGTGTTTGAATTTTTGGGTAATTCATGCTCCGCGATCATTTCAATAATCTTAATTATTGAAATAATGCACAAAATTAAAAAATCATCATTGCTTTGGAACCCTTTCTCCGGCAGGCTGAAAAGAGCAGCAACAAATGATTCGTCAATTCCCGATTGTCTTAAAAAACAACGATATTCATCATTAGCCAATGCTTCGCGATGATTAACCGCTAAGAAAAAAATTCTTATTATGTGCAAACTATACCTATATAGATCGCGGTGATAGTTTTGTTCAGTTATAGCCGACCGAAAAATATCAGCCAAAATCTGTTCGTAATAAAGACGCAAGTCATAACCCAAAAAGTTACTACCACCGCTATTACCTGAAAAGAAAGAACGGACATCGTCCCCGTAAACCAGCGGCAAGCCGCTCCAATGCTTACTGGCGCTTTTAGCAATAAAATTACGAGAAATTTCCTCCCATCTCTTCGCGTCGGCCAAAAAAAAGTTTTCAATATACAAAAAAGGGAACCACTTAGAAATAAAACTGCTAACCATTTTTAATCTTTTTATGTAGTCAACTTCGTTATCGAGTGACATGTCATCAGCGATCAGGTATAAGTCTATGTCGCTTTTTCCGACTAAAAACTTTTCATCAAATTCGGTGGCGCGATAAATTGTTATTATTTCCGGCAATCGATTTATTAAAATTCTAACCGCGATAAATAATCCAAATCTATAAAAAAACAATCCCGCTCTCCTGACCGAGGGAGTATTGTTTTTGGCAATGAGCCACCTGCTGAAAACTTTTAAAATACCAGAATACAGCTTCATTGGTTAGATGTTTATCCTGTCCTATTAAAAAATCGTCTCTATTTTTTTAAAAAATCTTTCAGAGTAATAAAATTTTTTTCAATATCATCACCCAAGTCAAACCGATAGACATCATTGCCATGCAGAACCCCCAATAAAGCCGACAATCGGCCGAGTCCGATCCCCGCCTTGATAAAAAAATCTTTTGACCGCCGAAGCAAAAAATACGCCATGGATTGCTGCAATTCAAGTCCGAGCACCATGCTTTTAAATAGCGGCAAAAATGCTTTTGTCTTAAAAACGCTCTCAATCCGGCTATCTGTCCCAAGCACCCGCCGACCCAAGATAAGCTTGCCGCAAACAGCTTTGTCGGCCAGATTAAGTCGGCCGGAATCAATGAGTGTCTTGTCAAAATTTTTCTCCCTCTTCATCAACCGGCCGGATAGCTCGCCGATATTATGTCTCACTCCCCACCGAAACTGCAGACCGTAAAACCATCCCCGCTTAAAAACCACCATGTCCTCGGCCAATACTTTTATATCCGAGGCCGCCAAAAACTTCAGAGCCAAAGTGGTTTTCCCTGCTCCAGGCGGCAAAAGCAAAATGGTCGCTCGACCGTTTCTTTCCAGTGCCAAGCAATGCAGGCGATGATAGCCGGCACGGTCAAGCTCTTCCCCCAGAAGCGATTCAAAGGCGAGATAGAAAATCTCATAAAGATAATCCGGCGTCGAGCAAAAAATCTCCACCCGTTTCTGCTTTAAATTATGGAGCGAAAGCGCCCGACCAAAAAAATCCACCACTCGCAGTCCCGGCAAATCAAAAACAATATAATCGTCATGATACAGGCTGGCGACAGCGCCGGAAAACTCCCGACGGTCTTTCTCCGCCAGAGATAGAAAAAAATTAAGCCGCGGTTTTTCTTCCTGGTCTGATAAATAACGGCTGTAATCATGACAAATCCAACCGCCGATCTCTTCTGGGCAATCAATTCCCACCGCGACGCCGTGAATTTTTAGCTTTATAGTCATTGACGGCAAAAAAATAATATTTTTCCAGCTCCCGCGCCAGGTCGTCCCAATCATATTGACGAGCGATCGCCGCCGATTGGGTCGATATGTTTTCCCTTAATTTTTCATCGACCAGCAACGA
Organism: uncultured Gammaproteobacteria bacterium; assembly: GCA_964536975.1. GTDB lineage: Bacteria > Patescibacteriota > Patescibacteriia > 2-01-FULL-39-33 > 2-01-FULL-39-33 > JAKQDP01. Next base: position 10,049 of record CAZHYS010000015.1, read on the forward strand.
TTTTATTGAATCTGCCAGATCAAGAGGATTATTTTTGACAATGAGACCGTTTTTTCCTTCGATGATCAATTCTTGGGCGGCGTTCCACTTATTTTTTACCACGACTACCGGCAAACCGCAAGCATTGGCCTCTACCACGACGATGCCAAATCCCTCCAAAAGGGATGGCAAAACAAAAACCTTTGAAGATTTCATCCAAGAATATACTTCCACTAGCCTATCCAAAAACCCCAAAAAACAAACATTCTCCCCCAATCCGAGCCGCAAAGACAACTCAAACAACTCTTTCAATTTGGGACCGTCGCCGATAATGCCAATCTTGATTCTGGGAAAATCCCTTTTTAAAATCGCCACCGCTTCAATCAGCAAGCTGATATTCTTCTGATGAATGAGCCGGCCGACAAACAGCAAATCAAAGCCAGTCGCTAATACCGGCGCCGCCTGAATAGTCGCAAAATCAACGCCGTTAAAATTCACCAGAATATTTTTTTCGGGGATGCCGGCGGCGATGAGGTCGTTTTTGGTGGTTCTGGACACGGCAATATTGTAAATGGTCAACCGGCTGACGATTTTTTCTATAATTCTGCCAATGACAGCCCTTAAGCCGCCGATATATTCCTGCCAATAACTGTCCCAATACTGATGCCAGGTAAATACCAAGGGAATTTTTTTAAAAAAAGAAACCGCCTTACAGGTAAAGCAGTGAAAATAGACAAAACTAGATGTGTCAATGATGTCAAAATCCTCTTTAAACAGCGGCCAAAATAATTTTATGGCGAATTTTATCGGTTCCCAAGATGTCCTAGCGCCGCCAAAGCCATAGATTCTATTATAGCGGCAAACACCGTGAAGAGTCAGCCCGTCTCGCTTGATGATATCAGGACCGTCCCACAGCTTCACACCAAATAGATGCACCTCGTGATTTCTTGCCAATCTGACCGCCAATTGGTAATTCCTTATTTCCGCGCCGCCAACATTAAAAGGATAGATCATATCGTAAACAATGGCGATTTTCATTGTTACGGCTTAGTTGATTCTTCTTCACCGGCCACTCGGCCTTCCCGCTTCAATAAGCCGGCAAGAAAATCCGTGATTGCTTCGTCATTAATCGGATAATCCGCTTGGCCGGCAGCCAAGGCCAATCGGACCGGCGACTGGCCGATCTTGTCAACAGCAGACAAAAACTTTTCTTGCGCGGCAATATAGTCAAAAGAAATCATTGACCCGACAGCCACCCGCGAATCATTAAAGGAAACCAGTCCAACCGAAGACCAAAAAAAGGAAGCTCCGCCCAAAAAAACCGTAAGAAAAAACCAAAACCCGACCACCCAGCTATAATGCACCCAAGCAAAACCCGGTTCCGGCCGAGAGAGCGGCCGAAGCCATTTGTTTTGTCTGGAAAAAGGTGCGCCGGCGACAGACAACTCATCATCAATGGAACGGCGGATGCGCTCGTGCCACTCAAGATACCAATCCTCATTGATCAACCAGTCATCACCGAGCTTGAAGGCTTTGAGCTCGCCTTTTCTTATCGCCGCCAAAATAAAATCCTCCCGATATCTGCTTTCTTTGGCTACAGCTGATAGAGACAGATAAGGCTTATCCTCATCAAGGAATACCGGCTCAATTTTTGAGAAATCAAGCATATTTTATTGAGGTAAAATTACTAACTTAATTATAACAAAAACCCCGCCCTCAAGAAAGGGCGGGGGCCGAAAGTCGCACTAATTTTTTATTTATTCTGATCCTGCAAATACTTATCAATGGCCTGGACGACTCGTGAATCATTCTTTAAGGTCTCGGTGAGCAAAATGAAGTCGCGATTGATAACCATTTTGTCGGTCGGACCATGAAGCTCATTGCCCAATTTTATCAAAGTAAGCTCCTGCTGAGTCTGGGTCTGATCGGTACTGCCAGTCGCCCCTTCTTGGGTCATTTGCAACGGCTTGGTCACGACTTGCAGATAATAAATATCCGACAAAACGATTTCCCGACTGGAAACGTTCTTAATTTTACCGAAATAAACCTGGCCATTATCTAAGAATACCGCCTGCCAATCGCCGGTTGGCCTGATTTTACTAAACCCCGGCATAGGTATACCGGTATAAGCGCCCAGGATATACCACAAAGCGATGATAATTATCACCACCAAAACCAGCGGCCAAAATTTTCCGCCGCAGGAACAAGCCCTGACGGAAGCGGATTCGGCAACCGCTCCTTCGGCGATATCTTCGCCGGCAAGCGGTTCGTCCTCAACCATCTCGGACATTCTTTTGCTTGTTTTCTTGTAAAGCATTTTATATTCTCCCTATTTTGGATTTGACATCCAAAAAATTTATTAGTTAACTTTATTTTATAGTAGATTAATTATAGCACTATTATTCTTTTGTTTCCATCAAATCAGTTATCACCACGCTGATCGCCGTCGCCACCGGTACCGCCAAGATTATTCCGACCACTCCCGCCATTCTGGCGCCGATTAGCATTGCCACAATGGTGATGATCGGATTTAGGCCGACCGCCATTTGCATTACCTTGGGCACCATGACATTATTTTCCAAAAATTGGATCAGAAGATAAAGGATTATCACTCCCAAGGCAATTAGCGGCGACTGGGTAAAGCCGATGAAGACCGCGGGAATCGCCCCCAAAAACGGCCCCAGATAGGGTATCAACTCGGTCACGCCGGCAAACAAAGCCAATACCAAAGCATACCTTACCCCCAACAAGCTAAGGCCGATCCAGCATAAAGTAAAAATTATCGCAGACAGAAGCAATTGTCCCCTGAACCAGCGACCGATTTTGTCCTGAATCCGATTGATAAGATAAGTGAAATAGGGCTGATATTTGACGGGGATGGTGGAGCGCATCATTCTTTTGAGAGCGTGCTCCTCCACCGTCATATAAAAAGTGATAACCAAAATGATAAAGAAAGACACTATTCCGCCGAACAAGGAAAAAACCGTGCTAAAGACACCACTGGCGGCTGAGCCGATATTGGTCTGGAGATCAGTCAAGTATTTTTGAAGATTATCGCTCCAGCCATGAGCATCGGAATAATTGCGCAGGTTTTGAAAACCGGACAAAAGCTTTTCCCAATAAACCGGAAAATCATTGGATAATTGGCCGGTCTCTGTGATGATGGGCGGGATGATCAAGTAAACAGCCCCGGCCAAAACCAAGATCACGCCGGCGTATATGAGAAGCAACCCGATAGCTCGCGGGATTTTGTTTTTTTGGAACCAATCCACCCATGGATCAAAGGCCGAAGCCAGAATCCAGGCGACGAAAACCAGCAAGATGATATCGCGCAGATAGAAAAGAACCCAAACCACCAGAAAAATAACCAGGACTTTGATCAAGGCAAAAGTGGAAATATCTATCATCAGTTTTTCCTCTTGACCGTTCTTGGTACTCATTGGACAAAATCAATAAAGTGGATTAATATTAATTAAATTATACCTAATCGGCCAAACCGCTGTCAACACAAAATGAAAACCATCGCCCAGAACAAGAATGCTCTGTTCAATTATGAAACCCTTGAAACATATGAAGCCGGGATAGTATTATCGGGGCCGGAGGTAAAGTCCGTCAAAAACGGCCATCTTCAGCTGAAAGGCAGCTATATCAGCATTGATGCTGATGGTGAGGCCTGGCTGGTTAATGCCTATATCTCCCCTTACAAGCCGGCGCAAGGAGCGCAGCAAAAGTACGATCCTGACCGAAGGCGAAAATTATTGCTCCACAAAAAGGAAATTGACTCTCTAATGGGGAAAACCAAGCAAAAAGGCTTGACAATTATTCCGATTTCAGTATATACTAAGAAAGGATTAGTCAAAGTGGAATTGGCTCTTGCCAGAGGCAAAACCAAGGTTGATAAAAGAGAATCCATCAAAAGACGGGAAGCCGCGCGGGAAATAAGCCGCGCCCTCAAATCCCGACGGTGAATTTTATCGCCCGACCAAACGGGGATGTATTGTTTCGATAGGAATAATTTAAAAATCGGCAAGCCGAGAGCGGCAATCTCTCGTTAAAACAGTTGCCATCAAGATAAGTGCAAAAAACTTATTTGCCAAAGTGACTTCCGCATTCCGCGGTTTGGCTTTGGCTCCTGCTGTTGCTTAATTAAAGCTTAACAGCCATCGCTCCGTCCAGGGCTCGGCGGACGAAAAGCGGTGTAATATTACCGAGCTCGGCAATAATCATGTCTTGGGATGATTGCTTAAACTTTCAAGACAGGGTCACCGCCATTTTGCTTTTTTCCAAAGGCGGCGATCAAAAAAACAAAAAAGCTAAACTTGTATTCCGATCTTTAACCCTTATTCTTAGACAGGGGTTCATCGCCCCTCATCTCCACAATTAAATTAATTCGGTCAAAAAAATAATGCGCAGATCGTTTCGAGGCAAAAAACCCAACAGAATAGATACCTCCAAGATGCTTCGGGCAAATGAGAAAATATTTGCCCGCGAAGTCATGCTTATTGACGAGAACGGCCAAGGCCTGGGCGTGATGTCAAAGGAAGAAGCGATGCGCAAAGCGGCCGACGCTGATTTGGACCTGGTAGAGGTTTCGCCCAAGGCGAACCCGCCGATTTGCCGCCTGATGAACTACGGCAGTTATCGCTACCAACAAGAAAAGAAAGAACGCAAACAAAAATCGCAGAACAAAAATAGCGAAGTAAAAACCATCAAAATTTCCCTGCGCATCAGCCAGCATGACAAGGAAATCCGCGCCAAAAAAGCGCTTCAGTTTTTGGAGGATCGCGACAAAGTACGAATTGAAATGCAGCTAAGAGGCAGAGAAAACCAGCACGCGGATTTGGCCCGGGAAAATATAAAAAATTTGATTGAAGAGATAAAGCAGCAAACCGAAAGCAAAGAAATCAAGATTGAGCAGGAAATCAAAAAACTGGGCAACAAGCTGTCAGCGATAATTTCATTATAAATATCCAAAAATAAAAATTATGCCAAAGATAAAAACCAGAAAAGCAATCGCCAAGAGATTCGTCGTCACCAAAAAGAAAAAGGTCATCAAGAGAACCGGCGGACAAGACCATTTCAACGCCAGAGAATCCGGCAAAACCAAGCGGAACAAGCGGCGTGACACCCAAATCGGCAAAGCCGACCAGAAAAACATCAAGAGATTTCTTCCTTACGCCTAAATTCATTTTAATTTTTAAATTTTAAAAAATGCCAAGAGTAAAACGAGGAGTCATCCATACCAAAAATCGGCGCAATATCCTGAAAAAAGCCAAGGGCTATAAATGGGGCCGGAAAAAATTGATCAAGCTGGCCAAGACCGCCACCATTAAAGCCGGCGCCTACGCCTATCGCGACCGCCGAGTCAAAAAAAGAGTCAACCGCCAATTGTGGCAAGTCCAGCTTAATGCCGCCGTCCGAGAATACGGGCTAAGCTACAGCAAATTCATCGCCGGCCTCAAAAAAGCCAAGATTGAATTGGATCGCAAAGTGCTGGCGGAAATCGCGAAAAAGGAGCCGAAAGTTTTTGCTAAGATTGTGGAAAAAATCAAATAGTCCTCTCAAAAATCCTGTCCCCTAATTTTCCGGACGGGATTTTTGTATTGACTTTTGGATAAATAGGTGCTAAAATAACTTCTGACGCTTGGGGAGAAAGGAGTGGCTATCTATCAGTGCTTAGAATTGAGCGTCATAATGTGACAATTTTAAAAAAACAAAAAACGCTTTGGAGGCGTAGCTCAGCTGGTTAGAGCGCCTGCCTGTCACGCAGGAGGTCGAGGGTTCAAGTCCCTTCGTCTCCGC
>CAZHYS010000016.1:0-15824 GCA_964536975.1 uncultured Gammaproteobacteria bacterium
GCCGCTTGATCCGCATCCGTTGTTTGTCGGGCTGATTGGAGCGGGGATCAAAAGACAAAATTCCAAATTCAAAATTATAAATAACAAATAAATTACAAATTCAAAATAGCAAAATAATTATTTAGAATTTGAGATTTATTTGGAGCTTGAGGTTTTGAGTTTGTGATTTTATTGGAAATCAATTAAATTATTTTCGAAAAACAAAAACTCCCCAAAATATCGGGGAGTTTTTATGTAAGCCAGTTTTATTCTACACTGACGATTTGAGCATACTGCAAGCGGCCGTCGTATTTTTTGATTTTTTTCTTGTTGAATTTGACGACGCCGGCTGTCTTGGCAAAAACAGTATCATCCTTGCCCAGAAGAGTGTTTTTGCCCGGGCGATAGCGAGTGCCGCGCTGACGGACGATGATGGCGCCGGCTTTGGCGATTTGGCCGCCGTAGATTTTGATGCCCAAACGTTGAGCATTGGAATCGCGGCCTAATCTAGTACTGCCGCCGGCTTTCTTATGAGCCATATTTTGAGTTTGTTATTATTTATTGACAGTAATAATTGTAGCCGATTTGTAGGAATAAGTCAAGTTTTTGTATATTGGCTAAAATTAGGCGTTTTTTGGCGCTTATATTGACAAAATAATTTAGGTATGATATAATTATATAATAGGGCAAAGAAAAGAAAGGAGGCGGTAATGAGGATGGGAGTTGGTTCGGGTTTTTTTGACAGTTTCTTTGCGTGGTTTTTCGGCGTTTTCGCCCGTGGCGGCACCAAGGAGTTTGTGCCGTCAGGCCAGAAGAAGAAGCGCCGGCCAAAGCGGCGTTAGTACAAGTATATCTCGTTGGGAGAAAGGATTCTCCCAACGGGTTTTTGTTTTAAAAAGCAAATGGTAATCAGCAATGTTTTGATTCATCTATTGAAATACTGTCTCTTCATCCTGTATAATTAATCATAAGAGGATTAATTATTTAGCCGAAATATGAACATAAAAAAGCTTTTTGTCTGGTCGTTGTTCTTGGTTTTGCCTTTGTGCCTATCGGGTTGTTTTTGGTCGCCCGTTGGCAGACAAGACAATCAAGCCGAGCCAAGCAGGGAAAATAATAGCGTGCAATCTCTGTCTGACAAGTCGGCGCCGCCGTCAGTTGGCAGTGAAGAGCCACTCACCGGAGTTGAAACGACTAAGGTTAAGAAATTTTATCCCGATGCTGATCAAGCGGAAACCGATTCTTCTCAAGGCGTAGAAGACGAAGAACAGGATTTTGTCATAACTCAAGAATTGCAGGTAAAGATTTATTTGGTGGACAAATACAACCCCGGTGTTTGTTATGGTACTCCCGCGCCGGTGCCAGAGCAGGCGATTTCAGGAACGATTGAGCGTAATAAGCAGCTGGCGGAATTTTTACGAGCCAGATATTCATTGGCCACGGATTTGGCGGTCTATGAAAAGATCAAGCAATTGAGCGCGATTAGATTGGAAATTATTTCCGGCGGCAAGTATACTTACTATTTTTCCGATGGCCAATGCTGTTATATTAAGGCCTATCAAGGCGAAGTGACGATTGTCGGCCAGATGATTTCCGACGAAGTCATTCAGACGGAGAGCCAGCAGAATCCTTGTTGATAAGATTTATGAAAATAAAAAAATTGTCGTTGCTGTTTTTGTTATTTTTTTTGGCCGGTTGCGGTCGGTCGGCGGATATTGTCCAAGTAAAAGTCTCTATTCCCAATACAGAATCGGAACAGTCAACTAGTACTGACGGTCAGTATGATGAGGCGACAAACGGCGCAGTAGAACCAGCTGAAGAACAGAAGTCGGCCGATGATTCCTTGAGCCAAGAGACAACCATTGAAATACCGGCGAGGGTGGAGTGGCCGGTTGTTTTTGTTTCCCAGGCGCCGCAGGCCAATTGGGATAATCTTCACCAGGAGGCGTGCGAAGAGGCGTCAATGATAATGGCGGCGGGATATTTTGCCGCCAAACCGCTTGACACGGAAAGAATGGAAGAGGAAATACAGAAGCTGGTCGCTTGGGAGAAAGAAAACGGCTATAGCGTGGATTTGACCGCTACCGAGGCAGTGACGGTATTGAAGGATTATTTTGGCCAAACGGCCAGGGCGGAGGAAGAAGTGACGCCAGACAGGATAAAATACGAATTATCGCGGGGCAATCTGATTATCGCACCAGCGGCTGGCCGGGAATTGGGCAACCCTTATTTTCGGACGCCGGGGCCGATTTATCATATGCTGGTCGTCAAGGGTTATGACGAGGATGAATTTATTACCAATGATGTCGGCACTAAGAGGGGGGATGGTTTTCGTTATAAGTATGACAAGCTGATTTCAGCCATTCACGACTGGGATCATCAGTTGGCCGATGGTGGAATGACTGATGAAGAAATGGCGCGAGGTCGGAAAGCGTTGATAGTGGTGGAAAAGCCATAGATAATATGAAAAAATCTTAATTGCTTTTTTTGCCACTTTTTCTAAGAAAAAGTGGCGCAAAAAGTCGCCGCGATTGAAAAATTTGGCACTCCAGGCAAAATTCTAACAAAATTTTTAAACTTGTCCGTCCGCCGCGGCGGACGGACTCAAACAATAAAAATTTTGTAACTCATTTTGCCTTTCGCTTCATCCAAATTTTTCAGTGCGGCAAGCCGGCGCGTGATTTTATAAATTGCTCCCTTGACAAGGAATTTTTCAGTTGATACAATGTTTATAACATACTAATTTGGTATGAGATAATAATAGTTTTAGTTTTTGATTTTTAATGTTTTTATACTCAGTATTATTTTTTAAGTGGCGAGTTCCGAGTTCCGAAATCGGGCGGGGAAACCCCGCCCCTACACCCTAACTCCTAATCCCTAACTCCTAATCCCTAACTCCTAATCCCTAATCCCTAATCCCCATTACTGACTTTATGATGTTTACCACCAAAACTGAATACGGAATGCGAGCAATGGTGGCCTTGGCCAAAAACGGCAAAGGCCGGCCTTTATCGCTAATGGAAATATCAAAGCGCGAGCACATCTCTCGGCCTTATTTGGAGAGATTGTTTGCCAGGTTGAAATCCGATGGGCTGGTCAAAAGCTCCAAAGGCGCGGCGGGCGGCTATCTCTTGGCCAAGCCGGCGGAAAAAATAAACGTCTTTGAGATAGTGGAGGCGCTGGAAGGCCCATTGGCGGTTTTTTATTGCATGTCCGGCGAACAGAAAAAGATCACTTGTTCATCGGGTCGGTGTTTGACCAAAAAAGTCTGGCATGAGCTTCAGAGGAATATCATCGGCACTTTGCGGAAGTTTACTTTGAAAGATTTGATATAATCAATTTATGTATAGCGAAAAAGTATTGGATCATTTCCATCATCCCCGCAATCAGGGCAAAATCGCCGATGCCGATGGCGTCGGCCAAGTCGGCAATCCGGTTTGCGGAGATATCATGAAAATTTATATTAAAGTCGGCAAATCAGGCAGTGACGAGGTAATCAAAGACATAAAGTTTGAAACACTCGGTTGCGGCGCGGCTATCGCCACTTCTTCAATGCTGACAGAAATGGCCAAGGGAAAAACAATCAATGAAGCACTCAAAATAGGCAAGTTGGAAATTGCCAAGGAGCTGGGCGGATTACCGGAAGCTAAGTTGCATTGTTCGGTTCTGGCGCACGAAGGATTGAGCGCGGCAGTAAAAAATTACCAATCACGCAAAAAATAATTTTATTTTTTATGGATACAAAAAAAGAAATAGAAAAAATACTGGCGGAAATCAGGCCGCATTTGCAATTTGACGGCGGCGACGTGGAGTTTGTTTCTTTTGATGAGAAATCAGGAGAACTAAAAGTGAAACTCAAAGGCGCTTGCCACGGCTGTCCGATGGCGCAAATAACTTTGCGGGATGGCATTGGCCGGGAGATCAAAAAGAAGATCCCAGCAGTCAAAGAGGTGATAGCAGTCTAATAGAAATAAGCCGAAGATTTAATGAAACAAAAAATAATGATTTATTTTGATAATTCCGCCACCACGCCGGTGGATAAGCGGGTTTCGCGGGCAATGAGGCCATTTTTTGAGGAAAATTTCGGTAACGCTTCATCGCTTCATCAGCCGGGATTGGACGCCCGAGTGGCGGTTGACCGATCGCAAAAGAAGGTGGCTGATTTTTTGGGCGCGTCAAAGGATGAAATTTTTTTTACTTCTGGCGCGACAGAGAGTAATAACCTGGCAATTTTAGGTTTGGTCAGAGATTGGCAACAAAAAAATAAAAAAAATATTCGGCCCCATATCATAACATCGCAGATAGAGCATGACGCTGTTTTGGAGCCGATTCATCAGTTGGTCAAGGAAGGGGCGGAGGCGACATTTTTGCCGGTCGGCAAAAATGGCGTAGTTGATATTAGGGAGCTCAAAAAGGCGGTAAAGCCGAATACGATTTTAATTTCCGTGATGTATGTCAACAATGAAATCGGAACGATTCAGCCGATTGCCGAGATTGGTCAGTTGATTTTTAGGCTGAATAAATCCAGAAAAAATCGGATTTTTTTTCATACTGACGCGACCCAGGCGCTGAATTATTGCGATTGTCGGACTGAAATTTTGGGGGTTGACTTGTTATCGTTGTCGGCGCATAAAATCTACGGGCCGAAAGGTATTGGCGCGTTGTGCGTGAAAAGGGGAACGCCGCTGGAGCCGATAATTTTTGGCGGCCACCAGCAAAACAGCGTTCGTCCAGGTACTTATAATGTCCCGGGGATTGTCGGGTTGGGTCGGGCAGTAGAAATATTAGCTGACCATAAGGAGAATGAAAAAGAGAAAGAAAAAATCAAAGCATTGCGAGATCAACTGATTGCGCAGGTCAAAAAAAATATCACCGGAGTCATAATAAACGGCGATCAGAAGAAAAGAGTCCCCGGCAATGCTAATTTTATTTTTGACGGCGTGGAGGGGGAGAGTGTGGTGTTGGCGTTGTCGGAAAAGGGAATTGCGGTTTCTACCGGTTCGGCTTGTTCTTCCGGGTCACTTGATCCGTCTCATGTATTAACGGCAATTGGCTTGTCGCCGGAAAAGGCTCATGGCAGTCTGCGAGTGACACTGGGTCGTTTTAACACGAAAAATGAAATTGGTATTTTTGTCAGGGAGCTAAAAGCGGTTATCGCCAGATTAAGAAAAATGTCGCCTATCTAACCAGTAAGCAAAAAACTTCATCTAAACGATGAAGTTTTTTGATATTGGACAAAATTATTTTTAAGCACGAATTCACTCTTTCAGCGGGTTGATTATTTTTTGGGTAATTCTTCGGCAGTTGAAGTGGCTTGTTTTATTATAAAAGGATTTTTAATTTGGTCAATTCTTTGTCCGGGGATTGATTTAGTTTTTATTTTTTGAACGACCTCCAATAACTTGTCTTTTTCCAGGTTTTGTTCCGGTATCTCTTTTTTCAGCATGGTGACGATTTCCGCTTGGGACAGTGTCTGATAGACATTCTGGTATAGAAAAAGGAATAAGGCGGTCAGGCCGATGACAACCAAAAAAATCGTTAGCGGATAGAGGTAGCGCAACAAGCGAAAAGAATTGACGGCGGGAAGTTTTATTTTTATTTGTTTCATTTTTTTTCAATCAAATAAGTTTGGCCGATGGTCTGGACGCTGATTTTATTTTGTTGCTCTTTATTGATGACTATCAAATTCAGATTGTAATAATTCGGCATGGCTTCCATTGCTTGAAAAAATCCGATGATGTTTTTGTAGTCGCCGGAAAAATTCATCTGAAGGGGGATCTCTTTGACACTATCGCCGATATTCTTTCCAGTGAAATCAGCGGAATTAATATTGATGTTTACGCCCGCCGCCGCCGCGGTATTTTCTATTTTGGTGATATAATCCAGCTCGTTGCCCTTATTGATATATATTTTTTTTAATTCATTTTCCAAGTCAGACACTTCTTCAAGGTCCATTTGAATTTTTTTCAGATTAATGCCAAAAGACATTTTATTTTCCAATTCCACTCGCTCGTTTATTATTTCCCGGCTAATAGAAGTGATTTTTATCAGGGTGGGGTAGATGATAAATACAACAATTATCGTCAGGCCGGCGATAATGGCGATAATCGGCAGGATTAGTTTTCTTTTTATAAGCGAGTCCATGGTTGGTTTTTATATTGCTGTTTGGTCAAGTCGGGTGCTTTTTTGGTCATCGGCTGGAATCTAAAATCCTGGCCCTATGGTGGCCTTATTTATTTGTTCCAGATTTATTTTTGCCTTGACTGAAAAGTTATTATTCTCTTTGGCTAGCAGACTAGTTAGGGGGAGGTCAATTTCAGAAAAAATGTCGCTATTTTCCAGTCGTTCTTTGAAGACAATTAAATCTTGCCGGCCGGTGGCGGTACCTTGGATTTCAATCAAGGAGCTTTCCGGGTAGATTTTTATTGAATTGCAAACGACTTGATCGGGAACGACAGCAGCTAATTTTATCAATAAGACGGACCAGGTTTGATATTTTTTTTGGATTTTGTCAACTAATTCTATTTGCTCGTTGAAAGCGGCAACTTTTTTGTTGGTTTCTTCGCCGACTCTGATGGCAGTGGCATTCTTATCCATCAAGATTGCCAGCTGTTCTTCCAAAAAATAGCGGGAAACCAATAGTAGGATTGCCGAAATACAAGTAAACAATAAGATCAACATTACCATCTCTTTGACGGTAACATAGATTCTTTTTATTTTTAGCTCTTTCTTGTGTTCCGGAGAAAGAAGATTTAGATTTATCTGGGTCATAATAGGCTATCGGGGTCAATCCCCCTCAAGGCGAGGCCGATGGCAGTAATAAAAGATTGGGATTTGTCCGCGGTAAAATATTTTGGATTGGGGTTTTTGATTTTTTGCCAAGGATTGCTATTGACTGTTTTGATGCCGGTTTTTTCTTCAATGATTTCCGCGATATTGATAAAATTGGCGCCACCACCGCAAAGAGTGATTTTTTTTATTTCGTTCGTTTGTGAGAAGTTGCTTTGGTAAAAATCAATCGCTTTGGTGATTTGGGTTTGCAGCTCGGCGATTGTTTCGCTAAATATCTCCAACAAAGCGCCGTGACACTTGTTGCGGTCGAGGCCGCAGACGACTTTGGCTTGCTCGGCTTTTTCAAAGTCAAAATCAAGAGTCTCCATGATTGTCTGAGTGATTTGATTGCCGGAGACCGGCAAGGTGATGGTGAATTTTATAACATTGTGGTCGTATAAAAACAGTCCGGTCCGGTTGGCGCCGATATCAATGACAATTTGCGCGCCGTTGTCACCCTCTCCTTCTTTTATCAGGGTGCGGGCAATGGCGGCTGCCTCTATTTCCAAAACGGCGGGAATCAAATTGGCTTGAGAGATGACTTTTATGTAGGAATCAATTATTCCTTGAGGACAGGCGCCGATTAAAACAGTTTGATAATCACCAGCTTCATTTATCAGCTGCCAATCAAAGTAGGTGTTTTCTATGTCTACCGGAATATGTTCGGGCAATATTTTTTTTATTTTTTGTTCCCAAATTTCATTTTTTATCGCGTCTCCCTTCTTATTTTTTTTCTCTTGGCTGATTTGGATTTCCTCGTCGCCATTCTTTGGCACTTCAATCAACTTGAGGAATGTTTTTCTTTCCGGCAGGACACTGACAATTTCCCCGCTAAGTTTTCCTCGTCCATGCTTGGTTTTGATGAGCTTATGGAGACAGTCCAATAGGGCCTGGGGCTGCTTAATTTCGCCTTCTTCTATGCACTGCGGCGGGAGCTTGATTTCGTTGTATGATTGGACGATAATTTTTTTGCCTCTTTTTTTCAATTGGACCAAACGCAAACAGCGATCAGAAATATCCAGACCGAAAGCGGTTTCTTTTGTTTCAAAAAAAGACATAAATGGGCAGGTAAAGAAAGAAAATTATTGATTTACAATAATTATAACAGAAAAAACAAGAAATTTATATATGACACGTAAACTAAAATTGTAAATTCAAAATTTCAAACAAACACTCCGCCGCGTCGGGTTTGGAGCTTGAAATTTTGGATTTGTAATTTATTTTTAGTATTCCTCCTCCCAGTGTTCTACGGTTACGACCGGGGAATATTGGGGATCACCGATGGTATAGCTGATTATTTCATTGTCAAAGGTGATATTAATGCCCTGCCAGATGCTGGTCAGAGTCAATTTTCGAGAGATTATTCCGCCTAAGATATCAAAAGTTCCCGGCAGGCTCAAAATACTGACTTGATCAGTGGCGTAGACAAGCCCTTGGGCATCAAAGTCGTCCAGACAGAGCTCAAAGTTTATTTTTCCTTTGGCCAAAAGCCCTGAAGGAGAACCGGACGTCGCCGGGCGATTTATGGTAATATCGGATCGGCCGCATCTCAAACCCCAGCAACAAAACAGCGTATTTTTGCCGACCTCAATATTACCTTCAGAAACCAGCGTACCGTTGATGGTCAGTTTTTGCGGGCCCTTGATATCAATGTCGCCGGTGACATAAGTAATGCCATCTAAGGTTAGGTTGGGGTTGGCCCACATCAGATCGGAAAATTGATTTTTGGTATAAATATGATCAGCCTTATTGATGTAGGAATCCGGATCGGAAGCGTCATTAAAAGAAATTGCCGGCATTGGGATCGGGTCAGGTACGGGGGCGGATTTGTTTTTGGCATAGATACCGCCGGGAGCGTTAATAGTAGAAGTCCAACTTTGGTTAACATTATTAACTGCCCTGACGGCGTCATCAACGTCAACTACACTAATAAGATTGACGATGATGTTAATGTTGGAAAACATGCTGCCATTATAGACATGCATTACCGAACCGGAAATATTAATGTCTCCGTCGGCATATTCGCCATTGTTGCCGACAACGCTTTCGCCGAGGGCTTTGTAAATAGAAGTTTTGACCACCCGCTGGGCAATTCTGCCGCCATTATCAATAAAGCCAGTGACGATTATTTCTCCTCGAGCCAATCCGGAATTAATTATTTGGATCTGATAAGAGCCGTTAGAATAAAGCGCCGGATCGCGAGTGTAGGTAATGGTCCAAGCAGGGTCGGTTTCAAAATTTGTCTTCCAAGTCGGATCGTTTTTGATGCGCCAAATCGCTTCGGCAATGCCGCTTTCGGCCAGATAATATGTTTTGGTCGCGGTTGCCTGGCTGTTTGATATTTTAAATTCGGTAATAGTAAAACTGACAACATAAGTCGCCAACAGAAGAAGCAGGCCCATTATCAAAACTGAAGTAGCCAAGACAAACCCCTTGCGGTTAAAGATTGCGGCCATAAATAGCGGTGTTTATAATTTGTATTTCTTCGTTTTTCAAGAGATAGAGATTGATATTAATCAGTTTATCCCCCCAGAACTCTATATCATCAACATATTCGCCAACGACGCGATCTTCCAAGATGGACATTATCGGCGAATTGCCGTCCTGGTCGGTCGCGTGCCAATAAGTGTAGATATCCGGCTCGGTTTCAAAGTAATAGATTATAGTCTGTCTTTTTAGGTCGCCATTTTCCAGGTAATACCGGATGTAGGTCACTTGCGAGGTGTCGTGGCCGTCTTGGAACATTATCTCGCTGGGCAAATTGTCCGGGTCGGCATTGTCTTCCGGGAGCTCCGTGACAATATCGCCGGTTTGCCTGATTTCCCGCGACATGCGGTCAATAATCACCCGGCCGTTTTGGACAATTTCCGCCCGGAAATCAGTCTTGTTGTACGTTTTTTGTCCCACTAGATAAGTGGAGGTCACGATTAAAATCAGCAGCACGGAAACGCTGATGGCGATGGTTAATTCAATTAAAGTAAATCCCTTTTTATTCATTTTTGGCTAATGAGAATGGTTAGGGCTTCGCTGTTTTCATAGCGTAGAACAGGGTGGTACCAATAGACTGTGACGGTGATTTTTTTCAATCCGGTGTCAGTCAGGGCAGTGTTAAGATTTTGGTCAACATATTCGGCGTCTGTTTGGCGCTGATAATAGTAAAAGGGATTTTCCGAGTCGGCGGACAGGCGGTGTTTGGCTTCAATAGTTCCGATGGCGATATTATCGTAATCGAGATAAAACATTTCTTCAATTTTGGCTTGGGCGAGATTGACGGCGACGGTGGCCTCTTCGGCAGTTTTGCCAACTTTGAAGGCCAGTGGAAATATTTGGACAATAGCAATAATGCCTATTAATAAAACGGCGATAGTGATGGCAGCCTCAATCAGGGTGAGGCCATTTTGATTATTGGATTTGAACATAACCGGACGGTTTGACTTCAATGACGTTTTGAACACTGTCGGAATTTATCAAGGTGATAGTGCCGCTTTCTGAAACGGCGCCAGTGACATTAAAAATCACGGTGTTATCGGTAAAGCCGGATACGCTGGCAATCAGGATTTGAGATTCTACTGTTGAATTTTTAACGACTTCTTCTGTTTCAAGATTTTTTATTTGATAATTATTGGTGGCGATATTAAAAATAACCGCATAATTATCTTGTTCGGTGACGGCGAGCTGTTGGGCATAGCGAAGATTGGAAGCAAGCTCCCTTGTTTCAGAATCCAGGCTGATATTTGGCCGGATTTGGCGGTAGACCGGAATGCTTATAAGGCTGATTATTCCGACAATGGCCAAAACAATAACCATTTCAATCAAGGTAAATCCGCGAGTTTTCATTTTGAACTGATGGTTCATTTTATAGGCTTTGAGATAGAGAATACATCGGCATTAGGATCGCCAAAGCGATTACGGCAACGCCAGCGCCGATCATTAGCATCAGAATCGGCTCAATAATCGTTGGCAGAGTATTCATAGTTTGATTGACTTCTTCTTCATAGAAACTGGCCAGGTTTTCCAAAACCTCATCCAGGGCGCCGGTTTCCTCGCCGACGCCGATCATTTGGGTGATGACAGGCGGGAAAATGTCAGGATATTTTTTGGCAATCTCAGCGATTTTTTGGCCCTTTTTAAGCTGTTCGGCGACTTCTTGGAGGGTTTCTTGGTAAACGGTATTACCGACGACTTTTGAAGTAATGACAAACGTTTCCACAATGGCAATGTCGGTCTTAATCAGCGAGCTTAGACTGCGGGACATCCTGGCCAAATTGATTTTTCTGATGATTCCGGAAATAATCGGCAATTTCAAAAATAAGCGGTCAAAAAGCTTCTTGCCCGGTTTGGAACGGAAGAATTTTATAAAAATCGCCAGGCCGGCAATGGCGCCAATACCGACGAAGATGGCATAAGCCTGGAAGAAATCGCTGACAGCAATAAGAACACGAGTGGTTATCGGCAACTCCACGTCCATATCTTTGAATAGGGCGGTGATATTTGGCAGAACGAAAATCACCAAGAAAATGACGATGCCGATCATCGCGACGACGATAACTGTCGGGTAGGTCATGGCGTTTCTGATTTTCATTTTGAGCTCATGGTCTTTCTTGGTTTGAAGATAAAGCTCATGCAAGGATTCTTCCAAACGGCCGGAAGCCTCGCCGGCCTTAATCATGTTCACAAACAATTCGCCGAATTCTTTGGCGTATTTTTCTATGCTTTCACCGAAACTGCGACCGTTTTTGATTTTTTCGTGAACATCCAGGAGGATATTTTGGAGTTTTCTGTTTTTAGTCTGTTCACCCAAAGTCTTCAATCCTTCGGCCAGAGGAATGCCGGTCTTAATCATTACAGACAAGTTTTGCAAAAAGAAAACCTTGGCCGTAGCCGGTATTTTGAGAAAATCAAGCAAGTCTTTTTTGGGTTTGGAATAATTATTATTTTCCATTTTTTTGTTCGGTGAAAAAAGATTATTCTTGGGTGACGCGGAGGATTTCTTCAATGGTGGTGACGCCGCTTTTAGCCTTGATGAACCCGTCTTGAAGCAGGGTCATCATTCCTTTTTCCATAGCTTTTTTTTCTAATTCGTCGCGGGAAGCCTTTTGGACAATCATCTGGGAAATTTCTTCATCTACCTCCAAGACCTCATAAATGCCGATGCGGCCTTTGTAGCCGGTATTATTGCATTGCTGGCAGCCCTTGCCACGATAGAAGAGAATTGATTTGAGGCTTTGCTTTTTTTCCAGATAACCCTGCTCGGCTAGATTTTTTTCCAATTTTTCCAAATTGAATTGTTTTTCCAATTCTTCAATGGTTTTTTTGTCCAAATTGAAGCTTTCAATGCAGTTTTTGCAGATTTTGCGGATGAGACGCTGGGCAACTATTACATTGATAGTGGAAGCGATGAGAAAGGTCGGGATTTTCATATCAATAAAGCGGGGAATGGTGGTGACAGCATCATTGGTGTGAAGAGTGGAGAGAACCAAGTGGCCGGTCATGGCGGCGTTGACGGCAATTTCTGCTGTTTCGGTATCGCGGATTTCGCCGACCATAATAATATCCGGATCTTGGCGCAGGAGCGCTCTAAGACCGGTGGCGAAGGTGAAGCCGATTTTGGGTTGGACTTGGCTCTGGGTGATGCCGTTCATGCGGTATTCAATCGGATCTTCCACAGTGGAGATGTTGACTTCCGGCTTATTGAGTCCGGCCAAAATGGTGTAAAGTGTTGTCGTTTTGCCGCTGCCGGTCGGGCCAGTGACCAGAATCATGCCGTGCGGCTTTTCAATGTTGCGTTTGACTATTTCAAACGGCTGTTTTTGGAGGCCAAGCTGTTCCAAGGTAAGCTGTTGGTTTTGCTCCGGCAGAAGACGCATGACGATTTTTTCGCCATCAAAGGTGGGGAGAATAGAGACGCGGAATGACACCTGATAGGCGTTGGTTTTGATCTTGAAGCGGCCGTCCTGGGGCAAGCGATGTTCGTCCAATTTGAGATTGGATAATATTTTGATTCTGGCAATGACGCCGGCATGGGTATTCTTGGGAAGGGTCATGACATTTTTGAGGACGCCGTCAATGCGGTAGCGTACGCCAACTTCTTTTTCTGACGGTTCAATGTGAATGTCGGACGCTTTTTCCAAAATCGCGTATTCTAAAAGCGTATCCACGATTCTGACAATCGGCAGATCTTGCGCCAGACTTTTGAGATTTTCCGGTTTTTCGCCTTCTTCGTTTTGGGAGTCTTTTTCTATTTCTTCAAATTCGGCGCTAAGTCCCTTGTGGTATTGTTTCAAGACTTCTTGAATGTCCTTTGGCGAGGTGATGTGGATTTTGACTTCCAGCTGGGTTTTCTTGGCCAAAAAATCAAACAATTCAATATTGGAAATATCCAAAGTGGCGATGAGCAATTCTTTTCTGGTCTTATCAAAAGCAATGGTTTGATGGGCTTGAGCGGTGATTTCGGGGATAACTTGGAGAATGTCCTTGCGGATGGTTTTGTTTTTTAGCTCAATGAAAGGCAAGTCATAATATTTGGCGGCAGTTTCATACAATAATTCCGGCGAAATAATTTTTTGGTCAATGAGGTATTGTTCAAAAATTTCACCACGTTTTTGAGCTTTTTCTTTGGCGTCCTTGATTTGTTTTTCACCCAAAATTTTGTTTTGGAGTAAAATATCCTCCAAATCTTTTTGATTAATCATTAATTTGTCACCTTTTAAGTTTGTTAAGTTGAATTAATTATAACATGAATGAGTTTGTAAAGTCTATAAAGTCAAAAGTCGGGGATCATATAACACGGAACATAGATCATTTGTAGAGACGTTGCGGCGCAACGTCTCTACGGAACTCGGGGCAGTCGGTAACTCGGCATGCACTGTCATCGCGAGTCTGGTCGGGGTAGACTAATTTGTGGATCCCTCTTGCCGCACTGAAAAATTTGGAATAAGCGAAAGGCAAAATGTCCGCCGCGGCGGACAAAATTTTTATTGTCTGAGTCCGCCTTCAAGCGGACGAGTTTAAAAATTTTGTTAGAATTTTGCCTGAAGCGCCAAATTTTTCAACTGTGGCGACTTTCTGCGTCACTTTTTGAAAGAGTGGCAGAAAAAGATGTATTTTTTACTAGTAAAAAAAGACGCGATTAATTGTGTCTATGCGCGGAATTCAACAATCCACCGCGGCGGATTAAAAATTTTGTAAAAAAAGAACCCCCGCGGCCACAATGGCGGCGGGGGGGGGTGTCGGCGGAGGTCATGGCATGGATTCTATGATAGCTACGCGCTCACTGTTTTTGACAGTGAGTACAACATCTGGCGCTTCGTTGAGGGTGACAACGACAGAAGTGTTTGCCACCAGACACCATTTTCCAACGGGTGGCTGGTCGGTCAGCTCAACTTCTATCTGACCAAACTTAAGCGTGCAGACAGTGGCTCGAAAACGCGTCTTGCCTTCTTTGTCGTGCACCCCATGACTCCCAAGGACATAGCATAAGGAGTCGTTTTTCAGTCTCGCGCCGTTAATTGGTTTTCCGACTAATAAATCGTACGTCCTGACAATTAAGGAAAGTGTGCCGACTATTAGCCAAAGAGAGACCACAATGGCCGTAAGGGGTCCATGGCTTTTGTTGGTAATAATCATGCTGGCGCCAAAACCAAGCAGCCAAAATACCAAGCCAAAACCGAAACCGAAAAGGTAAACTTTTCTCATTTTCATTCCTTTCCTTTTCTGTTGTGGCGACGTAATCATCGCCGATTTTGCTACAGAATTTGGTCCATATGGGGAAGAAGATGTTTCCATTTCTTCCTGATTAGGCGTTTCTCGTTGGAGAGCGGATTATCGTTGGCGTCGGCCAAATTGATCTGGCTTTTTGCTTTCACAAGCTGTTTCCATCCTTCACTCGTAGCGAAGCCGTAGGAAAAGAGCCGGAGGCCTTTTCGTGTCACGCAGAGGATCGTGCCGGTTTCGTATGATGCCTCTCGGACATACAACTCCTCGCCGTCCTTGAGTTGACTGAGGTTGGCGGGTCGGCCGAGGGCGGTGTCAAATCCACCTATAATCAGGGTTTGCGTAAGCCACATAACTACAATATTGACCACGCCGATGGTAATCCACGGCGACAAGTTTGTCGGCTTTGCTTTAGCTATCAAGATGTTCGCTGATAGCATAATGGCGAAAATGGCCATTACTGTAATTGCATTTCTTATTTTGTTGTCAAACATGGAGTCTCTCCTTCTTGGTTTCGTGGTTACTTGTCAAAAATGAACATGGCAAAGAAGAATGAAATCGCCGCCATTAGAATAACGACGATTGCCGAAAGCTCTTTGTTGATTTTTCCTGTGCCGACTGCGCCAGCTGCCGCTATAAGCAGCGAGATAAGACCAACAACAGCAAGGGTTTCCATGACGCTTCTCTTTTTTTTGTTGCGATTCCTCCATAACAGCTTAAAAATTTTTTCGAGCTGATACGGAGGAACCGTTATTTGACCAAACCGAAAATTCGTCTGGTAATTTTTCGGCTGGCAGTTTGGTTGTAAAGATCAACTGTTTCAGCGGCAATCTTATCCCAATTATACTTTTTATCTATAGTATCCTTGGCTAAAACGGCTTGATTTTTTATTTCTATCGGATTGTTGTCGGCGAATTTCAACTTTTCGGCCAAGTCAGCGACGTTTTTATTTTTAAATTCCAAACCCAGGCCGGCGGTAATTTCTTGATTCTCTTCAATATCACTGATTAAGACCGGCACGCCGTAAGAGACAGCTTCCAGCAGCGCGATGGACAGGCCTTCAGCTTCGGACGGCTGGACGAATAAGTAGGCATTTCTAAACAGCGTCGCCAAGTCATCGCCGCCTTGCTGGCCGGTAAAGATGATGTTTTTGTTGCCCTTGGACAATTCTGACAAATAATCAACATAGCTGTCAGTGTTGGCGCCGGCTCCGACGATAACTAATTTTTTGGCGGTGGAGGTTTTCTGATACGCTTCAATCAAAGTGTGAAGACCCTTGTGGGGGACTAAGCGAGAAACGG
>CAZHYS010000017.1:0-14106 GCA_964536975.1 uncultured Gammaproteobacteria bacterium
TCTTTTGATCCCCGCTCCAATCAGCCCGACAAACAACGGATGCGGATCAAGCGGCCGTGATTTCAACTCCGGATGGAATTGAACACCGACAAAAAACGGGTGCGATTCTCTCGGCAATTCCACAATCTCCACTAGCTGATTGTCTGGCGAAACGCCGGCAATTATTAGCCCCTTGCTCTCCGCTAGCCGCCGATACTTATTGTTAAATTCATAACGATGGCGATGCCGTTCACTGATTCGCCGGCGGCCATACAAATCCAAAGACAAGGAATTCTTTTTCAAAATACATGGATATGCGCCTAGCCGCATCGTATTGCCGTATTGTTTCTTGGCCAATTTTTCCGCCTGCTCCGGCATAATATGAATAACCGGATTTTTAGTTTTCGGGTTTATCTCGGTAGTGTGGGCGTCTTTCTTGCCGCAAACATCGCGGACAAATTCAATTGCCGCCAACTGCATCCCATAACATAGCCCCAAAAACGGAATCTTGTTTTCCCGCGCGTACTTTATCGCCGCGATTTTCCCCTCAATTCCCCGACTGCCGAACCCGCCCGGCACAATCAGACAATCAAACTCTCCCAGCTCTTTCAATTTTCCCTTGTCCTTTTCAAACTCATCCGAATTTATCCAACTGATCACCGGCCGGCGGCGCTGATACCAAGCCGCGTACTTGATGCTCTCTATAACCGAAATATAAGCGTCGGATAGAATAAATTCTCCGCTGGCAAAATACTTTCCGACAATGCCGACTTTGACTGGCTTACTGACCCGCCGCGACAATGACGCCAACTGCCGCCAATCTTTCAAATCAGTTTTTCTGGCCTTCAATTTAAACCTTTTCAAAATCTTTTCTGACAAATTATCCTTCTCAAAATTAATCGGCACATCATAGACATTGTCCACGTCCGGCGCGGAAATGATGCTGTCTTTGGTCACATTGCAAAACAAAGCGATCTTCTCTTTGCGGGGGCCGTCAATAGGCCGATCTGCCCGGCACAAGATAAAATCCGGTTGAATGCCAAATGAATTAAGCGTTTTTGCGGCGTTTTGCGTCGGCTTGGTTTTCATTTCCCCGATTTTTGACGGCACCGGCAGATAAGATACCAGGACAAACAAAACATCATCCGGCGCTTTAAGATGCATCATTCTGGCCGCTTCAAAATACAGGATATTCTGATATTCGCCGACCGTACCGCCGATTTCCACGATAGTCACGTCCGCCTTGGCTTTTCTGGCCGCTTGTTTGATCCGGCCGATCACCTCATAAGGAATGTGCGGCACTGCCTCTACGCACTTGCCGCCGTATTCCAAATTGCGCTCGCGACTAATGACCGACTGATATACCCGGCCGCTGGTCATATAATTGGCGCGATAAATGTTTTCGTCTAAAAATCTTTCGTAATTCCCAATATCCTGATCTGTCTCATCGCCGTCTTCCGTGACAAAAACCTCGCCATGCTCCACTGGATTCATTGTGCCGGCGTCAACATTAAGATAGGGATCGATTTTTACTGCTGTCACTTTGAGTCCCTTTGCCTGAAGAATCTTGCCAATAGAAGCGCTGGCAATCCCCTTGCCGACGCCGGACATCACCCCGCCGATGACAAAAATGAATCTTTGTCTTCTCATAATTATTCACCTTTCTTTTTTATTCCAAACTGGCCGAGCCATTTACGTCCGGCCGGTCCGAAAATTTATTTCTATAGTTAAAATCCAAAAAAAATAGAGGGTAATAACCCCTATTTTCACCAACTTGTCAAAGATGCGATTATGGAAGCGGCTCAATCGGCTACTATCAGCGTTATTTCCGCTTCCAGGCCGTGAGGCAGACTGATTACTGCCGGATATTCGCCGGCTTCCTTGACCGGACCGGCCAATTTGATTTGATCCTTTTTTATCTCAAACCCCCGTTCTTTTAATTTTTTGGCGATCGCCGCCGGCGTGACGGCCGCGTATAATTTGCCGCCCTCGCTGGCCTTGCCTTGTATTTCCACTGTCAAGCCGCTCAAGCCATCGGCAACTTTTTCCGCCGACAACAAATCCTTTTCAGCCGCCTTGGCCCGCCGCGTTTGATCTTCTTTGAGTGATTTTATCGCCTGTTCGTTGGCAATCTGCGCCAATTTTTGGGGAAACAAAAAATTTCTGGCGTAGCCGTCAGATACATTTTTTATCTCGCCCATCTCGCCCAAGCTGGGCACCTTTTGAAGCAAAATTACTTTCATAGTTAAACAATACTAAACTATGGAAAATTTATCAAATCGGCCAACAGCATCACCCCATTTTTCCTCTATTTTATCCACCCGGGCCAATTTTGTTCCATTATAACACTCGGCCGACAGGCGTTTCAAATCACCCTCCTCGCCCTCGGCCGTTATCTCCACTGTCCCGTCGGAACAGTTTCTGACTTGCCCGACCAGGCCGAAATTGTCGGCCAACTTCTTAACGCCATAGCGAAAACCAACGCCCTGAACGCGGCCTGATATTTTTAAAGCCAAAGCTCTCTTCATCGCGTTTTTTTAATTGCTCCGAATAATCTCTATTGCCTTGTCAAGCTGCGGATCGCTGAAGGCGTCATAATCCTCGTCGCTCATTTCTATTTTGACATCCGGCGCGATGCCTTCTTCGTCAATTGATTTTCCTTTGGGTGTAAACCATTTAGCGATGGTCAATTTGACTGACGAGCCGTCAGACAAGCTGTTTAGGTCCTGGATTGAACCCTTGCCATAAGTCTGCTCGCCGACAACCACTGCCTTGCCCCAATCCTGAAGCGCGCCGGCGACAATCTCCGATCCAGACGCCGTGCCGCCATTGACTAGCACCACCGTCTGATACTTGGCCAGCCGCGCCTCCTTGGTAGAGTTATGAAGCGTCTCTTCGCCATCGCGCGATCTTTCCGAAACCACCAGATTGCCATTCACCCATTCCCCCGCCACATCAATGGCCGATTGCAGATATCCGCCCGGATTATAACGCAAATCCAAGATAATTCCCTCTACCCCCGCTCGTTTGGCAATATCCAAAATCGCGTTATTAAACAGCGGCATCGTGTCATCATTGAATTGCCTTATCTTGATATAAGCGATATTGCCGTTTTTTATTTCCCATTCCACGCTTTTGACATTGATGGCATCGCGAACAATTTTGATGTCTTTCATCTCTCCGGAGCTCTCGCGATAAATAGTCAGAGTCACTTCCGTCCCCTTGACTCCGCGAATCAAGCTAACCGCCTCGTCTGTGCTCATTCCATCTGTTTCCTTGCCGTCAATTTTCAAAATCATGTCCTTGGGCTGAAGACCGGCTTTAAGCGCCGGCGTATCCGGCAGCGGCGCGATAACTGTCAAAATACTGTTGCGAACGCCTATTTCCGCGCCAATACCTTCAAAATTTCCCTCCAACTCCTCCTCAAATTCGCTCGTATTTTGCGGCGTCAAAAATACCGAATGCGGATCGTCCAAAGCAGCCACTACCCCCGCCAAAGCGCCATAAAAAAGTTTGGTCTCGGGAATATTTTTGTCATAATACTTATTCTTGATCAAATCCCAGATATCCCAAAACAGCCGAAAGTCAACATCTTTCGTCAGGTACTCCGGGATCTCGCCTTCGGCGTTAATGATGTTGCCATAAGTAGTCGTCGCGGTCGGATCAACGCCCTTGATTACTGCCTGGCCTTTGACATTTCCCCAATTTCCCCCCGCCAAAAATCCAATGGCAAAAAATAGCACGATACCGACGATTGGCGCCCACGCCGGCATATTTAGTTTTCTTTTTAGGCTGATCCTGCTCTCCTCGCCATTTATCGGTTGATCCATAAAAATAGATATTAATTTCAATAGTAGTATTTTAACAAAAAAAATATTGTTAAGCAAAAAGCCGGCTGGACTCCCCTTTCCAGGAATCCCGCCGGCAAACGCATTTGCGTGCGACAGTTTTTCTTCCGCATCTCACACCGCCCTCTCCGGCATAACCTCCCGGAGAACATTACTGACCTTGCGCCAGTAACGATTCGTCTTTCCCCACCAGCTGGCCGTATCCTTATACGGCCCGCCGTTCCAGATGCGGGCGCAGATTTCCGCGCTCGGCGGTTGGCCGGTTCTCTTCTGGTAATCCCGGGAATAATGATCAAGGTAGATCATGAAAATTTCCCGAGATTTTACTTGATCGCGGCGATCGCCATAGGAGTATCGCCGCTGACCGCAAATCCGGTTGGCGTCATCAACGACCGCCTTCCAGATTTGGGCGACACCGACGGCCTGGCCGTTGTCGCCGACAGCGTCAGGATCAAGTTCGGTCTCCACTTCCGCGACCAGATAAAATAGGTCGCTTAGTGGAATCTCGCCGCTTTTTCTCGCCGGCGGATTTACAACCGCGGCCGAAGTCTCTGTATCCGGCTCGGCTGGTTCTTCCGTCTCCGCCGGCAGCCACGGTTCGGCCAATTCCTTGTCCATTGCCGCCATAAAATCGTCAAACTCTTCTTTGGCGGGCAACATTTCCGTTTCAACTGCCATTGTCGCCGCCGGCGATTCCGCGTTGACCGCGGCTTCCACCGGCGCGAATAGTGACAATTGCGGTACCATCACTTCAGTCACCGCGAAAAACGCGATGGCCGCCGCGACGACCAGTCCAGCGATTACCTGGCCAAAACTAGTTCCCGCAAATTGTTCCCCGGCATTTTCTCTGTCCCATGATACATCCCGCATGGCTATTCTCCTTTTTTTGTTTTGTCGCCGACTTCCAAACTCAAACTATTTGAGTCCGGGAGCGCCGACAAAACCGGCCACCCTCTCGCGTTAATCTGTTTTTAAATGAGCTGACGCGACAAAGAACCAACCATTGGTTAGTTCTTTGCCAATTTTTCCGACGCCTCGGCCTGATCAGCCAACTCGCCGTTGACTTTGTACCAATAATAATCAGTACTGTCTTTTCTCCAGCCTTTGGGACCGCCGTTCCAGATGCGGGCGTAAGTTTCATCAGTCGGTTCCAAACCGGTAGTCTGGCGATAGATGCCGCCATAATATTCAACATAAATCTCAAAAATCTCTTTGGATTTTTCCGGACTATAGCGATCATCATAAGAATAAGCCTGATAGCCCAGGATCCGGTTGACATCGTCAATGGTTATTTTCCAAATTTGCAAAATACCCACCGCCCGGCCATTGTCGCCAACGGCATTGGGATTGCCTTCTGATTCTACGGCAACACAAGCATTGACCAGATTCTCCAACCGGCTCTGTTCTTTAATCACCTTATTTTCAGCCTCTTTCGTGGCGGAATCAGGTGAAATTAAGCCATAAACCAGTTTAATGATATCAAAGGTATTGGTAGCATAATTTATCTGCCAACTGGAAGCCGCCAGGGCTTCCTGAACAGAAAAACTGTTAATTCCCAAAATCACCAAGAAAACTACCAGGATAGTCGCTATTTTGGAGAAAAAAACGTTGTTTTTTAGCATATTTTTGCTTATTTAACTAAAAAATTGCTTTATTTCTAAAGCAACATATTATTATAGCATACTTTAAAAACTTTGTCAAGAGTAACCCTTTCTCATTTAACCGAACCTTAAACCCTACCAAAAAAATCCAAAATATGCAATAATGGATAATATGACAAAATATCTCATCAATGGGGAGGCAAAATTAGCCGGAGAAATCCGGGTTGCTGGCGCCAAAAACGCCGCATTAAAGATTTTGGCCGCCTCGGTGCTATCTACCAAACCTTGGGTGATAAAAAATTGTCCTAACATTGAAGATGTCCGACGGCTGGCGGAAATTCTGACCGACTTGGGCGCCAAGGCAGACTGGCGCGATAATGAGTTGACGATTGATAATTCAGAAATAAAAAAAGCCAACCCCAATCCGGAGCTGGTGAGAAAGCTGCGTTCATCCATCATGCTGGCCGGTCCTCTTCTGGCGCGCTTCGGCGAAGTAGAAATGGCGCACCCGGGCGGTTGCATTATCGGCCGTCGGCCGATTGACATGTTCGTCGCTGGCTGGTCAAAAATGGGCGCGAAGATAGACGACCGCCACCATGAAGGCGCTTACACGCTCAAAGCCAAAAAACTTATTGGCACCAAAATAATTCTCCCCTGGGTTTCTGTGACTGTCACTGAGAGTCTCATGCTGACTGCCTGTTTGGCCGAAGGAACGACTACGATTATCAACGCCGCCATGGAACCGGAAATCCCGGCTCTCGCCGATTGTCTTAATGGCTTCGGTGCCAAAATCACCGGCGCGGGCACGCCGCAAATTACCATTGAAGGCGTACCGGAAATCGGCGGCGGTGAAACGACAATAATTCCCGACCGCATTGAGGCCGGATCATTCGCTATCATGGGACTAGCCACCCAAAGCGAACTAAAAATCACCGGCTGTCGGCCGGATCATTTGGAAACAGTGCTCTACACTTTGGAAAAAGCCGGCGCCAAATTGGAAATCGGCCCAGACTATATCATCACTAATCCAAGCAAACTCAAAGCCGTTCAACTGCGGACCCACGAATATCCCGGTTTTCCGACCGACTTGCAAGCGCCTTTCACCGTGCTAATGACCCAAGCTGACGGCCAGAGCCTTATTCATGAGACTATTTACGAAGGCCGCCTATTCTATACCGACAAGCTCATTCAAATGGGGGCCAATATTATTATGTGCGACCCGCACCGGGTGATTGTCAGCGGCCCGACCAAACTGTACGGCCGGAAACTGGAAAGCCCGGACTTGCGCGCCGGCATGGCGCTCCTTATCGCCGGCCTCGTTGCCTCCGGCAGGACCGAGATAGAAAACATTTATCAAATTGAGAGGGGCTATGAAAATATCGTCAATCGCCTCCAAGTGATTGGCGCGAAAATTGAAAAAATACCAGACTAAATATGAAACTTTTTTATCGCCGGGTTGTTTATGTGATTTTTGTCATTATTTTTTTGGTCGGCGCGCCGCTGGTCATTCTGTACACCCAGGGCTACCGCTACAACTTTCAGCGCAACCGCGTCCAAAAAACCGGCATCTTGATCATCAGCTCTCTGCCGAAAAAAGCTGACATTTATCTCAACGGCAAAATCGTCGATGATCAGCAAGCGCCGGCGCGGCTGGAAAAAATTCTGCCAGCCGATTATGATATCACTTTGTCCAAAGAGGGCTATCACGACTGGCAAAAACGATTGGCAGTCTACGAAAATTCTACCACCTTTGCCGAAGACGTGATTCTATGGAAGGATTCCATCCCCTTGCAGCTGGACACCAAAAATACTATTGATTGGAAAATTTCTCCGGATCGGCAAAAAATCTCGCTGATTGACGCCGAACAAAAAATATCCGTATTTTCTATCGATGGAGAAAAATTTATTGACGTCAAAAATCAACCGACGCTCACCGCGCCAGCAATAATTGGCTGGTCCAACACCAGTAAAAAAATAATCATCCGAGACTCTGTTTCCGCCGGCAACAATTATTATCTTATCAATGTTGATGCGGACAATGGCGGCCAGATTTCAAAAATCGGCAATAAAAATTATCTATCAATAAAATGGGATGCCGATAATGATAACGTGGTCTACGGCATCACCGCCGCCGGCTTGTGGCTGGTTGACTTGTTCACCAAGGAAGAAAAATTGGTTATGACCGGAAAGATAGATGATTTCTGGGTCAAAGGAAATCAAATTTATACCGTTGCCGGCGACAAAATTTTGGATTTAAGTGAAAAAAGCGCTCCGGCCGTCCAGGCGGAAAGCGATGGCTATCGGCTGATTGATAAGAAAGGCGACAAATTGATCGCCAAGAACGATAGTCGTCAACGAATCGCCGTCTGGGATTTAAGAAATTCCGGCAAAAACTTCTATCTAGATGCCAAAGATATGGATTGGCTCAATGACCAGTCGCTACTGTTTTTCAGCGATTGGGAAATTTGGATTTATAATTTTGAAGATGACGAACCAAAACTCATCACTCGGCTGGGCAAAAAGATTGTTCAAGCCATTTGGCACAAGAGCGGCCGGCATGTTGTTTTCGCTACCGAAAATGAAATAAAAATAATTGAGTTGGATAACCGCGAATCGCGCAACATTATTGAGCTGGCCAATTTGCCACAGATAGATCATTTGTCGCTAGACGCCGGCGGCCGCAATCTTTATTTCGCCGGCCGCTACTCCGACCAGGAAGAATTTTTGAAGTTGAATATCAGATAGGTCGAAAGTCTGTAAAGCTTGTGGTGAGCGAAGCCGAACCATCAGCAAGGTCATAATCAGTAATGGGTAATGGGTAATGGGTAATAAGTAATCAGTAATTGGAAACAATCGTAGAGACGCGATTTATCGCGTCTCTGAAACTGGGAATTCGCGTCTCTATTGAACAAATAAAGACACCCCGAATACTTGGGGGCGTCTTTTTGATATTTTTTATTTTATATTTGATTCTTTATCTTCTCTGCTATCTCCCCCGCCTTGCCGGCCGGATATTCTTTGCCCCGCCACAGCTCGTAACCGTCGCCGCTAAACCGTGGAATGATATGAAAATGGACATGCCCGACAGCCTGTCCGGCAACCGGGCCATTATTCAAAGTCAAATTAAAACCCTCGGCGCCGACGCCAGACGTTATTGCCGGCGCGATTTTT
Organism: uncultured Gammaproteobacteria bacterium; assembly: GCA_964536975.1. Lineage (GTDB taxonomy): Bacteria > Patescibacteriota > Patescibacteriia > 2-01-FULL-39-33 > 2-01-FULL-39-33 > JAKQDP01. The sequence goes on from CAZHYS010000017.1 coordinate 8,600, forward strand.
TTCGCCACGGCAAAAACTTTTTCCGCCAGCTCTTCTGGCAAAGAGACCAAATTTTCGTAATGCTTTTTGGGAATGACCAAAGTGTGGCCAAAATTCACCGGCGTGATATCCAAAAACGCCAGCACTTCGTCATCCTCATAAACCTTGTAACTTGGGATTTCCCCTGCTATTATTTTGCAAAAAATGCAATTTTCCATATTATTTATTTTTATAATTAATGTGTATTCTCCCTCCCTTTTATAGGTGGGCTGCCCTGAGCGTAGCCAAACCGGCAATTGAGGTAGATATCATAATGAATTTACCCCCTCCTACCTCCCCCTTGGAAAGGGGGAGGAAAATGCAACAGTGCTAACACTGGTAATTCTTACAAATTAATCCCCCAATTTATACAAGTATTCATTCTCGGTAATCTTTTCCACCAGCTTGGGAGTAAAGTCGGAATTATTTACAATGTAGTTTATTTCATTATCCGGATCAATGCTATAAAAATAAACCGGCGCCGCTTTGGCAATAAGTTTGATGTTTTCCAAATACTCCGCATCTTGCCAATAGAATATCACTTTCCGCTTGGGGAAAAAAACTTTATCGCTATAACTGCTGACAATCACCGACTCCTCCTCGGTCAATGACCGGACTTGCTTATTGATTTGATGATAGCTTTTGACCGTGCCTCTCACGGCCGCCAAACTTTCCGGCCCTTTCAGCCAGACCGAACTAAACGACAAATAAAAAGCCACTAGCCCGACCGCGACACCAACGATAAATTTAAAATTGTCGTTTCTGATCCGATTGAAAATAGCGCCCAGGCAATAAACCGCCGGCGGAATCGCCAAGATATAAATCGGCAAAAGATAGCGGACTTGCGACGAGCCGATGAGCGGCCGCGCCATCAAATTGTTATAGAAAAACCACGAACCGTAATACAAGAGCACTAATCCGGAAATAAGCGCCGCGACCAAAAGATAGATGTTTTCATTTTTTTTCAACCTTCCCTTGGCCCATTGCCAAATGATTATCGCCGCGCCGATTACCGCCGGAATAAAATACCAGTAAAACATCCTCGCGTAATAATTAAAAAAATTATAAACGATATTTTTAAAGCTGAATCCGAACGGCGCCACCAGTTGCTTCAAAAAGCCAAAGAACTGATTTTCTCCGAGCAGCCGCTCGCTTCCTTCCGGCACGTAGCCGGTAGTAAACATGTCGCCGTACAAATAATGCTGATATCCCAATACCGGCACAAAAGTCAGAAAAACAATAAACGCAAAGAGAGAGAAATTCGTCCAGGAAAACCGTTTGGAATTGGCAATGAAAATAATCAATACCACCAGTCCCACCCACAACAAGTCCGTTGTCCTAATGGTGAGCGCCAATCCGATAAACAACGCGGAAAAGCCCAGCTTGGCAAAATCTTCCCGCCGAACAAAGCTAATAAGTAGAAAAAATCCGATGATTAGAAAATCCAGCGCCAAGACATTATTAAACAGCGAACGCGAATTATAATACCAAAACGCCGGCATGATGATTAGGAGTAACGCCGAGTAAAAAGCGATTTCTTTGCTGAAAAATTCTTTGATCAAAAGATAAAAGAATATTATCCCGAAAATTGACACTAGCGGTACGATAAAAGGGATGATATTAATGGACAATATCTTGGCAAAAATCCTCCCGGTCAAAAGAAAACCGAGAAAGCTCGCCGGCGCGACGGCGTCATTTACGACCGTGGTGCTGCGCGGATGGACGAGGTTAAGCTCGCCGGAAATCTCGTTGAGCGGTTCGTCTTCCAAGAGCTGGCCGGATGAAAAATTTTTGATAAAAAAATAATTGGCCGTCTCGTCTGGCGTATTAAAAATCCACATATCGTTGTCCATCTTGGCTGGCCGCAAACTCCAATACATGCTGGCATACACGACAAAAAATACTGCCGCTACCGCCGCCAAAATAACAAGATAAGTTTTGCTTTCCAATCTCATATCTATATCATTCATTCCCTCCCCTTGTCTGAACCTGCCTGCCGGCAGGCAGGGGGGGGATAGGGAGGAGTCTAAATTTTATTCCCTCACCTTGTCTGAAGGGGAGGGATGGGGAGGGGTCTAAAACAAAATCTCCTTAATTATATTTTAAACAACTTAGCAGCATTTTGGCCAGTCTGCTCTATCACCTCAGCCAGAGATAAACTTTTTATCTCGGCAATTTTGGCCGCGACCAGCTCCACAAATACCGGCTCGTTCCGTTCGCCACGGTGCGGCTCCGGCGCCAGATAAGGACTGTCTGTTTCTATCAAAATCTTATCAAGGGGTGTATTCTTCGCGACCAATTGGAGCTCCTCGGCTTTTTTTCTAAAAGTGATTATGCCGGTCAGTCCGATATAAAACCCTAAGTCCAAAAATTTTTCGGCGGTCGGCCAATCGGCGCCAAAACAATGAATAACGCCGCGCGCGCCGACCGTTTTGACGATTTCCAAAATCTCTTGATAAGCTCCGAGTAGATCAGCCGCTTCTCCTCGCGCATGGAGGATGACCGGCAGATTTTTATCCTTGGCCAATTCCAAATGGCGGCAGAAATATTCCCGCTGGATTTTTTTGGCCGCGGCAACATCTTCCTCCAGCCGAAAATAGTCCAAGCCGGTCTCGCCGATAGCAACAACCTTTGGCTGATCCGCCAACGCGACAATACGATTAAATTCCGCATCAGGGTTGGCGGAAAAATCAGCGTGTTCAGCCGTTTCCAGCTCGTCGCGACGAGACTCGCCCAAATGGATGGGGTGGATGCCGGTCGCGGCAAAGAATCCAGGAAATTTTTCAGCAAGCGCGACGGCCTTTTGCGAAGTTTCAGCTTGTGAGCCGACATTTATCACTTTCATCCCCTTTTGCCGACAGCGCGCCGACACTTGATCAATGTCCTGATCAAATGCCGAAAAATTCAAATGAGCATGAGAATCAACCAGCATTTTAAGGTAGTAAATTGGTAAATATCTGGGTGGCCAAAACCAAAAAGTGAGCCACCCGCGACGCGTTAAGCGCGGTGATAAGCCACTCGGTAGAACCGGCGAACTTGGCAATGGCGTAAATGCCGGTGCCCAAAATCAATACTCCCTCTACCAACCCGAGGAACATTCCGCCGACACGGTTAATTGTCTTTAGAAAAGGAATGATGGAAATAATGTCAAAAATTTTGTTCACCAGCCAAAAAACCAGCGCTACCAGACGATTAACGATCAGAAAAATAGCGATAAAAGCAATGCTCTTGGCCAGGCCGACATTGCCCAAAATATGCGGCGCCAGCCAATCAGCGACCGGCAAATAAAAATTATTCGCCACCCAAATACCGGCGACTAGTCCTACTAAGGCGCCAATAGCGCCGATGAGCCCCATCACAAAACCGATCATCACGAAGACGAGAATGAGAGCGATTAAGATTACATCCGCGAGAGTGAAAAACATGGAGGTAAATTTCTAATTTCTAATATCTAATTTCTAATCCGCCACGGCGGATAAATTTTCAAAAAACTTTCTTCTTTGCCGCCTTTGTCTTCTCCGCCGCCTTTGGAAATTCAGTGACAAAATCAAGCGTTTGCGATTATTATGTCATCCCGACTAAGTCCGCCACGGCGGACGCATGGAGGGATCCCTCCGCTTCGGTCGGGATGACACCGTGCTTGCCGAGTTCCGTATAGACGTCCCGAGCGTTCGGGGCGTCTCTACGATTATTTCCAATTACTGATTACGACTTTATAGACTTTAAGGACTTTATGAACTTTTGACTTCTAACGTTCCATGTTATGCGTTATGCGTTATATAATATTACTTCTTCTCCAACCTCGGAAACAACGCCTCGCCTTTGGCGACCTTCGTCCCGGGCTCCAGCCCGCCCCACTGGCTCAAATCGTGCAAACTCTGATTTTGCCACTCGCCCTGTCCGAGCGCCATCAAAATCTTCTCACCGGTTGAAGGCATAATCGGATAAACCATTAGTCCCAAATGACGAACCGCTTCCAATAGATTGTAAATCACTGGCGCGAGCTTAGCCGGATCAGTCTTGGCTAGTTCCCATGGTTTGTGCCGTTCAATATAGCCGTCGCAAAACGCCTGCCATTTTTTGATTATTTCAATCGCTTTGTCAATTTGAAAATCCGCCATCGCTTCGCGGTACTGTCCCCAGATTCCCGCCACTTCATCGGCAAATTCCTTGTCTTTCTCCGGCGCCTCGCCGCCGAAATATTTTTCCGCCATTGCCGCCACTCGCGCCGTCAAATTGCCGACCCCGTTAGCCAAGTCGCTATTGTATTGAATGGCAAAATTTGACGCTTTGACATCGCCATCGGCGCCAAACGGAAACTGCGACAAGAGCAAATAACGTACAGCATCGGCGCCCAATTCATCAACCAGCGCATCCGGATCAATCACATTGCCAAGCGACTTGGACATCTTCTGCCCGTCCACCGTGAAAAAGCCATGCGCAAAAACCACTTTCGGCACCGGCAGTCCGGCGGCTATTAGCATTGCCGGCCAAAAAATCGCGTGAAACTTGATAATGTCTTTGGCCATCAGATGGATATCCGCCGGCCAAAATTTTTCAAGCTTATCTCCGTCTTGGCCGTAGCCCAAAGCTGTAATATAATTTTGCAGCGCCTCCACCCAGACATAGGTCACCTGCCGATTGTCAAACGGCAATCCGATACCCCACTTGACGCTCTGACGAGAAATAGAAAAATCGTCCAATCCCTGCCGCAACAGTCCCATCACCTCTTGGTGGCGGCTGGCCGGCAAAATTTTAAGCTCACCGCTATCCAACAACTCTTTCACTTTTGGCAGATAATCCTTAAGCCGAAAAAAATAATTTTTTTCCTTGATCGCTTCCGGCGCCTTGTTATGCGCTGGGCATTTCCCATCCACCAACTCTTTTTCGGTGATAAAATTCTCGCAACCGGTGCAATACAATCCTTGATATTCCCCCTCATAAATCGCTCCCGCCTCATGCAGCCGATTCAAAAATGCCGCCACGCCTATTTTGTGATAATCCGAAGTAGTACGGATAAAATAATCATTGGCAATATCCAACCTGTCCCACAATAATTGGAATTTGGCAGAATTTTCATCGCAGAATTCCTGCGGCGTTTTGCCGGCACGGTCAGCCGACTCCGCCACCTTGGCGCCATGTTCGTCGGTGCCGGTCAAAGAAAAAACTTCGTCGCCAGCCAGCCGATGATATCTGGCCAAAACATCAGCGGCAATGGTCGTATAAGCATGGCCGATGTGCGGCTTGTCATTGACATAATAAATTGGCGTTGTGATATAAAATTTACTCATAAAATAGTCTGATTAATTAATGCCCCGTCTCGCCACGCCTTAATCCCCAAGATGGATTATCGACACACAAAGAAAAAAGCCGAAGGCGAATTCTCTAAAGTAAAAAACTAAAAATTCATAAGCCCCACTGGGATTGAGGCGGGGTCATTGACATAATAAATTGGCGTTGTGATATAAAATTTACTCATAAAATAGTCT
>CAZHYS010000018.1:0-12189 GCA_964536975.1 uncultured Gammaproteobacteria bacterium
AGGGTTCGGAGACAAACGCGATGCGTGGAACGCATTCGTTCGTTTCCGAACCCTGCTGAATCTCAGGTTTATACCGCTTCACAAACGCTAACGCCTATTAGAAGGCGGGGCCGAAAGATATTAGACATCCGCAAGGATGTTTTTTCTATCATTACCGGCTATCTTCTGAAAGCGATTGTACTACGGTACTAACGACGCCCAAACGCCAATAGACGTTCCGCCCTACCCCAGCAACCGGGGTCTATCCAAATCGATTATTGCAAAAGCTTGTCAGGCGATCTGTTGTGGGGCATCTTTTCCCCTTTCTGATTTACAAGATGCTCTCTACACAACCTTCCCCTCAATAGACACCTGATGACGAGATCATCAAGATGCACTATTGTCGGATCATGTTCCGGGCACAGTGATCCATGAAGCCCTTAATTCTTGAAGTCCGTGCGGTCCCTCTGCATGGATTCCTCCTTGCGGTTTGTTAGCGTTTTGTCGCAAACCATGCTACCACCACTGATCCCTAAGGCCGGATGCCTCCACCCAGCCTTGTTGAAGGGACTCTCTTATTATATAAAATAAAATAAAAACAGTCAAGAGGATTTTTCCACTTGGCTGTTTTTATCAAAAAAATCGCTAAATTAAAAGGAAATTTCCATAAAATCCGGCACTATTTCCACCCAAGTATTGCCGCGATTCAGCTGGATTTCCTGGCCATTATTGTCATAAAATCTGGTCCGGTGCCAGCCCTCTTCCTTCTGCCAATAGCCCTCTATTGCCTCGCCATCCCGAAAAACCATTGCCTTACCCTTGCCGGTCAGAGTGATCTCTTTGCGGCCGATATCGTCAACGTCCTTGCTTCTGGCGAACTGGATAATAATGTTTTTGGCAGTGATGAATTGGCCGGCGCTGTCGGTATGCGGCTGTTCATTTTGCCAACGTTCATAATTGTTTTCCCCACTTTTGTATTTCCAGACGACATGATAGGTCGACAAAACTGAATAATCTACCTTGATTTCCTGGGTTGTAGTCGCCGGAGCGCCGTCGTCTTTGAATCTCCACATCTCAAATTCAGTCTTGTCTGGCAAGCCGTATTGAGTCTTGGCTTCAGTCAATAGTTCGGTGGAAGTGTATAAATTATGCGGGGCGCTCCGCTTGTCATCCCGCCAAAAATATCCTGTGTTATATCCGAAAAATTCATTTAAGTCTTCCACTTGGTCGTAGCTTTTCAGCAGTTCCAGGGCCGCCGGACTGCCACCGGAATGGACGTAGAAACCGTCATACTCGCCGGCCAACTCCATAAAATACGGCCGCGCCGAACGCACCGGGCCAATGGCGGCGACATTTTCCGATAAATCATAAATCGCCAAAAACCGCGTGATTAGCCCTTCGGTCAAAACCTCATAAACTATTTTCGCCTCGACCAGGCCAGATTGCGGCCGGGCGTCAAAGTGGTTTTCAATCATCACAGCTACTGGCAAAAAATCCTCTTGGCCGGGGGCGACTTTGACTCCATCCAACTTCCTTTCTACTGATCCGTCAACCGGCTCGCCGGTGGCCGTGGTATTGTCCACAGACCGGATATTCTGATAAATAACATAGACCAAAAAACCGCCACCCACTATCAAGAGGGCGGCGATTATCAGCAAGATTTTTTTTATTTTTTGAAGCATTATTATTTGGCTGTTTCTTTGGCTGTGGCCGCTTCTTCAGTCTTAGCTTCCTCGCCTTCACCGACGGCCGGAGCGGCTTCGCCTTCAGCTGGCGCAATAACCGGCTCTTCCTCCACTCGCGGCGGAGTGGCGATAACAATGACATCTTCCGGTTCATGACCGATTATTTCCAGCTTATCCGACAATTTCAAATCTTTGATGGTAACAACATCGTCAAAGCTGTTCAAGCCGGAAACGTCAACTTTGATCTCATGGATGAGATCGGCCGGCAAACAACGGATTTCCACTTCACTGATATTGTGAACCAAGCTGCCCCCGTCGCTTTTGATAATCGGCGCTTCACCAATGAATTCTATCGGCACGGCGGCGGTGACTTTTTCATCCATTTTGATTTTTTTGAAATCAGCATGGATGAATTTATGCTTGACCGGATCATACTGAACATCGGCAATCATGGTTTTGACTGGCTCGGCGCCGTCAATGGACAAGTCAACCATTGTATTTTCACCGGCCGTCGCAAAAATCTTTTCAAACTTTGCCAAATCAATCTGCAGATTCTCATTCTCCACTCCGTGGCCATAAAGAACCGCCGGAATTATTCCTCCCGCCCGCAAAGAAAAAAGCTTCCTGCCGGCAATTTCCCGCCTTTTTGCTTCTAATTTCAAAGTCATAATAAAAAGTTATTCTTAACTGCTATTAATTTAACCCAAACAACAAAAAAAGTCAAGCCCGAAATAGGGATTGACTGTATTGAAAAACTAATCTTGGTCAGCTTAAAACCGCCTCGCCAACATCGGAGTCGGCCAAAAATTCATTCATTTCCAAAACATCATCGGCGTCCACTTCGCCGAAGTCAGTGAACTTCATCACTTCATGGCTGTCCAAGTCAGTCACCATGCCGACCGAGCTGACACCGAAATTGTTGGTCACCACGAGCGCCAAAACTGCCGACTGGCAGCGCCGGCACTGGACATAAATCAAATGGGCACCGTCACTTTCATCCAAAATTTTCGCCTCCACTGGATTGTATTGGCTGTGGCAAACCGGACAACGCGAAATTATCTTTAATCCTTCGCCCGGAAATTGGCCACCGGCCGGAAAAATATCGTTCATATTTGATTGATTGGCAATTTTAATTATATAACGCCTGGAAATCATGTCAAATCAGCGTTAATCGCGCTGGGAAATAAGCCCAAACCGATTGACATTAAGCACTATGCCGACGAGTAATAAAATAGTCACCAAAAAACTGCCGCCATAGGAAACCAATGGCAAGGAGATACCCGTCACCGGCAAGAGACCAATCCCCATTCCGACATTGATAAAAAGATGGACAAAAATGACAATCATCGTTAGTAAGGACAAAAACATCCCAAAATCATCGGGGGCGCGCAAGGCGATTTTGTACATCCGCCAAAACAGCACCGCGAAAAACCCCAGCACCAAAATCACGCCGACAAACCCCATCTCCTCGGCAATAACGGCAAAAATAAAATCAGTCTGACTCTCTGGAATGAATTTGAGCTGGCTCTGGCTGCCAAAACCAAGTCCGCGTCCAAAGAGCCGGCCGGCGCCGACAGCAATCACTGATTGCCGGACGTTGTAACCGCGGCCGAGCGGATCAAGCGATGGATCAATAAATGTCTGAATGCGGTCCTTTTGATAATCCTGAAAAACAAAAAACCAACCAATCAGAAAAATCGCCGCCAACAGAGCGATAATCAGAATGACATGCCATTTTTTCTTCGCCACCAAGGCAAAAGAAATAAACCAAGTGGCAAAAAGCACCATGCCCGAACCGAAATCCGGCTGAATCATCACTAAAGCCAATGGCAACAAAGCGATAAGCCCGATAAGAATGACATGGAGAAATGTACCGGCAACGCGCGAATAACGGCTGTACACGCCAGCGAACGCCATAATCAAAAACACCTTCATTAGCTCCACTGGCTGAAAGCTGAAATATCCCAAGTCAAACCAACCGCGCGAGCCGCGAATAGTAGAGCCAAGCGGAGTAAGCACCAACGCCAGAAGAATCAAGCCGAGAATATAACCGAGCCAACCGATTTTCTGCCAATAATGATAATTTAGATTTGCAAACAAAAACATCACGCCGATGCCGACAATCAGCCAGAGCAACTGTTTTTTGAAATTCAAAAATTCGCCTTGTCCCTGGCCGAGCGCGACGCTATAAATAGCGGCCAGGCCGAAACAAACCAAAAAAAACACTGCCGCCAGTAGCGGCCAATCTATTTTTTTGAAAATTCCAAAATATTGGTCAAGACGCATGGAGGAAAAATTCTAATATCTAATTTCTAATATCTAATAAATTTTCAATTTATAATTTTAAATTTCAAAATAATGGTTAGGCTTCGCTCACTACAAGTTTCAAACTTATAATTTTCAAATTAATTCTAATGCAAATAAAAAATCATGGCAAATACTTCAAAGTTTTTACTCTTGACAAATCGACTTAGATATGATATAATTATAAATAGAGTTAAGAATGGAAAAAACAGAGAAAGGAAAGAAAATGAAGAAAAAAACTATCTCCACAACGGGAATTCTCTGGACAACAATTTTTATCTTGTTGTTGGTGGCAGTAATAGCTACCATAAACAAGGAGAAAGAGGTTACAGAAAACGCCATCACCGTCACCATCCCGACGGAGAAAGGGAGCGTCCCGGTTCGAATGATTGTCCAGTCAATCCCGAAAGATTCGGGACTCACTCCGAAGACCATCTCCGAAATTCTCAACGGGCCGTTTGAAGCCGCGATTCATGGATTTGGGCCGCACGATGAGGAATACCGAGACGGGGCCGACGACACCAAAAGCATTAGCGCTCTTCTCTCGGAAGAGAGAATCAAGTCGCCGGAACGCGCCGAGGCCCCACAGTAAAGCCGTGCCACAATCCAGCCTGTTTGCATCTCCCCGCCCGCATCGCGCCGGCGGGGATTCTTTTTTGTCATCCCGAGCCCTTCGACTATGCTCAGGGTAAACTTCGCCGAGGGATCCCTCCATACGTTCGTTCGCCGTGGCGAACTCACTTAGTCGGGATGACACATTTGTTCTGCGTTTCAGGTTATGTGTTATGTGATTTTCCGAGTTCCGAGTCGCGAGTTACGAATTTCATCCCCTATTCGTGTCTCAGCGCGTCAATCGGATCCAAAGCCGCGGCGCGACGAGCCGGCCAATAACCAAACAGCAAACCGACACCGGCGCAAAAAACAAAAGCGATAAGAACCGATTCCGGCGGCAGGATAAACCGCCAACCGCTAAAACCAAGCTGCCCCGCGACGGCGCTGACCAAAAAAGCGACTCCGACACCGAACAGCGCGCCGATTATTCCGCCAAAAACCGTCACGACAACCGCTTCCCACAAAAACTGCCAGAGAATCTGGCCGCGGCGAGCACCGACCGCTTTGCGCAAACCGATTTCAAAGGTACGCTCCGTCACCGACACATACATAATATTCATAATACCAATGCCGCCGACCAATAGCGATATCCCGGCGATCGCCACCAGAAGCAAAGTGATGCCGTCAAAAACCGTATTGACCATGTCCATCGCTTCCTTGGCGGTGGTAACGGCAAAATCATCATCCTTATCATTGGTCGTGTCGTGCCGATCACGCAAAAGAGAAACTATCTCCGCTGCCGTTTGATCCTGGATGCCGGTGTTGACCATCCGGGCGGTGATAAACATCACATGGTCAACACCCAGCATCAATTTTTGCGCTGTTTGAAGCGGCAAATAGACCATATTGTCAAAATCCATGCCGAAAGTAACGCCCTTTTCCTTGGCGATGCCAACCACCTTAAAGCGCAGCCGGCCAATTTTTACATTTTGGCCGACTGGATCCTGATTGCCAAACAGCTCCTCCGCCACCTTACTGCCTAAAACCGCCACCTTGGACAGCTGTTCCCCTTCTTCATCGGTATACAACCGCCCCTGTTCGACCTCCACTCCCATAATATCGGGAATAAGTATTGTGCCGGCCAAGTAATTAATTATTTTGTTTTCTCCTTGATAAGAAATGACGTCTTGACCCATTGTGCCGGCGCCGTATTCTTTGATATTCGGCAATTTGCCAATTTCTTTCGCGTCATCCAAAGTCAAGGTGGTAATTTCCACGCCGCTGGCAAGAGAGCCGGCATTAGCGACGGAATTCTTTCCGGTGGACGGTACTTTTATTTCTATCTGGACATAATCGGTGCCAAACGCCTCAAATTCGCCAAGAATCAATCCTTTAATGCTTTCGCCGGCAGACATCACGATAATTACAGCCGCGATGCCAATGACAATTCCGACAATAGTAAAAACTGCCCGAACCTTGTGGACTTTGAGTGATTGCCAGGCAAGCCTAAATGGCAGGATGAGTTGTTCAAAAGTAGAGAGCATGTAATTTAGTTATAAAGTTTATAAAGTCAAAAAGCCTGTGGTGAGCAAGGCCGAACCATTTATAAAGTTAATCTTTCTCAAAAATGAGACGATTCTTTGTATTTCCGACTTTATAAACTTTATGAACTTTACGAACTTTTGACTTTTGTCATTCGTATCTCAACGCTGAAATAGGATCTAATTTGGCGGCTTTTCTGGCCGGATAAATACCAAAAACCAGCCCGACAATTGCCGCCACGCTCACACCCATCAAAACAGAGCTGAATGTCACTACCAAATCCCAATTAAAACCCATATACCGGGCAACCAAAGCGACAACCACGGAAATTACAACACCAATGACAATGCCGATTATTCCGCCCAAAAGCGTCACCGCGATTGTTTCGGAAATAAACTGCCACATTATATGCGAGCTTCTTGCTCCGACCGCTTTGCGCAAGCCGACTTCTCTGATTCTTTCATTGACCGCGGCCAGCATGATATTCATCACCCCGACGCCGCCGACAATCAAAGAGATCGCGGCAATAGCCGCCAAAAAGAATTTCAACGCGTCCGTCACCGACAAAAGCACTTCAATCGCGTCTTTCATGCTGCGGACGGAAAAATCATCGGTGCCGCCGGCATCAATATTGTGACGATCCCGCAACAACGCTCGGATGTCTTCCGCCGCCTGATCAATATTGTCCGAGCTATTTACCTTGGCGCGAATGTAACTGACATGCCTGATGCCAAGCATTATCTTTTGAGCGGTGGAAACGGGAATAAAAACCACATCGTCTTGATTCTGAAAACCGGTCGCGCCCCGCTCTTCCATCACGCCGATGACTTCAAAAGATTCTTTTTTTATCTTGATTTTTTTGCCCACCGGGTCATCGCCATTAAATAAATCCTGCCACAGTCCGTAACCAAGCACCGCGACGCGGGCGGTGGTTTTTTCTTCCTCGGCGGTGAAGAATCTTCCTTTATAAATAGCGACATCTTCAACATTAGGATAATCGCCCATTACGCCGGAAAAATTGGCGTCAACATTGTTGCTCTGGTAACTCATTGTCCCAACGCCGGTATTATAGCTACTGACCGCGACTATATTCTTAACTTCGTCTTTTATCGCCTCTGCGTCTTCATATTTCAAGGTGGTGATTACCACGCCCATTGCCGACGCTGGCGGGCCGTCCTCTTCGGAAGCGCCAGGAAGCACGCCGACCAGATTGGTGCCGACGGAATTAAGCTGATTGATAATGAGGCTTTGCGCGCCGGCGCCGACCGACATAATGACGATGACCGAGGCGATACCGACAACGATTCCCAGACTCGTCAAAAAACTGCGAGCTTTGTTGGCCCGCAAAACCGAGAGGGAAAGTTTGATGTTATCAAAGAGTTTCATGATAGCTAATGGCGTATAGCTTATGGCTTATAGTAAAAAATTTTAATGGTTCAGCTTCGTTCACCACAAGTTTTCAATTTAAAATTTACAATCTACTTTCATGTTGTCATCCCGACCCCTTCGACTACGCTCAGGGTAAACTCCGTGGAGGGATCCCTCCACTCGTCCGCTTGGGGCGTCCTCGGTCGGGATGACACAGTATTCCCAGTTCCGTATAGGCATCCCGAGCGTTCGGGATGTCCTCCCTCGCGATGACGCAGTATTCCGAGTTACGAGTCGCGAGTTCCGAGTTACAAACCAAAATTCCATTACCGATTACTTATTACTGGTTACTAATTACTGATTCCGACTTTACGAACTTTATAGACTTTTGACTTTACGGACTTGCCCCCTACTTCATCAACTCCCCGTCTTTGGCGTGGCGGCGGTCTTTGACGATTTCATCTTCCACGATTAGCCCATCGCGAAGCTTGATAATCCGCTTGGCATGGCGGGCAGTATCACTTTCGTGAGTGACCAAAATGATAGTGTGGCCCACTTCATTCAAATCTTCCAGAATATTCATTACCGCGTTGCCGGATTTGCTATCCAAATTGCCGGTCGGTTCATCGGCAAAAATCAGACTGGGATTATTGACCAAGGCGCGAGCAATGGCGACCCGTTGTTTTTCGCCGCCGGACAGCTGATTGGAAAAATTATTCTGTCGATGCAATAGTCCGACGGATTTGATCGCCTGCTTGACCGATTTGTCGTGGTCTTTCTCCTTGCTATACAAAAGCGGCAGGCGGATATTGTCATAAACAGTCGTCCGCGGCAAAAGATTGAAAGCTTGGAATACAAAACCCACTTCTTCGTTGCGGATTTTGGCCAATTGATCATCATCTAGATTGCTGACATCGCGACCCTTAAAAATGAATTTTCCTTCGGTCAAAACGTCCAAAAATCCCAGAATGTGCATGAGGGTTGACTTGCCGCTGCCGGACGGCCCCATGATTGCCACGAACTCGCCTTCTTGGATTTCAAAACTGACGCCATGCAAAACACTGGTGACTATGTCATCGTTGACATAGTCTTTTTTGAGATTTTTGACTTCAATTAGGGGTTTGGCAGGAGATTTTTGGGACATATGAAATAAATTTTTAATTTTCAATTATCAATTTTAAAACAATGGCTCGACTCCGCTCACCACAAGTTTTTAATTTTCAATTTAAAATTTACAATGAATGGTTCGGCTTCGCTCACCACAAGTTTTCAAATATTTCAATTTTTAAATGAGGAATTGTCAAATTGCGATGTCATTGCGAGGATCCACTCAAAGCGGACGGACGCCGTAAACGGACGTGGCGAATCGTGTCATCCCGACTAAGTGAGCCCTGAGTACTCGGGACGAAAGCATGGAGGGATCCCTCCACTCGTCCGTTTAGGGACGTCCTCAGTCGGGATGACACCTTTGTTCCGTGTTCCGGGTTATGCGTTATGTGATTCCCCGAGTCCCGAATCCAAAATCCCGTTACCAGTTACTCGTTGCTGGTTATTTCCAGACGCGATGAATCGCGTCTCTACAATTATTACTAATTACCAATTACAGATTACTGATGACTCCCCCCTACTTCCCCTCCTCCTTCTTAAACGTCACCACCTTATCGCCTTCAGACAGGCCGGTCAAAACTTCCACTATTCCGCCATCACCGCGCAAACCGACTGCCACAGTCCTTTCTTCAACTTGATTTTCGCCAACCAAAACTTCCACATATTTTTCCGCCACTTCGCCCAAAACCGCTTCCCGCACTTTGACCGCCCGTTGCGGCACAAGTAAAACATCATTCTTCTCCGCGGTGGTAATGGTAACATCAGCAGTCATGCCCGATTTCAGCTGTTCATTCTTCTCGTTGGCATCAAAACTTACCGTCGTCCGATAATAAATCACATCCTGAATCACAGTCTGCGCTGGATCAATAAAGGCCACCTTGCCGGAAAAAGGATAATCCGAACCGAAAGCGTCAAGCTCAATAACCGCGCTATCGCCGACCTTAATCTTGGCGACATCCGACTCGGGAATATCCACTTTGATTTCAAATTTCTCAGTGCTAAGCATTTTTATCGCCGGCTCGGCCAAGCTAGTCTGCTCGCCAATGCTAAAATTAACCTTGGTAATAGTTCCGTCAATCGGCGCGGTAATCGTGTAATCGGACAAGTTGGCCAGAGCGCCATTGAGCTGGGCCTGGGCTTGCGCGACTTTGGCCTTAGCGGCGCTGACTTCAAAGTCCCGCGGCCCGGCAGCTTTCAAGTTAAGCTGGGCTTGATAGATATTCAAACTGTTTTCCGCCGCTTGGATCTGGGAATCATAACTATTAATAGAATTGGTCAAGTTGGTTTTCGCCGTTTGCAAACTGGTCAAAGAGGTATTGTTGGTTGACTGCTGAGTGCTGATATCGGTCTTGATGGAATCCTTGGTCGTCTGGCTATAACTGCCGTTTATAACAATTTGATCGGACAATTTGAAAGAATTATTCAATAAGCCGTTTAAATCTGACAAAAAGGCGCGCAATGTCTCGGCAGCTGAAGCAATATCGCTGCTATTTTTGGTGGAATTAGCCTTATCCGCCGATGCTTTGGATGTGTTCCAGCTACCCATAAGACGATAATAATCACTCTGGATACTGCTAAGCAAGTTGTTGTCCTGCACTTGCAAATTGGCGATTTTATCCGGACTGACAAAATAATTCAAAATTTTGTCCAACGCCACTTGAGAAGTAAAAATCCCATTATTGACAGCGTCCAAGGTTTTTTCCTGCAAAGCGGCGATTTGGACATCGCGCTCAGATCTAAGATTGGTCAAATCATTTTGGGCCTTTGCGACCTGCTCTTCGCTGACCTTTATATCCTCGGCCGATGAACCGGCTTGAACTTTTGCCAAATCAGCTTGAGCCGACAAAAGACTGGCTCGATACTGCTCCACTTGGGCGGATAATCCGGCCGCGTCCAGTCGTGCCAAGACTTTGCCTGCTTCCACCTTATCGCCTTCATCCACGCCCAAAAACACCAATCGACCGGCAGTTTTGAAATTGAGATCAATATCATCGGCCGATTCCACTGACCCGGTGGCGGAAACTGTCTGGACCAAATTGCCACTAGTGACCGCCTCGGTCGTATATGGCGATTGTTTATTGCCGCCGGAAAGCGCCATCGCGATGATAATTATTATTAACACCGCTGCGACAATCAGCCAAAAAAGTTTTCTTTTGAACAATTTTTTCATAAAAATTAGTGATTATTTTCCTTTATAATTATAACATTTTTTAAAATAAAGTTCCAATTCAATGTCTAATAACGACTTCCTGAAAATTAAGATATTTAGACGACTATCTAATTATAAACTATAGCCATGAAGCCGTCAAGTTGTTTTTGAAAAAATATTCTGGCGCTACTCGCCAGCTGGTTTTGTGTTATAATTAAGCAAACCTTCACCTCAATGAAAAAATCACTTCCCATTGTGGTTTTGGCTATTGGCGCCGCAATAATTGTTTGCGGCACCGGCGCTTTTTTGATTGCCAGGCCATTTGGCACGATTTTTCATGTTTTTGATAGGCAAAACAGCCCGACCACAGAAACAGACTCCAAACCGAGCAAATACCCGACTCCCCTGCCGACGCCGGACAAAGTCAAAGGAATTTATCTGACCGGAAATACTTTCACCAGCAAGGCGCGGCGGGAATATTTGATTAATCTTATTGATCAAACCGAGCTCAACACGGTAGTGATTGATACCAAGGATCATCGTGGCCGACCGACTTATGATCCGCTATCTCCACTCCTAGCCAAGGTGCCGACCTCCACGGTGGCACTGACTAGTGATGAATACCGCCAAATTCTCCAAGATTTGCAAAACAAAAATATCTACACCATTGCCCGAGTCACTACTTTTCAGGATCCGACCGCGGTAGCGGCTTTTCCCGAACTGGCGCTCAAAAACTCCAACGGCGGAGTTTGGCAGGATTACAAGGGCGTAGTCTGGCTGGACATCACCAATCCTGACGCCTGGCAAATTCCGATTGAACAAGCCAAGGATGCCGCGCTCTTGGGTTTTGACGAGGTGCAATTTGATTATATCCGTTTTCCGTCTGACGGCAATACCAAACAGATAAAATATAGCCGGCCATTGGCGGACGGTCAAAGAAAGTATCAAATTCTGGCTGAATTTTACCGACAAATCGCGAGCGAACTGGCGGAATTGCCGATCCCGATTTCCGTGGATTTGTTCGGTCTCACCTATCACCGCCGCGCTGATCCAGAATACGATCTCAATATCGGCCAACGATTGGCTGACGCGGCGATTTATTTTGATTATGTCTCGCCGATGGTCTACCCCTCGCACTATCCGACCGGCTATCTCGGCTTCGCCAATCCCGCCGCCCACCCTTATGACGTGGTTTATAAAGCGATGAGTGATGGCAATTTGATAATGGCCAGCACTACCGATGCCATCGCCAGATCCCGCCCCTGGCTCCAGGATTTTGATCTGGGCGCCAATTACGACGCGGCGATGGTGCGGGCGCAAATCCGGGCAGCTGATGAAAACAATACTGCCGGCTGGCTAATTTGGAATGCTTCCAATCGCTACACAGAAGACGCGTTTAAAAAATCGGCCGATTGACAAGAACATCTTAATAATTCAATGCCCCGCAGCGAGAGTCGTTGCGGGGATTTATTTTTTGTACCGCCACGGAGAGTTGAACTCCGG
>CAZHYS010000019.1:0-11471 GCA_964536975.1 uncultured Gammaproteobacteria bacterium
AATGATTTGGATTATTCTGCCGATTATAAGCCGTTTGGCTCTATTGTCCCGCCGAGCGATTATCCGGCTGATCCGGCTTATTGGGACAGCCGCACACTGACTGATTCTTATGATTCTACCACTTCCGGCAACCAGCCGCTTTATAATGAAGCGCCGCGGACAATGACTTATGACGCGCCGTATCAGGCCAGATTCGGCTATAGCCACAGGAAGGATGATATCAAAGAGATTTTTGCCAAGAGTTATGGCCACTGGGTGTGGAAGGGAAATCAAAGCAACGGTTATTACAAAAAAGAACCCAGCGGCAACTGGACCATTCCAAACGATCAATGCGATGGCAATGTCCGGCCGGCTGACCCGCACAGCAATGACGCCTATTGCTATATTTTGCCGCGGATTGAGAATGTTATTTTGACTGGCGGGAGCAGCCAGTTGGCTGACGATAGCAGCGTGCGTTTTGTCAGAAATGGTTCGGTCAAACTGGGATTTAATATTGATATTGATGAAAATCAATTGCCGATAAACTCCTATACAGTTGACTGGGGCGATGGTTCGGTCGCTTCGGTTTCGGGAGTTTCTCTGCGCGATCGGGCGAGCGAGGATTACCAGTTTGAGCTTTATCATCATTATAATTACGCTGATTTGGTGAAAAAAGACAAGAGTAGTAGCTACATATTCTGCGGCAGCGGGGACAATAAATATGTTGATGCGGGTTATGGCCTATTTGACGCTGACGGCGATGGCACGGTTGAACCGGCAGTGACCAATGATCCGAGAGACTCGGTGGTGCCGAAAGGATCTTGCATTGTCAAGGTGAATATTTCCGTTCGCGACAATTGGCGCCTTTCCAAGTATACCGCCAATCCGACAAACTTAGCCGACAAGAGAATCCAAAACACTTACGGCTGGGTGGTAGTGAAAAGCAATTAAAAATTTTGACTAAGCGATAGAAATGAAATTTTTGAAAAAAAATCCAAAGAGACTGATCGTAGCGCTGTTTTTAGCAGCGGTGTTTATGGTCGTGTTTTGTCATGGCGTTTATGCGACCGATCCAACGATTACTGGCACCGGCGCAGCTAATAATAGTACCAATGGAGAAACAGAAAATAATGAGACTGGAAATACCATGGCGACGGTTTTAGCATGGATTTTCTATTATCTAGCTGCCGGGTTAGGGTTGCTTTTGGATCTCATTTTAGAAGTTTTGTTACGTGCTGCTAAATATAATGATTTTCTCAATCAGGCGGCCGTAACCAATGGCTGGATCATCGTGCGAGATGTCTGCAATAATTTTTTTATCGTTATTCTGCTCGTCATCGCGGTCGGTACGGTTTTGCGAGTACCAAGGTACCAATACAAAGAGCTTTTGCCGAAACTGCTAGTAATGGCGGTGTTGATCAATTTTTCCAAGATGTTTGCCGGCATAATGATTGATTTCGCCCAGGTGGTAATGCTAACTTTTGCCAACCCCTTGGCTCAGACAGAGGGCAGGAACATAATTTTGGCAGCAATTAATTTGCCGGCCGCCTATAGCTTCAAAGGATTGGTGAATAACATGGAGGCGGGTATTAATGTTTTTGATGTTTTAGTCGCGTTAATTTTTGCTTTGGTGGTTACGATAGTAGTGATAGTAGTATCGGCGATTATTACGGTTATTTTGATTTATCGGATTGTAATGTTGTGGTTTCTAGTCATCCTTTCGCCAGCCGCGTTTTTCTTGAGCACTTTTCCGCGCGGCCAACAGTACGCCGGCCAATGGTGGTCACTGATGGGTAAGTATTTGACAGTCGGGCCGGTAATGATATTCTTTTTGTACTTATCGCTATTTACCATGTCCAATATGGTGGGCAATGACAGTTTTTCCAGTAGCGCTATAGATAACAACAAAACAATGGGTACCGCCATTGATAACACTGAAATGGCGACTATTACAAAGGACGGTGTTGAGCTTGAAAAAGTCAAATTTTCCGATTTAGCCTCAACTAAAGGAATTTTTAACTTTATGATTGTCATTGGCCTCATGGTTGGCTCATTGGTAATGGGCCAGCAAGCCGGTGTGGCCGGCGGGCAGTGGGCAGGGAAGGGAATGAATCTCTTAAATAATATAAGGAAGGGCGCATTTAATAAAATTGGCGATGCCACTGGTGTTAATGCGGTTGTTGGCGGCGCCAAGAAGTATTGGAACAGCCGGCAGGCGGTTATTCAGACCAGAAGAGAAGAGGCGTCCGACAAAGTGGCGGAAAGAATCGGTACCGGACTAGCCAAGACTAAGGAAACAATCGCCAAGCCGTTTAAGGGCACATGGAATAGAATTACGGGTCAGAAAAATATTGATGACTTAACCAAGAAAGAAGCGGAAGAGAGAACTAAAATTGAGGAACATAAAGAAAATATTGACAATATTAAAGCGGGTAGAAACTTTACTGATGAAAAGGGATTTCAGTACACAAGAAATGCTATAACCGGTGCATGGGCAGTAAAGGATTCAAACGGAAAGAATGTTGGGGAGGTTGAGAAAAATGAAGATTTACAAAGAATTATTACGTCTGACAGTCAAGACAAGTTACTTCAGGGAGGGCCTACAAGTGAGTTTGAAAATGATACTTATATATACAGGAGGAACTCCTTGGGCTGGAGGAGGATAAGAAAGAGTGACCATCATATGGAGGTTGACAGGTTAAACCCAGGCCAAGTGGCGGCAGAGTTAGGTGGTATAAGTGAAAAGGATTTAGAATCAACCGGAGCAAGTCTAAAAAATGCAAAAAGGTGGCAAAAAATTGCCAAGACAGCCGGTGCTGGTCTTGGTATGGCCGGCGGTCTAGGTTTTGGTTTAATGGGTGGGCCGGCGGCGTGGATGACGCTTTTGGCTACGGTTGGCGGTGCTGCCGGAACATATAAGCTGGGACAGGCGATTGGTGCTGCCGGTGAGGTTGATTATAAAGCTGTTTCCAAATATCGTCAGTCAAAAGTGGCTGATGAGAGGGGAAAAATGAAAGATATGGATAACAATGAAGTTTTAGCTACCATGGATAACGAGAGTAAGGACAAATTTACTAGAGCGGCGGCGGCGATGGAAGCGTTGAGCCGTAACTTATTAAGTTTAGAAAAAGCAAAGAAGGTTCGTGATGACATTCAGAAAAAATTTGAGAAAGAAAAGGGTCTTGTTTCCCAACTTAAGTCAATAATGGAAAAAAACTATGTTGGCGGGACAAAGTTATTTGAGGATGCCAGCATTAACCCTTCTGATGCTAAATACAAAACTCCGGAGGCAAGGTTGGAAGCTCAAAGGAGAAAAGCTGCCGCCCAAAAATCTATTCAGGAAGGATATCAAAACGGCACCTACAAGATAAAGGATATGGATTCCGGATCGTTGAGGGATAGTGTTGGCGCAGCCGCCGCAGGATTAAGCGGCTCATCTTTTGTTAAACAGTATAAAGATGCCTCTGATTCTCAGAAGACGATTATTAAGGAGGCTCTAAAGAAAGACATCAGCATGGAAGCCAAGAAAAAATTGGCCTTGTTAGAGGGGGTAGCGGGGGCATGGGATTTGACAAATCTGGCACAACTGAACCAAGCATCTGATTTTACCAGCAAATTAAGTAGAGAAGATTTGATAGATTTAATCAATAAGAATCCAAACGGTCTTTTGGAAGCAGTCGTTGGAGCGGGTGGTACTCATGGAGCCCCTGCGGGCGGAACTTATAAATTATCCGAGGCGGTCAAAAGGTCATTAGAAAATGATTCCAGTCCGGTAGCTGAGCACATTAGAAGTCACTTCGGCCTTCCGGCCTCCGGCACAAAAATACCATAAATATGATCAAGATAGACAGCTCAAAATTTTTTGATTATGTTTCCAATCTTCCAGCCGAGGCGGAGTTTTATTTTTACTCTCAGTCCGCCGGTGGCGCCTTGACTGACATAAAGGAAAAATATCAGCCCGCCGATGGAAATTATTTTTTTGATCTATTTAATTTCTATACAGTCAAGGATTTTAATTTTGCCGATTTAAAAATTGAGCTCAAGAATCAATTTAATTCTTCTGCTGATGAAGAAATTAAGCTCATGGCCATTGATTTTATCGGCATGCTTTTTCTACCGTTAAGTAATTTTCTACGGGACAAAAAAATAGAACAACAATTTTTTGCTTTAGGCGGAAATGGTAGAAATTATCGCTCTTATGTTGATGGTTTTGCGGGTGAGCTGGAGGATAAGCAGCTTGATTTAATGGAGATTATCGTTGAGTCATTTGATAAAAAGGTTAATAAGAATGAGGAAATGAAGGAATTGGATGATTTATTAGCCAATGATTTATTAACACTATTAAATGATCGTGACCAGGAGAGGATGGCTATTATTAATGGCGAAATTATGTATTTTTTATCTAATTTTCCTGATTTCAAAAATAGATTGGTAAGTGATTTAATTGACAATAAAGAAAAAATAGGCGAAATTAATATTAGCTTGTCTGGAGATACGGCTGAGCCGACTGTTGGCAAGTGGTTGCTGGATTTTATCAGTAAAAAGGGCAGTAACTATTTTGACAATGTCGTTTTATCGGATTATTTGGCCAATTCTGTTAACGCTCGTCAATTAAACAATGATGACAAGAAGGTATTGGCAAAAATTTTGGTGCTATACCGGAACTTGAAATTTTTCCCGGAGAGTATGGAAAATTTACCGCCAGAAAAATGGGGTATTATCCCGATTGAAATAAGTCGAGAATCGGCCGAGACGATAATCCCGCCGGTTGAGATGGGGGATGAGGCGGAGTTTGACGAGTCCAGTCTGACTCCCTTGGAGCTCAAGGCGCTCGGCGAGCAGAAAAATAAATCCGACAGGATTTAGTTGTCCCTGATAAGGGAAGGTTAGAAGGGGGCGAAAAATATCAATATCAAATGAACCAAGACAGCTTAAAAAAATTCAATCAGTTGTCGCCAGAATTAAAGCGGAAATTTTCTTCGCCAGAGACATTACGGGCGATTGAAGACCTGGAAAGAAAATATCGTCTGAAATTGGCGTTGGTTTTTGTCGCCTTGGCGGTCGGTGATTTGGCAATCAGTAATTTGGAGGCGTATCTTATCGGCGCCATGAATCTCTCTCCTGTTGCGGCCAAGGAAATCGCTGTTTCTTTTGCTGGATTATTGGGGCAGAGTTTGAAATCAGAGACAAAATCGGCAGTGGCGATCCGGCCGGCTTTTACCAATCGGACGACGGCCGGGTTTGCCGCTCGACCTTCTCCATCGCTCACTTTTTCCACCGATGACGAAATAGAGGTGGATCATTATCGGCCATTGATTGATAATTATCAAAAGGATGATTACGAATCTAGAGCAATAGAAATAATGAAGACAGTAAATTATCCGGCCGGTGATCAAGTGTTGGTAAAAAGGTTGGAAAATATAATTGTTGCCAGACTGAAACAAGTTCGGGACGATATTGAAACATTGGAAGTATTAAAGAGAAATGCCAAAGTTGGGGGGATGGAATTTGACGAAGAACAAGCCCAGTCGCTACTCAAGATGATTAAGGCGCGGGTCGGCGGTTCAAGCTCCAGCGCGGCATCGGTGGAAAAAATTAATTTTTTTGTCCCCCAAAAGCCATTAAGCGCCAATCGGCCGGCCATCAGCATTCAGGAAAAGGCGCGGCAAGAAGAAGAATCAAAGATAAATCTTGATTTTAATAAATTACCGCTCAAGCCGGTGCCGGCAGATTTGGATTTTTCTTCTGACGATGCCGTTCCGCCTCCTACCGCCAAGCCGGTTTTAGAGAAGACTAATTTGAATCTGCTGGAAATAGATGAGGAGGATGGTTTGCCAGTGATAAAACTGCCGGGTGACGATGATTTGATGATTAAGCCGCACCAGATAGATATCAAGCCGGCCGCTATGAGGCCAAAGCCGGCCGTGTCAGCGGCGGCAAAACCGATCGGGTCGGCTGTGTCGCCGCGTCCAACGCCTCTTCCGTCCTCTCGCCCTGTTTCCACTCCGCCGATTTTGAAAAAAATTCCCGATCACAAACCCCGCTTGGATGGAGTTAAATTTTCGCCGAAGTTAGTCGGTCCCTTGGAGGAGCTGTCAAATATGACCCTGATTGATTTTCGTCGGCTGGGCGACACGCCCCGGACAATGACAGTAGAGATAAAAGAGCGGATTGATTTACTGGAAAAAGATTCTTATGGCAAGAAATTAGCCGGTGTTGAAGCGTGGCACAGAAGCGAGGTAAACAGATTTTATCGGTTGCTCGGCCAGACCGCGATGACTGAAGGCAAAAGCGTAGAAACGATAATCAGCGAGCGTTTGGCAGAAGGTAAGCCGACTCTATCAGTGGAAGAATTCAACGCGGTGATGGAATTGAATAGGGAAATTAGGTATTAGTTAGTCTAAAGTCTATAAAGTTATAAAGTTCATAAAGCCATAAAATTCCTAAAGCCATATCTTCATGAAAATAGAAAAATTTGAGGATATTGTCGCCTGCAAAGAGCCATGAATTTATGTTCTTTTATATATAAAGAGTTTTGGGAGTGTCGGGACTTTGGTTTTAAAGACCAAATTCAAAGAGCATCTGTGTCAATAACTAATAATATCGCTGAGGGATTTGAGAGAAGGGGTGATAAGGAGTTTAAAAAATTTCTTTTTATCGCCAAAGGGTCTTGTGGGGAGGTTAGATCAATGTTGGTTGTGGCCCTTTCTCTTGGTTATATTAAAAAAGACAGTTATAATAAGTTATATGAAGATTGCATAGAAGTTTCAAAATTGATTTCTGGATTTATAAAGAGTTTAAATTGATTTATGTAATATTGTATTTTAATTGAGCTTTATAGACTTTAGAAACTTTATAGACTTTTGACTAATTCCCATGGACCAAATCATCGTTCCCCAATTTTTGGATGTTGAAGACAAGATCATCGGGCCGATCACTGTCCGTCAATTCATAGAGTTGATGATCGCCGGCTTGATTATTTTCATATTTTATAAAATTTTTGACTTTTCACTATTTGCGGTGTCTGGTTTGTTGGTGCTGGGAATCACTTTGATAGTCGCTTTTGTCAGGATAAATGGCCAGCCATTCCATTATTTTTTGCTCAATTTTTTTGCCACCTTGAAAAGCCCGAAACTGAAAGTTTGGCGCAAACAGTATTCCGACAACGAATTAATCAGAATTCGCGATGATCAGGAGATCAAAAAAAATCTGCCCAAGACGATTGTCCGTAAGCCGGTGACTTCTTCCCGCCTGTCAGAATTATCCCTGATAGTTGATACAGGAGGAGTTTATCGGGGCGAAGAAGACTCAAACAATATTTTTTAATTTTTATTATGCCGGATAGACAAGCGACAAAAAATACACCCTCCACGCAAAAATATCTGAACATTGCCGAGATTCGCGATGATTGCGTGGTCATGAAAGACGGGACATTGAGGTCGGTGATTATCGTCTCCAGTATTAATTTTGCTTTGAAATCGGAAGACGAGCAGAACGCTATTTTTGCCGCCTATATCTCTTTTTTGAATTCCTTGGAAGCGCCGCTGCAAATAGTGGTTCAGTCGCGGCAGTTGAATTTGGATGCTTATTTGGAAAAAATAAAAGAATCGGCGCGGGCGCAAACCAACGAGCTGTTGAAATTGCAGACCAATGAATATCTCCAATACATTTCCGAGTTGGTGGAACTGGGCGATATTATGTCCAAGAAGTTTTATGTCATCGTGTCCTTTGATCCGTCATCCAATCGGCGGCGGGGATTCTGGCAACGGGGCAATGATGTTTTGTCGCCGACCAAGGTGATTAATCTCAAACAGAAAGAATTTGCCAAACGCCACAAAGACTTGTTTGTCCGGGTGGACAAGGTGCTGTCGGGTCTGGCCAGCATGGGGCTAAGGGCATCAGTATTAGATACCCAATCGTTGATTGAATTGTATTATAATACCTATAATCCGGAAGTTTCCAAAAATCAAAAAATGGCTGACTTAAATAAGTTAAATTTAGAAGATCAATAATTACATGTTTGAACCAAAAGACTTAAATCAACAAAGGCGAGTGGTGACGCCGGGAGAGGAAAGGCAGAAACTGACTCCTGCTCAAATAAGAGAGGCAAAGCGGCAGGAAGTAGAGGTCTCCAAAAAAAGCATTGAAGAAGAGCGGGTTTATCGTCGGGGCGTCGTTTCGGTCCGCGATCTCATCGCTCCGGCGGCGTTTGAGGTGTTTAGCTCCCATATCAAACTGGGTGGAATGTTTGCCCGGACTATTTTTGCCGTTGAATATCCTCGTTATATTAGTGTCGGCTGGTTTGCGCCGATAATCAATATGGATGTCACTGCCGATATCGGGTTGTATTTTTATCCGGTACCATCGGCAGTTATTTTGAAACAGCTCAAGAAGAAAGTCGGTAACGTCCAGGCGCAGCTGATGGGTGATGCGGAAAAGGGCGCGCCGCGCGATCCTTTGCGTGAGACAGCGCTTCGCGATATGGAAAAACTGCGTGACGATTTGACTCAAGGGGTGGAGCATTTCTTTCAAGTTTCGGTCTACGTCACTTTTTACGCCAAGACCTTGGAAGAATTGGATCGCATTTCCGAGCGATTAGAGAACATCCTCGGTTCGCACCTGGTCTATTCCAAGCGGGTGTTCTATCAGGCCGAGCAAGGATTTAATTCCACTTTGCCGCTCGCTTTTGATGAATTGCAGATTTTGCTCAACATGAACAGTTCGCCGGCAGCCAGCTCATTTCCGTTCGTTTCTTCCGACCTCACCTCCGACGGGGGAGTCTTGTATGGCATCAACCGCCATAATAACAGCTTGATTCTATTTGATCGGTTTTCTTTGCAAAATGCCAATACGGTAGTATTCGCCACTTCCGGCGCCGGCAAATCATACGCGATAAAATTGGAAGTGTTGCGTCATTTGATGTTCGGCACGGAAATAATCATTATTGATCCGGAAAGAGAATACAAGCATTTGTGCGACGCGGTCGGCGGTACTTACATTGATATTTCTTTGAATTCCGAGAGCAAAATCAATCCGTTTGACTTACCGCGGTCAATGGGCGACGATTCTAAGCCGGCAGACATCATCAGAAGCGCGGTCATTACCGTCAAAGGATTAATTCGGCTGATGATCGGCAATATTACGCCGGAGGAAGATTCGCTGATAGACCGGGCGCTACTGGAAACTTACGCCAAGAAAGATATTACGCCGGATGTTGATTTGTCCCAGGCGGAACCGCCGGTTTTGACCGATTTGCAGGAAATTTTGGAAGGAATGGAAGGCGCGGAGGGAATTGCCTTGCGGCTCAAAAAATATACCGAAGGCACTTTTTCCGGCCTACTCAACAATCCGACCAACGTAGAAATGAAAAATCAGCTGGTGGTTTTCAGTGTTCGTGACCTGGAAGACGAATTAAAGCCGATCGCCATCTATACCATAGTTAATTATATTTGGAATGTAGTTAGAAGCGAAATGAAAAAAAGGATTTTGGTGGTTGACGAGGCATGGTGGCTGATGCAGAGAGAGGATAGCGCCAAATTTATTTTTGCTCTGGTAAAGAGATGCCGTAAGTATTACTTGGGTGTGACTACCATCACTCAAGATGTCAATGATTTCTTGACTTCCGCTTATGGCCAGGCGATTGTCAACAACTCTTCTCTGCAACTGCTAATGAAACAAACGCCGTCGGCGGTTGATTTGGTGCAGAAGACTTTCATGTTGACGGAAGGAGAAAAATATTTGCTCTTGGAATGCGGTGTAGGCGAGGGCATATTTTTTGCCGGCGCCAAGCACGCGGCGATCAAAGTGGTCGCGTCATACTCGGAAGATCAATTGATTACTTCCGACCCGCGACAACTGCTGGAGATTGAGCAGTCCAAAAAAGAATTTGCCGAAGCACTGGCGGCCGGGCAGATTGAATAGATTATTAAAGGGGGAAACGTCTTCCTTATTTTTCCTCTCCCTACGAAAGGGAGGGAAAGGGAGGGGTTAAGAAAGAAGAAATAAAAAAATAATTTATGGACAGTAGAAAAAAAATAATAATTTCAATTTTAATTTTGATATTAATCGCAGTTTTGGCGGCGGGATTTTGGTGGTGGCGGAGTAATCGGTCGGCTGAAACTGAACCAGTGCCGACAGAAACTACTGGCCAGCCGAGCCAAGAAACATTGGATCAGGCGGCTTCGCTACCAGCACCAAGCGAAGAACGAATGGCGGCCGATCAGAAATATCCGTTGGATGTAAAGCAGCTAGCCTTCTCTTTTGCCGAGAGGTACGGCAGTTATTCCAGTCAGGGCGGATTTAAGAATTTGGAAGATTTGAAATCGCTAATGACCGATAAAATGGCGGCTAAGATCAATAATTTCACTTTAGATACCAGGGTGAGCGGCGATAAGTATGAGGGTTATGACACCAGGGCGCTCACTGGCGAATTTTTGGAATTTTCTGACAGCGCGGCCAAGCTTTTGGTCGGCACCCAGCGTTTTCATTATACCGAAGACGCGCTTGATCCGGAGATGTTTTATCAAAATATCACCGTCTATCTGGTGAAAGTAGGCGGTGAATGGAAAATAGACGATGCTTATTGGGAGAAATAATTGGCGCCGGTGGTGGGATTTTGCCTGCGATTGCCTTTTCCCCAAAAAGTGTTTTGGTTGTTATCGGGAAGGGGACTGGGTATGCGCGGATTGCCGGCCGAAGTTGAGAATAAGAAATTTTTGCGAATGTCCGATTTGCCGCCGACCGTCGCCGGACGGACGAGCATGTGATAAATGCCGAGCGAGCTCATCTTTGGACGGCCTGTGGGTAGTGGCGGATTATGAAAATATCTTGATTAAAAAAATTATCACCTCCATAAAATATCAGTTTATCGTTGAACCGGCCAAAGAATTTGACCGGCTGTTTGAAAATTATTTCGCCAGATTCCCTTTTTGGTCAAAAGATTTTTTATTGGTACCAGTGCCACTAGCCAAAAAACGTTTTTTGACTCGCGGTTTCAACCAGGCGGAATTGATAAGCTCGTCGTTGGTCAGAGCGTTTGGCAATAAGATCACCCCATTGTTGCGGCGAAATGTCTATCGGACGCCGCAGGTGGATTTGGACAGGCAAAAGCGATTGGAAAATATCCGAGGAAGCTTTTCTCTCGTTGATCCGATAGAAGAGAGGGCGAAAGATAGTCGGGTGGTATTAGTGGATGATGTTTATACCACTGGCGCGACAATGCAGGAGTGCGCCAAGGTATTGAAACATGCCGGTTTTCGGCAAGTTTGGGGTGTGGTAATCGCGAGGAATTAGGGGTTTACAAAAATCATTGGAAATGTTAAAATAGGGGAGCAATTTGGTACATAAATATTGGTACATAAATAATTGTTAATCGTTAAATGTCAATTGTTGATTGTTGAAACTGGAGAGGTGGCAGAGTGGTCGAATGCGTCAGTCTTGAAAACTGAAGTCCCTTCACAGGGACCGTGGGTTCGAATCCCACCCTCTCCGCC
>CAZHYS010000020.1:0-9450 GCA_964536975.1 uncultured Gammaproteobacteria bacterium
CGCACAAGCAAGCCGAGACATCCTCGGTTTTTTTGTTTGTTGACATTTTTTCAATTAGGAGTATATTTGCGGCATAAAGCCGGAATCAGCCGGCTTTAAAATAGGAGGACTGGCAATGGATTCGTCCAACAGTCAAGGGAAAGTAGCGCAAGATCGAGAAATAGTAGAAGCGGCATTGTGTGGATTGGGAATTAAGCACCTTACGCCGGAAGATTATGTCATGGCGGTTGAAGTGGCCCCGTCAATTGACGCTTCACAGCTGGACATGGCGGATATTTGGGGGAGGGTCTTGAAAAAAATCAGGCCCACCTTGAAGTACTTGTCGTTTTTTATCCCTTTGGCCAACTTCTTCAACTGCGAAAGGTCGTCTTTTAGACAAGCGCGTCAGACAGACTTCAGCCTGGTTAGGTTTCCGTCTGGCATTTCGGAGCGTACTAAGGTCGTGGAAGTCGGAGGTAGTGACCTAGAAGACCAGATGAAAGCAGAAGTATGGAGGAGGCGTTACTTTTTGACAAAAGAAGGCGCCATTCTCGTTTTGCTGGCGGTCTTTAAGTGTAATGAATTCCATCAGGTCTTGATCAAGGCCGAACTGGAAGTTTTTGACGAAAAAAGCATCCACGAGGCTATGGTTATCGCTAGGAGTGTGGCGTGCGACACAGGGAGCACCCTTATTAGGAATATCTTCTCGCCGACTGATTGGTCGAAGGTGATAATCGGAACCCTTATCTGTCTGTCTGGGGAGTTCCGGTCTTGTGCTAGGGAACGTGAGGAGCGTCTACGGAGAATGCAAGAGGCGGCTGATTTCTTTCACAAAATTCTGGGGAGAATCAGGGCGACTTCGAAATGATTTATTCTGCCAAGATCCAAAAGCGACGTTATGTCCGCATGGCGCCGCTTTTCTTTTTTTATCATTAATCAAGGGATCTCTCGACTTCGCCCAGGATGACATATTATTCCGAGTTACGAGTTGTTCTGAGTTCCGTAGAGACGTTGCGCCGCAACGTCTCTACAAATTATGTTACGAATGTCATCGCGAGTTCCGAGTATTCTGGATGTCTCTACGAATAGACGCGATGAATCGCGTCTATGCGGATTTCTATTCCGAGTTACGAGTCGCGAGTTACGAATTCTAAACCAAGATTCTATTACCGATTACTGAATGAATCGGGCGGGGGCAAGCCCCGCCCCCTACATCCGACTTTATAGACTTTACGACTTTCGACTTTATAGACTGATTCATGTTATAATATATCCAACTATTCATAAAAATTCCCATGCTGGAGAAAAATTGGCACAGTTTGGCCATTAGTGACTGTTTCAGGTATTTAAGATCTTCTAAGAATGGTTTGGCGTCCAGAAGAGTAAAAGCGATACAAAAAAAAATCGGCAAAAATAAATTACCGGCCGAACAGCCATTGTCATCTTTGGCGATTTTATTTAATCAGATCAAGTCGCCTTTGGTTTATGTTTTGATCGCCGCGGGGGGTGTTTCTTTCTTTTTGAATCATCTGGCTGACGCGGCGGTAATTTTTGTCGTGATGGCGTTAAATACTTTTTTCGGCTATTGGCAAGAGAATAAAGCCAATAATGCCATCAGCCAACTGAAGAAAATTGTCCGCCAGCAAGCCAAGGTCCTGCGTGACGGCCGCGAGATACTGATTGATTCCACTGAGCTCGTTCCCGGCGATGTTATATTTTTGCGCGCCGGTGATAAAATTCCGGCTGACGCGCGGCTTATAATGGTTGACAATTTTCAAACAATGGAAGCGACTTTGACCGGTGAATCAGCACCTTCGGCCAAAAATATAAAAATTCAGAATAAAGGAGTACCGCTGGCCGAGCGGGAAAACATGGTTTATATGGGCACGCTGGCAGTTCGCGGATTGGCGCAGGCTGTTGTTTGTGAAACCGGCGGACGAACAGAGGTTGGTAAAATCAGCCGCATGATCAAAGAAACAAAAGAAGACAAGACTCCCTTGCAAATTCAGCTTCAAATTTTCAGCCACTGGCTGACCGGCATTATCGGTATTTTATGTTTGGGCATATTTGTTCTTGGTTTGACGATGGGCAAAGAGCCGATTGAAATGTTTTTGACAGTCGTGGCTTTGGCGGTGGCGGCAATTCCGGAAGGTTTACTAGTGGCAGTGACGATTATTTTGACTATTGGGATGCAAAGAGTGTTGAAGAAAAAAGCGCTTATTAGAAAGCTTATTGCCGCCGAGACATTGGGAAGCGTCTCAATTATTTGTACCGATAAAACCGGCACTTTGACCGAAGGTAGGATGCAGGTAGCCAGAATAATCACCGCTGACAGTGAGTACTCTATGATTGGCAGAGACGAATCCGCTAAAGTGGAAAAGGTTCAGGATTTGATTTCCAAAGTTTCCGTATTGTGTAGCGACGCGGCAATTGAAAATCCTGACGCGGATTTGGAGAATTTGCGGATTATCGGCGATCCGACGGAGAAAGCCTTGCTATTGGCTGCCATTCAGTCTGGTTTTGATAAAGATAAGTTGGATGATGAGTATCGCAAACTATCAGTCATACCATTTGATTCGGAGAAAAAATACATGGCCACCCTTCATCGTCACAAAAATAATGAGCACAGCCATATTTTTGCCAAAGGCGCTCCGGAAAAAATTTTGGCTTTTTGCGATCGGGCGCTTATTGGCAATCAGAAGATTATTTTATCGGCTAATTTATTGAAACAAATTAAAAAAAAGCACGCGAATCTAACCAAAGGAGGTCTTCGTCTTTTAGCATTGGCTTATAAAACCGGAGAATTTTCCGATGTTAATCAAGAACTGAATCATTTGGTATTTCTTGGCTTTATCGCCCTCAAAGATCCTCTGCGGCCGGAAGCGAAGGAAACGATTCATTTATGTCGTCAAGCCGGAATCCGGCCGATTATTATTACCGGCGATCATCCTCTTACTGCCAGGGCAATCGCGCGTGAGCTTGGGATGAAAGTAGATGGCAATATTGTGGAGGGGAGCGAGCTTGATGCTTGGAGTGATGAAGAATTAGCCAAAAAAATAAAACATATTGATATCTATGCCCGAGTAGAACCTCGGCATAAATTGCGCATAGTGGATGCTTGGCAGGCAAAAGGTGAAGTAGTAGCGATGACCGGTGACGGCATTAATGACGCGCCGGCGCTTAAATCAGCCGATATTGGCATTGCGCTTGGTGACGGCTCTGATGTGACAAAAGAAACGGCCGATGTGGTGTTATTGGATAATAACTTCAAAGTAATTGTC
This sequence comes from uncultured Gammaproteobacteria bacterium, assembly GCA_964536975.1. GTDB lineage: Bacteria > Patescibacteriota > Patescibacteriia > 2-01-FULL-39-33 > 2-01-FULL-39-33 > JAKQDP01. Next base: position 3,261 of record CAZHYS010000020.1, read on the forward strand.
GCGGCGATAGAGCAAGGGAGGATTATTTTTGATAATGTTAGAAAAGTTATCTTATATCTCCTGACCGACAGCTTCTCGGAAATAATTTTGATTACCGGCGCCTTAGCCCTAAGTCTGCCTTTGCCTATCGGAGCAATGCAAATTTTGTGGATAAATCTGGTCGCTGACGGCTTGCCTAATATCGCGATGACGCTTGAGCCGGGAGAAAAGGAAGTAATGGCTGATCGGCCGAGGGCAAAAGCTGAACCGGTTGTTAATCAAGAAATGAAGGTTTTGATTTTTATCATTGGAGCGGTGGTTGATATTATTTTGCTGGGGTTATTCGTTTTTTTGCTGAGCCGATTTTCAGATTTGACTTATGTGCGGACGATTATTTTCGCCGCTTTGGGTGTTGATTCTTTATTTTATGTTTTTAGCGTCCGGACATTGCGCCACTCCGTCTTTACCCAGAATCCTTTTACCAATCCTTTTCTGATTTTTTCCGTTGTGATCGGCTGGCTTATTTTGTTGGCGGCGATTTACGTGCCGTTTTTGCAGCCGGTTTTTCAGACGGCCTCCCTCGGGTTTAATGATTGGATTCTCATAATCGCCTTGGCAGTAATAAAAATTGTTTTAATAGAGGCGATAAAATATGTTTTTATCGTCCGCGAAAAAAGATACGAAATAAGGCGTCTCAAGAATGCTTTATAAAAAATTAAAACGCCAAGCGGGCGTCAAATCCGATGAAGAAATAAAAAACATCGTCCGATATTCGCTGATTAGTTGGACTGGGCCGATATTTTTTTCTATTCTTTTTATTATTCTGCCCTTTTTTCTGATTTATCCTTTGTTTCGGCAGGGCGAATGGGGAGTGGTCGCGTTTACTGTTCTTTTGTTGGCCGGCTTGCTATTGGCTTGGCGGACTTATCTGTGTTATTATTTTACCGTTTTTATTATGACTGATCGGCGGGTGATTGATTTGGAGCGTAGCGGCTTTTTGAAAATTTTTATCACTTCGGTTTTATACAATCGGATTCAGGATGTTAATTTTACCAAAAAATTTTTTCGCGGCAGTGTTGTTATTCATTTGCTCGGCGACAAAAAAGTTTCTTTGGTTCTGGATGGAATTAGAAATCCGGAAAAACTGGTTAGCGAGATAATAGGCAATCAGGAGGAATATTATCAGAGAAAGACTCGGGTCCGTGATAATCGGGCAATTGCGACTTTAAAGAGAATAAAAGCAAAACTCGGTGAGAAAGAATTCAATGCGCTTATTGGTGATTAATTAATTCTTGTGTTATAATAAAAATGTTGGCTCCAAAAAGAAAATCAAATAAAAAACAAACGATTATTTTTGTTGTTTTGGCGGTATTGTCGGTTTTATTTGTTTTGGGCTCGATCAAAGAGGTGCTTAGTCGTTATCAAGTAGAAAAACAAATCAAGGACTTGGAGCAAGAAATATCCGATCTAGAGGAAGAAAATCGACAAATTGGCGATGATTTGTCTTCTTGGTCAAGTAGCAACCAGTTGGAAAAAGAAGCGCGGCTCAAATTGGGCTTGCAAAAGCCCGGAGAAAAGGTGGTGGTAGTGCTTCGCGACGAAGAAAAAGCGGACGACTACGCGGAGAGTGGTGACACGGAGATTGATTATCAAAAAAAAGGCAACAGCGTCGTAGCAACCAGAAAAACCGAGTTTAATCCCTGGAATTGGTGGCAATATTTTTTCAATTAATAATTCAAAATAATTATACAAAAATATGGCTTCAGCCAAATTGACACCGGAGAAAAAACAAGAATTAAAAAATTATATTCTGGAGGAATTGGAGAGTGGCAAGCGAAAGGAAAAAACCAAGACGCAGAAGAAGGCAACCGTCCCAAAAACAGCCTTTCCAAAGCCGGCGAAGAAAGAAAAAATTATTCCGCCCAAATCTATTCCGCCCAAAGCGTCATTTTTGACTTCCTCAACTGGGTCGGCAGCAATAAAAACTATTACCGCTCAAGAGGAGTCAACCGTCAATATAGCAAAGCCAGCCAAGGCAAAAAAAATCCGGCCACCTAAGGAGCGGCGCGGATTTAGTTGGCGCGGACTAATCATCCGCTTGGTTATTTTTGTGGTTGTGACCTTACTAGTCCTATTAGCGATAGACATTTTTGGAATTTATCGCCTTAATTGGACTGATAATTTCAGTTATCAAACAGCAAGAATCCTTAATTTGCCGGCGGGATCGGTGAACGGCCGGGTTATTACCGCCGCCGATTATATTGATGACGCGCGAACAGTCCAAGCCGCTCTGATAAATAACCGGGAAGGATTTAGCGAGGATATTCTCAAAGATGTCAGTGATATTCGCGATAAGATTTTCAATCGTTTAGCAATGATTTCTATTATTGACGAGCAATTGAAAGCCAGTGGCAAGGAAATCACCAAAGAGCAGCTGGATCAGCAGATGTCCTCCATTATTGAACAAACCGGCGGGCAAGATGACGCAGAAAAAATTACTCGCAATCTGTATCAGATGAGCTTGGATGAATTCAAATACAAGGTTTTGCGGCCGCTCATGGCCAAAGACGCCTTGCAGCAGGTGATTATTGGTGATGAGGGCTTGGAGATAAACAAATCAGCCAAAGCCAAAGCTCAGGAAGTATTGACCTTGGCTCTTGATAAAACAGTTGATTTTTCCGCGCTCGCCAAACAATATACCCAAGATGAGGCCGGTGTTAATACTGGCGGGGATTTGGGCTGGATGACCAAAGATGAACTATCGCCAGAGTTGGCCGCGGCGGTATTCAGCCTGGAGAAAGGCGAGGTGTACAATGATTTGATTAAGAACAATTTCGGCTATCACATCATCAAGGTTACGGATAGGGCTACTGATCCGGAAACAAGCATTGACAGCGCCAGAGTCAGCCACGTTTTGATTTTGGTGGATGTAGATGAATATATCAAAAGCTTGATGGAGGCTGCCGAAATAAAGAATTATTTGAGATAAAAATTTGAGCCCTCTGTCGGATTTGAACCGACGACCTACGCGTTACGAATGCGTTGCTCTACCAGCTGAGCTAAGAGGGCGTATTAAGCGGGTAACGGGAATCGAACCCGTGACTCAACCTTGGGAAGGTCGCATTTTACCACTAAACCATACCCGCCCGTTAGCATTAACTATTATAAATGAAAAAAAGATTTTTTTCCAGAGTAATTATCCCGGCCGTTTTGGCCGCGGTTTTCTGCCTAGTGACGGTCTTGCCGGTCAAGGCGGAAAAATTTTTCTATTTGAAGGGGATTAGCTATCCTTTATCCGAGGATTATTCTTTGACGACGCCGGACGAAATAGTCACTGTCAACATCAAATCTCTTTCTACTACCCAGCCGCTGACGCTTAAACTGATGAATATTGTCAGCCAGGAAAGAATAAATTGGTTTTTTACTTATCCCGAGGGGTTGATGCCGGCTAGCGATCTGTATTTTATCAAATTCAATCCGGCCGAAGGAGATAATTTCAGTGTCCAACCGGAAATCACCATCAGCTATCAGGCTGATGACCAGTACAAGGAAGTCTATTATTACAGCTGGCTTGATCTTTCTTTCAAAAAAATAGAATCTACCCGTGACACTTTGTCCAAGACAATTACTTTTGCCTTGCCTGGCAAAAAATCGTTATTATTCGCGCTTTTTGATGAAGCGGAGCTATCCGGACTGGCTTCTTGGTATGTTCATCCGAGGTATCCGACCGAACTGATGGCCGCCAGCCGCGATTTTGCCAATGGCGCGAAAGTCAAAGTGACGAATTTGGAAAACAATAAAGAAGTTATCATCACCGTCAAGGATTACGGCCCGAAAAAGTGTTCTGATTGGACGGCAACAGAGCAAAAATTAATGGGTCCTTGCCGAGAAAGAATCTTGGATTTGTCAAAAACGGCTTTTTTGAAATTGGCGACTTCTACCGCGCAAGGAATTTTGAAAATTAAAGTGACCCCGTTGGAATCAACCATCACAGAAGAATAACATCGCCATCTTAAGTCACAAGCTATTTGCCATAAGCTATAAGCCATAAGCCATGAGCTATAAGCTATTATGATCCATCTCATTAATGTCGCCAAAAAATTTGATCACGAAACAATAGCGGTCAATAATGTCAATATTCACATTGAGCCGGGAGAGTTCGTGTCCATTGTCGGCCAGTCCGGTTGCGGCAAGACGACCATTATTCGTCTTTTAATTTCAGAGATTAAGCCGGACAAGGGGAAAATTGTTATTGGCGGCTGGGATATTACCGATATCAAACATTATCAAATTCCTTTATTGCGTCGGCAGATCGGGGTTGTCTTTCAGGATTTTAAATTATTGTCGAAGAAGACGGTTTTTGAGAATGTCGCCTTTGCTTTGCAAGTTTCCGGCGCCACTAGGGCGCGTATCAACAAAATAGTGCCACAAGTACTAAAAATCGTTGATTTACAGGACAAACTGGAACGCTATCCGCAAGAATTGTCCGGTGGTGAGCGTCAGCGAGTGGCGATTGCTCGAGCATTGGTTCATCGGCCGAAAGTACTCTTGGCTGATGAGCCGACCGGCAATCTTGATGCCATTAATTCCAAAGAAATTATCAATTTGCTGCTCAAAATAAATGATTTCGGAACAACTGTTCTTTTGGTTTCGCACGACAAGAACATTGTCAATTCATTGAAAAAAAGGGTTATCACTTTGGAAAATGGCGCAGTCGTCCAAGATCAAAAAGTCGGCAAATACGTAATCTAAATCCCGGTTTATTATTTGATATTGTCTGAAAAAAATCGGGGTGGATAATTTTCATTTCTAAATTTCATTAGTATAATTATGTTTTTACTTTCTCTTTCCCGCAGTCTTTTTTTCGCCGTTCAATCGTTTTGGCGCAATATCTGGCTGTCACTGGCGACCATTTTTATTATCACTCTGACTTTTATTTCCATAAATTTTTTGGTGGTGCTTGGCGCCGTGTCAGATTCGGCGGTGGAAGCAGTCAAAGAGAAAATAGATATCTCCATTTATTTCAAACAGGAGGTCAACGAAAATAAAGTAGCGGAGGTAAAGTCGCATTTGGAGACTTTGCCACAGATAAAATCAATCACTTATACTTCACCGGAGGAAAATCTGGCCAACTTCAAGGCCTATCATCAGGATGATACGGTTATTCAAGAAACACTCAAAGAATTGGAAAATAATCCGTTAGGCGCGACTTTGACGGTCAAAGCCAAGGAATTAGATGATTATCCGGAAGTATTGGAAGCGATTGATAACCCGGCCTATGCCGAACTAATTGAAGAACGGAGCTATGATGATCATCAGATAGTAATAAACCGCATCAACAGCATCACGGAAAATGTCCGCAAGGGTGGATTTATAATTAGCGGATTATTTGTTGTTATTGCTGCGTTGATTGTGTTTAATACTGTCCGTATTGCGATTTTTACTCATCGCAATGAAGTCGGGATCATGAAGCTGGTCGGCGCGACCAATTGGTTTATTCGGGCGCCTTTTATTATTGAAAATATTTTTTCCGGCATCATTGCTTGCATTTTGGCGATTATTGTCGTTTATTCAATTTTATCTTTAATTCAACCGCATCTGGCCAATTTTTTCGGCGGAGTGGAGTTTGATATTATCGGCTATTTCAATAGTAATTTTCTGGTGATTTTTGGCTCCCAGTTGGTCGGTATTATTATTTTGAGCATTACAAGCAGCAGTCTCGCCATCGGCAAGTATTTGAATGTGTAAAGGGCATCATTCCCGAGATATTTCCATTCCCTTTCCCCCTCCTAGTCGGAAGGAGGGGTAGGGGGAGGTATAAAAATAAAACAGGACTTGATTTTTCCTACTATTTTTGCTATTATTCACTTGCTCTCTATGATTTATTTGGAGAGCTTTTAATAAGCGATAATTATGCCAAAGAAAAAAAGAGATCCCAAAGCTAAAGTGCCGAAGCTCAAGTGGCGCGAGGTTACTCTGGCGAAAAAGGGCAACAATAAGACCGGTAAATACAAAAAGGGCAGGTAATAATAAATATCCCTCTCCCGAGTATCCGGGAGAGGGGGAGTCAAGTCTGTTCTATTCGTTCGGGGATCGTCCCTGCCTCGACTCGCGTTCGCTTGTCGACGCGAGGCGGGTAATGGTAGTATGATTTAAGCGGTTTTAGTGAATTCTGTCTTTATGAAAAAATAAAAATTATTCGGGGATCGTC
>CAZHYS010000021.1:0-8741 GCA_964536975.1 uncultured Gammaproteobacteria bacterium
AAATTTTAAATTAACCAAATTTTGTTTCTTCTTCGTTCTCCGGACTTATTGGCGTCTCACTGACGGTATCCTGACTATGGTCTGCCAAATGCTCCCCCGTCTTGGTGGCCGAATCCATAAATACAAACGACGGCTTAGGTGGGGTGACAACACTGTCTGTGACCGACTCGGAAACTGTGGCGTCTATTTTTCCTGTTGGCGCTAAATTATCATTTCTGACTGGCTGCTCTAAAACCTTATCTCCCTCTTTTTCTTGAACCTGTTCCAACTTTAAATCACCATCTGATTTTCCGCTTAGAAAAGCTTTTAGCCACAAATCAAAACCGAATACATCATTTGCCTTCTTATTGGTCAAATCAATCACATCTGTTTTACTGTCTTTGTAACCCTCTTTACTGGCAGTTACAAAATAAGAATTATTTTCCACCAAAAAACCGTAACGGCCATACTTGTCTGTCACTTGGACTTCCAACATCCGATTATATTGGGGCGAAAAGATCCTGGCCACTGCGTTTTTAAGCGGCTCGCGGCTCTCCATGTCATAAACAACACCCCAGCTCTTGGGTTTCTGCCTTTTGGCTAATCTTCTGAACATTAAAAACAGAATTATGTGAACAATGGCAAAAGAACCGATCAATATTGAAGGAGTGACAGCAAAAGATAAAATGGCAAAAATTGGCCCAATAGCACTTATGTCCTCTCGCACATTCTTCCAAAAATTCTGCCTGATTAATTTGCTATTGGATACTTTGGCCTCTTCCTGATCAATCGGAATATTGGCGGTAATAGCTCCCATCTCTTGCTGTCCAACTCTAATCACCTCGCCATGATAAATATCAGTATATTGCAAATCTTCGCTGACATTGCTCAATATCTGAGACGGAAAAACATAGCCTTTTCTTTCTATTTCAATATAGTATTTGCCTTCATCAACTAGGAAGCTATAACGACCATTCTTGTCCGTGACTTGCGACCTGATTAACTTTTTAGTTTCATAGTTATACAATCTAACCACCGCCAGATCAATCGGCTTTTTGGTGATAGAATTATAGACCACCCCCCAGCCACGGCGACGACGCCGAAAAATCCACGCGAACGGTTCAGTAAATAAGTAACGGACATAATTGATAAAATTCCACCAAGGAATAGATACGGCGGCGTTGGCGCCGGTCACAGCCAGGGCAGTCGGCGCGAAATACTTTATATTGGAGTCCTCCAGCGCCGGATTATCAAAAATATTTTTCGCCAGCTCGGCCACCTTGCCGGAAATACCCTCCGCTGACGCCAAATTTATCTCCTGATTGACGATATTGTCGCCGACCCTGAAAATCGCGCTACTGTATTTTTCTTGATCGCCATCCCTCACTACCAAGCGATACTGACCATTGGGAACCATTAGCCCATACTCGCCGCGCTCATCGGTAGTAAGAGGATTTTTCTGGTTGACGCCGACAAAAATTTTCCCTTCGTTGTCATAAAGAAAAACCTTGACTCCCTCGATTTCTCTGGCGACGCCCAATACTTTGGAAATCACTCGACCAGAGGAAACTACTTTTATATTTACAGGATTGCTATAAACAGTGCCGTCGCTATAAACAACTTTAAAAGCAATCTGATAATCGCCTGCTGTTTCCCAGGCATCAAATGGCAAACGATAATAATCTCCCCCCTCGGACAGGGCAAACATGTACAATTTTCCATCCAATTCCGCGACGATTCTTTCTACCTCCTTTTCAAAATCGTTTTTGATATCAAAAATCAGATCTTTGCCGCGTAAAATGGAAACCGTGCCGGCGGCCGCGGATATTTCCAGCCCGCCGTTATTCGTATAATAGCGAACTGACGGCGCGAATTGATCGGTGGTGGTCGGGTATTTGTCCCAGGCAAAATCGCCAGTCGTCCCCAAAGCCCCCGAAGAAGAGCAGCCATCTTGATTGTAAGCAAAAACCAAATAACAATAATTCGTTTCCGGCTTAATATCGGCGTCAAAAAAACTCTGATCGGTTCCATCATAAACGGTCTGATTGCCGGCCCAACAGCCATCATAACAAAAACTGCTGGGACAACCTCCCTCTTGCCTGATCACTTTAACGCCGTCAAACGAACCGAATTTCGGATTCTGCCAATTAAGCTGAATGCCGTTGTCAAATTTTCCGATTATAAAATTACTGACTGAAGAAATGTAACAATTGGGTGTTGACTTGAGAAAGGCGGCGGGCGAATATTCAACCGCGGAATCATTTTCTCGATAAGCAAATGCTGAATAGCAATAAGAAATATCGTTCTCTAATCCGCCATCAATCATTGATGTTTCCGGTCCGTCATAAACCAACGTTCCATCGCTTGGCGTCTTGGGAAAATTATCTTCCTCGGAGCAAGTCAATCTACGTATGACTACTTTTTCATAATCCATATCTTCCGGTTTGGGAAACCACTCCAATTGTATTTGATGATTGCCAGGAGACGCCCAGATACTTAAAAAATCATCACAAGCGCCGCCGGTGCAGCCAAGCTCCTCGCAAGTCGGCTCGGGATGATTGAAACTCCAGCTGGCGCGGCCGACATTGCCATCGCGATCACTGGCCACCACTTCAATAAACACCGGTTTCCTCTCGACAAACTCCTCCACCGGAACAAAATTTATCTCATAAGAACGCGGCTCGCCCGAGGAACTCACCAATACCAGATTGTAATTAAAGTCAGCCAAACGGTACTGATTCGCCTTACCATCGTTTGTCACTGTAACGACCACGGAATTAATATCCACGCCTGATCGATTATCATTTATGCGAAACGCGATATCCGTATCCAGCGGCTGGTTGATTGAGCCGGGGCGAGGAATTTGATTATCCACTGTCGGACCGGCAGTATCATTGGTGCAATAGCCATCCGTAGGATAAAACGAATAATTGCCGTCTCTGACAAAAGTCAAGATATCGGCGCTGGTAAATCTATCGGCGACATTGCTGTCAATGGTGCTATCCAAAGTAAAATCCCAACTAAAAGTAGTGCTGCCAACGCCAGCGCGACTGCGAAAAACCACCCTGGCAAAAGTTCCTTGGCCGGTAAACCCCCGGCCATAAGCCGTCAATTTAATAACACCGTTGGTACTATCAATTACCGGATCCAAATAAGTCCTAAATAAAGTCCCGGGTAAAACCGAACTAACAGTCACCTGAGCTGGATTAAACTTCATAATCGCATCCACTGCTCCCGCCTCTTGGCCCTGGGTATCTAGTAGGACGTTTATTGTCGCCGAACATCTTTCCTCGTAGCTACCAGTCGCGGTAAAACTAAGGTTGGCCGCTTCCGCCCTCCCTCCCAGCATGACGAAGATCAATAAGCCAAAAAGAAAACCTATTTTTTTCATAATATATTAGATTTATTAATTATCTCCCGACTTATAAATATTGAATTCCGCAATATTCAAATCCAGCCCATTGATCGTGCCATTCCAATCCAAATCGGCATCGATATCATCAGTATAAATTTCCCATTCTATTGCCGCTAAATCCAAGGCATTGATATAATTATCCTTTTGAAATTGGACATCGCCGGCAATCAGAAAGAATGGCAAAGAAGAGGTAAAATCAACGTTGTTTTCTTCATCTATAATCAACTCCTTCGGTCCTATTACTTTCCGTAAATGAGAAATTCCTTTGACGGCAATGTCGTAATCACCGGGCCAATTCGGCAAAAAAACCGCCGGCACCTCTACTTCGCCATAGCCATCATCATTGGTCTCAAAGGAAATTTCCGCTAATTTTTCCGTCGTACCGGTTTTTCTAATCTCAAACATTCCCGGCATGGTAAAAATCGGATTATTAAAAGGCTTTCTTTTTTCCGGTTTGGCGTAAAACTTTATAAGCACCTGCGGACCGCATACTGTCTGGCAGATGTTGGCATTATTGTTATGGTATATGAAATTCACATCATCCTCATCAACAACCGAATTAAGATCAACGTCGGCCGCTTTGAGCGCCAAACCGGACAAGTTGAATTGGCCATTTAAGTAGGCCTTGACTCTCAGGGCGTCTTTTATAGTCACATAACCGTCATTATTGACATCGCCGACGATATATTGTCCGACTTCATTTTCGCATGAAATCGGCGGCGCCGGACAAGCGGCATAACAACGCAAATCGCCGATATTATCAACAAAGCCCCCGCTATAATAGCTGGTGATAGCCGCCGCATCATCATTATTGATAATCAAATCACCGTTTATTTCGGCCGGCTCCTGATCCAAAGACCCGACCTGAACCTGGCTGGCATCAAACAAATTAATGCACCCGTCGCCGTTTACGTCGCCGACAAAATAACCATAATCCGAACAAGTATTAACCGAACATTCACAGGTCAGGGAATTATGATTTGACGGATTGCGACATCGCCCTGCTCCACCCAGCAGCGGGTCGCTATAACAAACCAGCCCGGCGGCGCACTCACTGGTCAAAATGCAGCTTTCATTGCAGGATTTCAAAGGAATCGGGGGTGAACCGCCGCAGTTGTTCACAGTACAAGCCGAAGAACAAGCCGCCGGACAGGCGCCATTGCCGGCGCCATCATCGCAAGCCTCCCCGGTTTCTACGGCGCCATTTCCGCAAACAGCGCCGCTGGACGGGATGGTGGCATTAATGTTAACACTGGCATTCTGGGTCGCCGCCAAAGCCAAAACCGAACCAATCGATAGAGTAGTAATAAACAAAACAATAAAAATTATAATTTTTTTATTCATTTCTCTTTTTTCTTTTAAAGATTACAAGAATTACCGCCAAGAATAATAAAACAATAAATATTACCAACAATAAATGCCATGGTACTACCCAAAAAACCAGCTCGTCCGAATCAATATTTTTCGCTTCATTGCTATAATTAACCGTTGCTTGAGCGGTAAATCGGCCGAAGGCAAACTGAGTGATTTCTAGCCGGACTGACTCAAAAAAATTTTCCGCCTCGGGAACAAACCCGCTCCGTTGCCAAAATGTTTGGAATCTTCTGTTGCTTATTGGCAAAATGTTCCCCTCTTCATTATTGATTAAAAGAACTTTTGATACCTTGCCAAAGATATTCTTTATCGTCACAAATCCGGTTGGCCTTAAATGGACATTGCCACTATTCTTTAATTTTATTGAAAAACCGACTGGCAAGTTCTCATAGTTGCCGTCGCCTTTGGCAAAAGTAAAATCTTCAATTGATAATTCTTCCTTGGCTTCACCGTTAACCCGAAGTAAAACTAGCGTACCGACCCGACCGGAAATTTTGACTTGATTGTCGTTGGTGTTGGGGCCAGCGGCTGTTTCCCACATTACCGCCAAATAATACCCGCCAACCTCGGCGTTAAAAGGAATATCAAATATTACCGGCACCTCCATCACTTCTCCTGGCGCCAATACAATTGAATTCAAAGGTAGAGCCACCCAGCCAACCGCGACATCAGATACCTCCGGAGATACCACCTGCGCTTCGCCTGCCTCCCCTTTTGGCCGAAAAACTTCTATTGAACCAGTCAAATACAATTCCTCTTTTGTTTCATTGAACAAGGACAAGACGATTTGCCGACTGTCTCCCGGATCAAGATTAAGCTCCGTCGTTGCCGGCGAAATCGTTGTCGCTCGCGCAGTAAATGGCGCCAGAAACAAGAAAAATAAAAATAATAATTTAAAAATATTTTTCATAATGATTAAAAGTTAGCCGTTGCCGTATAAGTAATCGCGGTGGAATAAGATCCGGCCGTTTCGGCACCACTGATATTGGCGATATAAGTAACATCAAAAATGGTATCCCCACTCATCGCCGCGGCAGCACTGATGATTTCATCCCCGCTATTAAAAGCATAGGTGGCCGCGCCGTTATAAGGCGCTTGCGCCGATGCCGTCAAATCACCACTATCGTAAATAACATTAAATCCGAACTGACTGGTGCCAGCCGTGGAAGCGACCGCAGCCGGACCAATAGCAGTGACCGTGTTTGTTCCGCCGCAAGCCCCACAGGTCAAAGTACTGCCGCTGAAAGCAACACTTAATCCAGTGGCAGAGTTTGTCTCCACCGTCATGGTGTGTGATGAAGAGCCTGTCGCAGCGGAGCTTAAGTTGCCGAGACTGAGGGAATTTGATCCCACTGTCAATGTCAAAACGTTTGCAGACGCGTCTTTGACCATTTCCCTAAAACCGGCCCGCGATGAATAATTGGTTGAAGATGATTGGCCGATTATTCCTTCGCCAAGGGTGTCATAAAGATTGTAGCCAGCGGAACTGCCATTCTCGCCGCCGCCGACGGAAATCACATCAGCCCAAATCTGATAATTTGAAGAGTCCATTGCCGCCGATATAAATTGGCCGCCCGACAACAAGAATACGACTGTTAAAATAAGGCAAAAAATATTTTTCATAGGGTTATTATATTAAAATAAGTAAAATATTACAAAAGTAATCATTTACTGGCTATCTTGATCGATTGGCGGCTCCTCCGCTGACTCCAATTCTACGACCGTCTCATTAACCGGCAAATCAGGGTAAACACATAAGCCGTCATCGGCAGTCGCAGCAGGATTATAATTGGTCGCCATTGAATCAGTGCAACCGACAATATCTGTTAAGGCTTGATCACCAATCAGAGAATCGGTTGATGAAGAAACTGTGCCAGGATCAACAACCACCCCCACATCATAGACGCAAGACCCGTCATCCCGATTGGCCAAAGGACTGAAATTAATCGCCGCCGCATCCGGACAACCGAAGATCTCCACTTCTTCCTGGACACCAGCCACCTCACCGGTAAAATCCTTTACTGCGACCGCCTGCCAGCTAAAACCAATATCCTCATTGCGGACGGGGTTGATAACTATCCTGAAGCCTTTGGCGGTCTCCTCGATAATCCAATAATTACTATCCCGCAGATCGGCGCGTGGGGTAACATTAACCACCGGCACCCACCGATATTCTTTATCAAAAGTTACTTCTGTTGATGTCGCTTGCGCCGGCAATCTGACGAATCCGGCTGTATCTTTATTGAAATAGGCTTGGCCGTTGAACTCTATATCAGAATCAAAAGTCACTCGAGAAACAAACCTGCCCTCGCCGACTACTATAATGGTACCAGAAAATAAAGCTCCTTCTTCAACTTGAACGCCGCGGACATAAACATTCTCATTGAGTTTCCAAGCATCGGATACAAGCAAGGAAAAATACTCACTGCCATTATCTTCTGATACTACCATTAAATCTTCCGTATTTCTAAAATCGGACTTATCTTCCAATCCATCAATCCTCTCCATTAATCCTTGCAAGCCTTTCAAGGCGACCATGGCGACATCCTTGGCGGAAATAGAAACGTTATCACCTAAACCGAAAGCAGCATACCAATCTTCGGCCATGGCGCCAAAATGACGGACCGAATCGTCCTCGGAAATATAATTGTATTCCATCAGACTTAGCGATTTTATACTGCTTAAAACTTCGTCATTGTTCCAGAACTCAAAATTTTCCTTGAGTTCTTTTGATGACGCGTCAGTCCAAACGCCACCAGCAGTCAGATGAGCGCCGGAATTAGTGTGGATATAATGACCGCCAGAACCGCCCCTCTCCAATACCAAACCATAACCGCTTTGATAAGCGATGCCAACCTGGGCCGCGCTGGTAGTAGCCAAAGCGCCACCGATTCGAGCTGTCCCTTGGGTATATAATCCGGCTGTGGTAGAAGCATAACCAGTGACAACCGCGTCATTTGACAAAGAAAAGTAATCCGCAGTATTGTTCCAAGTCAAATTTTGACCGCCAGCGTCAAAATAGATAATATCGTTGTCATCGTTGGCCGCTTGACCGACGTAAAGATTCGTTCCCGCATAAACTATTCCGGTGGTAGAGGCATTGCCATAAACTTCCAACTGCTGTCCCGGCGTTATTCCACCGACATTAGTACCAATGGCTACATTGCCATTATAATCAACCAATAATCGCCAATTTCCTCCGGCCGTACCTAATAAAATATCTCCGCCACTTGAAGTGTTTCCTGCCGATATTAATATCTTTCCATACAAGGAAAAACCAGATACTTCATTGCCATAAACACCGATAGTACCGCCCCTGTCAGTTGAATTAGCTCCACCGCCAGTCAACATAATACCTTTATTATCACTGCCATCACTTGTGTTGTTGTATATCCCACCGCTGGTATTAGTAAACCTAATGTCGTTATTTAAGCTAAGTAGATTAGCGATAGTAGCTGTGCCACTCACGGTTAAGTTGCCTCCTCCCGCCCAAGTCGTTGTTGCATACCAAGATGACAAGGATAAATAATTTGAAGCGGTAATAGTATCGGCGACCATGGCATCGGTGATGGAATTATTTGGCAAGTCAACACTTGTGTACACCTTCAAAGCGCCAACATTGGTCGTGGTGGCATTGAGTACCGAAAGGCGGGCGGCGGAGCCAAAGAGTTCGCCAACCATGGTAGTGCTATTATAAACATTCAATGTACCAATATTGGTAGTAGTAGCATTTATGCCGGCAAAAGTCGGAGTGCTGGTAGTATCTAACCACTGATTAAAAGGATTCCCTCCGCTGACTGCGCCTAAATAGGCTGACAAGTCAGACCATTGCGAAATATATTGAGAGTTAATGCCTAATTTGTTTCCGACATACAAACTTCCCGTGGTAGAAGCGTTCGCTCCGATAAGCAAATTAGAGCCAATCTTCGCGCTGCCATTGACCTCAAAACGAACATTAGAAGTAGTTGCCGCG
>CAZHYS010000022.1:0-7354 GCA_964536975.1 uncultured Gammaproteobacteria bacterium
TTTTATGATTAATATATAATTATATCATATTTATAAATGTTTGTCAATAGTGGATGGTAATGTGCACACACATATGGCGGTTTTGAGGAAATATGCCAAATATGACAACATTGGTGCATATGAGCACCAAACTACCAAACAATGCCCTGGAAGAGAGGCTGAGATTGGTTTTACCCATTGTCAGAGAGGATATTAGATTGGTTGATGCCGCCAAAGTGTTTCCGTCAGGAAAAAGAACTCTTGAAAGATGGGTGGCCAACTACAAAAAAGAAGGCGAGGATGGCTTGATACCAAAATCAACCAGACCCAAAACCCAACCCAATGAAACACCCATTAGGATTAAAGAGAAGATAATCGATCTTAGAAAGGAAACAAAGCTATGCGCCAAGAAATTAAACTACAAACTAAAGAAAGAGCATATTAAGGTAAGCGACAGATTAATTGGCAAAGTGATCAAGAATGAAGGGCTTAATCGCAAATACCGCCTCAGGAAGTTAAAATATAAATACGTAAAAGTCCCTTTGGCTAAAGGCGACTTAGTGGAGATAGATATCAAATATGTGCCTGATTTGATTGGCCAAAAGAGGTATTATCAGTATACGGCCATAGACTGTGCCAGCAGGTGGAGATATTTAGAAATATTTGATTGCGACGGCAACAGCGAAACACTTAAATTCGTCAGTAGGGTCTTGGAAATTGCTCCATTTAGAATTAGGGCGATTAAGACGGACAACGGCAGTTGTTTTACCAATCGATACACCGGCTACAAAAAATCAAGCGATCCCATAAATCCCAAACTCCATGAATTAGATCAATTATGCCAAAGACACAACATTATCCACTATCTGATTGATCCTGGCAAGCCTGCTCAAAATGGCAAAGTGGAAAGAAGTCATCGAACTGATCAAGAGATGTTCTATGATAGACGTAAGTTTAAAACTGCATTAGGATTAAAGCGAGCTATCAAACAATGGAATATTACTTACAATAATCTCGAGCACTGTGCCCTGGAAGGGCGGACTCCAAATGAAATGTTACTAATTAATTAACCCGCCAAATGTGTGTGCCTAAAACAGGATAAATCTCTCTTGACAAAGTTTTATTTTGGGTATATACTCATAATAGATAATTCATAACTACAAAAATTATGCCAGGATTTAATGGTACCGGTCCGATGGGACAAGGCCCGATGACCGGGCGAGGACTTGGCCCTTGCGGCGGCGGTATGGCTTGGGGCCGAGGCTGCGGCCGCGGTTGGGGAGCGCGTTTTTTCGGTTATGGCCGGAATCGCGGTTATAGTCTGGAAGATTTGGAAGCGGAGAAGAAATTATTGGAAGGCGATCTCCAATCCATCAATCAGGAGATCTCCGATTTTAAAAAGGAAAAATAATTCATGACCAGACCTAGACTGTGTCGCCGGGTCAGATTCAATCCTCAAGTGAAATTTTTCAAGCCCCAAGGCATTCCCCTGGGGCAGCTTGAGGTTGTGATTTTAAGTAGCGAAGAAATGGAAGCATTGCGATTGAAATATGTCAGAGGATTGGAGCAGACAGAGGCGGCTGAAGAAATGAGTACCTCTCAAAGCACTTTTCAACGGATTTTGGCCTCGGCCAATAAGAAGGTGGCTCAAGCTTTGATTGAAGGCAAGGCGATTGAAATAATTTCTTAATTTTATCATTTCAAATAAAGCGGTAATTGCGCCTTTTCTTTTTTATTGATAAAATATCAGATATGAATAATAGTTTGATTTTATCTTTGCTGGCGGTTTTGGCCGTCAGTTTGGCATCTTTTGTCGGCGCCGTGTCATTGTTTTTGAGCCGGGAAAAATTGCGCCAGGCGCTGATTTTTTTGGTGTCGTTTTCCGCTGGTGGCTTGATGGGTGGCGCGTTTTTTCATATTTTGCCGGAGTATCTGGAGTCGGACTCCGATGTGATGGCCGCTTTTGCCATGGTGTTGGCCGGCTTTTGTGTTTTTTTTGTTTTGGAAAGAATTTTGCGCTGGCATCATTGCCACAATGGAGAGTGCGATACTCATGCTCATCTGGGCTGGATGAATCTAATCGGCGACGGGATTCATAATTTGATTGATGGCATGGTGATGTTTGCCGCTTTTGCCGTTGGGCCGGCTTTGGGCGTGCCAGTATTGGTCTCTATTATTTTCCATGAGATTCCGCAGGAGCTGGGGGATTTCGGGGTGCTGATTTATTCCGGATTCAGCCGGCTCAAGGCATTGTTGTATAATTTTGTCTCCGCGCTTTTGAGTGTGATTGGGGTTCTGGTCGCTTTTGGCTTTTTTCGCGGCGGTTTAGCGCCTGAGCAATTTCTTTTGCCGCTCGCGGCTGGCGGATTTATCTATATTGCGGCGTCAGATCTGGTACCCGAGCTTCACCAGGAAAAAAAATTGCTTAATTCTGTTTTTAGCTTTATAATTTTTATCGCGGCGCTGGTATTAATGTGGGCGATGAAAGCGGTTTTTGAATAATTTGTAATGGTCGGGGATTTATTTAGACCTCCCCCTACCCCCTCCTTCGGACAAGGAGGGGAAACAGGAGGGGGAATAGGTGCTCTCGGACAAAAAGATAGTTTTTTGTATTTTTATTACCCCTCATTGTCCGAAGGAGGGGTCGTCAAAATTGTAATCAGTTTTGGCGGGGGCGGTTTAAAATATAATTTATTGACCTCCTCCTGCCCCCCCTTCGGACAAGGAGGGGGAAAAAGATGACCCATACTTCCTTTTTTTAGATAAGGAGGGGGAAGAATAGGGATGCCTCCTTCAGACAATAAGGGAAAAAGAAAAAGGAGTTTATTTCAGGGGGGGACAAGTTTAATAGCAGTCAATATATGAAAATAATAAAATTCGGAGCGATTTGGTGTCCAGAATGCGTCATTATGCGGCCGCGCTGGGCGGAAATTGAAAAAGAAATGCCGGAGCTACGGACGGAATATATCGATTATGACGAGAATCCGGAAATAAAAAAACAATACGGCATTGATCATGTACCGACTTTTTTGTTTTTGGACAAAGACGGCGTAGAAATTACCCGCGTCAAGGGACTGGTGGAAAAAGAAGAATTGCTCAAAATTATCAATGATAATAAAAGTAAATAATTTTCAATGTATGTCCAAAATAAGAAGATTTTTCGCTTTGTCGGCCGTCGTCGCGTTTTTGGCGATTTGGCTGCTGCCGAATTTTGCCGCGGCCGCCGGCAATCCGGTTTTTTATTTCTTTTACAGCCCGACCTGTTCGGTTTGCGCCAGAGAAAAAGAATTAATTGATCGGCTGGAGAGTCAGTATCCGGAATTGACAGTAAAAAGGATAGACGTTACTAAGAAGGAAAATTATGAACAGCTCAAAACTTTTTACGATAAATACGCCGTGCCGGCCGAGAAGCAAGGCATGACCCCAGTGACGTTTATTGAGGCGGAAGGCGTGGGCGGAAAATATCTGGTCGGTTACAATGAGAATCTGGACGCGTCACTGGAAGATTATATCGGCCAATTGGTTGCTTTGGAAGAACAGCCGTTGCCGGATGGCCAATCTGATTTGGCGCCAACCGCTACCACTACCGCTACCGATATTATTGCCACGACTTCCGTATCTGCTAATTTTATTTTACCGTTCTTCGGTGAGATTGATCTCAATGGTTTTTCACCGCTGCTTTTAAGTATAATCGTGGGAATATTGGACGGTTTTAACGCCTGCGCGATGGTGGCATTAGGCTTTTTATTGGCACTTATTATCGGCGGCGTTGGCGTCAGCCGGAAAAGAGTGTTGCTGATAGGCGGAACATTCATATTCGTTTCGGGGTTGGTTTATTTCTTATTTGTTTCCGCCTGGCTTAATTTGTTTGTTTTTCTCGGGTATTTGAAGATAATCACCGTCATCGTCGGCATTACGGTAATTATGTTTGCCATTTTTTTGATCAAGGATTATCTTTATGGGATTATCTGTAAGATTTGCGATGTCAAAGAAGGAGAAGAAGGGTTATTGACCAAATGGCAGAGAAAATTATTCGGTTTTATGGCCAAGGCGACCGACGCGCAAATGCCCATTCTTTTCACTTTGGCGGCGGTGGTTTTGGTCGCGGCTGGGATAAACATGATTGAATTGTTTTGCTCTTTCGGCTTTCCGGTTGCCTATACCAAGGTTTTGACCGGATTAAATTTGCCGATTTGGTCGTACTACTCTTATATACTGGTGTACATCCTTTTTTATATGCTGGATGATTTTTTGATTTTTTTGGTGGCAGCCGTTACTTTGCGGGTGACCAAGGCCGGCGACAAGTATTTGAAGGCGGTCAAATTGATCAGTGGCGTTATCTTGTTGCTGATGGGCATAATTATCTTGTTTCGGCCGGAATTATTGGCGATGAAATAATTTTTTTCAATGAAAAAGTATTTATTATTTTTTTTGATTTTTTTGGCGGTGTTTTTGCCAGTGGCGGTCTTGGCCGCTCCGGAAGACAAGGCGTCCAGCGGAGAAGTTTTTGAGGCGAGAGTGGAGAAAATTTTGGATGAAAAGAGGGAAATTGGCGATGATGGCTCAACGGCGATCCAGCAGAACTTGAAATTGAAAGGGTTGACCGGCGATTTTAAAGATCGGGAATTTGAGTATTATGGAATAAACTCCGTGGAGGTGGTGAGTGGCGGAGTTTACGAAGTCGGTGATCGGGTGATAGTGAATCGCGATCAAGACGCCGATGGTGATGAGGTATTCTATGTCTTGGAAAAAATCAGGCGGAATAATATATATCTTTTGGCAGTATTGTTCGCCGGCGCGGTTTTGATAATCGGCAGGACAAAGGGATTGCGGGCGTTGCTCGCTTTGGGTTTGAGTTTTTTAGTGATTATAAAATTTATCGTACCCAAGATTTTGGCGGGCGCGAGTCCGGTGGCCGTTTCCGCCATGGGTTGTTTTTTTATTTTGCTGTTTATTATTTATATCACCGAAGGAGTGAATCGCAAATCTCATTTGGCAGTGGTGGCGATATTTTTTTGTCTGATTTTGGTTTTTGCCTTGTCTGATTTTTTTATCAATTTGCTTGATTTGACCGGCACGACGCAGGAAGAAGTCGCTTTTTTGATTTCCGCCGGACGAGCTAACATTGATTTCCGCGGCCTGCTTTTGGCGGCAATGCTAATTGGCGCTTTGGGTATTTTGGATGATGTGGTAATCAGCCAGATTGAAGCAGTCGGGCAAATTCGAAAAGCTAACGCCGGCCTATCGGCGGGGCGGGTTTTCAAGATGGCGATGGAAATCGGCAACGCTCATTTGGGCGCGGTGATAAATACTTTATTTTTGGCTTATGCCGGCGCGTCTTTTACCCTGTTAATGCTATTCAGCTTGAAACAGGCGCCGTTTTTGTCTTTTTCCCAAGTCATCAGCAATGAAGTGGTGGCGACGGAGATTGCCCGGACTTTGGCGGGTTGCATCGGCTTGGCTCTAGCCATACCATTGTCAACTTTGGTGGCGTGTTGGTTCTATCATCCGGCCAATGATAAATAGGTTTGTTTTTTGTTTATTAATTTGTTAAAATTACAGCGTTAATTATTTAATCCACAATTATGGAAAACACCGAAAATAAGAAGTCCGGCGGCCTGACCAAGGGGGTAATTTGGGGCGTGGTGGCCGGGTTGGTTATTTTGGCGGTAGTCGTGGCGATTGTTTTTTTCTTTTTTAAGAAAGATAACGGCGCGCCGGCTGATAACACCGGCCAAACCCAGGAGCAAGCCAAATTAAGAATCACTGTTATCACCAAAAAAGATTGCGCTGACTGCTGGGATGTCAATTTGTTTTTGGACGCTTTGAGGGACAATAATATCAAGGAAGAAGGATTGGAGACTATTTATATCGATGACGCCTCCACCCAGAATATCGTTGATAAATACAAGATCACCAAGATTCCGACAGTGCTGATTTCCGGCGAATTGGATAAGAACGCGAATCTGGCCGCAGCCTGGCCGTCCTTGGGCGAAGTGATTGATGGAGTGTTCGTGTTCCGCGAGATTCTGCCGCCTTATGTTGATCTGGCGACCGGACAGATCAAGGGCAAATTTTCCGTGACTTATTTGACTGATCAGTCTTGCGCGGAATGTTATAATTATCAGGATCATGAGCAGGTGCTCAAAAATTTCGGGATGAAAGCGTCCGAGAGCAAGACAGTAGATGTTTCAACGGACGAGGGAAAAGCGCTCGTGGAAAAGTACGCCATTGAAGGGGCGCCGACCATTATTTTGACCGGCGAATTGTCCGAATACCAGTATTTGAATCAAGTTTGGCCGTTAGTCGGCAAGACTGCCGATGACGGAGCGTATGTATTTACCAAACTGGAAGAAATGGGGTCATATAAGAATATTAAGACTGGAAAAGTGGTGGAAGTGTCTGTACCGACAGCGGCAGAAACTGCGCCGGCTGCTCAATAATTCAAATCAGAGTGAAAATAGAAAACCCGATCCGCGCCGCTATGGCAGATCGGGTTTTTGTTTTTTAGCGCGGTTAAGTTGATGTTTTTTATCGGCGACATTAATAAAATGGCCTTGATTTTGTCCGCCGAAATTGGTATGATTTAATCATTATGAAAGGGCAATTATACATTGTGGCCACGCCGATAGGCAACCTAGCGGATGTCACTTTTCGGGCGATAGAGACGTTGAAAAACGCGGATCTTATCGCTTGCGAGGATACGAGAGTGTCGCGGAAGCTGTTGGATCATTATCATATTAGCGCGGAGATGGTCGCTTATCATCAGCATAGCGGTCCGGCGAAAACTGATTTGATCGTCCGCCGGCTGGAGCAGGGCGAGAAAATCGCTTTGGTTACTGACGCCGGCACGCCCGGCATCGCCGATCCGGGCAATAAGCTGATCGCCGAAGTTTTGGAGAAATTGGGCGATCGGGTGGAAATTATTACCATACCCGGGCCGGCGGCAATAATCGCCGCCTTGTCCATATCTGGATTGCCGACTGACCGCTTCGTGTTTTTCGGATTTTTGCCACACAAGAAAGGCAAACAGACGACGATCAAGAAGATAATTGAGAATGAAGAGACAGTGGTTTTTTATGAATCAACCCATCGGATTATTAAGACGCTGGAAATGATGAAATCACTGATGCCCTCCGGGGCGCCGGAAAAGAAATTGGTCGTTTGCCGCGAGTTGACCAAAAAATTTGAAACCATTTATCGCGGGAGCGTCTCGGAAGTATTGGAGCAAATCAAGGCGACTAGCGCCAAAGGCGAATTCGTGATTGTCGCCGGAAATTAAAAATAAATTTTAATGGCGAGACGGGGCATTAATTAATCAGACTATTTTATGAGTAAATTTTATATCACAACGCCAATTTATTATGTCAATGAC
>CAZHYS010000023.1:0-5216 GCA_964536975.1 uncultured Gammaproteobacteria bacterium
GAGAGCATAATTTTAAAAGAGCCCTAATAGGGCTCTTTTAAAATTATGCTCCGCGAACTGGATTCGAACCAGTAACCTACCGGTTACACTTGTCTCTAACTTTCGTTAAAGGGTGGACTATATCATTGCCGTATTCGTTTAGATTCCTCCACTGCGGTCGGAATGACAAACAAATTTAGGCATCGAGCGCTTCGACCTATTGCATAGGCCTACTCCCTTGCCCGCCTTCGCATAAAGCTTAAGCGAGGTAAAACGGGATAGTCTCTGCACGTTTCTCCGCCGTGGCGAAGACTTCGCTCAGGATTACCTTGACCTCCCCCTACCCCCTCCTTTCCGCCCAAGGCGGACGGGCATCAAAAAGGGGAAGAAGAGTGAGGGCTTCCCTGAATTCACTCGATTATTCATTCTATGGTTTCCCGGGAGATTGTTTTGACCTCCCCCTACCCCCTCCTTCAGACAAGGAGAGGGAAAGGATAGAAGCTGCGTATTTGTTCACAGCCGGTTGCTCTACCATTGAGCTATCGCGGAATATGTTTTTTCAAGGTTCTATAACCAATGACACATAAAACATTTTAACAAAAAAAAATTAAGTAGTCAACTATAAAAAGTAACGAGTAACCAGTAATTAGTAACCGGGGTTTCTATATTGATTTTCTGCTGACCTAATCAACCCGTTCAATAGTTTCCTAATACTATTTGCCGCTTCACCCAAGTCCTTACAGCATCCATTATCAATATATCCTAAATCTCTCGACAGTATTAAAAAATTTTGCACTTCTGCTAGCGAACCCCTGGCTTGGTAATAGAACTTAATCTTATCCTTAAAATGAAATCTTTCAAAGCCTTCGGAGATATTTGCTGTAATGGAACTTGCCGCACGCCTCAATTAATCAGTTATTCCAAATCTTTCATTGGACGGAAAAGTATTAGTGATTTTATATATTTTCAGCACCAATCTATGACCCTGTTTCCAAACTTCCAAATCATAAAAATTATTTATTTCCACCATAATAATCTACGCTCGTTACTCATTACCCATTACTCGTTACGCCCCTAAAAATCCCTCAGCTTTTCCACCCCCTTTATCTTTTCAATCTTTTCCAGCGCTTTAGCTTCTATCTGCCGGATGCGTTCGCGAGTGACGTCAAACTCCTGCCCCACTTCTTCCAAAGTGTGTGCCACGCCATCCTTAAGGCCAAACCGCATCTCCAGCACTTTCTGTTCCCGCGGCGTCAACTCGGAAATCACCTGATTGACATAATCGCGCAACACTTCCAGCGCCGCGGCCCGATCCGGACTGATCGTCTTTCTGTCCTCAATAAAATCTTCCAAGACGCTGTCGTCACTATCGTCGCCGACCGGCGTGCCCAAAGAAATCGTCTCCTGCGAAATCTTGATGATATGATTGACCTTCTCCAGTTCCTCGCCCATTTCCGCGGCAATTTCTTCCGGCATCGGCTCACGACCAAGATCCTGCACCAGCCGTCGCTCCACCTGCTGAAACTTGTTGATGTTTTCCACCATATGCACGGGAATACGAATAGTTCGCGACTGATCGGCCAGCGACCGAGTGATCGCCTGCCTGATCCACCAAGTGGCATAAGTGGAAAATTTGTAACCCTTGCGATAATCAAATTTGTCTACCGCGCGGAAAAGTCCGATATTCCCCTCTTGGATCAAATCCAATAGTGACAAGCTCTTGCCGGTGAATTTTTTGGCAATGGAAACCACTAGCCGCAGATTGGCTTTGATGAGCTGTTGGCGCGCTTCCAATTCGCCCCGCTCAATCCGTTTGGCCAGCGACACCTCTTCGTCTGATTTTAAAAGCGGTACCCGGCCGATTTCTCGCAAATACATCTGAATGGAATCAGTGGAAATATCGCCCAGACTCATTTCGCCGATGGCAATGGCGGCCTTAGATTTTTTCTTTTCCTTTTTCTTGGCCTCTTTCTTGTCTTCTTTCTTTTCTTCGTCTTTTTTGAACACGGACGAAAAAATTCCCCCCGCTTCCGCCAGGGAAATATTTTGCCGGTCCAAATCTTCAAGCAAATCCTCCAGCCGACCGACATACTCTTCCAAGTCTGGCAAAGCGATAAGCACTTCTTGTTCGGTAATAAAACCGCGCGATCGTCCTTTCTTGATCAGGTTTTGGATCGCTTCTTCGTCGGCTTGGATTTTTGGCGGAGAAATTTTTTTCTTCCCGCTCCCGAGAGTAGTCCTCTTGGCGCGTTTGGCGGCCTGATGTTTGCGGCCGGCCGATTTTATTTTGTTTTTGCGCTTGGCCGAGGACTGAGTTTTTTTGTTTTTGTGGGAGCTGATTTTTTTTCCTACCTTCTTCTTGGCTGCTCGCTTGCTTTTGGCTTTTTTACCTTTAATTTTCTTCGAAGGCATTTTTATTTTAAAAAAATTATTTTTGGTTAATGGTTCTTTTCGGCGATCAAATCCTGCAATCGGCGATAAATTTCTTCCGCCTGATCGCGATCGCCGCTCTTTTCCGCCCGTTCCAAATCTTGTTTCAGGGAATTGATAGACTGCTCCAAAGCGGAGCTCTTGGACATTTTGAGCAGGGCGTCAAATTCTTTGCCGGCCGTGGCCGCGTCCAGATCGCTAAAGATATCCTGACCGAACAAAAATGACTCATTCAAAAAATCGGTCGTTTCTTCGTCGTCCCGAAAATAAGCGGCAAAAAAATCCAACAGATTATTTTGGCTGGTGGAGTTATCCACAGCCAATTTATCCACAGGGTCAACATTTTTAGTATAAAATAATACGATTTTTTTGTAAAGCTCTTGTGGCCGGCCCAAAGCGAGATATTCATTGAGGCCGGCGGTCGCCAGTTTTACAAACAGCTTCGGAAAAATAAAGCCCAAACCGAGCATCTTCTTCAATAAGACGGTCTGACGGTCATCCTGGGGCCGCTTGAGGCCTATTTTGGCCGTTTCTAGAGGCTTCACGGCAGTAGCGGTGTGAACGACCCTGACCTTGGCCAAAAGCTCTCTAAGCACATTTTCCGACACATCCAACCGCTTGGCCAGCTCCCTGATCCAATGGTCTTTTTCAATCGGGTTGCCGATTTGGCTGATTTTTTCCAAGAGAAATTTGCCGATCGCTTTTTTGTCTTCCGGCTTGCCGACATCCCACTTGCCGAGCGCGACCGCGAAAAAATAATCCATTGCCGGCTGGGCCGCGGCAATCGCCTGCCGCCAATCATCAGGGCTGTTTTTGACGCACTCGCCCGGATCCTTGCCCTGCGGCAAGGTGATCACCCGGACATTCATCTCTTCGCCCAGCGCCAAGTCAATGCTCCGCTCGGCGGCCTGCCGGCCAGCCGCGTCCATATCAAGCGCAATCGCCAGATTGTTGGAATATCTTTTGAGTATCTTGATTTGCTCCGGTGTCAAAGCAGTGCCGGAAATTGCCACGACATTTTTCACTCCCGCCTGATGCGACGGGATAACGTCCATATACCCTTCCACCAATATCACCAGGTCTTCGCTTTTTATTGCCGCCTTAGCTTGATAAAAGCCGTACAGTATCGCGCTCTTGTTGTAAATCTGCGTCTGCGGGGAGTTGATGTATTTGGCGCCTTCGTCCGCCTTCATTGTCCGCGCGCCAAAGCCGACTGTCCGGCCATGCAAATCCAAAATGGGAAACGTAATCCGGTCGCGGAAACGGTCATAAAATCCGCTGCCCTGGTTTTTTTTGACGGTCAGTCCAGCGGCAAAAATTTCCGCCTCTTTGAATTTGCGGCTAGACAAAAATTTCAACAGATTGTCCCACGAGTCAGCGGCATAGCCCAGTTGGAAATCTTCAATCGTCTCTTCGGTCAGTCCCCGATTTTTCAGATAATCGCGCGCCGCCGCGCCGGCCGACGATTCCAATAGAATCTTATGCCAATACCGGGCGGCCAATTGGCAGATGTCGTACAATTTGTTTTTTTGATTATCCTCCGTGATGTTGGTGTTGGACAATGTCACGCCCGCCTTCTTCGCCAGCACTCTTAGCGTCTCGCCGAATTCCAAATTTTCCATTTTCATCAAAAAATCAAAAATGTCCCCGCCTTCGCCGCAGCCAAAACACTTCCAAATCTGCCTCGGCCGGCTGATCATCAGTGACGGCGTTTTTTCATTATGAAAAGGACAAAGAGCCTTGTAATTGGCTCCTGCCGGTATCAATTTGATGTATTCGCCCATCAAATCAACGAGGTCAATTTTCGCTTTGATTTCGTCAATCTCCCGCGACATATCTTTTTGCTTTGATGATTTTGCTTGAGACAAAACGGAATAATACCAATACCAGCACCCCCAGCAACACCAGGTATTTTATATGAGAATTGTATTTTTGCAAATGTGTCCAAGATAGGCCCATGCCGTAGCCAAGCACGACGACAATCATCAGCCACAACAAGACACTGATAAGATTGTAATAAAAAAATTTTTTGTACGGCACTTTTTTGTAGCCGGAAGTCACCATTGTAATCGTCCGGGTGCCGTAAATAAATTTGCACAAGATAATCAGCTTGCCGTAATGATGTTCAAAATAATGATCAAAATATCTGTTGTGATAATTCTTCAAGCACAAAAAGTCTTTGCCTTTGGTGATGAGATTCTGCCCTTTGAGGCCGAGAAGATACCAGAGACTGTCGGAAAAAATCGTGCCGGCAAAACCGAGCGCGACGACAATGAAGATATTGAAATAGCCGAGCGACGCCAGAAATGCCGCCGCCAAAATAAAAAGCTCTCCGCCGACAATCGCGCCGAGAAACACGATGATATAGCCGTATTGCTGTAAAAAATGAAGGAAAATTGGAATCAATTCTTGCATAGCTCTGCTTTATTGCGACCGCCACAGGCCGTGCAAATTGCAATATTCTCGGGCAATGATGTTTTCGCCGTCAACCGCAAAATCCGCCTCTGGCGCGTCCCCGGGTTTGAGAAACTGGCGATAACTCTTGCCATCAATAATTGCTTCAATCCATTCAATGTAATGGCTCTCCTCCATCGGATGCGGAACCGAACCGATTTTCACCTTGATGCCGGTAGCAATTTTTTCTATCACCGGCACATGTTTTTCTACTGCCCCGTCAGTGTTGTTTTCTTTGAGCAGTTCCATCTCTTTCCCGCAACAAACCAATGTTCCGCCGCCGGCATGGACAGTCGCCACCGTGTTGCCGCAGACCGAGCATTTGTAAATTTCATTTATTGTTTTGACCATGG
>CAZHYS010000023.1:5316-7313 GCA_964536975.1 uncultured Gammaproteobacteria bacterium
CTAATAAGTCTCACACTTCAATTGGTAAAACGCTTGGGCGTGATCGCAAGACGGACACTTAGTCGGAGCCTCTTTGCCAAAGTGGGCATAACCGCACTCGCGGCAAACCCACCACACCTCTTCGTCTTTTTTGAATACCGTGCCGGCCTCCACTTCTTTGAGCAGTTTCAAATATCGTTCCTCGTGATGCTGTTCGGCTTTGGCGATGTTGCGCAACCGGACGGCAATTTCTGTGAGGCCTTCTTTCTCGGCAGTATCGGCGAACGATGGGTACATCTCCGAATATTCATGATTCTCGCCAGCGGCCGCCGCTTTCAGATTGGCCGCGGTATTGCCATAAGCGGTCGGCACGACCGCTTCCACGGCAATCTCCGGCAAGTCAGCGCCCGATTTTTCCTTTAATTCCTGAATGTGGACGAACAATCTTTTGGCATGCTGTCTTTCCTGGTCGGCGATTTCTTGAAAAATCGCGCCAATCTGCTCATAACCCTCTTTGATGGCAATGGAAGCGTAAAAATTATAACGATTTCTGGCCTGCGATTCACCGACAAAGGCTTTGGCCAGATTTTGCAGGGTTTCTTTCATAATTTTTAAATTATTTTTTATCTTGCTTTCCCTGCTATTTTAACACTAATAAAAACAAAGGGCAAATCATTAAATCGCCCCTTCTTGCCGCAAAATTTCCGCTTTTTTCGCGGCGCCACGGTTGTAGCCGCCAGTTCGGCCGTCGCTCCTGATCACCCGATGGCAAGATATTTTCGGATTATGATTCTTGTTCAAGATATTGCCGACCGCCCGATACGCTTTCGGCCGGCCAGCTGCCGCCGCGACTGCTTGGTAAGTCATGGTTTGGCCGCGAGGGATTTTCGCCACCACGGCTAAAACCCGTCGGGAAAATTCAGACATTATTATAGGATGAATTTTGCTAAACAAAAGCCAATAAAAAATTACTGAAGATATTTTTCTTCATAGAACTGCGGCAGTTGGCACTGCAAAAAACCCACACAATCATTGGGTGCTTTAATATCAATGGCGTTTATGCATTTGATCATTTCCTTTGGCCAAGTGGCACATTCTTCCATGCAAGTATTATAAGCATCATTCAAATCCGCCGGCGTGACATCATCGGTAAACGCGCTACAATCTTTGTGTCTCTGGCAAGCATCGCTGCATTTATCAGAAATAACTTTTTTCTCAATCGGCTTTGCCTCATCTTCGCATAATGATTTGAGATCCGATAAAATATTTCTTATTTTTTGATCATAATCCTCCATTTTAAAAATATATTCATCCGGATTGATTATGTCCATTTCTATATTTGGCAAAGGCGGTACGTCAGATGTCAATTCCGGCACTTCCGATCCGGGACGGCCAGTATTGATTTCTGGCAAATCCGGAATATAATCTTCGGGAAGGCCGGAATCGCCGATAACCTCAATTCTCACATCCGGCAAAGGCGGTACGTCAGATGTCAATTCCGGCACTTCCGATCCGGGACGGCCAAGTCCTTCCTCACTCCCGATAAGTTCCGGTTCAACATCCGGCAAAGGCGGTACGTCAGATGTCAATTCCGGCACTTCCGATCCGGGACGGCCAAGTCCTTCCTCACTCCCGATAAGTTCCGGTTCAACATCCGGCAAAGGCGGTACGCTGTCCAGCCACCCCTTTTTCCTTTTAGACAAATCATCCAGTCGCTTTTCAATGTCTTTAATCTGCTGATTGACTGAATTTTTATCATTACAATTATCACCGGCGGCCACCTTCAGCTGTTCGGTCTCGGCCAATAAACTTTCATAGTCCGCCACGATACTCGCCGGATCGGTTGAAAAACCGTTCTGGCCACGACCAGAAAGATAATCCCAAGAAAAATAACCGCCGACACCCAAGATAACGACCGACGCGGCGGCGATTAATGCCTTTTGCGTTACGCTCATGGATTTTAAAATGATTTAATTATTTATTATTCCAAAGGCGGACCGCGTCACGCCGTAAGAATT
>CAZHYS010000024.1:0-6309 GCA_964536975.1 uncultured Gammaproteobacteria bacterium
AATTTTATTAGACATTAGAAATTAGACATTAGAAATTTTATTAGTCCCTTCCGCCCAAGGCGGATGCGCCTGGGGCGCAAATCGCTAAATGCTACTTGCTATACGCCATATGCTATACGCCATTTGCTGTTATGTGCTATAATATAATCATCTTTTAACCCGAATTCCCATGCCTAATATCAATCTCACTAATAATTTCAATCTGGGCGATGACTTTACCGACCGCCAGCTTAAAGCCGGTTATTGGTTTGTCACTCACCGTTTGGCTATTGAAAAATGGTCAAAAATCGCTCTGGTTGTTTTGACTGTTTTGATTTGGGTGTTTGTCGTCTGGCAGGTGGTGTTTATAATTATTGATTATAACGTCTCCGCCGCTGGTTTGCGTCGGATAGTTTTCAATGATGGCATAAATTACGACAATTCTCTGTCCGGCTTGGCGCCCCAGTCTTTGCAGGTTTCGTCAGTGCGGATATTGTCCGGTTCTGGCGGCCGCAACGATTTGGTGGCGGCGATAAAAAATCCCAATGGTTCGTGGTTGGCGACTTTCAATTACAAATTCGCCGGCGCTTCCGCGGCCAGCTACACTCGCAAAGGATTTGTCCTGCCGGGCGAAGAAAAATATCTGCTTGAATCGGCCAGCGCCAATTCCGCCGCCAATTTGGAAATAACGGATTTGGAGTGGTCAAAATTCACTGATTTTGTTGATCTGTATAATGACCGTTTTAATTTTTTGGTGGAAAATGACAGTTTCACCCGTTCCGGTTCCAGTCAGGACCCAAGCATTTTGACTTTTGATATCACCAATAAGTCGGCATTCAGCTATTGGGAGGTGGAGGTCCAAGCTTTTTTGTACAGTGGCGGCAATCTGGCCTCGCTCAATTCTATTGTACTAGACAAATTCAAATCTGGAGAAAAGAGGAACGTGAGCTTGTATTGGTATAACACCCTGCCGCAAATAAGCAATGTGGAAATAATTCCGGCTGTCAACATTTTGGACGAGGACAATATTATTCCGCCCGAGGGCGAAGTGGGGGAATATAGGTAGAGTTTTTTTGTTTATATTTTAACTCGGAATTATCCGAGTTTTTGATTTGGCTAATCTAGGACAGATTTTTAAAATCTCAAATAATAAATCTCAAGCTCCAAATAAAATTTCTAATTTATAATATCTAATTTCTAATAAAATTTCTAATTTTTGATTTCAAATTCGCTGTGGGTGATGCTTATTATTAAAGATAGCCAATAATGAGACTTCAATTATAAAGTTTATAAAATTGCCATATTTCATTCCTATTTTCTTCCTGCCACACTGAAAAATTTGGAATAAGCGAAAGGCAAAATGAGTTACAAAATTTTTATTGTTTGAGGACGCCTTCAAGCGGACGAGTTTAAAAATTTTGTTAGAATTTTGCCTAAAGCGCCAAATTTTTCAACTGCGGCGACTTTTTGCGCTCCTTTTTCCTAGAAAAAGGAGCAAAAGAAAAAGAATTTTTAATAGACTTGAGTTTATTGTGTCTTTACGGGTTTTTCTGTAAAAAAAAAGAAGGCCGCATTCTCGAGCAATGCGACCTACCAGTATCAAAACACCGCCTTCGCGGTCAACACCCGTAGGTGTCGTTAAAGGCCCCGGCTTTGCCTTTCGCTTATTGAGAATATTATTCCATTTATAAATAATTGTCAATACTCCCTTGACAATCTTTTTTTCCTCATTTACAATGAAATTAGCACTCTGATAGCGTGAGTGCTAACAGAGTAAAATTAACCTTTTTATATATGGCCGAGCGTCAAGACAATCTGCTCAAGGCGATTGTGGAAGAACATGTTGAGACCGCCGAACCAGTCGGCTCCGGGCTGATTGCTGAAAAATATTTTCCCGAGCTTAGTTCAGCGACTATCAGGAATGAAATGGCCCAGTTGGAAGCCGACGGCTTGATTTTTCAACCCCACACTTCGGCCGGCCGCATCCCGACGCCGCAGGGCTACCAGTATTATTTGGAAAAGCTTTTGTCGCCGGATAAACTCGCTTTGTCCAAGCAAAAAGACCTGGATTCCCTCGCGCTTTCTTCGGAAAGGGACGATATTAAACGTTTGGCCAAAACCCTGGCCGATCTTTCTTCGGCGGCAGTGCTTATCGGTTTTTCTGCTGGCGATGTGTATTACACTGGTATCGCCAATCTATTCCGCCAGCCCGAGTTCGCCAAGCTGTCACTGGTTTATTCTCTGTCCGATATTATTGATCATCTGGATGAAGTAATGGGACGGATTTTTCATGATGTTGGGAATGAACCGAAAGTGTTTGTCGGCGAAGATAATCCGTTTGGCAATGATTCCTCGGCAATCGTCGGTCGCTACCAGTTGTCCGGTCAGCCGGGTATCATCGGTATTTTGGGACCAAGCCGAATGGACTACAAACGCAATATTTCTTTGCTTCGTTATAGCCAGAAATTAATTAACAATTTAGCATAAATAATCATGACGGATGACAAAAAATTAGATCAGGAAAGCTTGGAAAAAGAGCTTGAGGAGACCAGGGCAGAAGCGGAAAAGAATTTGGCCGGCTGGCAGCGAGCTCAAGCTGATTACGCCAATCTGAAGCGGGAGACCGAGAGTCGGGGAGCGGAATTATTCGCGCTAGCCAACGCCGCTTTTATGGCCGAGGTTTTGCCCGTATACAATCATTTCAAATTGGCCTTAAAACACATCCCCGCTGACGCTGGCAAGCAAGATTGGGTCGTCGGCATCCGACAGATTCAGAAGCAATTTCAGGATTTTCTGAAAAAATACAAAGTGGAAGAAGTCCCGACAGTAGGTGAGAAGTTTGATCCGGCTGTCCATGAGGCAGTCACTCACGAGGAAAAGGAAGGGTTTGAGGAAGACGTTATCTTTGACGAGGTTCAGCCGGGATATCTGGTGGATGGCAAACTGCTCAACCCGGCCAAGGTGCGGGTGGCGAAGTGAAAAAGCTAAAAATTAAAAAATAAAATATTAAAAATAATGAGCCGATTTTTTCCAAGAAATCGGCAGAAAGGAGAAAAATATATGTCGTTAGTAAAATGGAGTCCGTTTTTGGCGGACGAGTGGGACAATAATTGGCCATTTGGCCAGGATTTTGCCCCGGCTCTGGATATTTATCAGGACAAAGACAATGTCGTAGTGGAAGCGCCGCTTGCCGGAATTGATCCGGCCAATGTGGAGATTTCCGTGGAAAACGACGTGATGACTATCAGGGGTGAAATGGAGAAAAAATCCGAAGTGGAAGAAAAGAATTATTACCGGCGGGAAATTCGCTCCGGAAGCTTCTATCGCGCGGTCCAATTGCCGGCGCACGTCTTGGGCGATCAAGCGGAGGCGACGTATGAAAAAGGGGTTTTGAAAATCACTATTCCGCGGGCGCCCGAATCCAAGCCGAAGAAGATTGAGATAAGAAGTAAGTCATAAAGTCAAAAGTCTATAAAGTTTGTGGTGAGCGCAGCCGAACCATTCGTAAAGTCATAAAGTCAGGAATTAGGAGTTAGGAATTAGCGTTTAGCGATTAGAGGAAAATGCAATATTTCTTCCCCCTCCTGGTCCGGAGGAGGGGGATAGGGGGCGGTTGGGAAGGAATATTTTCGACAATTCCCCCGCCCGAATCCGTAGAGACGCGATAAGCTCGCGCCTATCCAGTAACGAGCAACGAGTAACCGGTAATGGGATTTCGGAACTCGTTAATGCAGATCTTTACATAACATAACATAAGAAGCTAAAAAGCTAACTAGCTAATTAGCTAGTTAACTGACAAAACAAAAAACGCTCGGAAAAGCCTCTATTAGACTTCTCCGAGTGTGAATGCGCTGATGCGCGATGGGTTATCCGACGGCTATGGCCGTCGCGAGATCTCGCTCGCCGACTTCGTCGATGCCGAGTTGTTTGAGGAAGTACTCGATGATTTGTGGCGGTGTCTGGAACATCGCCCAGACCGATCGGTCATGCAGATCGGCCGCCGGCAGATCGAAAACTGTCTCCAGCTCAATGACGAGCTGGGTGTGAGTGAGCTCGTCCACTTCCTCGCCGATTTTGGTCGTCACTTTCACGCTGAGCGGCCAAGCGCCAATGGCGTTGGCGATTCTCTGGCAGATGTAGGAGACCGTCATCATCCGGACGAATTCGCTGATGGTGTCAATCTCCGTCCAGTCGGCGGCGTCCGCCAATTCCTTGCTGATTCCCAGCTCGTTCGCGACCCGTAGGAACAGCTCGACGAAACTCATGAAATCCATCAGATCGTTGATTTCCACATCCATCCCCAGCCGCTTACAGCCGGGGAGCAAGCCGGTCTTTTCCGCCAGTGCCGTGATGATCGCTTCTTGTACCGGATTCTTCATGGCCAAGTTCTCCTTCCTGTCGGTTTAGTTGAAAACCCCTATATTTCACTTGTCACTGTACTATCTATAATTATAGCACACTTTAAATATTTTGTCAATAGTTCGTGAAAATCATCAATTTAAACCCAAAAAATTAAAATAATTAATTAAAAATTAAGAAAAATATGGGAAAAATTTTAGGTATTGATTTGGGCACGACCAATAGTGCCATGGCGGTCATGGAAGGTGGCCAGCCGAAAATTTTGGAAAATAGCGAAGGCAACCGCACTACACCGTCCATTATCGCTGTAACCAAAAAAGGCGAGCGCCTCGTCGGCGTCAGTGCCAAGCGCCAGGCTGTCACCAACCCGGCTAATACTTTATTTTCCATCAAGCGCCTCATCGGCCGCAAATGGGAAGACGAAGAGGTTCAGCGCGATTTGAAATCGTTTCCATTTGAAATCAAGAAATCCGGCGCCGGCGTCAAAATCGTGATGGATGGCAAGGAGTACAGCCCGCAGGAAATTTCCGCGATGGTGCTCCAAAAATTAAAAGCTGATGCCGAAGCCAAGCTCGGCGAAAAAATCACTGAAGCAGTCATCACGGTGCCGGCTTATTTTGACGATTCTCAACGCCAAGCGACCAAAGATGCCGGTGAAATCGCCGGTCTGACAGTCAAGCGGATTATCAACGAGCCGACCGCGGCCGCTCTCGCCTACGGTTTTGAAAAGAAAAAGGGCCAGCAAATCGCCGTTTATGATCTTGGCGGCGGCACTTTTGATATTTCCATTTTGGATGTTTCCGAAGATACGGTGGAAGTCAAATCCACCAACGGCGATACTCATTTGGGCGGTGATGATTTTGATCAGGTGCTGATGAATTGGATTCTGGACGAATTCAAAAAGCAAGAGGGAATTGATTTGTCCAAAGACCAGACCGCTCTCCAGCGCGTCAAAGAATCAGCCGAGAAAGCCAAGATTGAACTTTCTACCCAGATGGAGACTGAAATCAATCAGCCGTTTATCACCCAAGGGTCGGATGGCAATCCCAAGCATCTGAATTTGCGGTTTACCCGGGCGCAACTGGAAGGATTAGTCGGCGATTTGGTAGAAAAGACTTTTGTTCCGGTCCGCCAGGCGCTCAAGGATGCGGGCATGGAAACCAAGGATATTGAAGAAGTGATTTTGGTCGGCGGCATGACCAGAATGCCGTTGGTGCAGAAAAAAGTGGAAGAATTTTTTGGCAAGAAGCCCAATATCAGCGTCAATCCCGACGAAGTGGTGGCCGCCGGCGCGGCAGTGCAAGCTGGTGTGCTCCAAGGCGACGTCAAAGACGTCTTGCTTTTGGATGTGACGCCGCTCACTTTGGGCATTGAGACTTTGGGCAGCGTCATGACGCCGCTGATTGAAAGAAATACCACCATCCCGACTTCCAAATCGCAGACTTTTTCCACCGCGGCCGATAATCAGCCGGCAGTGGAAATCCATGTGCTTCAAGGCGAACGGCCGATGGCGTCGGACAATAAGACGCTCGGCAAATTCGTGTTGGATGGCATTCCGCCGGCTCCGCGCGGCGTCCCGCAGATTGAAGTGACTTTTGACATTGATGCCAATGGCATTTTGAATGTCAAAGCCAAAGACAAGGCGACTGGCAAGGAACAGCACATCACCATCACTGCTTCCAGCGGCTTGTCCAAAGATGAAATTGAAAAAATGAAGACTGACGCGGCCGCTCATGCCGAAGATGACAAGAAGAAGCGGGAGTTGAT
This sequence comes from uncultured Gammaproteobacteria bacterium, assembly GCA_964536975.1. GTDB lineage: Bacteria > Patescibacteriota > Patescibacteriia > 2-01-FULL-39-33 > 2-01-FULL-39-33 > JAKQDP01. The sequence goes on from CAZHYS010000024.1 coordinate 6,106, forward strand.
TGATTTGAAAAACCAAGCGGAAAATCTCATTTTTACCACCGAGAAAACCTTGCGCGATGCCGGCGACAAAGTGGACGCCGAGACCAGAAAGAATGTGATGGACAAAGTGGAAGATTTGAAGAAGTCCAAGGACGGCGAGGACAAGGATTTGATTCAGAAGAATTACGACGCTCTGTCTGCCGAAATTCAGAAAGTCGGCGCGGC
>CAZHYS010000025.1:0-5429 GCA_964536975.1 uncultured Gammaproteobacteria bacterium
AGGAGGGGGTAAATTAATGTATGATATTTACCTCAATTACCCCTCCCTAACCCTCCCCTTGTAAAGGGGGAGGGAACGGCTAACTGTAAATAACTCTGGCAAATCTTACATTTAACAATATAACAGTTTAACAATTTTTTTTACTTTTTCCCTTATTTTAAACAAAATATTTAGTTGCTATTGACAAAATATTTTAGATATGCTATAATTATATATTAGTACCTTACAAGCAATTATTGGCAAAAAAACGGCCATAGCCAAAAGATACTGAAATATTATCTTGATAAAGTCCTCCCGTGTCATCCCGACCCCTTCGACTACGCTCAGGGTAAACTCCGTGGAGGGATCCCTCCATGCGTTCGTCCCTCCCGTCCCGGGCACTCGGGACGGGAGGGCTTCACTTAGTCGGGATGACGCTACAATTGGTATTTTCTGGCTATGGCCGTATTGGGCGGCTTATTGGCAAAAATGGCACATGTGCCAAGAAAGGAGGAGGACATGTCCTCTTATATTGAAGGTCAAAGTCACCAGCTTGTGGACGCGTTGGAGGCGCACGGATTTACGGCGGGTGATATCACCACCCTCGGTCAGAACAAGGACGGCGTATTGGATCATCTGAAGCTCGTGCTTCTGGGTTTGGCCAAGATCGTCCGCGAGTCCTTGAAGCTCGCGTGCGACAAGCCGTTCAACCTCGCCGACTTTTTCGGCGAAGGCTGGTCGGTCTGGAAGGGTCCGGCTGACGGCAATGGCCTGGAAGGCGAAGAAGACCGCGACCCGCGCGAGGACAATCTCTCGGTCATTGACTGGGAGAAAGTCATCTTTGAGACGCATCTCAAGGAGGGAGACGGCCAGTCAATCGGCGGTGAGGAGAATCTCCGGCGCGCCAAGGCCACCAACAAGATCCAACTCGGCGGTAAGTCCTTTCGCTCGTTGTGGGAGGATTATCAAGCCAAGGGCGAAGACAGCGTCTTGGAGAAATTGCGTCGCCAAGGCGTGACGCGCATATCCTTCCTCGGGCTTGTTTTGCGGGACCCGCTCGGCGACCGGTACGTGTTGTATCTGTATTCCGATGGCTCCAAGTGGCACTGGAACTACGTCTACTGGCTTGACTGTCATTGGGACGCCGGCTTTTCGTCCGCTTCCCTCGCAAGTAACTAGCCCTTAGCGCTAGGATCCTTTGGGTTTTTAAGCCCTTGGATCCTTAGCCCTTTGGACTTCCCCCCCCCGAATTCGCGGCTCGTGTCACTCCGGTATATCCGTTTGGAGTGACACGAGCCTTTTTATTTTGTATAATAAAAATGGTAATAGGTGAATACGCGGGCGGTCAAGGCTTCCCGCTACCGAATCCAGTCGCCATATCTCTCAGAATATCTCCGATCACGGTTTGGGATAGCGTAGAATATGGGGCTAAAAAACGAAGTTACTTGGTATAAACGCTAGGGTATTTTAGATACCAAATACGATACAGCTCCAAGTCCGCTAATTGGCGGACAAGGGGCGGTGGCACGGAAGGCGTTTATATATTTTTTGCGGAACCCGAACGGCAACCGGTACGTGTTGTATCTGTATTCCGATGGCTCCAAGTGGCACTGGAACTACAACTGGCTTGACAATCATTGGGACGCCGGCTTTTCGTCCGCTTCCCTCGCAACTTGCTTCATTTCTCTCCCGTTTTGGCGGGAGAGTTTTGTTTTATTTTAAAATATTTTCAACATTTTCCGTTGCTTCTTTTTCCTTTTCTTTATGTTAAAATAAATTAAATCATATGGGGAAAACCGCCAAAAAAATCCAAAAAATCATTGAGCAGAAGCGGCTCAAGGAGAAGGAAAAAATGATGGAAATGATCTATGACACCGATCATGACGGACTTAGCGATTATCAGGAAAAAATGTATGGCACCGATCCGACCAGGGCCGATTCTGACGCGGATGGGCTTAGTGATTATGAGGAGATATTTGAATTTGAAATTTATTTGTTATTTATGATTTTGAATTTGTGATTTTAATGTTCCATGTTTCGTGTTATGCGTTATGTGGTGTTCCGAGTTATGAGTCGCGAGTTATGAGCTCCGAATGATATTATCCGTTACTGGCTACTCGTTACCAATTACCAATTACCAATTACAATCACCATCCTCATCCAAGCGGCTGTCTTCCCTTAAATGCATTCTCCATCGTAATTTCATCCGTGTATTCCAAATCCGCGCCAGTCGGCAAGCCGCGTCCCAAGCGGCTTATTTTTATATTTTGGAACTGCCGGAGCAGTTTGGCGAGATAAAGAGTAGTGGTTTCGCCGGGGATGTCGGGATTAAGCGCCAAAATTATTTCTTCTACCTCGTCCTTTCTTATTCTTTCAATTAAATGGCTGATACGGATATCATTTGGCTCAATGCCATCCGCCGGATTAATGTTACCGCCAAGGATATGATATCGGCCGTCAAATATCTTGGCCTTTTCAATCATAGCCAAATCTTGGGGCTTGGTTACGACGCAGATGATCTTCTGGTTGCGGCGGCTATCGGCGCAGACAAAGCAAGGATCGCTGTCGGAAAAATTAAAACAGGTCTGGCAAATTTTGACATTGTCTTTGATATGTTCAATGGCTTCGCCAAACTGATGAAGCCGATCTGGCGGTTGATTGAGCAGATAAAAAACCAGCCGTTCGGCGGTTTTCGGACCAATGCCCGGAAGACGGGCGAACTGGTCAATCAGGTTTTGAATCAGCTGTGGATACATTTTTATTGATTTATTTTGGATATTTTGTTACTATTTTTACAGTGAGTCGTTTTCTTTTCAGGCCGAACTGCCAATTAGCGGCGGTGAGAGATCAAGAGGATCCAGATATTTTCACGGTACTCCGCGGAAGGATTGGGGATTCCTCGTTCTCTATTTTTGGTCGGACGTGTCGTCCAGCGGAAAGAAACGATTCAGACTCCAGGAGGGTATAGGCTTATGTTGGTGGTGATGATGTCCCGGTCCATGGCATTGGAGAAGACGCCGGTCCACAAGAAGAAGGACGTGGCCGCCAAGTAGGTCGGAGACGCGAACAGAATCGGGAGGTGGTACAGATGACTCGATATGTGGCCCTGAGATCGCCCAGGGATATCGCGGTCGCTGGTTTTCTTTGAGCGCCACGGCCGCTCACCATCGCTGCTTGCCTTAGGGCGAGCATTGCCCCGAAACGGTAAATTCAAGCATTTTCCCCGACTACATTCCGTAGCGTTGCCACACCTTGGCAAACATGGCGACGCTACGGTCTTTTTTTATTCTAAATATTGTATTAATTAAGCCTGCTTTGGGATTTTAAATTCCTGCCCGCCGCCTGCTTGCCGGCAGGCAGGTTAAATTTATAATTTCCCCAGTTACATTCTCGGCAAGCCCAGGCCGCCAAGTTGTGACATTTTTTGCGCCATTACCCGTTGGACTTTTTTTATTCCGTCATTGGCCGCCTTGGTAATCGCGTCTTCCAGCCGGTTTTTGTCGGCAAGTAATTCGTCGCTAATCTCCACCTTTTGCACTTCCTGATTGCCGTCCATAATGATTTTGACCTTTCCGCCTTCGGCCGCGCCTTCAACCGTCTCTTTGGCCAACTCTTGCTTGATTTTGTCAGCCTGATTTTTCAATTCTTGAAGCTGCTTTAATTGTCCGAACATAATTTAGATATTTTGTTAGTAAATTATTTTTTTTAAAAAATCGCTTTTACCTCGTGATCAATTTTTTCTTCGTTTGCCGCCGCCCCGCTTGCCAAATTCTTAAAGCTGACTTTATCTTCGTCAAAAAATAGCCTAACGACGCCGGTTGGGCCGTTTCTGTGTTTGGCGACATGGATTTCCGCGGTATAGCGGTCCTCCTCGGAGAGGGAATTGATATCGTAGCCGCGGTCGGCTGATTTGCGGTAGATAAACATTACCACGTCGGCGTCTTGCTCAATAGATCCTGATTCGCGCAAATGGGACAATTTTGGTATGGCCGGATGAGTCGCCTCTACCGCGCGAGATAATTGAGACAGCGCCAAGACCGGCACATTCAGTTCGCGGGCGATGCCTTTGAGCGCGCGGGAAATCTCGGCGATTTCTTGGACGCGGTTATCACTGCTGTGGTTGCCCGTGCCTTCCATTAGTTGCAGATAATCCAGGACAATCAGATCAAGGCCATGCTCCATTTGGAGTCGGCGCGCTTTGGTCCGCAGTTCCATTACGTTGGTATTGGCAAAGTCGTCAATGAAAATATTGCTTTCAGCCAGTTCACTCATGGCCTGGCCGATGCGCGGAAAATCGTCGCCGCTTTCCGATAAGCGGCCGGTGCGCATTTTCCACAGTCCGACTCCGGCCGAGGCGCAAATCAAGCGATCCACCAGTTGCTCTTTGGACATTTCCAGCGAGAAGATGCCGACTGATTTTTTGTATTTGACAGCGACGTTGCGGGCGATGTCTAGCGCCAGCGAAGTTTTGCCGACTGACGGCCGAGCCGCTAGAATTACCAAATCTGATTTTTGCAATCCGGCCAGCAGATTATCCAGGTCGCTAAATCCGGTCGGAATACCGCGCAATTGCCCCTTTTCGCGATGGAGCTGATCAATGCGGTCAAAAGCGTCGGTCAGGATTTCCCGAATTGGCGTGAACTTTTCTTTGAGATATTTTTGAGAAACAGAAAAAATTGATTGTTCGGCCTTGTCCAAGACTTCATTGACTTCTTTTTCTTCATGATAGCCTAATTCCAAGATATTGTTGGCGGCAGTAATTAGCCGGCGCAGGGTGGCCTTTTTTTGGATTATTTGCGCGTAGGAGACAATATGGGCGGCTGATGGTGTCTGATTGGTAAGAGTGATGAGATAGCTCCGGCCGCCGATCTGGTCCAAAACGCCCTTTTCCGCCAGGCGGCTAGCCAGACTCAATAGATCTATCGCTTCTTTTCTTTCAAACAATTCCAAAATCGTCTCATAAATCAGGCCGTGGCGATCCTCATAAAAGTCTTCACCGGTGATGATGTCGGCGATTTTGACAATGGCGTCTTTGTCAATCAAAAGCGCGCCCAAAAGCGACTGCTCGGCTTCTTGATTTTGTGGCGGCACTTTGCCCAAGAAATCTTTGTTTTCTCCGGCCATAGAAGAGGTTATTGGTACGGGTATATTTTAACCGATTGGCCAGCTTTTAGCAACCACTGGTTTTAAACAAATTATGCACGGGTTTTTGCCCTTGCCAAAACCATTTTTATTTGTTATAATTTTCATTGTGGTTGCCTAAATTTGCGGATCTGTTTTGGGTGAATTTTACGCTAACCCGGGAAGAGCAACTTCGGCCGAAGGCCGAATAAGAACGTACTCTAAAAAATAAACAAGTTTGATATTTATATACATGCGCCTATAGCTCAGTTGGTAGAGCAACAGCCTTTTAAGCTGATGGTCCTGGGTTCGAGTCCCAGTGGGCGCAC
>CAZHYS010000026.1:0-4333 GCA_964536975.1 uncultured Gammaproteobacteria bacterium
AAAAAACAATAAATCGCCCAAGCTAATCAGACATGGGGAGATCTTCAAACACGAAGATATTCTCCCCTTTTTGTGCACCGAGTCGGCCGGGACATCCTTATTTCGCCGGCCCGAATTTTTCGGCATCTTTCGGCTTGATCCGCCTCCTCCTCATCCCTCTTCTGACAAAAAATACAAACCATCAATTGACCGGGTTTGTTCTCTTGAAAAAACTTAACCCTCTCAGGCGGGATGATATTAGTACACCCCCGCCTTCCACAAACCACCTTTTCCATTTTGCCATTCTCCTTCCTAAACCCTTGCTAGAAAAAACACCCAAAAAAACTCATACTATTTTACCAATCAATACTGGCGCCTCCTTACCGCCAATACCAACACAATCACCATATAATTATAACAAACGATTCATTTTCTGTCAAATTAATTTTCCAACAAACAAACCTACTCCAAATGCTCAACAAAATTATATTTTTCCAATCTTTCTTTTACCGCCGGACGATCATCAATATCGTATCTTTCTAAAAAATCCCTAACCGCGCTCCTGACGGTGGCCAACATATCCAAATCACTGATGTCGGCGATTTTAAAATCTGAAAATCCCGATTGCTCCAGACCGTAAATTTTGCCCGCCCCCCGAAGTTCCAAATCTTTTTGCGCCAACGCGAATCCATCGTAGCAATTGGTCATAATCTCCAGTCGATCAATCTGCTCGCGACCGGAATTATCAGAAAATAAAAAGCAATACGACTGATATTCGCCACGGCCGACCCGACCGCGAAATTGGTGTAATTGAGCCAGCCCGAATCTCTCCGCTCCTTCTATCATCATCACGGTCGCGTTTGGTACATCAATGCCGACTTCCACCACCGAAGTGGAAACCAAAATTTTTATCTTGTTCTCGACAAATTCCGCCATCACCCTTTCCTTCTCGACTGATTTGAGCCGGCCATGTAAAAGACCTATTTTCAAATCCGGAAAAACATTTTTATCCAATCTCTCAAATTCTTCCGTCACCGAGCGGACCCCCAGCCGATCAGACGGATCAATCAGCGGACAAATGACAAACACCTGCCGGCCGGAATTGATTTGTTTCAAAATAAATTCATAAGCCAGCCGTCTTTTATCAGCCGGAACAACCCGGGTGATTATTTTTTTGCGGCCTTTGGGCGACTGACGAATTACTGACAAATCCAAATCACCATAAAAAGCCAAGGCCAAAGTCCGCGGAATAGGCGTGGCCGTGAGCGACAAAAAATGCGGCGTCAGAACGGATTTTTCCTTGAGTAGTTGCCTTTGTTCCACGCCAAAACGATGTTGTTCATCTACCACCACCAGCCCCAACCGGCCAAAATCCGCTCCCTCTTGAATAAGCGCGTGCGTGCCAACAATGATATCAATCTCCCCGGCTTGCGCGCATCGCCAAAATTCTTTTTTGGCTACCGGCTCATCACCGATAATCCGGCGACTGCCAGTCACTAAGCCTATTTTTGGCCTATTTGACCCCAGAAGGCCGCTTAACGTCAAAAAATGCTGTCTGGCCAGGATCTCGGTCGGCGCCATGAAAATCGCCTGGCAGCCACTCAAAACCGTGTTATAGGCCGCTATGGCCGCTACCAGGGTTTTGCCGGAACCGACGTCGCCATCCAGCAAACGGTTCATTGGCTCGTCTTTTTGCAAATCCTTGATTATCTGCCAAGCCGCTTTTTTTTGGTCAGCCGTCAATTCAAAATCCAACCGACCAAGGAGCTCCTTCGTCTCATCTTGATGAAACGAAATTGTCGGAGACTTTTTTTCCTTTAATTTCCGCTTGAGCAGTTGAGACCATAATTGCGGGAAAAACAATTCATCAAATGACAGGCGTTTTTTGGCGATTGATAAAGCACGGTTATCTTCCGGAAAATGAATCGTTTTGAGCGACCAAGCCAAATCCGCCAGATTATTTTTCTTTTTTATTTCCGGCGGCAGATGATCTTCGGCTTCGCCGGCCAAACCCACTGCCGTCTTCATCAAAAAACGCAGTTGCTTGTTGGTCACGCCTTCGGTCAAGGAATAAATCGGCACCAGGCGAGCGGTGTTGGTGGTGAAAGCGGAGACCTTTTCATAATTTGGAGAATAAAAATAAGCATTAAACAAATCACCGACGATTTTTCCCGACAGATAGACTTCGTCTCCTGCCTTAACGTTTTTGGCAATCCACGGCTGATTAAACCACACCGTCTTGATTTGATCGGTGTCATCCTCAACGATTGCTTCGGTAATGATTTTTCTTTTTCGCGGGCTGCGGCTATTTTTTATCAAGGTAATTTTGCCTTTGGCTGTCACCGTCATCCCCGCCTCAAGCCGGTTTATCGGCGACAAGCGGCTGTAATCCTCATAACGAAAAGGATAATAAAAAATGAGATCCTTGATGGTCTCAATTCCAATCTTCCCCAATTTGGCAGCCATTTGTTTTCCGACTTTGTTCAGTTCCGACACCTGGGAATTTAAAGTCAGCATAGCAGAAATTTGACTAAGGGCCCGGCCAAAATCAGGCGGGCTAAAAATGCGTGGCTAGCAGGATTTGAACCTGCGACCTCCGGCTCCGCAAGCCGACGCTCTATCCAGCTGAGCTATAGCCACAAATATACCTCCCTAAAACTTCAGCCAACGTCCGATCTGCTGGGATATCGGCTCGCCTTTGCGATCCAAATCTTCCGCCAAAAATTGCAACAAGAAAGCGCGGATGGCAATCGGATCTTGATCGCCCAAAGGAATCACCAAGCGGCCGCGCAATGGATTTTTGAAATCAAAATATAAATTGCGAGTTCCCTGATCTTGATAGACGATGAAAAAATCATCAATCATATCGTAGCCGTAAAAAAATCGGCCGAATTTCACCCCGTCCGGCGTAATAACAAACTCCACCACTTCCGGCTCACGCAAATTATAAATTATCACCACCAGATAAAACAGGACGCAGAAAACCGCCAAAAGATAATTCTTAACAATTATTGACCAAGCCATGGCCAGCGCCAGTGCCGCCAACGAAATCACATGCCACCACTTGCCGCGGGAATAACGGAAATACTCCGGGACATTCCAGGAGAATATCACTTCTGATAGCTGGGGCGCGTTGGTTTCCTCCATATTTTTGAATTATTTCTCAAATTTGACGCTATCTTCGCTCTCTCGGCCAGTAAGTATCTTATCAACCATTTCAATTTCTTGCAAGATGCCCTCTATTAAATCATAACTCTTGCACTCCTCATAAGTCAACCAGGCATAGTCAGCGCTATCCTCATCAAGCTTGACCTCGCCGGACAGATATGGAGCGTAAAAACTCAAAATTATCGCTGCCGTCCCGTCAGGACGGATAAACGCCATATCCAATAGATATTTTACTCTCCCCACTTCCAAATTCACTTCCTCCCTGATCTCCCGTCTTAATGAAGTCTCAATAGCATAGTACCAATGGTCGTTGGTGGTTTTGGGCGTGTCAGTATAATCATCTGTCTCCAATCCCCCGCCCGGCACCGTCCATTTGCCGGGAAAAGCTTTTTTGGTCAAAGCCCGCTTGGTGATCAAATATTTAAACGCTCCGCTTTCTTCCTTATAGATTATCGCCGTGGAAGTGATGCGGTGTAATCCTTTGTCTTTGATTTCCATATTTTTAAAATTAATACCCCCCCCTCTATCACTTTGTTCGTTCGGAGAGAGAGGGATTCGAACCCTCGATACGCCCAAAAAAGACGTATAACGGTTTAGCAAACCGCCGCTTTCAGCCGCTCAGCCATCTCTCCATTAATAACTATTAACAGTTAACACTTAACAATTAACTGTCAAATTCTTAACTTTTTAAAAAAATAAATTTTGGCATATCCTCGATCAAAAAGTCGTGCTGAGCGTCTGCCCGGGCGATTTTTTACCGCCCGTTGAATGCTTCCATTGGTCGCATCCAACCCGCTCAGCCATTCCTGTACCTATATTTATTATTTAAAAATGCTTTTTTATAAACGCTCGACCGGAACCAGACTTAAAATATCTTTCTATCTCAAACGCTTTATACTTGTCTTGAACGACGATATAGAATTCCAGTATCACGGGTAATCTATCCTTGGTCGCCGGGACATGACCACATTGATGTCTGCAAAGTCTATCTTTAAGATCACTAGTACAGCCAACATAATATCCATCCTTACATTTTAAACTATAGATATAATACATAATTTTCGCGAATGTGTCGCCTTCGCAAACCATCTGGCGGACTTGTCTCGGCATAGCATAGGCGGAGGCGGACTGCGTCACGCCGTAAGAATTAATCTGTTCCTCTGGAGGCGGACTGCGTCACGCCGTA
>CAZHYS010000027.1:0-2344 GCA_964536975.1 uncultured Gammaproteobacteria bacterium
CGAGAGTCGTTGCGGGGATTTATTTTTTGTACCGCCACGGAGAGTTGAACTCCGGTTTTCGCCGTGAGAGGGCGACGTCCTGGGCCACTAGACGATGGCGGCAGATTGTATAATATTTTTAAGGATGTCCGTAAGCCGCTTAGCCTGCCCCGAGCGTAGCCGAGGGGATGGCGGCAAATTTTCTTATTTTTTAAATTGACTTATTAGGCAAAAATTATTATAGCGTAAAAAAGAGAAAAAATCAAGAATAGAGGCAGTCCGTAAAGTCTATAAAGTTATTAAAGTCAAAAAGTCAAAGATAAAATGACTTTAAAGACTTTGCAACTTTTGACTTTCGACTGACTCAATACTTGTAAACAAAAATCCTCCCCAACTCCACGTTGTCATCATTGGTAATCACCTCTTTATCCGGCCGACGATTGGGCAGTTTAAAACCATAGCTCACCACTCGGCTGCCGGGACGGAGCTCAACAGCGAATTTATCTTCCAGCTTGGCCATCACTGACGGAAAAAGATAGCAGAATACTACATCGGCACCGCGCAAATCAGCGTAAAAAAAATTCCGGCGATAAATTTCCACCGGCGCTTTATTTTTCCAGATATTATATTTTGCCCACAGATAAGGCCAAAGCGTCAATTCATAGCCAATGCCTTTGGCGCCGCGGGTCTTCGCCGCCTGGATCAGAAAATGCGCTTTGCCGCAGCCGAGATCAACGATCGTCTCCCCCGCTTTCACTGCCGCCGCGTCCAAAATCGCGGCATAATCTTTCTGGTTGGAAGAAATAAAAGGCACGCCGCCGGTACGGACTAAGCCGATAACAACAGACAACATCATTATCAAGGCGATGATGGCGAGAAGAAGAAAAATTAGGAGGAAGGAGACGAGCATAACAAGTTAAAAGTTTGTAAAGTCTATAAAGTTTATAAAGTCATGGAGTCGGCTGCTGCCGACCTTTTTATAATTCCTCCAACAACTTTTTCATTTTCCGGTCGGCGTTGCGGGGAATGTCAACGATCACGGTGACGATGTGGTCGCCGCGGCTGCGGCCGCCCAAATGCGGAATACCCTTGTTTTTGAGACGGAATTCGGTATGACTCTGGGTGCCAGCAGGAATTTTGAGCGCGACCGGACCATCCACTGTCTCCACTTCTATCTTATCGCCAAGAATCGCTTGTTTCAACGACAAATGTTCAGTGGTCAAAATATTATTATCCTGCCGCTGGAATTTCCGACTGGCTTTCACTCTCACGCGGATATACAAATCGCCGGATACGCCCTTAGGCGCCGGCTCGCCCTGGCCGGACAATTTGATGCTCTGGCCGCTATTAATGCCGGCTGGGATTTTGACTTTTATCTTTTCACTGCCATGGACAACACCGCCACCGCCGCACTTGGAACATCTTTTTTCGTATTTTTTGCCCTCGCCGCGGCAATCAGGACAAACCGACTGGCTCTGGAAAGCGCCAAAAATCGTTTGCTGGCTGCGAACGACCCGCCCAGTACCGCCGCAAGTTTTGCAGTCAACTATTTTTGAGCCTGGTTCGGCGCCAGTGCCGCCGCAGTTATCGCATAAAACCCTCTTGGACAAATCCAATATTTTCTCCACGCCAAAAACCGCTTCGTCAAAATCAATTTCCAAATCTACTTCAACATCACTGCCTCGCTGGCGACGAGAACTTTGCCGCGCCCCACCGCCGAAAAAGCTGCCGAAAAGATCGCCCAGATCATCCATATCGCCAAAATCAAAATGGACATTGCTTTGATTGAAGCCGCCGCCGAAAGGATTGTTGCCTTGCGCCCGGGCAAAATCTTGGTAATTAAAACCGCCGCCGGGTCCGCCGGCGCCACTGAATGATTGCCCGAATTGATCATATTGCCGGCGCTTGTTTTCGTTGCCAAGCGTCTGATAGGCCTCATTGATTTCCTTGAACTTGTCGCCGTTGCCATTGCCCTTATCCGGGTGATGCTCATGCGCCAATTTGCGGAAAGCTTTTTTGATCTCTTCCTGGCTGGCGTCCTTCTTTACTCCCAAAATGTCGTAGTAGTCTCTTGGCATAGATAACGATGCTAATATACTAATTTATACTAATGATACGAATAAAAGATGATTCTAATATACGAATTGATACTAATAATACTAATGATTTGTATCATTGGTATGTATTAGTATATTGGTATCGCCATCTCTTAAAATCCAATCTGCCCCTTCGGGCCTTCGGCTTTTTCCACCGGGCCGAACTTTTCTTCGTACTTCTTCAAATTCTCTTCCAAGGCCGCGATCATCCGCTTCATGTGGCCGGGACTAGTAATAATTTTAGCACAAACTCGGCCCGCCGGGGGAAT
>CAZHYS010000028.1:0-1731 GCA_964536975.1 uncultured Gammaproteobacteria bacterium
TCCAGCGCCTCCCAGGTAAAATTCTGCTTGCTCCGATAATGCGCAGACAAGAAAAAATATCTCAACGCCAAAGGATCATAACCTTTTTGAATTATATCCGCCAAAGTATAGCTAGTGCCTTCTGATTTGCTCATTTTTTTGCCATCCACTGTCAAGTGCTCGTTGTGCAGCCAATAATTGACAAATTTCACGCCGTTGGCCGCTTCGCTTTGCGCGATTTCATTGGTATGGTGGACGGGAATATGCTCTACCCCGCCCATGTGGATATCTATCGTATCGCCGAGCAGTGACTTGCTCATCGCCGAACATTCCAAATGCCAGCCGGGAAATCCTTCCGTCACCGGCTGATTGATATTTTTGAATTTTGCTTTCCAAGTCTGCAAAGCTTTTCGATGCGCGCCGGCTTTAAAAAACCAAATCGCGAAATCCGCCGGCTGTCTTTTGCCCGGATCGCCAACTTCGCCCCTGCCCGCCTCGGAAATATTTTTGTCTAAATCCTGACCGGACAATTGCGTATAATTTTTTACCTTGGACACGTCAAAATAAATTGCTAAATCGGTCGCATAAGCAAAACCTTTATCTATTAGTGTTTGGACCATTCTGGCCATCTCTTTGATGTATTCAGTCGCTCGCGGTTTTTTCCAAGGTACCTCGCAATTTAGAGCGGCAACGTCTGCCTCAAAAATATCAATGTACTTCTTGGCAATTTGAGCCGGCGACTGGTTTTCCCGCCGCGCCGCCTTGATCATTTTGTCCTCACCTTCATCCTCATTGCTAGTCAAATGGCCGACATCGGTATAATTTCTCACCAGCTTCACTTTATAGCCAAGATATTCCAAAGACCGGCGGATTAGGTCGGCCAAAACCATTGCCCGCATATTGCCGATGTGTTGGGTCCAATAAACAGTCGGCCCGCATTGATAGAAGCCAACCGTCTTGTCTTTAATCGGCGAAAACGGCTCTTTCTTCTTCGTTAAGGTATTTTTTATTTCCAGCATAATTTTTGCGTATTTAATGACTTAATCTTACTATTTTTGAAAATTTTTGGCAATAAAAACAGCGGGCATCCGACTACCGAATGCCCGCGACAAATTATAACGATCCCAACCAATCCGGCCGAAGGTGCTCCAGCGCCGCCGCGCACTGCTTCGCTTCCGCCACATGGCGATCATGCTCTTTTCTAATAAAATCAAACGCAAACTGCCTAACCTGCCTCCTGATATAAGCCGGATCAATGCTGCCATTTGCAATAATGGCCTTGGAATTGAGATGAGCGAGCCCTGGCGGCCTCGCCCCCTCCGCCAAAATTGCAACCCCCACGCTTCTAACCGTCGGGTCAATTACGGCCACAAACCCGCCGGCGTACTCTGGCAAATCAGTCCGACCCAACATTCTGGCCACTTGCGACCATTCTCCTTGGAGAGAATCCCCGGCTTCAGCCAAAGATCTCTCTTTGCCATCTTTTGCCACAAAAATCGATAGAGCCATTGTTTGTCCTCCTCTTTTGGCTTTTACAAACCCAAAACGATCACAAAAAAACCAGCCCTCCGCAGTGGAAGGCTGGTTGGTGATTATCTGGTGTTATTCAGCTAAGCACGAACAAAACTTCCACTCATTGGCGTGAGCAGCAACAATCCCAACAACAAGCCTGATTTTTGAGTGAAAGTATTCATAATTCTATTGTATGACAAAATAAAATATTTGTCAAAAATACATACCAATAAAAAATTA